>JBAQJL010000089.1:0-76800 GCA_049300295.1 Xanthobacteraceae bacterium
GGAATCCCCAATTCGAATTCGCAAGAAAATCGGTCCCAAAGCCCCAATTTCCGGCAAATCCTATCGCCAAAAACCGCTCGATTTCCCCCACCAATCAGCCGCTTCAGCATATTTCACGGTCGACTAAACTCGCGCCGAAAACGCAAATGGCCGGACAGGTCCGGCCACAGCGACAAAAGATCAACAATCAGCCGCGGATCACACCGCGCCGGTGATCCATTGCTCGAGCTTCTGCTTGGGCGCGGCGCCGACCTGCCGCGACGCCAGCTGGCCGTCCTTGAACAGCATCAAGGTCGGGATCGACATGATGCCGTACTTGGACGCCGTGCCGGGATTCTCGTCGACATTGAGCTTGACGATCTTGACCTTGCCGTCGAGCGACTTGGAAATCTCTTCGAGCGCCGGCGCGATCATCTTGCAAGGGCCGCACCACTCGGCCCAGAAGTCAACAACCACGGGCCCGTCGGCTTTGATCACGTCCTTGTCGAACGTTGCATCCGTTACCTTGTCGACCATCACAATACCCTCGTCTGGAAGAATCGTCGAAAGCTGAGGATCAAACGTATGAACGGGCCCCCCGGGCGTCAAGGGACCTTCACCGGAGCGTTACAGGCCCCCGTCAGGACTTTGGCAACGGCCGCGTCCATGGCGGCTTCAGGCAATTCGATCAGGCGAGGCCCGCTGGTAAAGACAAGCGCGGCGCGCACCCGCTTGCCGGGATAGAGGCGCGACAGCACGGCCCGGTACAAGCCAAGCTGAGCGACGTAACTCTCAACCGCACTAAGATCGGTCGGAACGGCACGATCGCTCTTGTAGTCAGCGATCAGCACGCCATCGTTCGAAACCACGAGACGATCCACTTGGCCTGAAACGGCGACCGGCTCGTTACCGGCGCTTGGAATATGCCCAACGATCGGCAGTTCCGCCCGGCTGCCTGCGGCGAACAATGGCGCGAAACTCGCGTCCTCGAGAATGGCGAGGACCTGGCACACGATCTCTTCCTGGTCCGCAGCTGAAAAATCGCCCCCGGCCTTTGCCAGGTAGCGCTCGGCAGCATCCTGGCGCCGCTCCGGCGGAATGTCGGGCAGCGATTGCAGCAGCCGATGCACCAGACGGCCGCGCGCGAGCGCCTTCTGCCGATCCATCGCCGAGCCGCCCGCGGGCGCGCTGCGCACGATCTCTTCGTCAAACGCCAATGAAGGCGACAACGGCACAGGAAGCCTCGGCTGTGCAGGTGCGAGTTCGCGCAGCCAAGTCGGCAGCGCAGGCCGTTCCGGCCTGGACTCTTGCTCTGCCGTCGGCTGACGGGGAGCCCGTTCAATGGCCGACTTGCGAAAGCACAAGATTGTTTCGCCGTCGTCCTGTTCCTCAATGAGCAATCCCTCAAGCGGCTCGCGCACCAGATCGTACCAGCAGCCTGATGGCCGGCCGCGTACGCCCTCCGCGCCGCAGACAATCAGCCGGTCGGCGGCGCGCGTCATCGCCACATAAAGCAGGCGCCGGTATTCATCCTCCGCGTCGCGCACCGCGACCTGCCGCGCCGCCTGCACCGGCGGAACGTCGTCGGCCTTGCGCCCGACCCAGATCAGGGGACCGTCGGCAAGTGTGAGCAGGCGCGGCGGCCGCGGTCCCGCCGGCGGCGTTATGGTGTCCGCAAGAATGACGATCGGCGCCTCAAGTCCCTTGGCGCCATGGACCGTCATCACGCGAACCTCGTCGCGCTTGATTTCCATGTCGCGTTTGACCTCGGCGCGCGCCTCGCGGATCCAGGCCAGGAAGCCTTGCAGCGACGGGGCTTCGTGTCGCTCGTAGTCCAGCGCAAGATTGAGGAATTCGTCCAGCGCATCATTGGCTTCGAGACCAAGCCGCGCCAGGAAGCGCCGCCGTCCGCCATCGGCGCCCAGCACGCGGGCGAAGAACACAAACGGCGTCTGACGCCGCGCCGCAAAAGCCAACGCCTCAAGCCGCGCATTGGCTTCAGTGAATCTCCCGCCGGAATGTTCCGCGAGCGCTGTGCGCAAAGTCTTGCGGCCGCGGTCCGCGGCGATATCAAACAACTCCTGATCGCTGAAGCCGAACAGCGGGCTGCGCAACACGCTCGCAAGCGCAAGATCGTCGTGCGGCAGCAGCAACGCATCGGCCAGCGCCATCAGGTCCATCACCGCGATGTGCTCGGTGAGCACCAGTCGATCGGCGCCGGCGACTTCGACGTGTTCATTCTTGAGCGCGCGAATGATCGCCTCGAACAGCGAGCCGCGCTGGCGCACCAGCACCATGACATCACCGTAGCGCGCCGGCCGGCGGTCGAGTCCTACCGGCTCGCGCGCATCAATCAGCCGCCGCACGGTGCGGGCGATGCGGCGCGCCAGCTGCACGCGCGGGCTGACCTCGCTCACGGTGTCGAAGGGCGCGTCCCAGCCTTCGATCGGCTCGCGCTTCTCCGGCTTGATCGTCTCCCAGATCTCGACCAATCCCGGCTGCGCATCGGGCAGCGCGATGTGCGGCGGAATGCCGCCCTGTGAATCCGAAGTGACACTCGGGCCGATATCCTTGAACACAAGATCGACGGCGTTGAGTACGCTCTCGCAGGAACGAAAGGAATGTTCGAGCTGGCGGTACTCAAACGCCAAACCGCTGTCCTGGTGCCGCTTACGGAAATAGTCGCGCATCGCCGCAAATTCGCGCGGGGCCGCGTTCTGGAACGAGAATATCGACTGCTTTTCGTCGCCGACCGCGAAGGTCGTGCGAACGCCGGGCCGCGCGCCGGCGCCCACTGTGAATTCCGCCACCAGCCGCTGCACGATTTCCCACTGCTTCGTGCTGGTGTCCTGCGCCTCGTCGATCAACAGGTGATCGATGCCGAGATCGAGTTTGAAATGCACCCATTGCGCATCGGTGTTGCGCAGCAAACCGAGCGCCTTGTCGATCAGATCGTCGTAGTCGACCAGGCCGCGGCGCTGCTTCTCGGATCGGTACCGATCAAGCACTTCGGAGGCCACCGTCATCAGAGCCGCACTGCGATTGCGGCAGACAACGGCATTGCGCAGTTCGCGCAGCGGCAGCACGCGATTCTGTTCGTCGAGAAGCCGTTGCGCCAGCGCCGGCTGCTTTCTGGCGAAGCGCTGGGTGAGAAGGTTGGCGCGCGGCAGGAATTTGCTGTCGATGTAGACCTTCAGATAGGTCTCAACTTGCTCACGACCGCTCTGGCGCGATGCCAGCGTAAGCCGCCCGCCCTGTTTCTGATCACTCGCCGAGCTTCCGTGACAGAGTTCAGCGACGGCCTGCCACTCCGACGCCGGCAAGATCGGACCTTGTACGATGCGGTCTTCGATGTCAGCCAGCGTCATGACCGGATCGACACCGAGCGAACCGGACAGCGCTGCCAGCGCCTGGTCCTTGCCGCCGCTTTTTTCGATCCAGCGGCGGATCGTGTCGCCCCGCCCGATCGCGCCGCGCACGACATCGCGGAACGTCTGGTCGGCGCCGGCGGTCATCGCAATGGCAAGCGCCTCACCGAGCAGACTTTGCGGCGCCTCCGCGCCCTGCAACAGCACGGCAAGGGTGAGCGATTCGAGCATCTGCGTTTGTTCGGCGTCGTCGAGCACGGAGAACCGCGCCGCGACGTTGGCTTCGAACGGAAACTGATGCAGCAGTTGCGTACAGAACGCGTGGATGGTCCGAACTTTCAGGCCGCCGGGCGTTTCCAGCGCGCGCGCAAAAAGCCGCCGCGCCAGCGTACGTGTTGTCGCGTCAGTAGCGACGCCCGATCCTACAATCGCCTTGTTGAGGTTTTCGTCATCGAGCTTTGTCCAGGCGCCGAGTGTATCGAACACGCGTTTCGCCATGTTGGCGGCGGCAGCCTTGGTGAAGGTAATGCAGAGGATCTTTTCCGGCTCGACGCCTTTCAGAAGAAGATTGATGACGCGCTGTGCCAGCACATGGGTCTTGCCCGAACCGGCATTGGCGGCCACCCACGCCGATATGTCGGGATTGGATACGTCGGCTTGCCGTTGCCGCACGACGGCCGGGATATCGTCGGCCGTTCTCATTCGCCGCTCCCGTCGTCGTCCTCTTCGCCGGCGCTGGTCCACTCCAGCACGCGGGCGAGATGATCATAATCGCCGTATTGGGTCGCCCACATCGGATGGACGAGCGAGCGGTAGGGCGTGTTTTCGTCCTCGAAACGGGTCGCCAGCTCACGGAGCTTGTGCAACGCGTGATCGGCCTGAGAGTCGGTCGTGCCGTCCTTGAACGCGATGAATTTCGACTCGCCGGGCGGCTCGCCACCTTTGACCAGCACGTAGGCTACGCAGGCGACGGAGGACTGCGCGGCGATTTCGGGGAAGCCGCCCTGGCGAAGAATCGCGGCCTCCAGCGTGAGCTGCGGGGCAAGGCCGGTGCGCACCTGCGGTTCGGTGCGCGCCGATCCGGTCTTGTAGTCGAAGATGGTATAGCTCCCGTCATTGCCTAACTCGATGCGGTCGGCGATGCCGCGCAGCCGGAAGCTGCCGTTCTCCAGTTTGATTTCATGCTCACCTCTGATCTCGGCATCGATCGTCGCAACGCCGCCTCGCCGTTCGATTTCCCAGTTCGCAAACCAGCGCGCGATGCGCTCAAATCGCGGCCACCAGAACGCTCGCGCCTCGGGATAATCCTCAATTTCGGAAAAATGTTTGCGGCCGAGCGCGAGCAACTCCGCGATCGGATCGGCGGGCAGGTTCTTGCTGAAAGCTTGCGCGAACTCACCGATAGCGGCGTGGATGAAAGTGCCGCGCGCCGCTGCGCCGGGTTCGGCATCGACAGGATCGAGCGGCCGCAGCCGCAAGATATGTTTGGCGTAAATTGTGTAGGGATCGCGCAGCCAATGCTCGATCTCCGTAACCGAAAGTCCCTTCGGGCGCACCGACAGCGGCGGCTTCGGCTGCGGCCGCGGTTCCGGCTGCGGCGGTCCCGTCGGGTGATCGAGTTCTCGTGCCCACGCAACATAAGTCTCACCGCGCTTGATCGTCTGCTGCCAACGATCGCCTGATACAGCGGCAAGGCGCTGGATAAAGCGCGACGGGACCGTCGGCGTGCCGGCGACCTTGGCGGCGAACGTCAGGAACACCTCGCGGGCGCCGAGCAATTGCGCGAAGTCGTGCGCGGTAAGCCCAATCCGGCGCTCAGGCAGATCGAGTCCGAGGTCGAGCCGCATTGGTCGGCTGAGCCAGGCGTCAGTGCGGCTCTCCGGCGGCCAGGTGCCTTCGACCAGTCCACCGAGCACGACCCGGTCGCTGTCGGTCAGACGCGCTTCGAGCAGGCCGAGAATCCGCACGCGCAGGCCCGCGCGCAACGGCGGGCGCACGACATTGCCGGCCAATACAGCCGTGAATAGCTCGACGTAATCGGACGACGACACCGCGAGCCTTGCCGCCGAAGGACTGGCGGCGAGTTCGTCCAGGACATCGGCGAGTTTCGTACCGGAAGGCCCAATGAACGCCGCCTGCTCGCCATCGTGCTCCGAGAGCATCGCAAGCAGTTTGCGATGCCGCGCGGCAAGTTCGCTCAAGGGAAGCGAAGCAGCGCCGGGTTTTTCCAGCGGTTCAAGTGCCGCGGCGAGTTTCGCCACGAGACTCTCGGCTTCCCTGATCTGGCCGTCGCTCAGATCTTTGCGCGGGTCGGATGGGTGCAGACTACCCCTGACCGTGCGCAGTGTTGTGAGCGCTCGGATAAGACCGGCGGTGCCACGGCTTGGCCGTGGCCCGCGCAACACCGCTCGCTCCAGAACATTGGTGGCGTGCCGCTGATCCCCGGCGCCAAGGCGCAGCATCGGATGTTTGAGCAGCGCCAGCAAGGTTACCGGTTCAACGCCGGAGACGGCCGCTTCCGCTGCGAGGCGGGCAAAAATTCCGGCCGGTGTTTCGGCAAGCGGATCGCCGCCGGTATCCTCCACCGCGATGTTCCAGCGCATCAACGCAGCGGCGACACGGCGTGCGAGCGCGCGGTCCGGCGTGACCAACGCGGCCGTCCTCCCGTCCTGCACGGCTTCGCGAAGCGCTATGGCGATCGACAGCGCCTCTTCCTCGGCGTTGGCGGCCTCGATCACCGTCACCGTCGAAACCGCGGCATCGGCTTGCGCTGCGAACACCAGATCGCGGGCGCGCTCCCACCACGCATCGGTTTGCATCGCCGGGCGCATCGCTTCGGACAAGAGACCTTCACGGCCATCCGCCTTTGCCAGCGAGTCGACCGCGCTGCGGGATATGCCGATGCGCGTCAGCAGCGCCTGCATGGCAAACTGCGGATGGCCCGGGACGGCGGCAATCTTCTTCTTCGGATCCCCCGAGATCAGGCGCCACGACACGTCGTCGAGATCGGTGTCGAGCCCCGGCAGCACGACCGCGCCGTGTGGCAGATGCGCGATCGTCGCAATTAGTTCCGCGGTCGATGGAATTGAACCCGTCGATCCCGCCGCAATCACCGGCCCGTCGGTCTTGGAAGAAAGGCGGGCGGCTTCGGCCTTGATCAGCGCATCGCGCCGCTTGGCGGGCTCGATCTGGCCGAGATCGTCGAGGATTTTCGGCCAGTTGTCGCCTGCGATTTGCAAAAACCGCAACGTCAATTTCCAATAGTCGTCGAACTGATCGGGGACGAGATCGTCGAGCCGCTTCCACAGCACGCCGCGGGTTGTCATGTCGTCGATCAACCGCGCCAGATCGTCGGCCAGCGCGCAGGCCGCGGCCGGCGTCTGTGCGACCAGCGGCGTGCCACTTTGCCCGTGCAGCTTAGGTGAGTTCACCCAGTTGACGATGAGCTGCGTCAACAGCAGACGCCGCTCGAGCCCACCGAGTGCGGGCGGCAGCGCCAGCGCCTCGGCGGCGATGCCACCGGTCGCCGCTTCCGCAAAGGCGATTTCGTCCTCGTCGATGTCGCCAAGCGCAACGATACGCGGCAGAATTGCCGCGTTCCCGCGCAGCCGATCGAGAAAAGCGTCGCGCGCCAGACGGCAGGCACGGCGGGTCGGCAGATAGAGCGTCGCCGACGCAAGCGCCAGCGGATCGGCGGCCGGGGCGAACCCGAGCTTGCCGCCGATCAGGGCCTCGATCAGCGTCGGTAAAAATGGCGCCGACGCCGGGATGGTGAAAACGCGCGCTGGCATCACTCGATTTGAAACGTTGCGGGGCTGCGGCACATTTAAGTACCGCACCGCACCCGGAAAATGGGCGTAGCAGATTCTACAACGTGGCGGCGAGTGCCGTTTCGGCCTCGGCGACCGCTTCCGGCGTGCCGATATGCATCCAGCGGCCTTCGAGCGGCAGGCCGTATAGCCGGCTACGTTCGCCGGCGCGGTCGAATAAGAGCGTCAGGGGAAACTCGCCGGCGGGTGCGCCCTCAAATAGCGCCGGCGACAGGATCGAGGCGCCCGCATAGACGTGCGGCGCCGTTTCGCGGCCGGCGCGGCGCTGCAGCCGACCGTCGGGCAGCATCGCGTAATCGCCGCTGCCCAGATAGCCGATGCTGCCCGTGGTCGGCGCGAGCAGAAGCAGCGCGTCCATCGCGCCGGAGTCGAACGCCTCGGCGAGCCGCGCAAAATTCGGTTTGACGCCGTCGACCCAC
This sequence comes from Xanthobacteraceae bacterium, assembly GCA_049300295.1. Classification (GTDB taxonomy): domain Bacteria; phylum Pseudomonadota; class Alphaproteobacteria; order Rhizobiales; family Xanthobacteraceae; genus BOG-931. The sequence continues at coordinate 7,597 of JBAQJL010000089.1, forward strand.
ATCGTGTCGGAATTGACCAGGAAAAACGGCGCGTCACCCAATTTCGGCAACGCATTGGCGATGCCGCCGCCGGTGCCGAGCAGCATGCCGCGCTCGTCGGAAATAACGATCTGCGGCTTGATGCGCGGTGCCAGATGCCGCTCCAGAACTTCGGCCATGTAGTGCACGTTGACGACCGCACGCGCGACGCCGGCCTCGGCGAGACGGTCGAGTGCGTAATCGATCAGCGACTTGCCGCCGACCGCGACAAGCGGCTTGGGAATATTGCCGTTGTACGGTCGCATGCGCGTGCCAAGACCGGCGGCCAGCACGATGGCCGATTTCGGCATCGATGTTTGATTGATCGCAGCCATCGCCCTGCCCCCACCCCAACCGCTCTTTATGCCCGCGTTACGGCGCCGGCACGTTGGTGGCATACCAGCCCCGCAGCGATTCCAGGGCCGGGTGCGCCAGCGAGCGCTGCAGATAGCGCCATATCCGCGGAATATGGCGCAGGTATTGCGGCTTGCCATCGCGCGCGTTAAGGCGCGCAAAGATGCCCAGCACCTTGGTGGCGCGCTGCGCCGCAAGCGTCGCGTAAAGCTGCGCGAAGTCGCCCGCTTCGAAGCGCTTGTCGTCGGCAAGCCGCGCGCGGACGTAGCGGCCGAGCAGCAGGAGTTCGAGCGCCTCCGGCACGTCGACGCGCGCATCCTGCAGCAGCGAAGCGACGTCGTACGCCCCGGGGCCGAGAACCGCGTCCTGAAAATCGACGACGCCGATGCGGCCGACGTCCGGCCGATCACCGAGCCAAAGTAGATTGGGCGAATGATAGTCGCGCAGCACCCAGGTCGAATGCGCCGCCAGCGCCGGCGCCAATGCCTCGCGCCACAACGACACGAACGAAGCGCGCCGATCGTCGGTGGCGCGCATTCCGGCATACGGCAGATACCAGTCTACCAAAAGCTCGACCTCGATCATGAACGCGTCGATGTCGTAGCGTGGCAGCTGGTATTCACGGTCAGGCGCCACCTCCAATGTTCCCGGCAATCGCCGGCGGTGCAGCGCGATCAGCACATCGAGCGCGGCCTGGTAGCGTTCCTCGATCGGCGCCGGCGGATCGCCGGCCACGATCCGCTGATCGCCGAGATCCTCCATGACGATCAGTCCAGCATCGGTATCGGCTTGGTGGATGACCGGCGCCGACACCGCCCGCGCGCGCAATCCCGCCGCCAGCGCCACGTAGGGAATCGTATTCTCGGCCAGATGGGCGATAGCGCTGTACGGTTTGCCGTCGCGCACCGGCGGACCGTCCGGCTGCGGCGGCGCATTCATCAACACCAGGCTTTCATCGCCGAGCTTCAGCCGCTCGAAAATGCGAGTCGAGGCGTCGCCCTGCATGCGTTCGCGCTTGGCCGCGCCATAACCGGACCCATCGAGAAATGTGCGGAGCTTACCGAGCCGCTCGGTGCGTACGGCGAAAGCGCCATAGCCGGTGTAGCGCACCTCGCGCACCTCGGCGCCGGCCTTGGGGGCAAGCGTAAAGGCAATGTCGAGCCGGTCGGGCGGCAGATAACCCGCGGCGCGATCGGCCCACTCGATGAGCACCACCGTCTTATCCGAAAGGTCGTCGAGTCCGAGCTCCGTCAATTCTGCCGCGCCCGACAGCCGGTAGAGATCGGCATGCACCAGCGGAAAGCGCGGCAAGTCGTAATTCTGCAACAGGGTGAAGGTCGGACTCGGCACTTCGATGGCCTCGTTGCCGGCCAGGTAGCGGATGAGCGCGCGCGCAAACGTGGTTTTGCCGGCGCCGAGGTCGCCCGACAATGTGACCACGTCGCCCGGCTCCAGCGCGCAGGCGATATCGGCGGCGAACCGCACCGTCGCCAACTCGTTCGACAACTGCACGGCGTAACTGGCGCCACCTAAGCTGGTCAGAAGCATCGCGGCGATCCGCTCATGGTTGTTTCGGCATCGGCCCAACTTGCACTGCAACTATGCTGCCAGCGCCCGCAACGCAGCTTTCGGTTCGCGGTCGATAATTCGTAAAAGGGCTCGCATGGCGCCGTCTGGATTTCTCCGTCCCTGCTCGTAAGCTTCCATGGTCCGCGCTGGGATACCGAACAGGCGCTCGAATGCCTTGGTCGACGATGCTACCTTCAGACGTATGGCCTTTATTTGAGTTGGGCTCACGGCGTCGCTAGGAAGCTCGTACGCCTGAAGCTCAATTTCACCGCGCAGGTGCTTGGCCATTTCCTCAAAAGCCTCGACAAGATCGTCGCCAACATGTGAACCCTTGCCGGCCGCGCGCGCGTTTCTCTTACTCGAATTTTTCCTTGGCGGCGCAGCAAGCCGTGGGCGGCAATCGGGACGCGATTTGCGTGTTGGCGTCATTGGTGACTTCCCGGCTTCTTGATGCTCTCGAGCGCCTGCAGAATTCGCCGGCGCTGTTCGGTAGACAGGTCATCCCGCTCACTCTTGGGATAAGCTGTCATCATGTAAAATCGGTCCGAGCCCAGCGCCACGTAATAAATCACCCGACCGCCGCCACGCTTGCCCGTCCCAGGGCGCCGAATTCTCGCTTTGCGAACGCCTTTGAGCCCTGAGATGAGTGGGTGGTTCGGATTGGCAACGATCTCCGCTTCGATCTCGGTCATTCCGATCTGCTCGATACCCATCTCGCTCATACCTCGCAAATAGGGGGCTAAGCGAAAGATCGGCATGGTCCGTCATACTACATTGTAGGATATACGTCAATGTATGACAGCTGCCGCGCTAGGCCGCCGTGCGCGCGGCGGCCGTTTCGGTCGGGAACCTGCAAGTCACGGTCGTGCCCTCGCCGACCACTGAGGCGATGCTGACGGTGCCGCCGTGCAGCTCGACGAACGATCGCACCAGCGACAGGCCGATGCCCGGGCCGCGATGATGCGATCCCAGCGGATGCGTCTCGAACCAGTTGAAGACCTTCTCCAGCACGTCGGGCGGGATGCCCGGTCCGCTATCGGTGACCGAGAACGTCACCCCGTCCTCGCGCCGCTCGGCCGCAAGCGTCACAGTGGCGCCGCCCGGCGAAAAACTGACGGCATTGGCCAGAAGATTGAACAAGATCTGCCGCAAACGCGGCCCGTCAGCCACGAAGCTGCCGATGTCGGCGGCTGCGCGAATGTCGAGCGTCAGTCCGGCGCTCACCAGTCGGTCCTGCACGCCTTCCGCCGCTGCCTGCATGGCCTCGCGGATGTCGACCGGGCCGAGATTGAGCTGCATGCGGCCGGCATCGACGGTCGCCAGATCGAGAATGTTGTTGATGAGCGCCAGCAGCGTGTCGGACGACACCGTGATGTACTCGAGATAGTCGCGCTGCTTCTGCACCAGCGGACCGGTCGCTGGATCGCCGAGCAGATGCACGAAACCGATGATGTTGGTGAGCGGCGAGCGCAGCTCGTATGACACGTGATGCACGAATTCGATCTTCAGCCGATCCGCCTCTTCGAGCGCATCGTTCCGTTCGCGCAGCACCCGCTCGACATTCACCGAGTCGGTGACATCGTGGAACGTTACCAGTGTGGCGCCGCCCGGCAGCGGCACCGTGGTGCAGTCGACCACGCTGCCGTCGCGCCGTTCCAGCCGCCCGGTGATGGCTTTGCGGCTGTCGATTGCCGTCACCACTTCCCGCAGCGCCTGCCACGTCGGGTCGCCGCCGTGCAGCGGCTGGCTCAGCGCAGTGATGGCTTCGATATGCGGCCGCTCGGCCAGCGACTGCTCGGGAAGCTTCCACATGCGGGCGAAGGCGGGATTGTGCAGCCGCAGCCGGCCGTCGCTGGCGAACACCGCCACGCCTTCGGCCAGATTGTCCAGCGTTTCGCCCTGCACACGGTTCAGTTCTTCAAAGCTCCGCTCAAGTTCGAGCCGCTCGCTGACGTCGTGGAACAGGTAAGTGACGCCGCCGTCCGGATTGGGCATGGTGACGACGCGCAGCGTGCGTGTGTCTGGAAGATGCCACACATGCTCCCTCGACTCGTTGGCGCGATAGGCCGCTAGCAGCTGCGCCTTCCATTCGCGGAAATTCGGCTCCTCCGGCAGCTTGCGCGTCATTCGCAGCTCATCGATCAACGTCGAGTCGCTTGGATGCTGATCGAGAAAACGGGCATCGAGATTCCACAGCGTGCGATAGGCGGCGTTGTAGAATGTCAGGTGCTGGCGGGCATCGAACATGGCGACGCCGATCGGCAGGTGATCGAGCGTTCGGCGGTGCGCATCGAGCATGCGCGCCAGCGCGCTTCGCATGGTTTCTGCTTCGGTGGCGTCGATGCCGATGCCGGCGCTGCCGATATCGGTGCGGATGTCGAGCACATCGAAGCTGCGGCGCGCGCCGGCGACGATGGCGGGCAGCCGGCCCGAATATGCGCCCCCATTGGTGCGCGTCTGCGCGATCGTCGCCCGCGCGGCGCTGTCGAGCAGCTCCAGACTCCGGCCGATGGCGTCGGCGGTATCGCGCGCTTCGACGGCGCGCGCATAGGCGGAGTTGACGAAAGTGAGCCGCCCTGCCGCATCGCGCGTCCAGGCCGGCGACGGCAGCGTTTCGATCAGTGTGCGCAGCGAGGCAATCTCGGTCGCTAAATTGCGATGGTGCGCGGTGAGTTGGACCAGTTCGCGGCTCAGCACGCTCGCGTCCCGCAGCCGCAGCACAGCGCGGCCGCCAATGGCGCGGCCTTGCGCCTCGATCGGATGGCCGGCGAGCGTGATCAGCGTTGTCGCGAACGCTTCGCCGTGCGCGCGCAGCGAGCCGACCGCGCGCTCCATCTCGCTCGCCTGTCTGGCGTCGAGCCAGGCGCCAAACGCCAGCGCCCGATGCGGCTCGGCGATGCCGAGAAGTTCGAAATCGCCCTCGATGCTGGGGCGATCCGACGCGGCCAGCCAGTCCACCAGCACCTGCCGCTCCGACAGCAACAACGCGTTGGCGCGATCGAGCCGGTCGTGCAAACCTGTTATTTCATCACGCGACCCGCTTTCCAGGCGCGCCATCCTCCGGCGCGCCCGCACCAGCATGATGGCGGTGAGGACGGCAAAAACAATGAGCCCGATCATCGGCAACAGGATCGCAATTTCATGCCGATCGAATTGTCCGATGGTGCCGAGCGCCGTATCGTTGGCGCGGGCGAATGTCGGCCACACGGCTACCGAGGCCGTCAGCAGACACGCCGCCGGCACGCGACCGATAAACAGATCAGCCGTATGGAATCCGCATTGCCGCGGATGCGCATCGCCGCTCGTCCGGATCGTCTCCGGCATGCCCCTTGCCTTTACCGGCTCCCGCCGTTGCCGGTCCCCCACCCTTCCTCCCCCGCCGCGGGGAAGCAAAGGGTGGCCGCACACCCCACGAATCAAACCACTTTACTCTCAACAGGATTCGCGCCGAAAGAGTCCAGATCATGAACGACAACGCACCGCATGGCGGCGGTGCGTCTCAGCCGGTTCCGGTCGAACCCATGCCGCCCGCGCCGCGCTCTGTGGCCTCTAAACTTTGCGCCTCGGTCAGCCTGGCATGCTGGACACTGGCGACGACCAACTGGGCGATACGCATGCCGCGGCTGACCCGAAATGATTCGGCGCCGAGATTGATTAGAATGACCTGGATTTCGCCGCGATAGTCGGCGTCAATGGTTCCGGGCGTGTTGAGCACCGTGATGCCGTGGCGAATGGCAAGGCCCGAGCGCGGCCGGACCTGACCTTCGCTGCCGGGCGGTAACGCGATGACAATCCCAGTCGGAATCATGGCGCGTCCGCCAGGCGCAATGTCGAGCGGCGAATCGGCCGCCACCGCGGCAACGAGATCGAGCCCGGCGGCCAGCGCGCTTTGATACGCGGGCAGCAGCAGATCGGCCGCGTGAGGCAACCGCATGACGGTCACTTCGACTGGCGGTTCGTTGCCGCTCACGTCCGCGCCTCCTTCAGGGCGCTGACGATACGTTCGATCAGGGTCTTCGCCACATCGTCCTTCGATTGCGGCGGCCACGATTCAACGCCCGCGGCGGTGACCAGATGAACGGTGTTGCTGTCGCCGCCCATGATGCCGGTCTCGGGCGACACGTCGTTGGCCAAAATCCAGTCGCTGCCCTTGCGGCCCAGCTTCGCCTTGGCGTTGGCGATCACGTCGTCGGTCTCGGCGGCAAAGCCGATGACCAGCAACGGCCGGCCAGACTTGCGGTGCGCAATTGTCGCCAGGATGTCGGGGTTCTCGATCAAGCCGAGCTGTTGCGGCCGGCCTTCCTGCTTTTTGATCTTGCTGCCGCTCGCCCGCTCGACGCGCCAATCTGCGACGGCGGCCGCGAACACGGCAACGTCGGCGGGCAGCGACCTTTCGACCGCCTCCAGCATTTGCTGCGCGGTCTCGACCTTGACCACGGTGACGCCTGGCGGGTCAGGGACTTCGACCGGTCCGGAAACCAGAGTCACCGCGGCGCCGGCCGTGGCGGCTGCCGCTGCAATCGCATGCCCCTGCTTGCCGGAGGAGCGATTGGCGATAAAGCGCACTGGATCAATCGGCTCATGCGTCGGCCCCGATGTCACTAGTACGCGCCGGCCCGAAAGCGGTCCGGCCACGCACAGTATTACCTCGACGGCTGCTGCAATCTCCGTGGGCTCGGCCATGCGGCCGAGACCGGTCTCGCCGCGTTCGGCCATCTCGCCGCTATTGGGGCCGACGACGTGAACGCCGTCGTTGCCAAGCTGCGCCAGATTGCGCTGGGTAGCTTTGGCAGACCACATGCGCGGATTCATCGCCGGCGCCAGCAAAATCGGCTTGTCGGTCGCGAGCAGCACGGCAGATGCGAGATCGTCGGCGTGCCCGCCGGCCATTTTCGCCAGCAGGTCGGCGGTGGCGGGCGCGACAACGATCAGATCGGTATCGCGCGCCAGCCGGATATGGCCGACATCGAATTCGCTCTGTGCATCGAACAGATCCGTGTGGACGCGTTCCCCGGACAGCGCGCCGGCGGCCAGCGCGGTCACGAAATGCTGCGCGGCCTGCGTGAGCACGCAGCGCACGCGCAAGCCTCGGTCCTGAAGACGGCGGATGAGGTCGAGCGACTTATAGGCCGCAATGCCGCCGCCGATGATAAGAAGGACCCGCCGGGTGTCGGGCTGGGCCCTGTGCGCTTTCTGCGGCGTCGGATGGCTGGGAGGCTCGAACTGTTCGAGAACGTCGCGGCCGGCATCCGCGGCTGCTGCTTTCAGGATGACGCGCACTTCGTCTTCCATCGATCGACCGTGCCGCGCCGCGCGCAGGCGCAGCAGCGTCTTGAGCTTATCGTCAAGCTGGCGGACGGTGAGACTGGCCATAGGCCACCTCCAGATCGTCCGACTATCATGCATATGATTGCAGTGCAATCAATGCCATCAAAAAGCCCGCAAAACCAGCACAAGCAACAGCGCGGCGATCGTCCACAGCGCCGCAATGATCCAGAAGTCGCGCGGCGCCTCGGCCTTATCGATTTCGGCGATGGTTTGCGGCGATAGCGCGATCCCGTCCCGCGTGATCGCGTCGAGTTGATCGAGCACCCGGGCGCCGCGCAGCAGCAGACCGGGCACATTGCCGACAAAGCGACCGAGTTCGAGCGCGCCCTCCGACGCGTTCTCCAGCTTGCCGGCAGGACCGAGATGCCGCGCGATCCATTCGCCCACGACCGGTTCGGCGGTGCTCCACATGTCGAGCTTGGGATCGAACGAGCGCGCGACGCCTTCGACCACCACCATTGTCTTCTGCAGCAGCAGCAGTTCCGGCCGCGTGCGCATGTCGAAAATGCCGGTCACCTCGAACAGCAAGGTCAACAGCCGCGCCATGGAGATTTCCTCGGCGGTGCGGCTGTGAATCGGCTCGCCGATAGCGCGGATCGCCTGGGCGAAATTCTCCACCGAATGGTGCGGCGGCACATAGCCGGCCTCAAAATGAACCTCGGCGACGCGCCGGTAATTGCGGGTGATGAAGCCGTGCAGGATTTCCGCGAGGAACAATCGCTCCTTGACGCCGAGCCGGCCCATGATGCCGAAGTCGACAGCGATCAACCGACCCGCATCGTCGACGAACAGATTGCCCGGATGCATGTCGGCGTGAAAGAAGCCGTCGCGCAGCGCGTGGCGCAGAAACGTCTGGATCAGCTCGCGGGCGAGCTTGCGCAGGTCAAAGCCCTTTGCCTCAAGCCGTGCCCGGTCGGACAGCGGCGTCGCATCGATCCATTCCAGCGTCAGCACACCCTTGTTGGTGCGGTCCCAATCGACCGCCGGCACGCGAAAGTCCGGATCGTTCTTGGTGTTCTCCGCCATTTCCGAAAGCGCCGCGGCCTCAAGACGGAAATCCATCTCCATCATGACGGTGCGTCGCAGCGTGTCGACGATCTCGACGAGCCGCAGCCGCCGCGCTTCGGCCGACAGATTCTCGGCGTGGCGCGCCGCGTAGGTGAAGGCGCGCAGATCGGCGTGAAAGCTCTGCGTGACGCCCGGCCGCAGCACCTTGACGGCGACCGCGCGCGCCGCGCGGCCGTGTCCCACTTCGGCCCGGTGCACCTGCGCAATCGAGGCGGCGGCGACCGGCGGCCCGAAGCGGGTGAAAACTTCGGCAACCGGCCGGCCTAGCGAAGCCGCGATTGCCCGCTCCGCCTCGGCCTGGGGGAACGGCGGCATATGGTCCTGGAGCTGTTCGAGATCGCGCGCCAAAGCTGCGCCGACGACGTCCGGCCGCGTCGCCAGAAACTGGCCGAGCTTGACGTAGCTCGGCCCGAGCCGGGTCAGTGCGGTCGACAGCCGCGTCTCGGCGGTGCCGCCGCTCGGCCGTTCGATCAGACGCGCCAACCGCAGCGCGAGGCGCGCCGGCGCCGGCACCATCGTCGGATCGACCAGCCCGAATACGCCTTCGCGGGCGAACACGAAGCCGGCACGGCCGAGACGAACGAGATGCGCAGGACCGGCAATCACAAGCGCCAGCCGGAATGCAGCGCCACGATCCCGCCGGACATCACCTTGTAGGAGACGCGGGCGAAGCCCGCGGCGCGTAGCATCGCCGCAAACGCCTCGGGGCGCGGGAAGCGGCGGATCGATTCCACGAGATAGCGGTACGAGTCGGCGTCGCCCGCAACGGTACGGCCGAGCGCGGGGATGACATTGAACGAGTAAAGATCGTAGAGCCGGTCAAGTCCGGGCAGGTCGACGGCTGAGAATTCCAGGCAGACAAACTTACCGCCGATCTTGAGCACGCGAAACGCCTCGGCGAGCGCGGTCTCGATCCGGGCCACGTTGCGAATGCCGAACGCAATGGTCGCTGCGTCAAAACTGCGGTCGGTGAACGGCAGCGCCTCCGCATTGGCCTCGGTGAAGCCGACGGCATCGCCACGCCGAGCCCGCGCGGCGCGCTCGCGGCCGACCGACAGCATGTCGGCGTTGATGTCGCACACCGTCACTCGCGTCTGCTCGCCCCCGGCGTCTATCATGCGGAAAGCGACATCGCCGGTGCCACCTGCGATGTCGACGATCGCAAAGCGGTGTTTGCGCGGCGGATCCACCGCCGTAACCAGGGCGTCCTTCCAGGCGCGATGCAGGCCGAATGACATCAGGTCGTTCATCAAGTCATAACGTCGCGCGACACTGCGGAAGACGTCGTCGACCAAGCCCTGCTTGTCGCCAAGCGGCACGTTCTGCGAGCCGAAATGGGTTGTCTCTGTCATAGCTCCAATCTCAAAACATAAGCATAGCGCGGCTTAATCAGCGACGCTATGTGTTGCCGATTAACCATGACGGCGCGCACGCATCGGATCGATCAATGCCCGAGCTCCCCGAAGTCGAAACCGTGCGCCGCGGCCTCCAACCGGCCATGGAAGGCGCGCGCTTCACCAAGGTCGAGGTGCATCGCCGCGACCTGCGCTGGCCGTTGCCCAAGGACTTCGCGGCGCGGCTCGAGGGCAAGACTGTCACCGGCATGGGCCGGCGCGCCAAATATCTGCTCGCCGACTTGTCATCCGGCGATGTGCTGCTGATGCATCTCGGCATGTCGGGCTCGTTCTACGTGTTTGACGAGAAAGGCGGCCGTGCCGAGGGCGCAAAAGGCGGAACCGCGGGCAACTACTATCACGGGCGCTCGCAGCACGTCGCCCACGACCACGTCATCTTTCACATGTCCTCGGGAGCGGTCGCGACCTTCAACGATCCGCGCCGCTTCGGCTTCATGAAGATCGTGGCGCGGAGCAAGCTCGACGCCGAACCGCTAATCAACCGACTGGGCCCGGAGCCGCTCGGTAATGAATTTGACGCCGCCATGCTGGCAAGCGCCTGCCGGGGCAAGAAAACAAGCCTCAAGACGGCGCTGCTGGATCAGCGCGTCGTCGCCGGGCTCGGCAATATCTACGTCTGCGAGGCGCTGTTTCGCGCGCGGCTTTCGCCGAGGCGCGTGGCCTCAACGATCGCGTCGCGAAGCGGCGCGCCGAACGAACGCGCCGAATGTTTGGTCGAAGCCATAAAGGCGGTGCTCAACGACGCCATCAAGGCCGGCGGCTCGTCGCTGCGCGATCACCGCCTCACCGACGGCGAACTCGGCATGTTTCAGCACCATTTCCGCGTCTACGACCGTGAAGGCGAAAAGTGCCCCACGCCAGGCTGCAAGGGCATCATCAAGCGCATTGTCCAGAATGGCCGCTCGACGTTTTTTTGTCCGGAATGTCAGAAATGACAGTTGGTGTCATCATCCGCGCAAGCGGATGATCCAGTAATCTCACAAATTTGGTTTCTTGCCCGGAGCGGCGGCGGATACTGGATGCCCGCCTTCGCGGGCATGACAACACTGCTTTACTTTTTCGGCAGTGGCCAAACCGGGTGGTCTTTCCCGCTCCACTCGACCTCAATAAAGCGCGCATCGCCGACGGTGCGAAGCCGGTCGTCCCAGTGTTCATCGCGGCGGTTTTCCGCCTTGCTGTCGCTCGCAGCTTCATCCCTGGTGTGGCGAGTCTTGATGTGGCGAGTCTTGGCTGGCATTTTTTGCTCCTGTTGACGCTTATTGCTTTGCCGGCAACGCGCCGTCGAGCCACACCGCGATCACGGCGGCGATCTCTTTATTGTTCTTCTCGTTCATCATGACATGGCTGTTGCCACGGATACCGAGATCGACAAGCTTGATGTGGGTCGCCTTGACGCCTGCCTGCGCCAGAAATTTCACCGTGCAGTGATCGTAGGGTGCGTGATACGACGCCTCTGACGTCAGCACCATGATCGGCATCTTCTGCAGGTTCGGCAATTGCCGCGCCGGTTCCTGTTGCAGCCAGCAGCGCACCAGATCGGGCGCGTCGGCCTTGGCCTCCTGCTCGATCGAAATCTCCGACGCCTCCTTCACGGCCGGCACATAGGTGAGCGGCACCGCGCTCAGCCCGTAAGGCAGCGCCATCTTGCCCTGGCGGAAATAGTCGGGCGGGCCGATGAAATTGACTTCGTAGAATGGCGGTCCGTTGGGCTCGACGCCGACGATCGCCTTGACGAAATTTGGCCGCGCGTCGGCGACCGGCCAGGCGAATGCGCCTGCCTGCGAATGCACCATCAGGATGCCGGGGCCGATCTTGTCGAACAGCGCAACCAGGGCATCGCGGTTGAGGAATTGCTGCTTGGTGAAGTCCTCGATTTCCGGCACGTAGTTTGAAACCATCTCGATCGTGATCGGATCGTCTGCGGTGCCGTTGCCTGGCCACTGCGTGTGCAGATGCGTCTGCGGCCATAAATTGTATTTTTCCTGCGCCAAATAACGGCGCATGCCGCCTTCCAGATCGGCGACCTTGGCGGGTCCGTAATTCTCGGTCGAATAGCCGGAACGGCCGCGGCCGGGCTGGTCGACAACGTACACGGCGTAGCCCCGGCGGACGAAATATTGCGCCCAGCCTTCGCGCCCATCCGGCGTGCCCAGATACGTGGTGCCGGAACGAGTGCCGCCGTGCACCATGACGATCGGATACGGATGCGTCTGTTTGGCCGGGATGCGAAACTCGACATACATCTGATTGATGACGTGAGTATGCCCGTTCACCGTCTGCGGCTTGCCGCCGACATAGAAGAAGCCCTCGCGCGCGAGCGTATAGGGCGGGTCATCAGCCGCGGAGACAGGAGGCGTCATGGCAAAAACTCCAGAGATTGCGGCGATAGAAATCCCAGCAACGATGCTGCGCAAGGGCGCGATCTTCTTTATTGTCACGGTTTCCTCCAATTTTCAGCAGCATAGCAGAGCAGCCAGTTGGAATATCGCGTAGCCTCCCGCACGACAGACATAGGTTAATCGCATGACGATAGAACATAAGAGCAGCGAGCATATCATCGTCGAAACGCGCGGACGTGTCGGCATCGTTCGGCTGAACCGGCCGGCCGCGCTCAATGCCCTCAACGCCGCGCTGATGCGGGAGCTCGCGGCGGCGGCAGACGCCTTTGAGGCGGACGACGCCATCGGCTGCCTCGTCATCACCGGCTCGGAAAAAGCATTCGCGGCCGGCGCCGACATCAAGGAAATGGCGGACAAAAGCTTTACCGATGTGTATTTCGACGATTTCTGCGGCGCGTGGCATCACATTGCCGGGCTGCGCAAGCCGGTCGTCGCCGCGGTCGCGGGGTTCGCGCTCGGCGGCGGCTGTGAGCTCGCCATGCAATGCGACGTGATCGTCGCCGCCGATAACGCAAAGTTCGGCCAGCCGGAAATCAAGCTCGGCATCATTCCGGGCATCGGCGGCACGCAGCGCCTGACCCACGCTGTCGGCAAGGCCAAGGCCATGGACCTCATCCTCACCGGCCGCATGATGGATGCCGCCGAGGCCGAGCGGTCCGGTCTCGTTGCTCGCGTCGTCCCGGCGGCCAGTCTGCTCGACGAGGCGATCAAAGTCGCTGAAACCATCGCGGCGATGTCGCTGCCATCGGTGATGGCGGCCAAGGAGGCGGTCAACCGTGCGTTCGAAACGTCGCAGGCGGAAGGCATCCGCTTCGAGCGCCGCATCTTCCATTCGCTGTTCGCGACGCACGATCAGAAGGAAGGCATGAACGCCTTCGTCGCAAAGCGGCCGGCGAAGTTCGAGAACAGATAATTGTCATGCCCGCGCAGGCGGGCATCCAGTAATCGCCTGCCGCTCCGGTGATTACTGGATCGTCCGCCTCCGCGGACGATGACCCTCTGTCACTTACGCACGCAGATTACGCGCACGACAGAGCGTTCGATCGCGCCGCTGCTTGCCTCGGGCGTGACGCGATGCGCGGTCAGGAATGCGCGCACCGTGTTGGCAGGAACAAGGATGGCCTGCCGGCTGACGGCGCCGCCGGGGGCAGTTGCCGGCGATTTCAGTTCGACCATGCCGGCAAAGCGGCCTTGCGCATCGACCGCCGCCGCGCCTGAAAAACCAAGAGGCGGCGCCGGTGCGACGCCCTGCCCGTCGAGCCGCGCGGTCACCTTCGACACCGCATCCTCGCCGCGTTGTGCGCGCGGATCGGCAATACCGACCAGCGTGACATCATCGATTTGGCCGTCTCCGGTAAGCGCCGCCGGAACAAGCTGACGCGCGCCGTATAGACGCAGCAGCGCGAGATCGTCCGCAGCATCGTCGGCAATACGCAGCGCGTGTCCGAAGCCCGGCACGGTGAGCGCCTCGCAGGCGGCCGTCAGCCGCCGCGTGGTGACGAGGTCGCCGCTGCGGTCAACCACGATCGCGGTGCCGTAGTCCACCGCGCGATCCTCGCCGGGCGCCGCTGCGGCATTCGGATCGGGAAACCCCTGAAATGAATTAGCCACGGCCAACGCCACGCCCGCCATGATGCCTTCGGTTGCCTGGTCGTAGAGGACGGTAACGCCGCGCAGCTCGGTCCCGCTGGCCTGGACACGGACGACGAAATTCTTCAGCCCTTGCGTTCCGGTGAGGACGAACGAATCCGGAAAAAGCTTGCCGTAATCCACGCTGCGTCCGCGCGGTGCCTTCTTCTCCTGTTCGAACAGCGCCGCAAGGCCGCCTTCGCTGACCCGAAATGTCTCGATGCGAACCTGGCCGTGCCCGGAAATCCAGCTGCTGCCGGTACGAGACGCGCCGAGCGGCGAGACGAGTTTTTCCGGCAGACCGAAACGCGCCCCGGTTTGCGCATCGTCGATCACCCGCCAGCCGACCTCCTGCTCGTGCCGTTGCGCCGCCTCGGCAAGCCGCGCGCGTTCGTCCGCGCTCAGCACGCCGGACTCCTTGCCGTTGCCGCCCTTCTGAAACGCCTTGACGGCGTCGATCGTGCGCGCGTCGTCGAAATCGCCGCCCGGCGGCCCGTCGTAAAAATTGGTCAAGGCGAGATCGGCCTGGATGGCAAGCCGCTCGGCCAGCGGCACCGCCTCATAGGCTTTGACGGTTGCGGCAGTGGGCTTCTGCGCCGCGGGCTTCTTCGCTACAGGTTTGCCCGTGGTTTTTCGCGCGACCTGCACGGGGGGCTTTTTCAGGGCCGGCTTGCTCAGGACCGGCTTGGTGTCGGCGACCGCCTGCGCGAGCGCCGGCGAACTCGTCAGCGCCAAGAAAATAATGATCGCCATGTTACGCAAACGCATGACCGAACCCGCCGCAGCGGCCTGAGCCTAGCGCAACTGCCCGCCAACGCAATGCGACGGCTTGCGCTTGACGGCCTCCTGCATCCGGCGTTCCGTTGCCAGAAGATCGCCCGTCAAGGACTGCGATGCTCAGCGACGAGGAACTTGAACGCTACGCGCGCCACATCGTGCTGCGCGAAGTCGGCGGCCCTGGACAGGCTGCGCTCGGCCGCGCCCGCGTGCTGGTGATAGGCGCCGGCGGACTGGGCGCACCGGTGCTGCTCTATCTGGCCGCCGCCGGTGTCGGCGCGCTCGGTGTGGTCGACGACGACATGGTGACGCTGTCGAATCTGCAGCGCCAGGTGATCCACACCACGCCTGACATCGGCGCGCCCAAAGTCGGAAGCGCCGCCGCGACGATCCACCGGCTCAATCCGCATGTCGCGGTGGAAGCGCACGGCCTGCGGCTCACCGCACACAACGCGTTCGATCTGATCTCCCGCTATGACATCATCGCCGATGGCTCCGACAATTTCGCCACGCGCTATCTGGTCGCCGACACTTGCTATTTCGCCAAAAAGCCACTGGTCACCGCCGCGCTCGGCACCTTCGACGCGACGCTCACCACGATCCGGGCACACGAGCGCAATTCCGAGGGCAAGCCGAACCCAACCTATCGCTGTCTGTTCCCCGAACCGCCGCCACCCGGCACGGTGCCGGCCTGCGAGGAGGCTGGCGTGCTCGGCGCGCTCGCCGGCGTCATCGGCTCGATGATGGCGCTTGAGATTATTCGCGAGATCGTTGGCTTCGGCGAAAATCTGGTCGGCCGCCTGTTAATGATTGACGCGCGGTCGATGCGATTTGAAACGCTGCGCTATGCCTGGGACCCGGAGAATCCGCTGTCAGGCGAGAAGCCAACGATCAAGGATTTGTCGGTCCACGGCTAACGGGTTCTTTTCCAGACAAGTTGCGCGGACTCCGCAGGATTGGCTGTCGAACTCGCGGCGGTGTAGCGTAGTTCGTCACCCACAAACTCGAATTTTCGCTGCTGGTCGGTCCCCGCCCAATTTGGGAACGAGCTGCGCTCGATGTGAAGGGTGACGATGCGGCCGGCCTCATTCACCGAGTAGGTGCCGAAATACGCGACAACGCCGTGCGAAATTGCCTCGTATTCGGCCGGCGTACCGACCATGCGATTGTTGGACGCAAAATTCGGCAGATTGCCCGCCATGACCTGTGTGGCGAAATGCGCGCCATCGAACACCAGTATGCCTTTTGCGCCGGGGCCAAAGGGCTCAATAGCGGAGCCATCCGGACGCAAATAGCGTATTGAAACCAGCGTCCATGTCCCGACAAACTGCTCGGCTCCGGATTGTGCAAGCGCTCCGCGACTCGCAAGTAGCGGCATGACCAGAGACGCAACGACGACGATCAGCAACTTTCGCAGCATTGTGTCCTCCAAACCGATGGTTGTTCGCTCGTATTATCCCGTAGTCCATTGTGCGATAATCCATTATTGTTGGAACGATCCGTTCGCTCTGGCCGAACAATGCGTGGAGCCGAATTCGCCGAAATGTCCGCGTTTGCGGCAATCGCCGAGCAGCGAAGCTTTGCCAAAGCCGCAACGCAGCTGGGAATTGGCCGCTCCACGCTGAGCCAAACTCTCCGTGCCTTGGAGGAAAGACTGGGTGTACGGCTGTTGAACCGCACGACACGCAGCGTCTCTCTCACCGAGGCCGGCGCGCACCTGCTGACACGAGTGCGCCCCTCGCTCGCCGAATTGAATGCGGCTTTATCCGAACTTGCCGATTACCAGCAAAAGCCGACGGGATTACTGCGGCTTGTGGTGCAGCCGCCGGTCGCCACGCTGCTCATCGAGCCGATCCTCGCGCGCTTTATGCGCGAGTATCCCGGCATTCAATTGGACGTCGCCGTCGTCAAGATGCCGGCCGATATCATCAGCGAAGGGTTCGACGCAGGCATCCGCATCGGCGAACAGATCGATCGCGACATGATCGCGATGAAAGTCATGGGCGAAGCGCGGTTTCTGGTTGTCGCCTCGCCTGATTATCTCGCGCAACACCCAAGGCCGCGCACGCCGCGCGATCTGCGCCACCACGACTGCATCCGTAATCGTCTGCCGAACGGCGCGATTTTTGGCTGGGATTTCGAGAAGAACGGCAAGGCACTCCATGCCGCCGTCGAAGGTCGCCTGATTGTCAACGACATAGAACTTTCCATCCGCGCGGTCCGTGACGGTCTGGGACTGGCTTATCTGCTGGATGATTACATCGCTGCCGATCTCAAAACGGGCCGGCTCGTTCCGCTCTTGGAGGACTGGGGGCCGCGGCTTTCGGGCTTCTTCCTTTATCATTCAAGCCGTCGGCAGGTGACGGGGCCGCTCCAGGCCTTCATCACGTTTTTGAAGGCGGAAGCGGCGCGACGCGGCATCTCCCCGGCAACGCCGCCGCGCGCAGGCGTCTATCCAACGCATCGCCTGGTCGGCAAATCCCGGCGATAAGCGATAATCGCTGCACGTGGGCTGTGCTTAAGATCGTGGGCTTCGGGGAAAATCTGGTCGGCCGCCTGTTGATGATCGACGTCAGTTGAGAACCGACGATTGCCGGTCGATAGCGTTTATGCGGTTAGCGGCCTTGCAGTTGCGCTGCAAAAAAGGCCGGCGCGCGCTGCAGCGCTTCGGCCTTGGCGGCGCGATTGGCTTCGACGCTCTGGCGGCGGCGGCCCGGATCGTCAAAGTCGTGCGTGGCGCCCGGGTAAAGCGTTATTTCGATATCGCCGCCGTGAGCGCGGCTTTTGTCGACCAGCCGGGCGCAGCGCTTCGGCGAGACTTCTTCGTCGGCATCGCCCTGCAATACCCTGACCGGAGCGTAGGGCGTGTAACCGTCATCGAACCTGCCCTTGAGTCCGCACGCCGGATAGAAGGCGAGCGCGGCGCGAAATCCTGTCTTTGGCCCAAGCATTGCCGCCCCGGGCGTGTCGGCCGCGACCTCCGCCATGCTGGACAACGTTGCGCTACCGCCGTTCGACCAGCCCTGCAGACCAATCCGGTCGGCGATCACGTCGCTTCGCGTGCGCAGATATTTGACGGCTCCGTAGGCATCCAGGGGCCGCACCGTTACTTCATCGAGCTCCGCGGGACGCGTGTCGTAGCTGAAGCGCGGAAAGCCGTGCGGGTAGCCGCGTGGTCCGAAACCGTCCACCAGAATCGCCACATAGCCCTGCGCCGCCCATAACTCGCCCCACATACGGTGACGCATCGAAATCGTCGCGGCGTCATATTTGCCGTTGGCCAGGCTCGAATAGGCACCAGCTCGGCCGTGCATCATGACCACCGCGGGCGCAGGCGCAGCCGTGTTTGGATGCCCCGATTTATCGCGCGCCGCGTAGACGTAGCCGACCAGCGTGGTGTGGCCATCGAGGCTGGGAAAGGTGACGCGATTGGGCAGCGCGCTCTGGCCGATGGCGGCCGGAGACGAGGCTAATACAAACAGGATCACGGCTGCTGCAGCACGCATTGCACGTCACCTCGCCTGCCCGTGATATACACTGTTCGGCCGCATGTCGGTTGCCGACGCAACGCGGTTCGTCATGTTGAAGAAGCCGGCGACCGCAGCGATGTCCCAGATGTCGCGATCGGAAAAGCCGGCCTTGCGCACCACCTCGCGGTCCGCCTCCTCAATTCGCCACGGCTCAGCGGTGAGCTTGACGGCGAAATCCAGCATGGCGCGTTCGCGCTTCGACAGCCGGGCGGCGTGGAAATTCATGGCCATCAGTTCGCCGAGCACCGGATCGCCCGAGAGCGCGCGCACCGCGGCGCCGTGAGCGACCAGACAATAATAGCAGCGGTTCTGCGCCGACACCGCGACAGCGATCATCTCGCGCTCAAGCTTGCTCAGGCCCGAACGCGCCAGCATCAGGTCGTTGTACATGGCGACGAAGGAGGTGAGCTTCGCCATGTCGAACGCATACGCCTTGAGCACATTGGGCACGAAGCCGAGTTTCTCCTCGCATTTGGCAAAGTAGGCTTCCATCTCGGCCGAGAGCGGCGCCTGCGGCAATGCAAGCGCCGTGATCTCCGTGTCGTCGGCAGCCGCTGCGCTGGGCCGCGCCTGCGCTGCGCGCGCCGCCGTCCCGCGTTTGATTTTGGCCGAATTATTCTTTGCCATGGTGGTTCCTTGTGACCTCATGCCGCGTCGCCACCCGCGGGGGCACGGCGTCCCCTCACTATAACTATCCCCGACATTATAGCGGCGGCTGTAGCGGATGGGCGGCCGGCGGGGCTAAAGTCGTTTGAATTTGACCTAGAGGCGTGAGGGCGAAAGATGGCCGTCCAATTCAGTCCCCACATCGATGACGGTCCCGAAAGCCTGCCGGTCGAAGGCGATGGCGGAGCGCCGCCTGCCCACCGGATGCCCGCCGAATTTCCAGCCGAACTGTTCGGCCGCGGGGTGCCTGACGATCTTGCACACTTCGATCCC
Organism: Xanthobacteraceae bacterium; assembly: GCA_049300295.1. Classification (GTDB taxonomy): domain Bacteria; phylum Pseudomonadota; class Alphaproteobacteria; order Rhizobiales; family Xanthobacteraceae; genus BOG-931. The sequence continues at coordinate 26,623 of JBAQJL010000089.1, forward strand.
GAACAGCTCGCCACCATCGCCGCTGAGTCCTGGGCGTTCCTGGCTCAGCGCAGTCCCGGCACCGCCAAGGTCCGGCTCGCGTCTGACGTGGCCGCGCCTGGCGTGACCCTGCTCGACATCGCCAACGACGACATGCCGTTCCTGGTCGATTCAGTGGCCGGCGAGCTGCATGAGCGCGGGCTTGGCATTGCGCTTCTGGTGCATCCGGTTTTCTCGATCGAGCGCGATGCGGGCGGCAACCTCATCGGCTTGGTACCGGGGCGCGACGGCAACGGCCGGCGCGAGAGCTTCATCCACATTCACATCGACGGATCGCTGGAAGCCGCGGCGCGCGATGACCTTGTTACCACCCTCGAAGCAATCCTCGCCGAGGTCCGCGGGTCCGTTACCGACTGGCAGGCGATGCTGGCGCGCGTCCGCGATGTCATCGCCGATCTGCGGCAAAACCCGCCGCCGCTGCCGGCCCCCGATATCGCCGAGGCTATCCAGTTTCTGGAATGGCTCGCTGGCGACAATTTCACCCTGCTCGGCGCACGCGATTATGCCTACACCAACGACGATCGCGGTCTGCAGCCGATGTTCGAGACCGGCCTCGGACTGTTGCGCACGCCCGAGATGCGGCTGCTGCGCCGCGGCACCCAGCTTGTCACCATGACGCCGGAGATCCGCGAGTTCCTCGAAGAGCCGCGGATGCTTATTGTCGCCAAGGCGGCGGTGCGCTCACGCGTGCACCGGCGCGTGCACCTCGACTATGTCGGCGTCAAACGCTTCGACGCCGATGGCAAGCTGATCGGCGAACGCCGCTTCTGCGGACTGTTCACGTCCACCGCCTATACGCGCTCGACCCGCGCCATTCCCTACCTGCGCCGCAAGGTCGACAACGTCATCCGACGCGCCGGTTTCGAGCCGTCGAGCCACTCCGGCAAGGCGCTGGTCAACGTGCTGGAAACCTATCCGCGCGACGAGCTGTTTCAAATCGACGAAGACACGCTCTACCGCTTCGCGCTCGACATTCTCCAGCTCGACGAGCGGCCGCGGGTGCGCGTGCTGCCGCGGCGGGACCGCTTCGACCGCTTCGTCTCGATCCTCGTCTATGTGCCGCGCGACCGCTACGACAGTCATATCCGGGCTCGGATCGGCGACTATCTGGCCGCCACCTACAAGGGCCGCTTGCGGGCCTTCTATCCGTTCTTTCCCGAAGGGCCGTTGGTCCGCGTGCATTTCATCATCGGGCGCTATGAAGGCGAAACGCCAAACCCGGATCGCCAGACACTCGACCGCGCAGTCGAAGAGATCGTGCGCAGTTGGGACGACGGGCTCGGCGAGGCGATCGAGGCTGCGCATGGACCGGATGACGCCCGGGCGCTGATCAGCCGCTACCGCGAGGCCTTCCCGATCGACTATCGCGAGGTCTACCCACCGGCCAGAGCGGTCGCCGACATCGGGCACGTCGAGGCGCTGACGGCCGAGCAGCCGGTCGGCGTCGAACTCTACCGCGGCGCCAGCAAACAGGAAGCCTGCGCGGGCCTCAAGGTGTTCAGCCATACGCGGCCGATTCCCCTGTCCGAGCGCGTCCCGGTTCTGGAGAACATGGGCTTCCGCGTCGTCGACGAGCGCACCTACCACATTCAGCCGCAAGGCTCGGTTCAAGGCTCGGCCGACGTCTGGTTTCACGACATGGCGATCGAGAGCATTTCGGGCGAGGCAATCGCGCTCGACGCGCGCCGCGAACCGCTCGAAGCCTGTTTCCTTGCTGTGATGAACCGGGCCGCCGAGAACGACGGTTATAACGCGCTGGTGCTGACGGCAGGTTTGCCGTGGCGTGACGTTGCGGCGATCCGCACCATCTCGCGCTTTCTCCGCCAGATTCGCGTGCCCTATTCGCAGGATTACATGTGGGCGACGCTGCGCAAGCACGCCCGCATCGCGGCCGACATCGTCACGCTGTTCCATATGCGGTTCGACCCGCGGCTGGAGCTGAGCGCCACCGAGCGCAGCGCGCGCGAGACGGACATTGCGAAGACAATCGAAACGGCGTTGCAAGCAGTCGAAAGCCTCGACGAGGACCGCATCCTGCGTCGTTTCGTCAACGCGGTGACGGCGGCAATCCGCACCAATTTCTATCAGCACGATGCGGGTGGCCGGCCCAAGGACCTCATCGCCATCAAGTTCGAAAGCCGCAAGGTCGATGGCATGCCGCTGCCGCGGCCGCTCTATGAGATTTTCATCTATTCGCCGCGCGTCGAGGCGGTGCATCTGCGCTTCGGCAAGGTGGCGCGCGGCGGCATTCGCTGGTCCGACCGGCCGCAGGATTTCCGCACCGAGATCCTGGGGCTGGTCAAGGCGCAGAATGTCAAGAATGCGGTGATCGTACCGGTCGGCGCCAAGGGCGGCTTTATTCCGAAATATCTGCCCACCGGCGGGACACGCGAGGCGATCGCGGCCGAAGGCGTCGCCGCCTACAAGCTGTTCATCTCCACGCTGCTCGACATCACCGACAATATCGGCACCGGCACGCGCGGCATCATTCCGCCGCCCGACGTCATCCGCCACGAAGGCGACGATCCTTATCTCGTAGTCGCCGCCGACAAGGGCACGGCGACGTTCTCCGACATTGCCAACGAGCTGGCCATCGCCCACGATTACTGGCTGGGGGACGCCTTCGCCTCGGGCGGCTCGGCCGGTTTTGACCACAAGAAGATCGGCATCACCGCGCGCGGCGCCTGGGAATCGGTCAAGCGGCATTTCCGCGAGATGGATATCAACATCCACACGACGCCGTTCACCACGGTCGGCGTCGGCGACATGTCGGGCGACGTTTTTGGCAACGGCATGCTGCGCGAAAAAAGCACCCGGCTCCTTGCCGCCTTCGATCATCGCGACATTTTCATCGACCCCGATCCCGAGCCGGAACGCACCTTTGCGGAGCGCGCACGCCTGTTCGCGCTGCCGCGGTCGAGCTGGCAGGATTTCAATAAGGCGCTGATTTCGGAAGGCGGCGGCGTCTATTCGCGCAGCGCCAAGGAAATCCGCCTGTCGCCGCAGGCGCAAAAGCTGTTCGGTATCGGCGAGAGCCTCACGCCGGCGCAGTTGATACGCGCCATCCTTAAGGCAGAGGTGGACCTCCTGTTCTTTGGCGGCATCGGCACCTATGTGCGCGCCGCCGACGAGACCGACGAGTCGGTCGGCGACCGCGCCAATGACGCGGTCCGCATCGCCGGCAAGGATTTGCGCTGCAAGGTGATCGGCGAAGGCGCCAATCTCGGCATGACGCAGCGCGGGCGCATCGAAACCGCGTTCCGCGGCATCCGGCTCAATACCGACGCCATCGACAACTCGGCCGGCGTCAACACCTCCGACATGGAGGTCAACATCAAGATCGCGCTGTCGATTCCGCTGCGCGACGGCCGCCTCACGATGAGCGCACGTAACACGTTGCTGGCGGGCATGACCGAAGAAGTCGCAAGCCTCGTGCTGCGCAACAACTACCTGCAGCCGCTGGCGCTGTCGCTTTCCGAGCGGCGCGGCATGGAGGACTTCGGTTTCCTGCAGCGGCTGATCCAGGCGCTCGAGGCGCGCGGCCAGCTTGACCGCGCTGTCGAATACCTGCCGGACGACGTGACGCTGAGCGAGCGGCGGCGGCGCTCGCAGCCGTTTACGCGGCCCGAGCTTTCTGTGCTGCTCGCCTACGCCAAGCTGTCGCTGTACGACGATCTGCTCGAATCCGCGGTGCCGGATGACCCGTATCTCGCCCGGGAGATGAACCGTTATTTCCCGAAAGCAATCGCCGATCGCTTCCCCGACGCGCTCGAACATCACCGGCTGCGGCGCGAAATCATCGCCACGCAGCTCGGCAATTCGTTGATCAACCGCGGCGGCCCATCGTTGATCGTGCGTATTGCCGATCAGACAGGCGCTACACCCGGTGCAATCGCCAGTGCTTTCGCCGCGGTCCGCGACAGCTATGCGATGACGGCGCTCAATGCCGCCATCGACGAACTCGACAACCGGATCGATGGAAAGCTGCAACTCGAGCTTTACGCCACTGTGCAGGACTTGTTGCTCGACCGCCTCGTCTGGTTCCTTCGCAATGTCGATCTGGCCAAGGGACTCGACGACGTTGTCAGCCACTACCGCGGCGGCATCGCCGCAGTGACCGCCTGCCTCGACGGCGTCCTGTCGGACGACGGGCTGGCGGCGCGGGCCGCGCGGCGCAAGGACCTCACACGCGCCGGCGTCCCCGAAGCGCTTGCGGGCCGACTCGCCGACCTCGGACCGCTCGCCACCGCGCCCGACATCGTGCTGATCGGCGACCGCACCGGCAAACCGGTCGGCGAGGTCGCCGCGACCTATTTCGCCGCCGGCAGCTTCTTCCAGCTCGACCGCATTACCCGCGCCGCTGCCGCCATCACGGTGACCGACTATTTCGACCGGCTGGCGCTCGACCGGGCGCGCGATTCGATCGCCGACGCCGAACGCCGGCTGACGGCCGCCATGGTGCAAAACGGTTCGGCGGGCGCACGCGCCGTCGAATCCTGGGTCGCGCCGCGCCGAGGCGAGGTCGAACGAATCCGCAGCGCGATTTCAGAAATTGCCGCTTCGGGCCTGAACCTGTCAAAGCTCACCGTCGCCGCGAGCATGCTCGGCGATCTGGTCAAAAGCTGAAAGCTTTTCTGCCCTGCTGCGGGCTTGTGCGCGACGGCCACAAAAAAGAACCCCAAGCAAGTTACGCGCTTGGGGTTCTCTGAGTCGTTGCCTCAACTTAGGCTTATGGGACCGGACAGCGGGGTGTCGGGGGATGGGGGGAGCCGCCCGGCCGGCCTAATACGGGGAAAGTAAGTGCATGGTCTGCAGATGCAATGCGGATCACGCATTAGTGTTAGCGCGCGTGAGATATCGACACCCGCAATTATCTCCGGTTCCATACGGATGAACCCGCACGGCGGGCCGCACCGCTCACGGCGCCTGATGATTAAGCTCGGGCAGACCGTAGCGATGCAGGTCGGTTCCATGGACCTCGAGCCAGACCTTGGCGCGGTCGTGATACGGGCACACCCGCTGCACCAAGCGCCAGAAGCGCGCCGAGTGGTTCATCTCGACCAGGTGCGCGACCTCGTGCGCGGCGAGATAGTTCAGCACCATGCTCGGTGCGAGAATAAGCCGCCACGAGAACGAGAGCATGCCGGTCGTCGAGCATGATCCCCAGCGGCTGGATTGATCGCGGACCGCAACCCGCTTGATCTCAACGCCGAGCTCGGTGGCGAAATGGCGGCTGGCAATTTCCAGATCGCGCTTTGCCTCGCGGCGTAGGAAATCGCCGATACGGCGATCGATGTGTGGAGCTCTGCCCGCGACGCAGAGCAAGCACTCCCCCTCCGGGCCGGCCTCGGTCCAGACGGTCCCCCGCACCAGACCGCGATGCACGATTCGGTGCGGGACGCCACGCAGCGGCACGACGATGCCGTCGGCGAATGGCGCCGCCTCGGGCAGGCGATCGAGCCGTGCCGCGATCCAGCCACCGTGCTTTTGGGCAAACTCGCGCGCCTCCTTCAACGTCCCGCGCGGCGGAATCGTCAGGATCGCCTCGCGGGTCGCCGATTGGATGCGCAGCGTGTAGCGGCGGGCCTGACGGTGCCGGCGCAGGCGAACCAGGTAGACCGCCCGGCCGAAGATGATTTCGATGGCCTGAGGCTCACTCGGCCGGCGATAGAGCAGCGCACGCTGTGGCATGGCGGACTTTCCGAACCCAAACCCCAGGGGATAGTGCCATAACCACCGCACGGCGAAGTCCCTTTGATCGCTGCTGAACCACCATACAAGATGTTGCGCTTATTCGCGACTAGCGACCCCAGACTGTGTGGCTCAGAAAGTGAACCGAGATTCAGTTATTGCCGTACCGTAGCGCCGCCAATTTGACGCGCCATGATTCCCGAATTCTTATGATGTTTCAGACCGTTAGGGCGAACAACGGTGTCAAAAGGCGGTTTTAGGCCCGTCAAATCGCGGCTTCTGGCGCTGTCAACTCGATTAGGCTGGCTGCAGGAACGTCAGGCGTGAAGCACGCCGCCGTTGTGAACGCGCCGTTTCGCAACGCCGTTGCGCCCGGCGCGGCTCAGGAGTCCCATCGACAGCACAAAATCGGAAATGCGCGGCACGATCTCGGCGCGGAAGCGCGAACCGTTGAACACGCCGTAATGACCGACATTGGGCTGCAGCCAGTGCGCCTGCCGGTCGGCCGGTAGATTGACGCATAGCCGGTGAGCCGCCTCGGTCTGACCGACGCCCGATATGTCGTCATGCTCGCCTTCGACCGTGAGCAACCCAACCCGCTTGATGGCCGCGAGATCAACCGGACGGCCGCGATAAGTCATCTCACCGAGCGGCAGCGCATGGCGTACAAAGACAGTATCGACGGTCTGCAGATAATATTCAGCGGCCAGATCCATAACGGCGAGATACTCGTCGTAGAATTCCTTGTGCTTGTGCGCTGAGTCGCCGTCGCCACGCACCAGATGCATGAACAGCTGCTTGTGCGCCTCGATATGGCGGTCGAGATTCATGCTGACAAAGCCGTGCAGCTGCAAGAAGCCCGGATAGACGTCGCGCATAAAACCGGGATTGGGAAACGGCACTTTGGTGACGACGTGGCCGCGGAACCAAGCGGTGCCGCGCTCCTCGGCGAGCTTGTTCACCGCAGTCGGATTGACGCGCGTGTCGATCGGGCCGCCCATCAAGGTCATCGACAACGGCGCGTAGGCATCGTCGTCCGCTTCCATGAGCGCGGCCGCGGCCATCACGGGTACGGCCGGCTGGCACACCGCGATCACATGGGTGTCGCCGCCCAGTGCGTGCAGAATCGAAATGACGTAGTCGATGTAGTCGTCGAGGTCGAAACGGCCTTCCGACAGAGGGACAAGACGCGCATCCGCCCAATCGGTGATGTAGACATCGTGGTTGGGCAGAAATGCCTCCACCGTGCCGCGCAGCAGCGTCGCGAAATGCCCCGACATCGGCGCCACGATCAGCAAGCGCGGCTGTGGCCGCTGCGGCTTGTGCGAAAAGATACGCTCGAAATGGATCAACCGGCAGAACGGCCGCTCCCACACGGTGGCGATCTGCACCGGTACGCGCTCGCCGCCCACCAGGGTCGAATCGATCCGCCATTCCGGACGGCTATAGCGGCGCGTCGAGCGTTCGAACAATTCGCAGGCGGCGGCGACCGATTTGCCGTAGGTGGTAAACGACAACGGATTGACCGGATTCTTAAAGAAAAGGCGCGTCGCATCGGCCCACGCGCGCGACGGGTTGAGTGCCGCGTGAGTCATCTCGTAGAACCAGTAGAGCGGCGCCGACAGCAACACGCCATTGCCGCCTGGCGTGACCGCCGCGCCGCCAAACTCTCCGATTGCCATGGACGAACCCTGCCCGGCTTGCTGCACTGCAGCACTGTCCCATTGATGTGTCATACCGGCATCATAAAAGCAATTTTTTCCTTATTGGTTACATAGGGGTGCGGTGGACGACGCGCTATTCGCAGTGCACACAGCGACTGCTCGGCCAGCCGCCTGCGGCCGGTACCGGAGTGAGGCAGAGAAAACGCCTATTCGCCGCTCTGCATCAGCGACCCATGACGGCGGGCGCTGCGCAAAAGCGCCAGAAACGCAATGATCCCAGCCGCAAAGAACAGCGCATTGAGCCCCAGCGCATCGAGCATCAGGTCGCCGCGGAACACCTTGTGGATCAACAATTCCCGCATCCCCTCGAATACGTATGTCGGCGGTAGTGCCCAGGAGATCGGCTGCAGCCAGACCGGCAGCGTCGTCACCGGATAGTAGACGCAGGTGAGCGGCATGAACAGAAACATGATCGACCAGGCGAAGTTCTCCGCGCCCATGCCGTTGCGCAGAATGAGGCCGGAAACGAAAATGCCGACCGCCCACGACGTCAGCATCAGATTAAAGAAGAACGCCACCAGCGCCAAACCAAGCGAATAAAGATTGAATCCGAAGAAAGCGATAGCGAGAAACGTCACCGGTACCGCGCCGACCGACAGCCGCACCACGCTCATCACCATCAATGCGACGACGAACTCGAACGGCCGCAGCGGGCTCATCATCAGGTTGCCGAGGTTGCGCGACCACATCTCCTCCAGAAACGACATTGAGAAGCCGAGCTGACCGCGGAACAAAATATCCCACAGCAGCACGGCACCGATAAACGTGCCGCCGGCGCGCGCGAAGAAGCCGGCGTTGTTGGCGATGTAATATTGCAGGAAGCCCCAGGTCAGCATCTGCACCGTTGGCCAGTAGACCAGATCGAGCAGCCGCGGCCACGACGAGCGCAACAGATACCAGTAGCGCAGCATCATCGCGCCGACCCGCCGGGGCGAGAAACCCCCACCCATCCCTCCCCCGTAGACGGGGGAGGGTGGGGAGGGGGCGTGCGCGCTCATTGCGCCGCCTCGCTTTCGATGCCGTTGCCGCGCGCCACATCGAGAAAGACCTCTTCCAGCGTGCGCCGGCCGTAGCGCTCCAGGAGCTTGGCCGGCGTGTCGTCATCCTCGATGTGGCCCCGCTTCATGATGATGACGCGCTCGCACAGCCGCTCGACCTCGACCATGTTGTGCGAGGCCAAGAGCACGGTGGCATGCCGCTCGCGGCAATAGCGTTCGAGATGACCGCGCACCCAATCCGCGGTATCGGGATCGAGCGACGCCGTCGGCTCATCGAGCAACAGCACGTCCGGGTTATTCACCAGCGCCTTGGCAAGCGACACCCGCGTCTTCTGGCCGGAGGAAAGCTTGCCGGTCGGCCGATCAAGCAGATCGGTCAGGTTGAGTTCCCGCCCGAGCTGTTCGATACGGCTGGGCAAATCGTCGACGCCGTAGAGCTCGCCGAAGATCTTCAGGTTCTGCCGTACCGTGAGCCGCATCGGCACTTCGACATACGGGCTCTCAAAATTCATTCGATGCAACACATGGTAGCGCTGCCGCGGCATTTCCGCGCCCAGCACCGTCACGCGCCCGGAGGTCGGCGTCACCAGACCCATGATGGTGGCGATGGTCGTGGTCTTGCCGGCGCCGTTGCCGCCCAGGAGCGCAGTAATCGAGCCAGGCGCCAGTGTGAACGAGATGCCATCGACGGCCGGCACGGTCTTGTAGATTTTGACCAGGCGCTCAACGGCTATGGGCGGAGGGGCGGGCATGCCCGCGCAGATGTGGCCTGCATGCCCAACGGAGGCAAGGGGCTGACGCGAAGAGCGAGGCGAGCGGCGAATGCCCGGCATGTCGTCGGGCTGTATGGAAGAAGCGCGCGGAAGGTGCCACAAGACGGTCCCAATGGGGGCCGCGACGCTTCGTCAGGTCGATAAGGAAAAATGAGCACCATCAAGCTTGCGCAGGCCGAGCGCATCATCGATGCCATCATCGCGCGCGGCACAGCGCTCGACACCCGGCCGCTCGCCGTAATCGTCGTCGAGCCGGGCTGCAAGGTTAAGGCCTTTAAGAAAGAGGACGGTGCCTCGATGATTCGATTCGAGATGGCCCTCGGCAAGGCCTATGCGGCGCTCGCTCTGGGGCGCAGCTCCATGCTGGTTCATCAGCGCGCCGAGGAGCGGCCGATCTTCATGCGTTATTTGATTGCGGCGAGCGGCGAACAGCTTTTCCCCGAAGGCGGCGGGATGGTCATTCGCAACGACGATGGCGAGGTGATCGGCGCCGTCGGCGTCACCGGCGACACCGAGGATCGCGACGACGAGCTCGCAGCCTTCGGCATCCGCGCGGCGGGATTAAAGACCGACGAAGACTGTGCCCACATGGGCCGGCGCATCGGGCTGATCCGGACAAATCCGCCCGCGGACGGCCGCTCATCCGCTCGAAAACGAAAACCAAAATAGCAAAAAATTCCCCGCACACACGGGAACGCGATCAAACAACACGAGGCACCATGAAAGTCGGACTTTTCGATCACATCGAGGACGGGGCGCGGCCGCTGACGACGTTGTTCGATGAGCGCCTGCAATTCGCAGCGGCCGCCGACGAAGCCGGCATCTATTGCCTGCATCTCGCCGAACACCATGCCACGCCGCTCAATATGGTGCCGGTGCCGGGCATCTACATGGGCGCGCTGGCGCGAGCCACTAAGCGCATGCGCATGGGTCCGCTGGTCTATCTGCTGCCGCTCTACTCGCCGCTGCGGCTGATCGAGGAAATCTGCATGCTCGATCACATGAGCTACGGCCGGCTCGATGTCGGAGTCGGCCGCGGTGTGTCGCCCTACGAGCTGAAATACCACAAGGTCGAGCACGAGGATTCGCGCGACATATTCATCGATGCGTTCGACTGCCTCAGCGCCGGCCTTACGACCGACTCGCTGACCTACAAGGGCCCGCATTACGCCTATGAGAATGTGCCGATCGCGATGCGCCCGCTGCAGCAGCCGCATCCGCCATTCTGGTACGCCTCGTCGAACGAAATCGGCTCGACCTGGGCCGGCGAGCACGGGCTGCATTACGTGACGCTCGGTCCGACACCGTTCGCCAAGAAAAATATCGAGGCCTACAAGACCGCGCTGGCCAAGCGCGGCGCCCCGGCCCAGCCCAAGGCAGAATTTTCCGGTGGAGCGGTGGTCGGCATCATGCGGCACGTTTTTGTCGCCGACACCGACGCGGAGGCACACCGTTTCGCCAAGGGTCCGATGGAGCAGCACCTCGCCAACCTCAACTGGCTGCGCGTCAAGCACGGCGTGACCGGGCTCACTTCGCGGCTCAACGTGCCGCGCGGCGCAACATACGAGGCGGGTCTGGAGGATGGCTCGGTGATCGCGGGCTCGCCGCAGACCGTGCGCGCGGAGATCGAGCGGCAGGCGCGCGACCTCGGCATCAATTATTTTTTGACCTACATGTTCCTCGGCACCATGTCGCTCGCCGATGCGCTGCGTTCGCTGCAGCTGTTCAGGAGCGAAGTGATGCCGCACCTGGCAAGGCTGTGACGGGACGGATTTGCCTGGCCGATCCCCGCTCCGGTCCCCGTTCGCCAGCCTGCTTGCGGCCAAGTTCGTAGAGCTGATCGGCGCCCATGTCGATGTCGCCGGGCCAGTTCACCGCGTGACCCCACGGATGGGCCTTGGCCCTTACGAACAGCACCGCGTTCTTCAGCGGCGCATAAAGTTTGAAGCGCTTGATGAGCCGTGAAACATCGACTGTAAGCGTGCCGCCAGGGCTCCAGCTAATTTCCAGCGTAGTCGGAGCCTTAGCCCTCACGCTGCGAATCAGAGGCGGCCTTTTCATCGATGTTACTTCGCTGCGTCTTCCGCGCTCTGCTTCGCATCGGCCCGCAGAGCGTCCGGGTGCGGCATGGCAATGACGTTGTAACCTGAATCGACGAAATGAATTTCGCCGGTGACGCCAGTCGAAAGGTCGGAGAGCAGATAGAGCCCGGCGCCACCGAGTTCGTCGAGCGTCACGCCGCGATGCAACGGCGAATGCCGTTGCTGGAACGCAAACATCGAGCGCGCGTCGCCGATGCCGGCACCCGCCAGCGTGCGGATCGGGCCCGATGAAATTGCGTTGACGCGGATACGGTCTTTTCCGAGATCGACGGCGAGATAGCGTACCGAAGCTTCGAGAGCCGCCTTGGCAACCCCCATGGCGTTGTAGTTCGGCATCGCCCGCAGGCCGCCGTTATAGGTCAGCGTCACCATGGCGCCGCCGTCCGGCATCATGGCAGCGGCGCGCTTGGCCGCCTCGGTAAACGCAAAGCACGAGATCAGCATGGTGTGCAGGAAATTCTCGCGCGTGGTGTCGGAATAGCGGCCGGTTAGCTGGTTCTTGTCGGAAAACGCGATGGCGTGGACCAAAAAATCGAGCTTGCCCCAGGCGCGCCCAATCTCGGCGAATACCGCATCCACCGAGCCGATGTTCTCGACGTCGCACGGCAGTACCAGGTCGGCATTGAGGGAGGCCGCGAGCGGCTTGACGCGCTTGCCGAGCGCATCACCCTGGTAGGTGAAGGCGAGCTTCGCCTCATGCGCCGCCAGCGTCCGGGCAATACCCCAGGCGATCGAGTGATCGTTGGCGACCCCCATGATCAGACCGCGCTTGCCGTGCATCAGCCCCTGCATGTGTCAAGCATCCAGGTGCTTGAACACGACGCAGGCATTGGTGCCGCCGAAGCCGAACGAATTGGAGAGCACGCAGCCGAGTGTCACGTTGTCGCGGCGCGCGCGCACGATGGGCATGTCGGCGAAGGCCGGATCGATAGTTTCGATGTTGGCGCTCTCGCAGATGAAGCCTGAGTTCATCATCAGCAGAGAATAGATCGCCTCATGCACACCGGTCGCACCTTGCGAGTGACCGGTCAGCGATTTGGTCGCCGAGATTGGCGGGCATTTGTCGCCCGAGCCGAAGACTTCGCGGATCGCTTCAATCTCCTTGAGGTCGCCGATCGGCGTCGAGGTGGCGTGCGGGTTGATATAATTCACCGGCGGTTTGACGTCCTTGAGTGCCATGCGGATGCAGCGCACCGCGCCTTCGCCCGAGGGCGCGACCATGTCGGCGCCATCGGAGGTGGCCCCGTAGCCGGCGACTTCCGCGTAAATCCGCGCTCCGCGCGCCTTGGCATGCTCCAGCTCCTCGAGCACCAACACGCCGGCGCCGCCGGCGATGACGAAGCCGTCGCGGTCGGCGTCGTAGGCGCGCGAGGCCTTAGCGGGCGTGTCATTGAATTTCGTCGACAGCGCGCCCATCGCATCAAACAGTACCGTCAGCGTCCAGTCGAGTTCCTCACAGCCGCCGGCGAAGACCACATCCTGCTTGCCGTATTGGACCAGCTCGTAGCCATTGCCGATGCAATGGTTCGAGGTCGCGCAGGCCGACGAGATCGAGTAGCTCACGCCCTTGATCTTGAACCAGGTCGCGAGCGTGGCGGACGGCGAGGACGACATCGACTTCGGCACCGCGAACGGACCGACGCGCTTGGGCCCCTTGCTGCGGGTAATATCGGCGGCTTCGACGATGGCCCGGGTTGACGGCCCACCCGAGCCCATGACGATGCCAGTGCGCTCGTTGGAGACCTCGCTTGGTTCGAGCCCTGAATCGCGGATCGCCTGCTCCATGGCGACGTGGTTCCAGGCGGCGCCGCCGCCGAGAAAGCGCATGGCGCGGCGGTCGACGGCCTCACTGGCATCGAGGGTGGGCGCGCCGTGCACCTGGCAGCGAAAGCCAAGCTCGGCATATTTGTCGGCGCGCACGATTCCCGATTTGGCTTCGCGCAGCGAAGCCAGCACTTCCTGCGTGTTGTTGCCGATCGACGAGACGATACCCATCCCGGTGACGACTACACGCCTCATCTTCGCCTCGTCCGCCTGGATTCGCTCAAAATGCGGCTCAAACGCCGCTCGCCTCTGGCGCCGAGTTTTGGAACAGGCCCACCTTGAGGTCGAGCGCGCGGTAGATCACCGAGCCGTCGGCCGAGAGCCAGCCGTCGGCGATGCCGAGCACGAGCTTTGACCGCATCACCCGCTTGACGTCGATGCCGTAGACGAGGCGTTTCATCGTCGGCAACACCTGACCCGAGAATTTGATCTCACCCATGCCGAGCGCGCGGCCTTTGCCGGCGGCCCCGACCCAGCCAAGGAAGAAGCCGAGCAATTGCCACAGCGCGTCGAGGCCGAGGCAGCCCGGCATCACCGGATCTCCCTTGAAGTGGCAGGGGAAGAACCAGAGGTCGGGCTTGAGATCCAGCACGGCCCGGACCAACCCCTTGCCGTACTCGCCGCCGGCTTCCGCGATTTCGGAAATGCGGTCGAACATCAGCATCGGCGGCAGCGGCAATTGCGGGCCTTCGGCGAACAACTCGCCACGTCCGCAAGCCAGCAAGTCCTCGTATTCGAAATTGGAACGGCGCTCGGGCATCAGCATTTTCTCCGCCCCTCAGAAAAGGTCCAGACCCCTAGCATATGGGAGGAAACCGGCAAAGCCGCATCCGGCCGCGCTCCGCGGGTTCGTCCCCAGACAATTCCCAGCTATGGCGTGGGAGCGGCCCCCCGGTTACCCGCATGACAGTTGCGGCCGTCGCCGGCCGGCGTATAATGATTTCACTTGCAACGATCTCGTGCAGCCTCTCGTTCCTGGTGCAGCAATGACACAGTCGCGTCCCAGCGCCTTCGGGCCCGTCTTTCAACCGCGCACATTGCCAATGCGCGGCGATATGACCGGCTGTCCCTGGCACGACGTCAAGTCGAAGCTGCGCGAAGTGGGCTTGCGGCCGACGCGGCAGCGCATGGCGTTGGGCTGGATCCTGTTCGGTAAGGGCGACCGCCATGTGACGGCCGAAATGCTCTACGAGGAGGCGACTCACGCCAAAGTGCCGGTGTCGCTCGCCACGGTCTACAACACGCTGCACCAGTTCACCGATGTCGGCCTGTTGCGCCAGGTCGCGGTCGACGGTTCGAAGGCCTATTTCGACACCAACAATACCGAGCACCATCACTTCTTCGTCGAGGATAAGAACGATCTGCTCGACATCCCGGCCAGCGATGTCGTGGTCGGTAAAGCGCCCACGCCGCCCGAAGGTTACGAGATCGCCCGTATTGACGTGGTGGTCCGGCTGCGGCGGAAGCAGGGCTAAGTCAAAAGCGCTCAGGCCTCAATGTCATGGCCCGCTCAGGCGGGCCATCAGGCCATCGGCCATCCGGTATTCACGAAAAATCACTCAATCTTTTCGTTGGGATAGACACCCCAAAGGTCGTCCTGTTCGACCCAGCCGTCGAAATTCTTGCCGAAAATGCGGCACCAGGCGCCGTTGCAGGATTTGACCGTCCCCATCACGCCGGCCTCGAGCTGCGCCGTGACCGGGCTCTTGGCATCGGGCTCGGCGTGTAGCATCGCGAGATCGGTCTTCACTTTCAGCTGCACGGCCGCCATGCGCTTGCCGGACAGAAGCGAGTGATAGACCCAGCCTTCGGAACCGTCGGAATCGCGGATGCGGCGCCAATTTTCGAACTCGGCGGTGATCTCGACCGGCCAGCCGACGCGCGTGAAGATGAAAGAGACGTCGTGATCCCGGTCCGGGCCCCCCCGGACGTTGACGCGGTCCGCCTTGATGCTGACGAAACGCGGCACCGGTAGCCCGCTCGTCGCAGCGTCATTGGCCGCGTGCAATGGCGCGACCGCGGACGTGTACGTTACCAATGCCGCGAAAACGGCCCGAAGCCAGCCGATCATCAGCCTCCCATGACGCGGCGTTCCCGCGGCATGCCCCGACACGATTTCGTAACCTGATAAGGCCGGGATTCTCCGGCGCGCTTTGTGAGAGCGCGGCCCATCTGGTAGAGACAAGCGATGAACCACCTCCCGGCCTCAAGTGTCGTTCAGCGCGGTTAAGGAGACCTGAACGGACGCTGCGGCATCCGGCCGTTTTCGTCCCTTCCGGCGAGCCGCACAGTGACGGAGGCGCTGGGCCCGCGGCGCAAGTTCGCGTCCCCGGCCAATTTTCGCGAGGCAGGCAATGGCACAGGGCAAAAAGCCGCTGGTTGTGGTCACCCGCCGGCTTCCGGACAGCGTCGAGATGCGCATGCGCGAACTGTTCGATGCGCGTCTCAATCACGATGACAAGCCGATGAGTCAGGCGCAACTTGCCGAGGCCGCCAAGACCGCCGACGTGATCGTGCCGACAGTTACCGACCACATCGACCGATCGGTCATCAGCCAGTCCGGTGAGCGCCTGCGTCTGATCGCCAATTTTGGCAACGGCGTCGACAACATCGACGTGGCGAGCGCGGTGCAGCGCGGCATCACCGTGACCAATACGCCCGGCGTACTGACCGAGGACACCGCCGATATGACCATGGCGCTGATTCTGGCCGTGCCGCGCCGTCTGGCCGAGGGCGCCAATGTGCTCACCGGCAACGTCGACTGGAACGGCTGGAGCCCGACTTGGATGCTCGGCCATCGCATCTGGGGCAGGCGCCTCGGCATCGTCGGCATGGGGCGCATCGGTCAGGCGGTGGCGCGACGCGCACAGGCGTTCGGCCTGAAAATCCACTACCACAACCGCCGCCGCGTGGCACCGCATATCGAGGAAGAATTGCACGCGACCTACTGGGAAAGCCTCGACCAGATGCTGATGCGCATGGACATCATCTCGGTGAATTGCCCGCACACGCCGGCGACCTATCACCTGCTCTCGGCGCGCCGCCTCAAGCTGATCCGGCCCGAAGCCTACGTGGTCAACACCGCGCGCGGCGAGGTGATCGACGAAAACGCGCTGGGACGGCTGATCGAGGCTGAAGAGATCGCTGGTGCCGGCCTCGATGTGTTCGAGAAAGAGCCCGCCGTCACGCCCCGCCTCATCAAACTCGCGCGCGCCGGCAAGGTTGTGCTGCTGCCGCATCTCGGCTCGGCGACACTGGAAGGCCGCGTCGATATGGGCGAAAAGGTCATCGTCAACATCAAGACATTCATGGACGGGCACCGTCCGCCCGACCGCGTCCTGCCATCGATGTTGTGAATCAATGACACCACAAAACGGGTTTCCGGCACGCGGCGCAGTACGCAGCGGTGCGAGTTGGTGCGCGCTCTTGGCACTCATCGCGCTGTTCGCTCTGCGCGGCGTGGCTTCCGGACAAGAACAAATCGGCCGCTCGCAAACGGCAACTGCTCACGACGGCATGGTGGTGGCGCAGGAGCCGCTCGCCGCCCGCGTCGGCGTCGATATCCTCAAGCGCGGCGGCAACGCCGTGGACGCCGCGG
Source organism: Xanthobacteraceae bacterium (assembly GCA_049300295.1). GTDB lineage: Bacteria > Pseudomonadota > Alphaproteobacteria > Rhizobiales > Xanthobacteraceae > BOG-931. Next base: position 43,372 of record JBAQJL010000089.1, read on the forward strand.
TCGCGGTCGGCTTTGCCATGGCGGTGACATATCCACGCGCCGGCAATATCGGCGGCGGCGGCTTCATGGTGATTCACCGCGCGAACGGCGACAACGCCACCATCGACTATCGCGAAACCGCGCCGGCCGCGATCACCGCCACGTCGTTCCTCGATGCGCAGGGCAACGCCGATCCGGAAAAGTCGCGAAACTCGGCGCTGGCGATCGGCGTACCGGGCACTGTCGCCGGGCTCGCGCTGGCCGAAGAGAAATACGGCTCCGGCAGATTCACGCTCGCCGATCTGATCGCACCGGCGATAGCACTGGCGCGTGACGGGTTTGCGGTGAGCGCCACGACTATGCCTCCGCCACCTTTTGCCGCATCGCGGCTCGCCCGCTTTCCATCCTCAGCCAAGATATTCCTGAAACCAGACGGCAGTGCGCCGTCCATCGGCGACCGCCTGGTACAGAGCGATCTCGCGAACTCGCTCGAAGCCGTCGCCAAGGGTGGCCCGCGCGCTTTCTATGATGGTCCAACCGCGCAGAAGATCGCCGGCGCGGTGCAGGCCGCCGGCGGCGTGATGAGCGCCGGCGATCTGAAACAGTATCGCGCGCTGGAGCGCGCTCCCGTGCGCGGCAGCTATCGCGGTTACGACATCGTCTCCATGCCGCCGCCATCGTCCGGCGGCGTTGAGCTCATTGAGATGCTCAACATCCTGGAAGGCTATGACCTGGCGCACGACGATCAGGCGCAGCAGGCATTCCTGATGGTCGAAGCAATGAAGCGGGCCTACGCGGATCGCGCATTCTATCTTGGCGATCCGAGTACGGTGGAAAATCCGGTCACGCGGCTGACCGCCAAGAATTACGCGGCGCAATGGCGCGCGACCATCGATTCCGCGCACGCGACGCCCGCGAGCATGATCCACACCGGCGGCAGCGTCGATGGCGAGGGTCGCAACACCACACATTTTTCGGTGGTCGATCGCTTCGGCAACGCCGTCTCCAACACCTACACGCTCAATTTCAGCTATGGCGTTGGCCTCGTTGCCGAGGGCACCGGCATCCTGCTCAACAATGAACTCGACGACTTCGCCGCCAAGCCGGATTCCCCCAACGCCTATGGGCTCGTGGGATTTTCGGCCAATGCGCCGGGGCCCGGCAAACGGCCGCTGTCGTCGATGACCCCCACAATCGTGCTCAAGGACGGCAAGCCGTTCCTCGTCACCGGCTCGCCGGGCGGCAGCCGCATCATCACCACGGTGCTTCAGATTGTCGTCAATGTCATCGACCGCGGCATGGATATCGGCGGCGCGGTGTCGGCGCCGCGGATCCATAATCAGTGGGTTCCGGATCAGGTCTACGCCGAGCCGAACGTGCCGGACGATGTCGTCGCCACGTTGCGCGCGCGCGGCGACAAGGTTGTGCCGCAGCGGCCGTTTACCTCGGCAAATTCTATTCTGATCACGCCGGACGGATTTTCCGGCGCCGCCGACCCACGCGAGGGCGGCGCTCTTGCTGTAGGCTATTGAATACGCAGCGATGGCCGCGCCCTCGCGGCGAAAACTCTTTTCAGATCCTGGCGCGCATCGCAGTTAATTTTCTGCCTTTAACCTAAACGCGTGCTTTTCAGCAGGCCGCCTTTAGCGCGCCCTGACCACTGTGCAACAGTCCCGAGCGACAGCTTTTAACCGTAAGGGACACGTGCCGGATGGACGGGAGGCGCAACGCCGGACACACGCCCGCCGTTGTGGTCGGCGCGCAGGGCAACGGCCTCGGCGTCGTTCGCAGTCTGGCGTCGGCGGGGGTGCCGACTACCGTCGTCGGCGACAATTTGCGCGACGCGGCGATGTGGTCGCGCCGCTGCAAAAGCCATCTGCTCGAACGATCGTTTGGCCGGCCGCTGATTGATGGTCTCCGCAAGCTGCGGGACACGATGCCCGCGCGGCCGGTGCTCATTCTCACCGATGAACTGGCGGTCAATACCGTGTCCGAGCACCGGTCAGAACTCGGCGCCTTCTATCGGTTACGGCTTCCATCCCCCGCCATGGTGACGGCACTCGGCGATAAGGAACTGTTTCAGCACTTCGCCGAAAGTCACGCTTTGCCGGTTCCGCGCACGATCCTCGTCAAAGGCGAAAGCGACCTCGCGCAGATTGCGCAACTGGGATCGCCGGTCATCATCAAGCCTGCCGACAAATTTCCGGTTCACATGGGCCGGATCGAAAGGCTGAGCGTGGCGGAAACGATCGACGATGCCGCCGCGATCTGCCGCCGATTTCTCAGCCTCGGCGCAACACCCGTGGTCCAGGAGTGGATCGACGGTCCCGACAGCAACATCTATTTCGCACTGTTCCACTGCGGCCTGTCGCCCGCATCGAGAAGCATCTTCTTTGGCCGCAAGATTGCAGCCACTCCGCCCCGCATCGGCAGCACCGCGGTTTGCGTGCCCGCTCCCGAGGCCGCCGATGGGTTGCGTCCGATCACGGAGAAATTCCTCGATGCCTCGCAATACGAGGGGTTGGGTAGCCTCGAATACAAATGGGATCCGCGCGACCGCCGCTTTGTCATCATCGAGCCGACGGTCGGGCGCACGGATTCCCAGGAAGAGATCGCAACGTTGAACGGGCTCAACCTCGCGCTCGTCGCTTATTGCTACGAGCTGGGGCTGCCCATTCCTGAGCAAAGGCGCGTGGACACCGTAGCGTGGCGGGAATCGCTGCGCAGTATTCGCATTCGCTCCGGCTTGGGCTGCCGCACTTACGACGGCTACTGGCGCATCGACGATCCAATGCCGGCATTTGTTTACTGCGTCGATTTGGCGATCCGCGCCGTGCGGCGGCTGATACGGCGCCTTCGACCGACAATTCTGCCGCGTCGCCGGCACCGGCCTGCCTGACGGCAGGCTCCGCATCCGAGGGAGATCCAGATCATGACCAATTGCGACACCATTGTCGTAGGCGCCGGACCGTATGGATTGTCCATCGCCGCGCACCTTGGCGCGGCCGATGTGGACCACGCCATTATCGGCTCGCCAATGGAGAGTTGGCGCATCCACATGCCGCGCGGAATGGTGCTGAAGTCGGAGCGCTTCGCCTCCAATCTGTCGGATGCGGACGGCCGCTACACGCTCGAGCGTTTCTGCGCGTTGCGCGGGCGACCCTATGCGCGCAAAGGCGTTCCATTGCCGATGGCGGATTTTCTCGATTATGCGGACTGGTTCCGCCGCAGCGCAGTCTCGGACGTCTGGGACAGCAAGCTTCGTCGCCTGCGGCGGATTTCAGACGGCTTTGAGCTCACGCTGGATGATCGGGTCGTGCTGGCCAAACGCGTGATCCTGGCAACGGGTCATCTTGCGTTCCGCCACTTTCCGGAAGCGCTGGAAGACTTGGCGCGCGACGCTCCGGACCTTGTTTCGCACAGCGCGGATCATGCTGATCTGGCAAAGTTCGCCGGACTGGATGTGACGGTGATCGGCTGCGGACAATCGAGCCTCGAGACCGCGGCCCTTCTGAGCGAACACGGCGCCCATGTCCGTGTGCTGGCCAGAGCTCCCGCAGTCGCGTGGGACGCCGAGTTCAACGCCACCAAGTCGCTCTACAAGCGAATTCGCTGGCCCGAATCCGGTCTCGGCGATGGCTGGCGCAGTTTGGCGTATTCCGAAATGCCGCGCGTATTTCCGTCGCTGCCAGAACACACGCGCCGGCGCATTGTTGCCAAGGCGAATGGTCCGTCCGGCGCCTGGTGGCTCAAGAATCGAGTGATCGGCAAAATTCCGTTGCTGACCGACCATGAGATCGTCGCCGCGGCGGAACGAAACGGACGTCTGCAATTGTCGGTGCGTCGAAACGACGGCACCGTGCAAATCGAAACCGATCATGTCATTGCGGCGACCGGCTACCGCGTCGACCTCGGCCGCTTGCCGTTCCTCGACCCGGCACTGTGCGCGGCGATCAAAACATTTTCCGGCGCGCCGTTACTCACGGGAGCCTTTGAGACGTCACTGCCAAACCTGCATTTCGTCGGCTTGGCGAGCGCGATGACCTTCGGTCCGGTGATGCGTTTCGTTTACGGCACGCGGCACGCTGCGACCATTCTGAGCGCAAGCATCGCACCATCCGCCCGCGGTCGAATTAAATACCGGCCTCCCGCCATGAAAGAGGAACGGCAATTGGAGACGACCGGGATCGCGGAACGGCGTTCATAACGCCGCAGCAGAAGTCGGCGGTCACTTCGGTACGATACCGCCAGCCTTGGCGATTTTCGCCCACTTGCCGATTTCGTTCTTCAAATACGCACCGAGTTCTCCGGGCGAGCCGCCGACCAGGCGAAAGCCGAGCTTGCCGACGCGGCTCTTCAATTCGGCATCGGCAAGCGTGCGATTGGTATCAGCGTTGATCTTGGTGACGATCGCGGGCGGCGTTCCGGCGGGCGCGAACAGGGCGTACCAGCTCGTGTCGTTGCCATACGGAACGCCAAGCTCGGCGAACGTCGGCACGTTGGGAAGCTCCGTGGCGCGCTCCGGACCGGACACCGCGAGCGCGCGGAATTTGCCGCCTTGCACCTGACCGAGGATGCCGCCCAACGTCGCAATCCACACCGAGATGCGTCCGGCGCCGACATCGGCCACCGCCGCGCCGAACGAGGTGTAGGGCACGTGCTGCATCGTAATCCCGGTCACCTGACTGAACAGAATCGTCGCCAGATGCCCGCTCGAACCGACGCCGAGTGACGCATAGGTCAATTGCCCGGGATGCGCCTTGGCGTAAGTGACGATGTCGCCGACCGAATGAAAAGGCGAATTCGGCGGCACCAGCAATACGTCCTTGCCGGTCGCCACCAAATCCACCGGCGCAAGGTTCTTGGCCGGATCGAATCCCTGCATCGGCGCAATGGTGACATTCGCCGCCATGAATTGGCCGCCGAATACGAGCGTGTAGCCATCAGGCGCGGCGCGCCCAGCGACCTCCGAGCCGATATTACCGCCCGCGCCCGGACGATTTTCCACCACCGTCGATTGGTTCCAGGCCGCACCCAGTTTCTGCATCAGGATACGGCCCAGCGTGTCGATGCTGCCGCCCGGCGGAAACGGAATGATCAACCGCACGGCACGATCCGGAAAGCTCGCGGCCCGCACGCATGTGGCAGCAAATAACGACATGCCAGAAAACAGCGACATGCCAGCAAACAGCGACATGCCAGCAATCAGGCAGGCGCAGCCTGCGCGCCGCAACATTTGCCGATTCAAACGCAGTACTCCCATTACTTTATTTTTTATCGCAGCGAACCGACAGCATATCGCGGCCGCGCCAGGAAATGAATACAACCCGATGGAAGCAATGCAGCCCGGCTAAACAGTCGCAGCAGAATTGCGATCGACCTGCCTGACCGTCGACGCCAGCGCGACGATGACGAGGCCGCCCAATGCGATCGGCGCGAGGCCGACGAGCGGCCGGTGCGTGACATCCCACAGCCAGCCGACCACGACCGAAAGCACCATGGCGCAGCTATAGCTGATGGTGAACATGCCGGCCGTGGTGCGATGCACGTCGTCGGCCGGGCTGAGAATCGATGGCAGCGCCAGCGCCATGGTCAGCGTAACCGCGCCGGTGAAGCCCAGCACACCCGCCCAGAACACGATCCAATCGCCTCGCGTCAGCAGCATCGCGATGACGCTGGACGTCGACAGCAATCCCGTCGCCGCGTATGCCCATGGCCGCTTCACCAGCCGCTCGGCCAGCGGCAGCATGAGGAGCGACCCCGGCAGCTGGCCGACATTGATCGAGATGAGCGCGCTGCTGACAAGATCGGGGCGGCGCCCGGCCGCAAGCAGATCGGGCAGGAAAGCGTTGGTGACGAAATAGGTGGCGTTGACGCTGCCCAGGATCAGGCCGAGCCGCCAGATCAGCGGATCGCGCCAATCCGGCCACCAGCGCCGCTGCGGGACGACCGTGGGGGGCCCGGCTGCGTCCCGGCGCGGCCTGCAAAGGACGAAAAGGAGCGCGGTGGCCAGGACCGGCACCGACCAGACAACGAAATCCAGGCGCCAGCTCTGATGCACCAGCGGCAGGACAAACGGGATGGTGAGACCGACCGGAATGATCTCGCCGAGCAGAAGCCCGTTGATATAGACCGACGTGGCAAGACCGATGCGCTGCGGAAACCAAACGCGCACCAGCGGCGGCATGACGGTCTGCACGATTGAGATGCCGGCGCCCATCGCAATCGTCGTGACAAACAGCGACGCCGTGCTGACGAACATGCCGCGCGCCGCCGAACCCGCGGCGCCAAGCAGCAGGCCCGTGAGCAGCGCCGGTACCATGCCAAAGCGCGCGATGAGCAGCGCACCGGGCACCGCCGCAATCGCAAACAGCATCGGCGGCAGGCTCGACAACCAGCCGATCCCCGCCTCGGTCAGATGCAGGTCGGCATGCAGCAGCGGCACCACGGGCGGCACCGCCAAAACAGTGATCCGCAGGCCCACGCCGACCAGCCAGAACAATAGGAGGAGGGTCACGGACCGGCCGGCAGTCTCGGCGGACATGGTTGGATTTACGCGCCGACAGCGGTCGCGCACCTTCGCTTCGATTCGCGCGCCAGCTTACATGATGGCCGGAGCGAAAACTGCGTCGAAGTTCAGATACGCACGCGCGCGAACGAGGACGTTCGCCACGCGAACGCGCGGCTTTCGAGACGCGCGAATACGCCATACTCGAGCGCGAGCATCAGCACCACGAACATCATGATCCAGGCCAGGGTCTGGGCGATGTCGAATTGCTGGAACCAGAAGAAGAACATGTACCCGATGCCGAATTTGAGCCCGAAAGTTTCGGCGAGCGCCACGATCTTCCAGGTCTGGCCAAATCCATAACGGAACGCGGAAAAAATATACGGCATCAGTTGCGGCAGGTAGACGTTGCGCAGCAGCAGCGGGCGGCCTGCCTTGAACGTCATCGCCATCTCGATCAGCGATTTGTCCATCGCGCGGGTGCCCTCGTATATGTTCACGGCGATGAAGGGCGTAACCACCGCCATGACGGCGAAAAGCGCGCCGGCCTCGCTGTAGCCGAACCACATGATGGCGACGAACACCATGAGGATGGTCGGCGTCGTCAGCATCAGGGGAATGAGGGCGAGCAACGAGCGCTCGAACAGCCGGTTCAATCCCATCGCCAGACCGATGCCGATGCCGGCGATCATGGACGCGGCGAAGGCGACGAAGATTCGCGCCAGCGTGATGCCGATGTCGTAATAGGCCGACTCTCCTTCCGGCCCCGCCGTGTGCAGGTCTTTGATAATCGTCTGGGCGATCACGAGCGGCGTCGGCAGAATTTCGGGATCGTGCATCGCCGCGGCGCCCGCCCACCACAGCAGAATGAGCACCGCGATCGAGGCTGCGCGCAAGCCGATGCTGGCGAATTTTGACGCCATCAGTCTTTGGCCTCCACCACGCTGAAGAATTCGCGCAGCAGCGTCTTTTCCAGATCGAACAGCGCCGGCTCGTCTGGCTTGCGCGGCCTCGCGACGTCGATCGTTACGCGTTTGAAGATGCGCGCCGGCTTGGTGCTCATCATGTAGATGTTGTCCGACAGGAATACGGCTTCCGACAGGTCGTGCGTCACGAACAGGATCGTCGGCTTGGCGCGGGCCAGAATCTCCATGAGATCGAAGCGGAGCTTCCGCGCCGTGATGGCATCGAGATGGCTGAAAGGCTCATCCATCAGGAGAATATCCGGTTCGATGGCGAGCGCGCGGGCGATCGCGACGCGCTGCTGCATGCCGCCCGACAGATTGAGCGGATAGTTGCGCTCCTGCCCGGCCAGCCCGACCATGTCGAGGTTCTTCGCCACCAGTTCGCGCCAGCGCGACCGCGGCACGCCCTGCGCCTTGAGTACGAACTGAATATTGCCCTCGACGGTCAGCCAGTTGAGCAGGCGCGGGCTCTGAAACACATAGGCGACGCGGGGTTCGGCTCCCGCCCGGCCGGCCCTCGGATGAATGGCGACCGCGCCCGCGTCATAGGACTCGATCCCCGCGATGACGTTCAGCAGCGTCGACTTTCCGCACCCAGATGGGCCAACCAGGCTGACGAACTTGCCCTCGTCGACCGTCAGGCTGATGTCCTGGAGAACGACGAACTTCTGTTCGGTGCCCGGCGCCGGGAATTTTTTCGTCAGACGGTCGATGGTGATGGCCGAGGCTCGCGTCGAACCCTGGCTCATGGGCTCCCCCACAATGCTGCTGCGTTGAACGTCACGAGTGCGATACGCGGACATATTCGGCACCACCGTCAATTTCCAGAAACTTATTCGTCGCGGCTCAAAGCAATCATCAATACCGCTGCCGCGTCACGCCGCGACCTGCGGCCGCCAGGCAAAGACGCGCCGCGCCCAAGTGCGAAACACTAGAAGATCGATCAGCACCATGATGATCATGAAACTCACGCCCCACGCCAGCATCATGTCGACACGGGTTTCCTGAAACCAGTTGACCAGTTTCTGGCCGACGCCGGCGCTAGCGCCAAACGCCTCGGCAACGAGCGCGATCTTCCATGACAGCGACAGCGCAATCCGCAGCGAGGAGAACACGTACGGCATGAGCTGCGGCGCCAGCACCCGGCGCAACATCAGCGCCCGGTCCGCCTTGTAGACGCGGCCCATTTCGACCAAATCCTTCTCGATTGCCTTGGTCCCGGCCCAGATATTGAGCGCCACAAAGGGAAACACGATCAGCACGATCGTGACGATGGCCGCTGCTTGCGACAGCCCGAACCACAACACGGTGAGAAACGCCCAGCAAACCGCGGGAAACGTCAGCAGCACCATAATCCAGCCGTCAAAGAAGAGTTCGATTCCGCGCCGCAGTCCCATCGCCAGGCCAAGCGCCGTGCCGATCAGCATCGAGACGGCGAAGCCTTCGAAAATCCGCGCCAGCGTCTCACCGACGACCGCATAGGTGGCGGGGTCGCTGTAGAGCGCGACGATGCGCTCCACCAAGTCTGCCGGCCCCGGAAAAAATATCGGTATGAACAGCAGCGAGATGAGCTGCCATACGGCGAGGCATACTGCGAATGTCAGCACTCCCGGCAGCATGCGCATGAGCGGCGCCGGCAAACTTCGCCGTTCGGCCGGTTTCGCTCTCATACTGCCGGACGATCAGCTTTGCACGAACAGCGCATATTTGCTCTGTGGCGGCACCTTGGGGATGATGCCGGTGCGCTGGGCGAGTTCGAGGAATTGCCATTGCGCGCCCACGGATTTGCTGTCCCAGCGGGTCATGAACATGTGCTTGTGCGCCAGCCAGTCTTTGTACTCGGCGACGTCTTCGGGCTTGGTCACTCCGGCCAGCGCGCCGTGGCTCTTCACCGCTGCTTCCAGGTTTTCCGGCTTCTCCAGCCATTCGAACGAGGCTGCGGCCGCGGCGGAGAAATTTTTCGCCCGCGTCTGATCCTCGTCGACCCAGCTTTTCCACGCCACGAGCGGCGCCGCCCAGACGATCGGGAAGCCGGTCTTCTTGATCCAGAAGTCGTTCGGCGAGAACAGCACGCGGAACTTGTCTTTCTGCGCTTCCGCCGCGAGGTTGAGCGAGCTGATGTTGATCATGGCGTCGAGGTCGCCGCGCTCGAGCAGCTTGGTCAGCGCCGGTCCGGCAACCTGCTGCAGTTTGGTGTCTTTCATAACGTCGAGCTTGAACGCGTCGATCATCGCCGCCCGCGCCGCCTTGAACGAACCGGCGCCAGTGGAGAAGACGCCGAACTTTTTGCCGCGCAGATCGGCCGGGCTCTTGAACGGCGAATCCTTGCGAACGATGACATCCTGCACCACCGTCAATCCGCCGCCGATGATGGCCCAATCGACGCCCTCATCAATCTTCAGGATGGCGTCCATCCCCGAATAGGTGGTCGTCATGCATTGTTTGCTCGGCAGGCCGGCCAGGAAGCCGGCGAAGGGACGCGGATCGACATCGAGATCAATGCCGTGCTGGGCGAACACGCCGGCGTCCTTGCCGCCGAGATAATTCAGGCAGAAAACGCTGCTCTGCGGGATGACGATTTTGACTTTCTGCAGCGCGGGCGCGGCGCGTGCGGGCCTGCGAACACCGATTGCGGTGGCGGTCAACGCGCCGGCACCACCCAGCAATAGCGACCGCCTCGTTGTCGCCTCTGGCGTCAGCACGCGCGATGTCGTGCGCGATTTCATGGCATCCTCCCGGATTTTTCTTGCTAAGGCTACTATTGAAAGCAGCGCCCGGAAGGTAAACGCCGCAGAATCACGCAGTTTGTGCGTGATATCGTCGCGTAGCGTGGATCGCTTTGCAGGAAATTGGAGCGGGCGAAGGGAAACCGCCCCTCCCAACGTTAGACATTGATATCACAGCAGATTTTTCCGCCCCTCTCCCGCCTCTTGTAGCGGGTCTTGTAGTATTCCGGGCGGTGATCCATGCAAATGTTCTGTCGATAATCAGCGTAGCGAACCATATTCGTGATCAAGGCCTGTCCGAGGAAATGCTGGAGCCATCATGTGCCCATCCACGCGCCGCGAGTGCGTATTCATTACGCCTGTCGAGACATGATCTCTGAGATGACAACATCATCGCTGGGCAAAAAGGCATAGCGACGACCACGACGATCTCCAGCGAGGTAGACCCACATGCGCACCATGCCCTTCACGCGGCCCACACTGATCGCCGCGGTCGAGCTTCTCGAAGGGCATAGCCAAGGTCGCCTCAACCAGATGGTGCTGCGACTTGGGTTGGAGGACGACATCCCGTCCAGCACGGGCTTGAGCGTCACCAAGAAGTGCGACCTCCTCGGCAGGATCGTTGTTCAAAGGCCGGCAGCGGTCCTTGAAACGACCGAGGGCAGCATGACGCTCGCCGAGGCTATCGTGCGGGAGGCCGTGCAGCTCGCGCATAGCGAACCCACGCTCCCCATCCAGACCGCGTTCGCGCGCGGGCTCGCCCGCGACGGCTATGTTTTGTCGTGGGACGACCACGGACGGAATCCCACGCTACGCGCGGCCTTGCCCGACGAACTGAACCTGCCCGTCACCGACGATGAGGTTCACCAACTCCTCAAGGCCTTCCGATTCGAAACTCCGTTGGGCCATCTCGGTCAAGCGATCGAGGCGCACACACGGGGCGACTGGGCCGCTGCAAACGGTCAGCTTCGAACCTTCATGGAGAGTCTATTCGACGATATCGCACGCAACGTCCGCCCCACGGAGTCCGCCCAGCTTCCAACGTCGGAGAACCGCCGGGCCCTGCTCGCCGAGATCGGTTTTCTAGCTATCGACAGAAACGAATGGACCCAGGACGGCAAGAACTACATCAACGGCGTATTCAAGATGCTGCATACCGAGGGTTCGCATCCCGGGCTCTCCGACGAGGACCACAGCACATTTCGGCTGCACCTGGTCCTCATCACGGCACGGACGTTCCTGCGCCGCCTCCAATTCGGACGGTGAGCTGCACATGCCAATGGATCTATCAGAGTTCGACGATCGGTTCCTGGCATCGTTTGTCCTGGGCTCGCCAGACTATGACGCCCAACTCTACGCCATCCGCGGTCTGCTGCGCCTCCATGGCCAAGCCGACGAGGCGCTTTCGAACGAGATCAAGGAGATCGAAGCCTTCGCCAAGCAGGCCTCCGGCAGCGCGAACGAGCGCGCCGTCGACGATTGGGTCGATCACCTGCATCAGTCGGTGTTCCAAGATGCCGCGCACAGTATGGCGGCGGTCGGCATGCTGGCTCCATTCGTCGAGTCGCTATTCAAGCAAGCGTTCCTCGGTATCCGTGATCTTCTGGATCGCAATGGCCGAGTTCCCATCGCCCATGCGCGATGGACGATGCCAAAAGACAAGCAGTGGGACTGCCGACGCGCATCTCCAGATCGGCCGCACTTGGTCGATGGCATTGTAGAGTTGGCGGCGGCAACCGGACTCGCCGCTGACCTGCCCGCCGATCTTCACAAGACGCTGGCAGCGCTCTTTAGCTACCGCAACAAGATGTTTCACCTCGGATTTGAATGGCCCGATACCGAGCGCGGCGGCTTCGAGCGTAGAATTGTGGCGGACGGCTGGCCGCAGGGCTGGTTCAGCCAGGCGACCAGCGACGGCAAACCGTGGGTCTTCTATCTTAGCGACACGTTCGTGCAGCATTGCCTGGCGACAGTCGACCAGATCTTCGCCGGCCTCGGGGCTTTCGTTCGCCGGAACGAATAAACTCGACGGCGCGAATCCCAATTTAGTGCGGTCGAGTGGACCGTGATCAGGCCACGGAGGTGGTCTGAACGCCAGCTTTCTGAAGCAAATCATATAATGTCGCGATCTTCCTCCTCGCCCCCCGCCGTACGCAGTAGGTGAAAACGACACGTTGCTTGGCGCGGGTGAAGGCCACGAAGAACCCTGCCGTTGCTTCGATCTGATCGCCGGCGAAGCTCCACCACGCGCCATCGTCGAGCCCGACGAAGACGACGGTGTCGTACTCCAGGCCCTTGCTTTTGTGGATGGTCATCAGCGGTACGGCATGGAGCCCTTCATAGCCGTCAAGCGCGATTGTCCAATCATCTGTACTCTCAGACGAGGTCTTCAAGTGAATTGCGGCCGCATCGACGACTTTGCTAAACCAATCCCCCTGAGCGTAGGCGGGGTGAACGGCGACCAGTCGCTCACGCCCGATGAAATCCAAGACTTCGCCGACAATCGCGCGGGCTCCCGCGCCCGTTTGAGGGGGTTCGGAGTAGTCGGCTCCAAGGGTCGTTGCAAAGGCATCAAGCTTCCGTACGAGACGTGTCTGTGCGGCCTCGTCTTCAGGTCCGATGCCGCGCAAATAGCCAAGCGCCTCCTGACATTCGGTCCAGTGCCATCCCGCGCGTTTTGTCATTGCGAGCCTCAGGACGCACACCAACAACTCAGAGACCTCCTCGGCCAGGAGTTCCTGCAGCATAACGGTGCCAACCAGGCGCGCCTCGTTACGGAGCCGAACCCCCGCTCCCTGAAATGCGGGTTCGAGGATCGCAGCATAATCGCCGGCCTTCTGCCGAACGAGGAGAACGAAATCCCTTGGTGACAGCTCCCGTGCCTTCATTTCCTTTATAATGAAGTCTGCGAGACGATCCGCCTCGATTTCCGGGGTGGAAAAATCCCAAATCGCGCAACTGTCGCCGGCGATCGTGCCCTTGGATTTTGACACCGGCCGAACAGCGCGTGCGTCAAGCGCCTGAGCGAGTACATGCTGGATTCGAACCAGGTCCGGGGACGAGCGATAATTGTTGTGAAGCGGCGTCGGTGTCGCGGCAAAGTCGATGTCGAACGCGCCGAACGGGTCCTCCATTGCCATGGCCCAGCGCATGATTTGCTGCTTGTTGTCGCCGACGGCGGTAACGACCGTCTCGGTTCCACGAAAAATCGTTTCGACCAAGTCATATTGAACTTGGGTCGTGTCCTGGAACTCGTCCATGAAAAGGTGCGAATAGGTCAACCGCAAGGCGTCGCGCGCCATTGGGTTTACCCTCAACAGCAACTCGGCAAGTCGCCCGATCATCGGGAATGAAAGGGAAGTTTTTTTGCCTTCGTGCAGTGCGCCTTGCCAGAACCGATCGGCCGCCCACTGACCTGGCGTCGGCCCAGGCCAACCGTCGATCGGTAAGCGCGCGCCAAGAAGGTGATTGCGCTCGAAAGCTTTCACCGTCAGTGCCTGGATATCGGCATAGGTGCCGACGGTCTTTGGCGGCGCGGGGAGCTGCTGATAGAGGAATCCGCGGTAAATAGCATCGTTTGGAAACATGATGTCGTAGTCCGCTCGGGGCCGCCACCGATCGGGCAACGCCTGGCCGAAGCGATCGACAAGTCCTTTTGCGAAGGCGTCGAAGGTCATCGAATCGAACCGGCCAGCGTGGGTTCGATGGCAGCGCTTTCGGACACGAGCCGCGAGGTTTACCGCTGCGTCGCGTTTGAAACTAATGGCAAGGATGCGGCGCGGTGCGGGCGACACTCCGGTCTGAAGCAGATATGCCGCCCGTTGTGCCAGGAGCTCGGTTTTGCCAGCGCCCGGTCCGGCGATGACAGATCGGTTGTCGACCGACCGCACAGCCACCATCGCGTTTGCCTCGAGCTCCTCGACGTCGACGGGCGTCCATTGGTCGGGCCGAACCCGCCGCGCAAGCATGGCCATTTCAGTCTCGCCGCAGAGATTTGGCGACATGCGCAAGAACTTCGGCCAACCCCGCCGGCATATCGTCCCGGAGCGCCCTAGCTTTGACGTGGGTCAACGCAGCCAGGTGAGTGGCAGGTTTGCTCCGGGTCAGAAAGTGGTAGCGATAGGCCGGCAGAAGGTCGGGATAGTCCTTGAAAGCGCCCGTGTAGAGCGTGAGACCGGGTCCCGTCGTGCCAAACACAACCTCTGCGGCTTTATCGACCGCCATTTTTGGCCCGCCGCCCGTCGGAACGATCGCGTTGTATGCTTCCGGAAACGCCTTGAGCATTGCCAGATCCAAATCGAGCGGCGCTGAAAAGTACACGCCGTACGGTTTCAGGAAGTCGATCCAGCCCTGTAAGATCTTCCGGTCCTCAACATCCTGCCACGTATGCATCTTCGCGAAGTTGTCGTCCGACAGGACGCCGCCATCGATCTTGAGAAGTTTCTGCTTCGAAACGCCTATGTCGATGAGCCTCTCTATCGCGGTTTTGATCCGACCGAACCCACCGCCTTCCCGGCCGAGGTCGAGATCAAGCAGGGTCGCGTGCGGGATGCCAAGGTGACTCAGCAGTCGCCAAAAGTGCTGCACGTGACGGCCGCCCAACGGCACGATGGCGACGAAAGCGGGATCGATCATTAGATCGAGCGCCTCCGCTAGGCGCGGCAGAACAATCCGCTCCGAGTCCCCTTCGACGAGCAGCACAAACCGGGCGAAATAGAGTTCGGGATAGGCGAGCATAGCGCCGCGTACGAACTTGGCGGCCTCATCGGAACCCGCTGGCATTTTGATCTTCTTGACCGACGACACGCGTGTCTTGGGATCGCAGCGGCAATAGCGAACTTCGCGCGGGCTGACGCGGCTCAACACCGAGGGCGAGTGGCTGGTGACGATCGCCTGGGCGCCGCCAGCATCCGTGAGCGACCGGACTTGGCGAATGATCCGCGCCAGGAAATAGGGCGACAGGTGATTTTCGGGCTCCTCCAGTGCGAAAACTGTCAGAGCTGGAATATGTAGCTGGTCGTCGAGAAAACCTTCCACCTTGCCCGCCACCACCTGACGTTCGAGGTCGAATACGGCTGCGGCGAGCGCGAAATAGAACAGAGACTGCTGGCCGTCGCTCAGGGTATCCAGGTTCCGCTCTTGCCCGTCCGGCCCCTGTTCGAAAATGACGGCGATCTTACTGACCACCTCCTCGAAACGCCGGCTTACCAAGCTGAGGCGCGGTTTCGTGTCGACGACTTCATCGTGGAGGCCTGACCATCGCGTCTCCAGCGCCTTACCGATCGCGGCGATTGCAGCTTCGGCCTCGAAAGCCTCTGCTAGGTTTGCGCTCGCATCCTGAACCGCCTCTTCGGTGTCGGATGTCCATTCGATCGCGCGCAGAAGGCGCGCGGCAAGTGCGCCGGTAGTCGCGCGAACCTGAGCACCGGCATCCCGGCTCGCGGGCGTGTAGTAGAGCTGGATAAGCCCACGGTCAGCGGCCGAAACCGGGTGCTTCTTGTCGGACGTAGGGCCATTGTCGAGCGTGTCTATCCAAAAAAGGTCTTGTGAAACCTCGCCCTCGACGGTGCCGTCGTCTTCCCATCGCGCCTCTAGACGAAGGCGGCACACCGGTGCGCCGTCGTCGCTCTTAAGCTGCATGTGCCGAAATGATGGCGCGACGGTCTCGGCCGTTGCGGTGCCGTCCGCGAGTTCAGGCAACTCGATCAGGACGTCGATGAAGAGATCCCTCGGATCGCGGCTATCGGGATCGTCCTCTGGGCCAAGGTGGAAGTCCGATCGCTGAACAGTCCTTTGCGCCCGAGAGACGCCAAAGAGCTTGGCCAAGGCGTGGAGCAGCGCAGTTTTGCCGGCGGCATTCGGTCCGACGACGGCCGTAATCTCGGCCGCAAGTCCAACCGTGATTGGCTCCGGGCCGAAACAGCGAAAGCCTGCAAGGGTGACACTTTCGAGACGCACGACGGCCTTTCGAGATGAACTTTGATTAGCGATACAAGCAAATCTGCGCTCTGCGTAGTGGATGACGAAAGACACGGCGCCACCACACCTCAAGCGAGCGGCTGCCCGAACTGAATATCGACGCAGCGATCGCCTGGCCTGCTCGGAGAAGGTACCACCGGACGCCCTGACGACTTCGGGGCTCCGCTACCCGCATATTAAGGCCTGCCCGCGCCCTCGACCCATTCGATCTCTCCCAGGCTCATGTAGACCAACGCACCCCGCATGGCGCCGGTCGCCTCGAGGTACTCCGCGAGCTGGCCGCGATACCCGGCGCGATCCCGGGCGCTGGGGGCGACGTCGCCCTTCCAATCCAACACTGCCTGCACCTCACCACCAACAACCGAGACGGCGTCCGCGCGACCGGCGAGATAGGTGCCATCGCTCGCGGCCCAAATCGCCGTCTCTGCCTGGAGCGTGGGACGCAGGGCCGCGATCTCGGGAAATCGGAGGGTCCGCATCGCCGTCAGCGCCGCCTCCCTGGGGTCAGGCAATGCCTCGACCCCCTCCGGATTCATGCCGCTTAGCTGATCCAACAGGGCCCTTGCTCGCTGCTCGACGGCCCCCTCGTCTTCGTCCAGTTCCCCGGTCAAGAATTCTTCCATCAGCTTATGCAGGAGTATGCCTCGAAGCCGGCCTGCGCCCAGAGGCTGAACGAACTCAAAAGCTTCCTCCATGCTCGTCGTTGTCGATTCGAGAACCAAGGCTCGATCAGGATCGTGCTCGCTCGGACGACGCCAGTTGATGGCCGGAGAGGCCGACGAGATCGCCTCCGCTTCCGCTAGGAAAACGTCCACGGTCTGGACGTTGGCGACTACCGCCGTGGATATGGTCGTTTCCGGAGGCAAGCTGTTTAGATCCAACTCTGGGAGGGATCCGTGAGCAAGGTTGACGATCCTTGACCAAGACTGCGCCGAGGCGGATGGCAGTTCTGGGATCACAAGAAGGTCCCGCGCACGGGTGCATGCCACGTACCACATTCGCTGCCGCTCAAGCGTTTCGCTCCGCCGCTCCTCTTCCCGCGCAGCAATAAGATTTGGCGGAGCGACGCCGCCGATTACCCAATGCAGCGTGTTATCGGATTGCCGCTGAACAAACTGCGGCGGTGAGCGAAAAACGGTGCTCGTGTTGATCGGGATCACCACGGGCCACTCAAGACCTTTTGAGCTATGAATGGTGACGATTTGCACCGCCTCCTCTGAAGCATCGATGCGACCCTCGCCTCGCAAGGTGCGTAACTCCCAATCCTCGTTCAGACTTCTGACGAACGCGCGAAGGCCCGCGACGCCATAAGGGCGGGCCATCTGAATCAGCACGTCGAGATTGGCCAAAGCGCGCGCGGCACGATTGCCATATCTCGCTGCCAGCACGACACGCAGCTGAAGCCGTTCAATTGCCTCCGACAATAGAACGAGTGGCGTGGTCACAGACGCGCGACGCCGTAAATCCTGCAGATGTCCGACCACCGTCTTCGCTAGCGGAGAATCAATCAATTCCAGCGGTGTGGTGACCGTAAAGGCCGCCCCCGCTGTACCCGGCTCCCGATTGGCTTCCACGCCTTCCGCGATGTCCAAAAGCTGCTCATCGGTAAGACCGACGAGCGGTCCGCGCATGAGCGCTCCAAAGGACAGCGTATCGAAAGGGTCCGCCAAGGTGCGAAGGAGCGCCAAGATATCTTGCGTCTCTTGCCGCAGCATCAAGGTTTTTCCGGCCTGCGAGGCGACAGAAAGTCGTTGCGATTCTAACGCTCGCTCATATCGCCACAGTTCGGAATTCGTTGGTGCCAGCAGCGCGATGTCGCCGGGCGCAAGTGGGGTCGCGTGACCGTCGTCGCGCACTATCGATACAGAGCCGACAAGCCGGCGACAGAGTCGAGCGATGATGTCGGCCTCGGCTTCCCGTTGTTCGCCCGCGGATGGCCGCTGCGGGTCCGCCGCCTCAAGGATTTCGACCGTCACCTTCGCAGCACAGGGCAATTCACCCAGCCGGTTTTCGATGGTTGCGGAGAGCTCGACGTAGCCGGGTTGACCCTCACCGTTCAGGACGGGCTCAAAACACGCGTTGACGTGCTCCAGTATCCCCTGACTGGATCGGAAATTGGCGGTGACCTGCAAAATGCAGTCGCCGCCTTGGCGCTTCATTGCTGCGCGCGCGTCCTCATACACGGCTACGTCTGCACCACGAAATCGATAGATGGCCTGCTTTGGATCTCCCACCAGAAAGAGCGACCCAGGGCGCAGCACGCCGTCTTGCCATCTATCCGCACGCTGGTCGGTCGCGATCAGGAAGATGATTGCGGCCTGCACCCGATCGGTGTCTTGAAACTCATCGACAAAGAGGTGGCGATGGCGAGCCCCAAGCGCGATACGCACCGCTTCGTGCTGCGAAACCAATTCATAGGCACATGACAATAAATCGTCGAAATCGAGGACCGCGGCCGCACGTTTCCGGTCGCGGTATCTCGCCAAGACATCATCCAAAGCCGTCGAAAGTGCGTCCACCAGGCCGGCGCCAATCGCGCCGAGAAGCGTCCTATAGGACCGCTCCACCGCTGCGAAATGCTCTTCGGCGACTTGGTTGTATTGATCACCGGCCTCAGCGCCACACGCCCCGATCCAGGCCGTTTTTCGCTGATATGCCTTCAGGTCGAAGCTGCGATATTTCATTGCACCCACCCTTGGAGTTTGGGCGAGTTGCCAAAGCCTCTTAAAGGTCGGCGTTGGTGTTAGGCCATCGGCATAGAAGGACGCGAGCGTTCGCAGCTGGCCGAGAAGATCGGCAGTGCCGTTCTCACCAGGTGTTGTCGCCAACCAGCGCTCAAAGTCGTCGACGGCTTGGCAAAAGTCGATGTCTTGCCGACGATCCAAACTTGGCGCCTCCGTCGTCGCGGTAGGATGGCGGCGCTTCAGCTCCGCTAGCTCGCGAATGAGTTCGACAACTTTGAGAGGATCATCCTTCGAGAGGACGGCTATCGGATCGTCGTCAGTCGCATTTCCGCTCAGCCGCTCGATCAGCCAGTCCGACAAAACCCCCTCGAACATCGCATCAGCGCCCGATGCATCGATGACACGCGATCCTGGGTCGAGGCCGGTCTCGACAGCGTAGCTGCGGATGGCCTCCTGGCAGAACCCGTGTATCGTCGATGTCGTCAGCTCGTCGAGCGTCACGCTCGCCGTTGCAAGATGTTGGCGCTGCGCAACATCAAGGCCATTCGGGAATGCGAGGTGGAGTTCGCGCGGCACCTCGCCCGCCAGGAGAGTCTCCACCATCCGCGATACGCGGACCGTGAGTTCACTTGCCGCCAATTCGGTGAACGTGATCGCCGCTATATCACCGGGCGGCCGACCTTCCGCCAGCAGCATGGCTATGCGCCCGGCCATCAGGGCGGTCTTGCCCGTTCCCGCCGCCGCCTCCACGAAAAGGTTCTCGTTCAGACTGGTGAGTGCGCGGTGGCGTTGGGGCTCATCGACGAGCGTCATGCCAAACTCCAGAGCGCCGAAAGATCGCGGTTGCTGGCGGCGAACGCAGCCTGTTTGGCGATGAAATAGCTCTCGATGTCCGCCGGCAGGGCCAAACGTAGGTCATTGAATTTATCGAGCGCGTCCGGACCCATGCACGCCCGGCCTTCCCTTAGTTGGGCGCACGCCACGTTCAAGTAGCGGCTGATGTCCTTCATCGCCGCGTCCAACGCATCGCCCCGGAGGCTGAAGGGGTGGGAAACGCCGTCGAGATAGACCAGCCGCGATATCACAGTACGAACGTCCGGCAGGAGGCGACGCGTCGCCATCGCGTACAGGACGCGCTGCACTTCGGCGCCTTTGCCGATCACGATCCGATCTGCGGCGTTGGGCGCTGCACCGGTCTTGTAATCCGATATTCGCGCAGCATCGCCGGAGGCGACCACGTCGATCCGGTCGAGCCTCCCGCTCAAGTGAAGTTCTGTTCCTTCAATGACAATCGTTTCAGTCACGTCCCAGGGTGCTTCCCGAGCATCCGCTTCGTGCTGTCCGAACCCCACTTCCGTCCAGCTCCGGGTGCCGGCCAAGAACCCTTCATCGCCGACCAGACCTCGCAAACAGCGGTGAGCAGCTTCGTCCAACGTGTGTCGCCAAAGAAGTCGCGGCGGGACGCCTCTCTCAAGGGGCCAGGCTTCGGCGACATGCTCGACCGCCATTCCCAAGGCGATTTCGACTTGGTCGCGAGACGCGCGAGCATATCCGGGCTGCGGCTCGAGGCTGTCGACTGCCCGACGCATAAGTTCATGCACCAACTCCCCGAAAGCGAGCGCGCCGAGCGCCAAGGGTTGTTGCGCCAATTCAACGGCGCGCCAGCCAAGCCCGTGCTGCCAGACGAAACCGAGAGGGTCGCGCAGCAGTCGCTTGAGCGATGTCGTGAAATGGACGCTCGCCAGCGCGCGTTCAATGGCCGGATGCTCCGGTCGGATCGCACCATCATGCGGGGTGAATTCTCGCCGCGATCGACTTCGCCAACAGGCTCGGCTGGATGTGACTAGCGCCGACTGTCCCGCCTCCTCGGGCCTCGCGAGCAGCCGATCGCTTTCGCTGAACGCGTGTTCCGGAATTCGAGCACGGTTGCGTACCAACGGCTTGAGTTCACGCGGCCACAGGGAGCTTTGGGCGAGCAAGCCGCCCTCAGACGATCTGCGGGAGCGCGATAGGACGACCTCTCCACCGCTGTGGCGCAAGAGGATCGCGAAACAACGCCGATCGCGCTCCGTATCTGAAACTGGTTGAAGTTGTCGCCGCGGCAGCAAGTGATTGGGAAGCAGTGCGTCTTCGCTCTCCGCGCGCGGCCAAGCGCGCCCGGACAAGCCGAGCAATCGCACATGGCGGCGCGGCGCGGCGGCCAGGTGGGCCGCCGGCGCCCAGACAATACTGTTCCCCGGGTCCCGCTCATCCCGGACGCGGAGCGTTTCCAACGACAAGGCGATGGCGGCGGCCGGAGCCGCCCGCAGCGCGCTCCTCCACAATCCCAAGGCTGGTCCACGAAGAAGGACTCCGGCCGCCTCAGCGGCCTGGACACCATTCGCCAAGAGCGACAGCACCGGGATTAAGGCTGTCTCCGCCGCATCGCCGCTTGCGCGTTTATCCTTCGTCGCAACGAAAGCTCGCAACCAGTGCTCCACGGTAAAGAGGCCTGCGCGTCGCGGGAGTCCCGTCGACCAATCGCTCGGTATCATGTCCCTCACGTCGCTCGGGAGACGATTGATCAGTCGCCTTACTCGGTCTTGACTCAGACCTTTGATCAGAACGTCGGCGAGTGCCGCGCAGGCTTGGCCGTCTCGCGTGCTGAGCGCGGGAACACCATGAGAAAAGTGCACCGGCAGCCCTGCCTCGGCCGCCAAAACGAGGAAATGGTCATCCCATGCGCTGGGTGCCGCCGCGCTTAGGGCAATATCGGAAGCCAGCACGTCACCCCGACTCAGCAGGGCTCGGGCCCACCGAAGCGCTTCCACGACCTCAGCGCGGGGATCCGCTGCCAGCTCGCCGGTCAGTGTTTTTGGCGAGGTTTCGCGGGCGGCTTCCATCGCACCGCTGAACCACGCACGGTCTGCCGAACCCACAGCACGCCAGGAGACATTCACCTCTTGGCTCAGCCTGATAAACAGCGGCCGCCACACAAGATCGATATCGCTTAAGCCTTGGACCAGCACATTGCCAAGCAAGGCCTTCGCATACGCGATCCGATCGATAGCGGCGTCCCGAAGGTCGGTCGGAATGAGCGCCCCGGCTGGAAGCGCAGCCCGAACCCGGGTCTGGATTAGTGCTAAATCGCGAAACCGGGGCGACTGATCGGCGGCAGCATCAAGGTTGAAGTCAGCGCGCCAGATGCGCCGCAGCGTCTGTGTTACGGCTCGAACCATGCCCGGCAATGCGGCGACAGGCGCCAGGTCGGTAAGACCCTCCTCGGCCAACGCCTGGGAAATTGCCGGATAGAGCACCTCTTCGTCTGCCGGACTGCTGAACCCTCCAGCGAGACGGGCCGCTAACTGCGGAATAGTCAGAATCTCTAGTCCTACATCACCATCTCGGGCGGCTTGAACACGGCGCATGCGGAAGGCCAGCGGCCCTTCCACGACAATGACCCGGCGATCGAAAACGCTCCTGCTGGGGCTCGTCATCGTCATGAGAGCTGATCCCGGGGCAGCCGCCCGCGCTGAGGCTCTTCAGTGCAGCTCGGCGGGCGCACGGAGCCGAAGATTTGGTGTAGTAGAGCCGGAATCAGACGATCCAGCTCCCCCGCGACATCCAACTGACCAACATGAACGTCGACCGCCTTCTGCTGGAGTTCATCAAACCAAACTTGCGCGTCCAGAGAAGGCACGGGCACAATGATCGACTCCAAACCCTTGAGTCCGAGTGTGCGGTTGCGCCCTGCGCCCCCTGGCGAGGCAGCGCCCAGTCGCTGCGTCCCCTCAGGCGTGAGAAAATAGTAGAGGAGGAAGTTGGAGGTTGCACGGCGCGGGTCGGGAACGCAGGTCAAGAACCTGTGCGATCCTAGGCGGCCATGATCGGCGGCGCTCGCCAACGCGACCGCACCCTCCCAAGCAAAGACAATATTGAAGAGCAGATCACCCTCGTGAATTTCGAAAAGCCGTTTGTTGCCGACCTCAATGCCTGAGAGTGTTGGTTTTCGGAACGTCCCCTTTCCGAATGACCGCACGCCAAGTTCCGGGTAACTGCCGTCTGGATCGACTGCAATCGGTCGCCGCACGAGCGGCGCAATGTCCGTCATCGCGACGCGCGGGGCGCCTGCGATCACCTTCCGAAAAGCTGCCTCCATGGTTGCGTTGAGCTCCGTGCGCGCGGCCCCGGTGGCCCCACGCATTGTCTTGAGTTGCAATGCCACGCCGTCGAGTTTCGCGATGATCCGACGTTGCTGCTCGATCGGAGGAACGGGGATGGAGTGATCGAGGAGACGCCTGGGATGCAGCCTCTCTCGGCGGGCGCCGATCCCCTTCCCGTCCGACGCTAGCTGCTGCCAGACCCGGTCCTGCTTGAAGTACCATCCAAGGAATCCGGGCTCGAGTTGTTCATGATCCAGGTCGAAGGTGGGAAATTCGTTCGAGACGAAATACCCGTCGACCTCCGGAGAAACGATCGCATAGGCGCCCTCGAAAGACTTCAGGCGGCTATAAATGAACTGGCCCGCCCGGATTCGAAACAACTGCGTGGCGGCCATCTCCCGCCCAGCGACCGCCGGGCGCTGAATCATCCCGCGGCCGAATCCATAGATACCCGCGATCGGATACTCGCCGTCGGGATCCACCCCATGAGGGTCCGGCGCGGAGGTGAGGAGTTCACCCAATGGGACAAGAGGAAAGCTCGACATGAACTACTCGCGCTCCGCTACCAGCGCCTTGATCTCTTTCAAGACGGCCAGCACCTGCTGCTCCTTGGCGATCGCGCTCTCGACTATCTCGACCGGCAAACGGTGATCGATCGCCTTCTTCGCGTGCGGATTTCTGAGATCGAGATCTACCGCGACGGGGCGCCCCTGCTCATCGCGCTTGATCAGATCGGGGCCAAATACTTTCCAGGCCTGTGATCCTTCCTTTCGATCAGGCCACCAGGCTCGGCAATCGGCAAACTCCTCATACTGCAGCGGCAGTGTCTTGGAGTATTTCCGCCGGCCTTCCGGAAGCGGTTGCTCCCAGTACCAGATGTCGCGCGTGGGACCGGAGGTATCGAAGAAGATGATGTTGGTCGGGATGTCTGTGTACGGCGCAAACGTGCCGTCGGGCAGCCGGACTACGGTGTGAACATTGAACTGTTCTAGAAGGTCGGCTTTGATCCGAGCAGCAATGCCGTCGCCGAAGAGGATTCCATGCGGCACCACGACGCCGGCGCGCCCAAGTCCGCCGCGTTTTAGCCGCCGCATGATGAGCTGCAGAAAGAGCAGCGCCGTTTCGGCGGTTCGGCGATCCTCAGGAAAATTCGTGAGGATGCCGGCTTCCTCCTCACCGCCGAACGGCGGATTGGTCAGGATGACTTCGACCCGGTCTCGCTCGCCGATTTCAGTCAGCTTGAATCGCAATGCGTTGCCGAATTCGATGTCGGGCGCCTCGATCCCGTGTAGCAACAGATTCATCTGCGCAAGCAGGAACGGCAGCGAGGAATCTTCGCCACCCCGCAGCGTCTTGCGCTGAAGGACTTCGCGTTTCTCGACCGTGCCGGTCTGCGGCTTAATATGATCGAAGGCCGCAGCCAGGAACCCGCCGGTGCCACAAGCGGGATCGAGCACGATTTCGCCCAGCTTGGGATCGATCACCTCGACCATGAAACGCACAACGGGACGCGGAGTATAGAATTCGCCGTTCTGGCCGGCTGCGTCGCGCATCTCCCGTAACAGCGTCTCGTACATCCGACCGAGGGTCTGAATGTCCTCGGTGCTGTCGAAATGGATGCCGTTGATCAAGTTGATGACGTCTCGCAGCACATACCCGCTAGTCGCGTAGTTCCGGAAGTCACGAAACACCGCGGAGACCACGTCGCGCCGCTGGCGGCCGGCACCATTGCCGCGCAAGCTGCGTAAGAAAGTGAACAGACCCGGGCCTTGCGTGCCGTCGGCGCGAACGGACTGCTCGCCGTTGATGAATGAGAGCAGGTCCGGCCCGGTGATGCCCGCGGGATCGGCCGCCCAGTCTCGCCAGCGGTACGGCGCATCGATCAGAAGACGATACGGTTCGCCGGCGAGCACCGCCTCGTCCTCGTGGACGCGCTCCATGTCGTCGATGAATTTCAGAAACATCAGCCAGGTGAGCGTGGGCAGTCGCGTGAGGTCCGTCTTCAGCTCCCTGTCCTTGCGCATTTTGTTGCGCGCGGACTTGATGAGGCTGTCGAGCCGCTGGGCCGTTGTTTTCGTCGGCTTGATTTTCTTCTCAGGGGGCATTCACAGGTTCTTCCTTAAGCGGCGTACAGGAGGCCGGACATTTCGTTGACCGCAGCGCGAAGCTTGTCCGGACCACCGAAGCGGCGAGCGATTTCGCTCGGATTGCCGAACCCAGCCAGCGGCGGCACCTTCAAAATGCCCGGCAGGACGAACTGTGCGGCGCCGTGCTCGGCGTATTTCTCCAGCAGCGCCTCCAGTACGGTCCGCGCATCGCCGCCATACCGGTCGAAGAAATCGGTGCGATCTCGCTTGAGACGTTCGGCACGCTCGCGTCGCGTGCGGAGCGGCGCGTTCCAGGCGAGATGGCAAAGTAGATCGAACGGATCGTCCTCCGGCCGCCCGGATTCTTCGGCTAGGGTCTCCAGATCGATGCCGCGGTCAGCGAGCGCCTCGACGATCGCGTGGCGTTTGTCGGCGAGCATCCAGTCGGCGCGGAAGCTAGCGGCGGTCGGATAGAGCGTGCGGACTTTCTCACCGGTCCAGTCCGTCAGTTTCTTACAGGTCAGTCGTTTGCCGTCCGTATCGAGCTCGTAGACCAGATGCGCGACCACTTCGACCGTGCCGCCATCGACGTAGAGTTTGCGCGGTTCTCCGGGATCCTCATCGGCGGGAAGACCACCTTCGAGTTCCGCCCCGACGTCGTCCGGGGCCTCGGGCGCAGGATTTTCCTCTTCCAGGGTCGTGATGATCTCACCGTCGGCATCGATCTCTGTGATGGTCTCCGTTGTCGGCTCGCCGTCGAAGTCCGGATCGGCAAATTTTTCGGTCGCGGTGCCGGTGTAGTCGAGGATGTTGAAGAACAATTTGCCGTAGTCCTCTCGCAGCCGGGTCCCGCGGCCGATGATCTGCTTGAACTCCGTCATCGAGCCGACCACGCGCGCCAGCACGACGTTCTTGCAGGTCGGCGCGTCGACACCCGTAGTCAGAAGCTGAGACGTCGTCAGAATCACCGGGACCTTCGTCTCGACGTCCTGGAAACGGCTGAGTTTGCCCTTGCCGATGTCGCCTTCGTCGGCCGTCACACGGCAAGCAAAGTCCGGATATTCCGCAACGAGATCGGCGTTGAGATTGGCGAGCGCTCGACGCATCTCGCTTGCATGCTCCTGATCCACGCAGAAAACGATCGTCTTCGCGAAACGATCGGTCTGCGCGAGGAAATGTGTGAGATGCCGCGCGATCGCCTCGGTGCGCGCGCGCAATGCGACGACACGCTCGAAATCCTTTGTGTGATATTCATCGTCGGGAATCTCGCGCCCAAAGCGGTCGAGTTCGCCCTTGGTTGGTCTCCACCCCGCCGCATCATAGTCCGTGACGACACGGTGTACGCGATAGGGCGCCAGGAAGCCGTCCGCGATGCCTTGGGCCAAGGAGTAGGTGTAAAGCGGCGCGCCGAAGTAGGTGTAGGTGTCCCGGTTATCTTCCCTCAGCGGCGTCGCCGTCATGCCGAGCTGATAGGCCGGCTCGAAATAATTCAGAATATCTCGCCAGTTGCTGTCGTCACGCGCGCTGCCGCGGTGGCACTCATCGATGATGATCAGGTCAAAGAATTCAGGCGCATATTCCCGATACAGACCCGGCCGCCGTTCGTCGCTGGCGATGGCCTGGTAAATCGCAAAATAGATGTCGCGGCCATGGCTGATCTCGCCATTCTCGATCTTGAACCGCGCGTCGCCGAAGGGCGCAAAGGTCTTGGCCATCGGGTCGTCGACGAGAATATTGCGATCGGCGAGGAATAGGATTTTGGGCTTGCGGAAGTCCCCGCGCTTGTTCCACCCGGCCGTCCACAGCCGCCACGCGATCTGGAACGCCACCGCGGTCTTTCCCGCTCCCGTGCAGAGGGTGAGGAGCGCCCGCCGCTGGCCCGTCAGAACAACCTGAAGCGCGCGATTGACGGCGATCTCTTGGTAGTAACGCAGCGGCCTTGCAGGATCGGGAAACCCGGGCGCGAGCAGGCGCTCGGCGGCCGCGTCATCGGTCAGACCGAGACCGGCCCGTTGTCGACCCCACAGCTCAGCGGGCGTCGGAAAATCAGTCCGCAGAGTTTCCAGGCCGGTGAGAAAGTCGAATTCGAGAATCTCCGCGCCATTGGTGGCGTACGCGAATTTCAGACCGAGAATCTCGGCGTAGTCCTTAGCCTGCTGCAAGCCATCGGCGGCGGATTTGTACGCGGCCTTTGCCTCGACGACAGCGATCGGGTAGTCGGCGCGGTAGCGCAGGATGTAGTCGGCACGCTTTTGCCGGCCGCGATTCGCCTTGCCACCGATGAAGATCACTCGACCGTCGGTGAAGGTCCGTTGCTCATTGATAGCGTGAGGCGCACCTTCCCAGCCCGCCGTTTGGAGGCGCGGAACAACGAACTTTCGACAGGTATCCGCTTCAGTATTCACCTGGTTTCCCCACGTGACCGCTTCGCTCGTCTCGTACGTGGCGCCAGTGACTTGTCGCCCGATTTCCAAGCTTTGACGTTCTGTGCCTTCCACCGCAGGGCCGGACTGGCTTCTATCGCCACGCGCACGTTTTCCGGCGCCTCCAGAGCGGACGCGTCGATCTCACCCCGGTCCAGCACGGCATCCAGAAATGCCGTCTCTCCGGCCGTGAACTGAAACAGCGGCGCGAGCTTCTCCCGGCATTCTGCCGTGACGTTCTCGATCCAGGCCACCGGACCGCCAAAGGCATCGAAATACCGATCGTGCAGGCACATGGTCAGCTTGCCGGTGATGTCGCCGACCTCGCATCCGATCGCCTCGGGCGAGGCTGTGCGCCAGTCGAAGATCTTGGCGCTCGCGCCGATCATCAAAGTAGCCGCCTTAATCTTCGCCCAGTCGAGAGATGGCATGGCGATGATCCGGTGCGCATCGAACAGATCGCGCGCGGTGCGCCGCGTGATCAGCGCGACTATCTTGCCGGCGATGATCTCGTGGATATCGAGGACCGGAACATTCGTGGCCTGATAGGATCCGATTGTCACCGATGGCATGCGATCCACGCCGTAAAGGGGGCCGCGATAGAGATAGTTGATATCGATCTCGATGGTCCCCGCGCCGCCCAGCGCTGAGGCATAGCGATAAATCCATTTGCCGCCGGCGTGCTCGGACGGCTCACGCCGCGCGGCATAGCCTTTCGATTCCATCAAGCGCTCGATCCGGTCTTCCAATCCCGGCCGGTCGGCGTCCATCTGTTCCTTCTCGACCGCGCCGACATAGTTCACGTCGATATCGACAGAGAGGCGGTCCAGATCGGAATGGAAGACATTGAGCGCCGTGCCGCCCTTCAAGGCGACACGCGGCCCGATCAGCGTGTCGGCGCCGAAAGCATCGAGAATGTCGATCAGTCGGATCACACGCTCCAGCGTCGCGGGCTGGAGCTGTCGCTCGGCCGCGATGTCCTGAAGCGTTTCTCGCGATGCGACCATCAGACGCCTTCAAAGCCGGCGTCGACCGCCTGCGCTGGGAGAAGCACGCGCCATGGCTCGACGAGCACGGCATGACCGGGTTCGGCGCCCAGCGCATAGTGTTTCGATCTTGGAAGCCGTGCCCGCAGGCGCACCAGGACGTCTTCGGCGACGCCGAGCGCGGCGCGCCGCTTCTCGAGCCACCAGCCGGAAACGGAAGCGAGCGACCGATTGTCCAGCAGCTCGACATAGTCGGCGACCTTCGCCGGATCGAGATAGCGCACCAGGTCCAGCGACTTCAGGACCTCCTCGGCGCCGCCGGCGAGTTCCGGCCGGTGCAGGACATCGACGACCGTGCGTTCGACTGCGGTCACATGGACCGTCACCCCCTGCCGATCCATGGTCGTGGTCAGGTAGTCGGCCTTGCCTGTCGCCGCCAACGCCTTCGGCGGCGTGACGAAGCGGCAGGCGCCAAACGGCAGATCCACACGTTCGGTTCGCCCGGCGCTAACGAGCTGGACTTCGTTGAACTCAGAATAGGCTATGCCATGCAGCTCAAGGGCTGAGTGAAACCCCAAAACGCCATCGGGGCGCAGCTTGCTCGCCGCGGCGAAGCGGTCGATCACCATCCGCTCGGCCGCCAGGTGGGCCGGCACCGCGGCAAACACCTCGCGACTGACGCGCTTGATGTTGCCAGCCCGCAGATGATGCCGAAGCAGGCTCGTAACATTGGCCGCGCCCGCCGGATGGCCGAAAGCCGCCGCAAACTCAGCCCGGGTGAAAACCGGATGAGCCGACAAGAAGCTGGCAGTTTTGTGCTGGCGAGGCTGCATGGCGAGTCTGCGATTATGCGTCAAAGTGGGCAGTAAATAGCCATTTTGGCGCATATTTGTCAACAACGTCTTCCTGAGAAAAGGATCCGAGGCCGTCCCTTCGATCGCGGAAACGCGCCGTATGGGCTAAAAATTACCCTTTCCGGCGCGCTTTCTAGAACTGACCACCCCGCGAAAGGACCGTATTAAGCGGTTTCCTCCCTCAGATCTCCATTGTCAGATAATTTAAGGCGTATATTGACTTTGTCAGATTTCGTTACTATTTTGCCGACATGGGAGGCGGCCATGAGCGATGGACCATTCAGAAATGCGGAGTTGCCAAGCAGCTGGAAGCGCTATGGCCAAGACCTGGTCAGCGACGCCACGAGCCGTGAGGAGCGCACGACGCAGGCGTGCCACAGCATGATCGGCGACGTCGACATGAAGACGTTCAGTCCCCTTTTCGATGAACTCAAAACTCATGCCGACCGACCCCAAATGGACTTAGACCCGGTCACGGCGGTCGAAACGATTTTCGAGACTCATCCAACGTCGCCGCTGGCGGATACCCTGCAAAGGCATCTGATTGCGAATCTCCGGGATCAACTCCCTCCCGAGAAGGCGCTCGATCAGGCGCTCGACAGCACGACAAAAGAGTGGATCGGCACCACCAAAAACCGGCTCGACGAAGAATGCATTCGTGCCCGTGAGCTCGGCGACATGAGCCGCGAAGATTACCAGAAGGGAATCGAGCGGAACCGCGAGACGTTCGCTGCCATCAAGCCCAGCGAACTCTGCGACGCCTTGGCCTCCGGCAACAAGCGCGCGTTCAAGCAGGCGGTTCAGAAGAAAGCCGGCGTAGATGAGGGGCCCGAAGAGTGAGCGCCAATCCGAAATACTCACCGATGCCAGACAAGCGCTTGATCGTTATCGAGAAGGGACACAAGCGCAGCCGCCGCAGCCTTCCGAAGGGTGCAGTGATCGCGGAAGTCGGCCGTCACATTTGCTTTAATGCGGCGGTTCTCGATAGCTTTGACGTAAAGGGCTTCGAGCCGCTGCACTACGATATGCTTGTTCTCTGCGCCGCCATCGAGTTCACTGACCGGCGTTGGAAGCGTCCGTTGGGCTGGCGCCGAACCTTCGATCTGGCGATCCCGGTCATCGACCTTAAGGCCTGGCAGAAGCCAGAGGTTCTGAAGGCCCTGCACGGCGTCTTGAACCACCTGACCGGCGACGCATGGCGATTGACCTTTGTCCAGGCAAAGAACCTCTCGCCGATCGGCACGCGGCAGATGCCGTTGGACTTCGGCAAGGCCAAGACCTTCGCCGTCGCTTACAGCGATGGTTTGGATTCGCGTGCCGTCTCCGCTCTGAGCGGGAGCGAGGCTGAGGCACTGTGTATCCGGGTCGCGGGCAATCGCCAGCGGCGCAAAAACGGGGATAGTTATTTCACGCAGATTCCCTTCAAGGTGAAGGGATATCGCGGGAACGAGAGCAGCTTCCGCTCGCGGGGGTTTCAGTTCGCGGCGGTGACGGCGATTGCTGCGCAGCTCTCAAACGTAACGCGCGTCATTGTTCCGGAGAGCGGCCAGGGCGCGCTTGGGCCGGTATTGCTCCCGCTGCACAACATCTACGCCGACTATCGCAACCATCCGACGTTCTTTCGGAAGATGGAGCGCTTCATCAAGGCAGTGCTGGGCTACCGAGTTCGGTTTGAGCAGCCACGCCTGTGGTCGACGAAAGGTCAGACGTTGCGCGCGTTTCTGGACATGGTCGGAAAGTCCGAACAGCATCTGACGAGTACCCATTCCTGCTGGCAAACGCGCCGGGTCGTCAATGTAGGCGGCAGGAAGCAGTGTGGCCTGTGCGCGGCTTGCTTGCTGAGACGCCTCAGCTTGCATGCCGCTGGCGTTAACGAGGCGCCTGGTACGTATATCGTGTCCGACCTTGCCGCTTCTGACGCGGCCGATGCGTTGTCGGTCATACCCCAAAAGGCTGATCGGGACATCATGGTCGAATACGGAAGCGTCGGTGCGCGTCACCTGCAGCATCTCGCGGACATGAGCGGCTTGCCTGACGAGAACATTCGCGTTCACGCCTCGCAAATCTCAGCTGCGATAGCGGAAAACTACGAGGACACTCTGAAGAAATTGAGGACGATGTTGGTAACTCATGCCGAGGAATGGCGGGCATTTTTGTCCGCGCAAGGAGATCAAAGCTTTTTGAAAAGCTGGATGGATGGAGGGCGCAATGGCTGATCTGAATGAGCTGAGCTCACAGGAAATAGGACGCCGCCTGCGGATAGCACGGGAGAACGCAGACGTCCGCCAAGATGACGCGGCCCAGGTCATCGGCATGTCCCGCCCCACCCTTGTATCCATCGAGAAGGGCGTGCGCCGTGTGCGCATCCAGGAAATCCAGACGCTCGCGCGCCACTACGGCGTATCGGTGAACGCCCTCCTCCGCCGCGAGGCAGTGCATACCGATCTGATGCCTCGGTTCCGCAAATTGCGGGAGACGGAGGACGCGCACACCACTGAAGCCGTTCAGCTATTCAACGACCTGATTAAAGCGGACGTTGAAATGGAGAATATCCTCGGCATCCAGCGACGTCGAAATTACCCCCCGGAACGCGGTATCAACGAGGGCGACGTTGCGGCCCTCGCAGAAAAGCATGCCAAGGAATTGCGCGACTGGCTGGGCCTCGGTCCGGGGCCGATCGCCGACATCTTCTCGGTCATCGAACTGGGTCTTGGCATCCGATTGTATCAGCGTCGTCTTTCATCCAGTTCAAAGGTTGCTGGCCTCTTCACCTACGATGAAAACGTCGGCGCCTGCATACTTCTAAACGCCAACCACCCATTGCCGCGGCGCATCCAGTCCGCGGCGCATGAGGTCGGCCACTTCTATGGTACCCGTCAGATTCCCGAAGTGCTCGAAGACGATGAGAAGTTCCTCTCACGCGATGAACGCTATGCCAACGTCTTTGGCCGTGCATTCCTGACGCCAGCCGGGAGCTTCTCGGAAAGCTTCCGCCAACTGAAGGAGATCACCGGCAAAACGACCCGGCGCCTGATCATTCTCCTCGCCCAGCAATATAATATCTCGCGCCAAGCGTGCGGGCTGCGGCTCGAGGAATTGGGCCTTGCCAAGAAGGGCACTTGGGCGTGGTTCGAAAACAACGGCGGCATCACCGATGACAATGTCCGAGAGGTCCTCGGCGAGATGGCCGATCGCCGCGATCCCGCAAAGAGCGACGCAGACCGGCCCATCTCCCACCGCCTGAGCCTGATGGCGCATGCTGCCTGGAAGCGCGAGCTCATGTCGGAAGGACAATTGGCGGAGCTGCTGAAGGTGGGCCGGGTGGAGCTTCGCGGCGTTATCGACCAGATCGAGCTTGAGGAAAGAGACACGGATGAGTTGCTCAAGCTCCCCGATTGATATCGCGGATCCGCTGATTCTCGATACGAGTGTGCTGATCAACCTTCACGCTTGCAAATATGGCGAGCGCATCCTCGCGTCTATTCCCAACGATGTCGTCGTGTCCGCGATCGTGGCTGGAGAGCTGGAGCACGAGACGAGCCGGCAGAACGGCGAGCACCGCTTTCTGCATGATCTCGTGACGGGTGGAATCGTGACGCTCGCCACTATGACCGACGCGGAGTACGAGATTTTTCACGAACTCGTATCCACCTCGCCCTCCCTCGACGACGGCGAAGCCGCGACGATAGCCATCGCAGCGGCTAGACGCTTCCTGCCGGTTATCGATGAACGGAGGGGACGAAGCCGCGCCACCGCTCTCATGAATGCGCGAACCCCGGGCTGGTCGTTAGATCTCTTCCGTCACCCGACGGCCATCGCCGTCCTCGGCGATCAACCGGCCCTCGAAGCGCTGTACCTCGCCCTTCGCGATGGCCGTATGCGAATTCCAACTGAACGTGGGGACGACATCATCGCGCTTATTGGCATGGAGCGTTCGCGCGATTGCAGCTGCCTGGCGTCTCGATTCACGGCGTTCAGCACCGTCTCGTCCTGGCCGACCGGCTCGCACACGCGGTCGGGCTCGACATGGTGGAAGCCGGCTGGCGGCCGACCGTCGACAGCTATCTCGGCCGCGTCACCAAACCCCGCATCCTCG
>JBAQJL010000090.1:0-16576 GCA_049300295.1 Xanthobacteraceae bacterium
AGTGTGCCCAGTACGCTCGCGATCGCATCCTTAAAGATTACACCCAGGGCGACGCCGGTGCCCACGAACAGAAGCTTGCCGATGCCGTCGAGCAGCGCGAATATCAAGAGCGGCATGCGCGTGATGCCGGCCATTGCCACCGAGACCGGCGAAACGCCGGGAATGAATTTGGCGAAGACCAGCGTCCAAGGGCCGACTTTGGCGAATACCGTCTCAGTGCGACTGACGCAAAAATCCGGGGAGAACGATATGCGGCACAACAAATTGAGCACGCGCCGTCCGAAGCGGCGGCCGTACCAATAGGGCACGAGATCGCCGAGTATCGCGCCGGCAAGCCCCGCCGCCACCACCTCGCCGACTGCACGCGGGTCAGGCCCCGCCAGCGCCGCGGCAGTCAAAAGGCTCGGCAGCACCGGCAAAGGCAACCCGGCCTGCGTCAGCAGCAGGTTGAGAAAGACGACCCACAGAATGTGGTGTTCGAGAATGGCGATCGCGGATTGCATTTTTTGAAAGGATTGAGAGTTTTGGATGAGGCTTTCGGCGTGAACGGCCGACGGCGCCTGGAAAGAGCATATAGGAACCGCGCACGGCTGCAGCGAGCGGCAAGCTCTGCGGTCCGCACGGGCGTGCATTGCCCCACCGCATGGCCAGCCAGATCGATCTCTGCGCGTCCCGAGCTGCCTCCTGCGGCCATGAGGCTTCGGTGTCGCCTGGAACCTCACCCGCAGCCGCCGGTTGACCGAAGTGACCGAAGTAAACCTCCTCAACCGGCTGGGATCGTGAAAGACCTCTCGCAATCGACTGTCGTCATTACCGGCGCATCCGCCGGCGTTGGCCGCGCGATCGCACTGCGCTTTGCACGGGCCGGCGCGAATCTTGCGCTTATCGCGCGCGACGCCGACGCGCTACAGAGTGTCAAGGAAGAAGCCGAACGGCTTGGCACTTCCGCGAGCGTCCATGCGCTCGATGTCGCCGATGCCGACGCAGTGTTTGAAGCCGCCGACGCGGTCGCCGCAAAACACGGCGGCATCGACATTTGGATCAACGATGCCATGGTAACGGTGTTCTCGCCGGTCTGGCGGATGACGGCGGCCGAATATCGCCGCGTCACCGAGGTCACCTATCTCGGCTTCGTTCACGGCACCATGGCGGCGCTTCGCCACATGCGGCCGCGCAATCGCGGCACCATCGTTCAGATCGGCTCGGCGTTGGCTTATCGCGGCATTCCGCTGCAATCGGCCTATTGCGGCGCCAAATACGCGATCCGCGGCTTCACCGACTCGCTGCGCACCGAACTCATCCACGCCAAGAGCGCCATAGCGCTCACCATCGTCGAGCTGCCGGCGGTCAATACGCCGCAATTCGATTGGGCGCGCACGCACATGACCAAAGAGCCGCGTCCGGTCGCGCCGGTGGTGCAGCCCGAGGCCATCGCCGACATCGTGTTCCGCGCCGCGCTCGAGCCCAGGCGCGAATATTGGCTGGGCTTGAGCACGCTCAAGGCCATTCTCGGCGGCATGGTGCTGCCGAAGTTTCTCGATGGTTATCTGGCGCGCAACGTCTATAGCGGCCAGGAAACCGATCGCCCCGTGTCCCCGGCACGACCCGACAATCTGATGACGCCGGTGCACGACCTGCACCGGGTCCGCGGCAGGTTCAACAGCGAGGCCGCCAATAGCGTGATGGCGGTGCCCGGTCCGGTAGCGCGGCTCCTGCCACTTGCGGCAAGCGTGCTTGCCGGACTGTCGATCGGCCTATTGTTGAGCGTCGTTCCCCGCCGCAGCACGATGCGCCGCCTGCGACGCTGAGCATGGGCGCCACTATCCTCACGTCAGCGGCGATTTCTCGGCCTCCTCTTTGGTCTCCTCGTCGATGCGACCGGCCAGGTGGCGACGATGCTTGGCCTGGTTGCCGAGGAGATGGCCTGTATTAATCAGCGCAACATGAGACAAAGCTTGCGGAAAATTGCCGACCAGGCGCTTGCGTTTGACGTCATATTCTTCGGACAGCAGCCCGACGTCGTTACGCAGCGACAACAGCCGCTCGAATAGACTGCGGGCTTCCGCGCCGCGGCCGAGCAGCGCCAGGCTGTCAGCGAGCCAAAAGCTGCAGGGGAGAAACACGCCCTCCCCCGGCGGCAGGCCGTCGAGCCCGGCTTCGCTGAGGTAGCGCCGCACCAGACCGTCAACGACAAGGTGCCGTTGTACGGCATCGACCGTCGAGCGCACGCGCGGATCGTGCGGTGGCAGGAAGCCGACCAGCGGGATAAGTAGTGCGCTGGCGTCGAATTGCTTCGATCCATAGCTTTGCGTGAAGGCACCGAGCGCGGGATCAAAGCCGAAGCGGCAGACGTCGTGGTGAATGGTGTCGCGCAGCGCCCGCCAGCGATCAACCGGTCCGTCCAGCTTGAAACGTTCGACCGTCTTCACTGCGCGATCAAAGGCGACCCAGGCCATCACTTTCGACGTGGTGAAATGCTGCTGATCGCCGCGCACCTCCCAGATTCCGTGATCGGGCCTTTCCCAGATGGACTCGAGATGGTCGAGCAAGCCGCGTTGCAGGTCCCAGCCGTCCTCTTTACCGTCGAGTTCGCCGTGCCGGCCGTGGTGCAGAACGTCCATGATCTCGCCAAAAATGTCGATCTGGACCTGTTTGGCCGCGGCGTTGCCGGCGCGGACCGGCGCGGCGCCCTGATAGCCGGCGAGCCAGGATATCTCCCATTCCGGCAACCGCCGTTTCCCGGTCACCCCGTACATGATCTGAACACGGTCGGGCTCGCCGGCAACCGCGCGCAACAGCCACTGCCGCCAAGCGCGTGCGTCCTCGTCATAGCCAGCATTCATCAGGGCGATGAGCGTGAACGTGGCGTCACGCAGCCAGCAAAAACGGTAGTCCCAGTTGCGGTTGCCGCCGAGCCGCTCCGGCAGCGATGTCGTCGGCGCCGCGACGATGCCGCCGGTCGGGCGGTAGGTGAGAGCCTTGAGCGTGATCACCGAGCGCCGCACCGCATCCGACCAGCGGCCGGCGGGCCGGCATTTCGCCGACCACTCGCGCCAAAAAGATTCGGTGTCGGCGAGCGCGCCGGCGGCGTCGATCGGCCTTGGCGGCGGCTGATGCGACGGCGCATAGCTCATCACGAACGGGATCGTCTCGCCGCGGCTGACGGTGAATTCACCGACCGTGGTCATGTCGCGGCCGCGCAGATGCACCGGCGTGTACAGCACCACCATGTCGGGCCCCGCAATGGCGCGGAACGCGCCGCTCTCCACGCGGCTCACCCAGGGCACGACGGCGCCATAGCCGAAGCGCAGAATCAGTTCGGTGTGCATCGCCAACTGGCCGCGTGTGCCAATTATGAAGCGCACGATGGTCGAATGCGGCGAGCTCTGCGGCATGAAATCGACCAGTGTGGCGGCGCCGTCCGGCGTTTCGAAATGGGTCTCCAGCACCAGGGTATTGGGGCGGTAGTTGCGCGTGACGCGAGCGTTCAATTGCGGCGCGATCAGCCAGCGGCCGTGCTCGCGCGAGCCGAGCAATGCGGCGAAGCAGGCTTCGGAATCAAAACGTGGCCAGCACAGCCAATCAATTGAGCCGTTGCGACCAACCAACGCGGCGGACGCGCAATCGCCGATCAGCGCGTAATCTTCAATCCTGCCCGGCATGCCGGATTTGTCATCAAGCGGCGGCGACATGGTGATGAGCGGAACTCGCGGCTAAATTCACTGGTTCAGGAAAAATCGACAACGACTTTAATGTCTTCCGGCTGAGGCGCCAGCGCCAGAGCGAATTGTTCAGCCGGCACGCGGCGCGTAATCAACCGGGCCAGCCAGGATTTGTCGGCCCGCTGCAAGGCGTCGACCGCATCCTCATAATGCTGGCGGTTGGCATTGACCGAACCGAATACCGTGTCGTTGTCGAGCACCATGGTGCGATTGAGCGAGCCGACATCGACGTCGAAAGCATGACCGGTAGGGCTCACGCCGACCAAGCAGACGATGCCGGCGGATGCAGTGCTGCCGAGCACATCGCGCACCACCACGGGCGCGCCGCTGCACTCCATCAGGATATCGGGCTTAAAGCCGTCGAGCTCGGCGAGCGTGCCAAGATGAAAGGCGCCCCCCAACTCGCGCACCAACAGCCGCTTGAGTTCACTGTCGCGATTGTCCAGCACATGCACATCAAGCCCGCGCTGCGCGCCGATCAGGGCCGCGAGCAGGCCGACCGGGCCCGCCCCCGTGACCAGGAGCGTCTTCGGATCGAAGCCTCGCGCGCGGCGGCCGATACGCTCGGTATGGTCCCAGGCCTTGGCGACGACGCTGGTCGGTTCGACCAGCACGCCCTCGGCGCCGAGCGAAGAATTCAGTTTGACCAGAAATTCCGGCTCGACGCGGAAATAGTCGGAGCCGAAACCATTGCGCTCCTTGATGCCCCGCTCGGTATAGCGGCCGTTGCGGCACATGTCCCATTCGCCCACCGCGCAGGCCGGACATGGCACCGGATCCGGCCGCCGCACGATGCCGACAACCAGATCGCCCTCGGTAAACCCAGAGTCGGCCGGCGCCTCCTGCACCCGGCCGAGCGATTCATGGCCTATGACCAGACGTTTCTCACCCGGTGGCGCCCAGCCGTACTCGCCCGACACGATCTCGCGGTCGGTGCCGCAGACGCCGAGCGCGAGCGTGCGCACCAGCACCGCTCCATCGGAGCGCGGCGGGTCGGGAATATTTTCAAGCCGTGCCGAATGGGCAACGCTTGGCGCAACAGTCAGTGCGCGCATGGTGGCGCTCCGCGAATGTGTTCCTCGGCTCGAGGTGATAGCGCACGCGGGCCCGCGACCCCGGGGCCGGGTGTCATTGCTGCAACGCGAGGAAAACAAAAGGGTTCCGTAACAGGAACCGAAAGTTCCATTTATGGAACTTAATGGAACTGCCGTCGGCAGGAGGCGTTACCGCTTGGTTGTGGCGCGTCGCCACGGTTTCTTCCCCTCGCACCGCGGAGCCACACTATGGACCCTATCGGGCATAGACGCTGGGCGATTGCCGAGGGTTATATTCCTTCGCAAAGCTCGTTTTCCCAACCCGCGCTGATCTCGCACGAAACCGCCTGCATCTTGAATGCGAACGACGCGGATGCACACGTGCAAATTACGCTATTTTTTGCCGACCGCGAACCGACCACTTACCGCGTCACCGTCGGCGCGCGGCGAACCCTGCATTTACGCTTCAACGATCTGAAAGATCCGGTGCCGGTGCCGCGCGACACTGACTATTCCTCGGTGTTCGAAGCCGATGTGCCGATCGTGCTGCAACACACACGGCTCGATTCGCGTCACCCCGAAGTCAGTCTGTTGTCGACGACCGCATATTGCGAAGGCTGAGTGCCGCAGTGCGGCATTTTTCAACGCCGCCACGGTTTTGCTTGATTGTGAAAAGAATCCGCCAGGCCAACAAATTACGGCAGAATTCCGCAGTTCCTTCTGTAATTTTCCGCAATGCGGCACTGCGGGAACATTTGATCGTTAACCGGGTTGTTCCACCACGCAATTGGAGGAATTTCTCGTGAGCGTGATCGTCGTTTCCAACCGCGTTGCGCGGGCAAAAAGCGATGAACCCATCGCCGGTGGACTGGCATCGGCGCTGATCCCGATGGTGAGAGAGTCGGGCGCGATCTGGGTCGGCTCCAGCGGTCAATCCGGCGATGCAGCGCAGAACAGAGATTCTTTTGCCAAGATCGAGGCGCTTGGCAACGGCGCGCTGGCGACAGTCGACATGCCGGCGAAGCATTATCGCGGATATTACGAAGGCTTCGCCAATTCGGCACTGTGGCCGGCGTTGCACTCGCGGCCCGATCTCATCCAGGTCACTGCCGACGAATATACCTCGTACCGTGAAGTCAACGCCTTCATGGCGCGTGCACTGTTGCGATTTATTGCGTCGCAGCCGCAGGTGTGGGTTCAGGACTACCATTTTCTGACGCTCGGCGCCGAGTTGCGCCGGCTCGATGTCAGCCGCCCGATCGGATTTTTCCTGCACACGCCGTGGGCGTCCCGCAGCACAATGGCGGCGGTACCGCATCACGCCGATCTGGTATCGGCGATGCTCGCCTATGATCTGATCGGCTTTCAGACTGACGACGATCGGCGCAATTTCGAGGATTATCTGCAGCATGAGCTGGGACTAACGGTCGCCGACGGTGAGGTCAGTTCGCATTACGGACGGACGCGGCTGGCCACCTTCCCGATCGGCATCGACGTCGACGAATTCGTCACGCGCGCCACCAAGGCGAGCACACGGCCGGAGATCGCGCGGCTGCGTTCAAGCCTGCAGGGCGCCAAGCTCGCGCTTGGCGTTGACCGCCTCGACTACTCGAAGGGCTTGACCAACCGCATGCGCGCGTTCGGCCGCATGTTCGACATCGAGCCGGCTTTGAAACGCGCCGTGTCCCTGCTGCAGATAGCGGTGCCGTCACGCGGCAATATCCGCGCCTACCGGGATCTGAAGACTGAACTCGCTGCGCTCGTCGGCAACGTCAACGGCCGGCATGGCGAGGCCGACTGGATGCCGATCCGGTACCTCAACAAAGGCTTCGCCCAATCGACGCTGGCCGGTTTCTATCGCGCGGCGCATGTCGGCTTGGTGACGCCGCTACACGACGGCATGAACCTCGTCGCCAAGGAATATGTTGCGGCGCAGAATCCGTTCAATCCGGGCGTGCTGGTCTTGTCATCGTTTGCCGGCGCCGCCAAGGAGCTGGACGCGGCGCTGCAGGTCAATCCTCATGACATCGATGGCATGGCGCGGCAGACCGCCAGGGCACTCGTGATGAGCCTCGACGAGCGGCGCGAGCGCTGGCAGAGCATGGTGGCCAAGCTTCGGCAGTGCTCGGTGCAGAGCTGGTTCTCCGATTTCCTGCAGGCGCTCGGCGATACCGACCGCGCGCCGGCTGTGGTCGCTGCGCCGCGCGCTGCCGCGATGCCCTTCATGCTCGAAGCTGCGGGCGGCGGCCGATTGGTTCAGCGCCATTGATGGCGCGGTGCTCCGTCACTGTGGATATTTCCAAATATTCTCGGCGCCGGCCAAAGTGCAACGCGAATCGGTGTTAGAATCACTGTGTATTGTTATTTGTTCGTTGTAGCGATTAGCCTGATTATGTCGGGTCTCGGGGCATACAACAGTCAGCTCAGTCTGCATCGTTCGGACCTCCGGTCGCGGACGCGAATGGCAACACGCATTTGGATCCGGTCAAACCTCAAATGAACTACAATGGCGACATTGTCGGCAGCGAGACCGGCGGGACGATCATCCGGCGCCAACCCATCGAAGACGATCTCGCCGAAATTAAACATCCACTCAGCGCGATCATGGCGAACGCCGATGCGGCACGCCGCTGGCTGAACCGGACAAACCCGAATTTTTACGAAGCCATCGCGGCGCTCGACCGCATCGTGAGGGAAAGCATCCGGATCGACGATGCGATTGCCGGCATTCGCGCGTTGCCGGCGGCAGAAAACCCGGCCAAGCGCTTGGTGTAGTTCGCGCAGGCTGCCTTGATGGTTCACGACGCCGTAGAGCTGTCTGGAATTTCGGCCCGTTTGCGCCGCACCGAGTGAATCGTTTCTAATCCGGCGTCGCGCGCCGCCTGCTGCAAGGCGCGACGAATCTCGTCGCGCTTTTCGTGGATCGAAGCGATGATTGGCCCCGCCGCCTTGCCGAAGCCGATCAGCGCCGCCTCGGAAAGCTGCAGGCTCGCCTCGATGGTTTCCGGCACCGCGTCGGTCGCGCCCAGACGATAGAGATGGCTTGCATGGGCGGCGTCACGAGCTCGCGAGACAATGAGAATGTCCGGCCGCATGGCGCGCACGTGCTGCACGACCTCGTCGATAGCGCGCTGCGTATGAATGGTGATGACGACGCCCGCCGCCTTGGCGAGACCGCAGGCCTCCAGGAACGTCGGATCGGCGGCGTCGCCATAAAACACGTCGTGCCCCTCGCGGCGGTCGCGAGTGACCGCGGGCACGTCCAGATCGGCGGCGATGGTGGGAATGCCGTGCTGCTTGAGCAACGCGCATACCACTTTGCCGACGCGGCCGTAGCCAACGACGATGGCGTGGTTCTCGGCGCTAGGCGGCCGCGCCACGAGCGCGCCGGGCGCGGCGCCATGAGCGCGCAGCCGTGCTGCGAAACGCCGGCCAGCGAACGACAACAGCGGTGTGACCACCATCGTCACTGAGGTCAACGCCAGCGTGAAGGTCGCGGTGCGCCGATCGAGCAGTGCGGCGGCCGACGCCGTGCCGATGCTGACGAAAGCGAATTCACCGCCCGGGCCGAGCAGGAGACCGGTCTCGACCGCGACCGGCCATGACAGGCGAAACAGTTTGCACAGCGCGATAAGGATCATCGCCTTGACGGCGATCAACGCGCCGACACTACCGAACAGTGGCAGCGGCTCGTGCACGAGCTCGCGGTAGTCGATCTCCATGCCAACCGTGAAGAAGAAAATGCCGAGCAAGAGCGACTTGAACGGCGCCACCGTCGCTTCGATCGCCTTGCGGTATTCGGTTTCGGCAAGCAGCAGGCCGGCGACGAAAGCGCCAAGCGCCATGGAGAGGCCGGCCTGGTTCGCCACCACTCCCGCGCCGACGATGACAAACAGCACCGCGGCGATGAACAGGTCCCGCGAGCGGGTCGCCGCCACCAGCCGAAACAGCGGGCGCATCAGCACGCGGCCGAACAGGATGATGACGGACAACGCCAGCGCCGCGGAGACAAGCGCCCCCGCCAGACTCGCCAGCACCGACTTGCCATGCCCACCCGCCAGGATGGAGACGAACATCAGAATTGGAATGACGGCGATATCCTGCGCCAGCAGCACGGAAAAACTCGCCCGCCCCGCGCCCGTGGTCAGCCGCTCCTGCTTCGACAAAAGTTCAAGCACGATGGCTGTCGAGGACAGCGAAAGGCTGGCGCCGAGGATGACTGCATCGGCCGGTTTCTGGCCGGTTTTCACCGCCACTGCGGCGATCAGACCTGTGGTCAGCAACACCTGCAGGCCGCCGAGGCCAAAGACGTAGCGCCGCATCGTCAGCAGACGCTGGAACGACAGTTCGAGCCCAATCAGAAACAGCAGAAAGACGACGCCGAGCTCGGCGATACCCTCGACGTTCTTGGCGTCGCCGACCGTGAACCAATAAAGGACCGGGACTTGGCGGATGAACGAGCCCAGTCCCAGCGGCCCCAATATGGCGCCGGCGACGAGGTAGCCGAGGGTGGGGCTTATGCCCAGCCGGCTGATGATCGGCACCAGAATCCCGGCAGTGCCAAGCACCACCAGCGCGTCGCTGTAAGCCGCAATGTTGATCGTCGAGATCACGGGAACTCCGGCGCAGCAGCAAATCGCAGACTACGCCGAGTCTGTTGCGCTATCCACCGATGTGAGCCGCGATCTAATCGGCAGATGCGGCAGCGTTGCGAATGTCAGACGGCGTGACTCCGTAGCGGCGGCGGAACGCCCGATTGAAATGGGACAAATCGTTGAAACCGACCTCACCGGCGATAGTGGCAATCCTGCAAGATTGCCGCCGCGGGTCGCGCAACAAGGCGGTTGCTTTTTCGAGCCTGCGCTCCAGCACATGATGGGTGAGGCTGCGGCCCGTTTCTTCCAGCAGTGAATGCACGTAGCGCGGCGTAACGCCGAGTCGGCGCGCAACTGTGATCGCGCTCAACGCCGGATCGCCGCTGCTGCCCTCGATCTCCTTTAGAATCGCGGACAGCCGCGCGGAGCGAACGCCGCGGTCTTCGGCCGCTGCACGCACGTCGCCGTCAGCGCCGAGCGCAAGCGCGATCAGATCGACGATGTGCTGTTCGTAAAGCTGCGCGGCGCGCGCGCTGGCCTGGACATCGAGATCGAAGGCTTCGCGGATATAGCCGAGCAGCAAGCGCCGCGCGGCGATATCCTTGTCCAATCTTGCCCCAGCAAAGCGCATCGGCCGGCTGAAAAGCTGAGCGATCTTGTGACGCGGAATTTTCAGATTCCAGAGCTCGGAATCGGCGACGACGTTGAGTTCGCCGGGATAGCCGCAATCGCAAACCAGACCTTCTCCCGCCGCGAGCACCTGATCGGCATCGCGCTGAGTCTGCGATACGCGGCCGCAATTCAAGAGAGTGACGAGAAGCCCGTCATCGCCGTCGCGAACAAGACTCGTCGTGCGCGCGGAGTTGACCGGACTCGTGGCGATCCGGCCAATATCGATAGCGCCAACACGCCGCAGCTCGAGAGCCGCATTAAATCCACGCTGATCTTGCGTTCTCAGATCGAGCCCGGTGTAGCGGCGGACGACCTCTTCGCAGAACATCGGAAAGCGATCGCGCTCAGGAAGCACAGCGGTATCGAAGCGGATCTTGGCAAGCGCGTTCCCATCCATGCTGGTATGTCGGCGCGGCGGGAACCGCG
This sequence comes from Xanthobacteraceae bacterium, assembly GCA_049300295.1. Lineage (GTDB taxonomy): Bacteria > Pseudomonadota > Alphaproteobacteria > Rhizobiales > Xanthobacteraceae > BOG-931. Next base: position 10,450 of record JBAQJL010000090.1, read on the forward strand.
GTTCAAACCGGGCTCGTATCGACGCGCCGGCCGGCCCTAATTCCCATGCTCTTTCAAGGAATTAACCATTGCGCCGATGGTCAGTCGTCGACGACGGCGATCGCGTTGATCTCGATGAGATAATCCGGTGAGGTCATCTTACAGACCTCGACCATCGTGGAGGCCGGCGCCGGCGGCTTGAAATAGTCGCGGCGCACTTTGTGGATCAGATCGAAATGCTCCATGTTGCGTACGAACACGTCGACACGGCAGATATCCTCCATGCGGCCGCCGGCTTCCTCAACCGCGGCTTTGATGTTCTCACACACCTGACGCGTCTGCGCCTCGATATCGCCAATGCCCGCAATGCTGCCGTCGGCGCGGCGCGCCGTCATGCCGGAGATGAAGACGAGGCGGCCGCGGGCGTCGGCCATCGTTGCGTGAGAGAAGTGTCCGCTTGGCGCGCGTAGTTTTGCCGACACAATCTGCTTCTTCGGCATGGTTTACTCCTGATCTGCCTCGTTGGTGCGCGGCCGCGCAGTCGCGACCGCAATCGTCCGAGTAGCTCAGTCCTTACGAGAGACGTTGACGCCGCACAATGCATTGCGCAGCATTCGTGCTGCGGCCGGCGCAGCGACAAGTCGGCAAGCCGCCGGGAGACCAGAGCCACCATGACCGACATGACCATCAAGGCGATCCGCACCACCATGCTGCGCGTGCCATGGCCGAACGATCCTTGGCTCAAAGGTCATCGCTTCGGCGACGCGCGCAACATTCTGGTGCTGGAAGCCGAAACCCAAGGCGGCATCGTCGGCATGGGCTATCTGCTGCTGTTCCGGCCCGGCATCCGCACCATCGCGGCGTGCCTGGAAGAGACCATCATTCCGCGCGTCATCGGCAAGGATGCGAGCGCCGTCGAGGCGATCTGGCAGGACCTGTGGCAGGCGACCACCACATACGGCCGCGGCGGCATCGCCGTGATGGCGATGTCGGCGCTCGACATCGCATTGTGGGACGCGGTCGGCAAACGCGCCAAGCTGCCGCTGCACCGGCTGTGGGGACATTATCGCAGCGAATTGCCAACCTACGGATCCGGCTGCTTCCGCAACAGCGGCGGCGACGGCATGATCGCCAAGGCGCTGCACTACAAGGAGCGCGGCTACAAGGCGATCAAGATGCAGGTTGCCCATGTGGGCAGCCTCGCCGGCGATCTCGATAACGTACGGCGCATGCGCGAAGCGGTCGGGCCTGACATCGCCATCATGATCGACGTCAACATGGGCTGGACCCCGGACGTCGCCATCCAGATGGGGCGGAAATTCCAGGACTACGACGTGTATTGGCTGGAGGAGCCGGTCGTGGCTGACGATTTCGCCGGCTATTTGCGCATCGCCGAGGCACTCGACCTGCGCATCGTCGGCGGCGAGACACATTTCACCCGCTTCGATCTCAAACCGTTTTTCGAACATCCGCGGCTGCCGATCCTGCAGCCCGACCCGATGCGCGGGGGCTTAACCGAACTGCGCAAGATCGCGACCGTGGCCGACACCTGGGGCGTGCGCATTGCCCCGCACCTGTTCCCCGAACTCAACGTGCAGCTGCTCGCTTCGATCCCCAACGGCATCTGGATCGAGGACATGGGCATCGCCGACGATTTGTGGATCGAACCGGTGCCGGTGAAGAACGGCATGATTACAGCGCCGGAGCGGCCTGGTCACGGGCTGGCATTCAAGCCGGAAATTTTGAAGGAGTTCGCGGTCAAGGGGTGAACGAGGCTTGGCGGGAGTGGCGCATTATTTTCCGGCCGTTCGCTCATGGCAGTCTGACCCCGGCGCGGCTTGGGTAGATGGCAGACCACTGGCAAAATACTCCAGCACAAACCGTGCGTTATCGGTGCGAAATCCCGGAGGCCCTGCGGGCGGCTGGCTGGTAAGCGTGCCCTGCCACACCAGCTCGCCATCGGCCGTCACAGTGAGATTTCTGCCGCGAAGGTCGGCGCGCAGCGTGTGCACCTCGCCGATGCGGATCGGCCGCGGGGCGGACTGCAGCTGTGGCGCGATCGATTGGTAGCCGCGCGCGCCGCATTGCGCATGGCTGTGTCCGGCGTTGCGTTTGACCGACACTGCGATGCGGCTGTCCGGCGCGATGTGCCACATCACATAGACCACGTTGCACGAATCCGCGGCACGCAGCTTTAATCCGATCTGACGCCGGAGCTCGCCCGAGGCGAGCGGCTTGTCGGCCTTGCTCGGTCCCACATAGCGGAAGCGGATTTCCGCAGCCTGATCGGCGCCGCTCACTGGCGCGGTGCGGACAACGGCACGTGAACTCAGCGTATCGATTGCGAGCGCACCATTGCGCAATGCCGTCACGACGCCGTTGGTCACGTGCAAATCATCAAGGCTCATCCGCGTCAGCGCCGCGCCTGTTTGTGCATAACAAAGCGCGGCCGATACGCAGATGAACAGCGCAGCGATGGTCCATGAGAGCCTGGCCCACGACTTGCGAAAGTTGCAAATCATTTGGCTGTTTTGCCGGCGCGATTTGAACATTTCGGTCCCCCAAATAAATTACGGGGCCGCCCGGATGGGACGGGCGACCCCGCTCTCGACTCCTTTCATTTGGCTTTGGCTTACTGCCGAGGTTCGGCCGACGGCGGAGCTGCGATCGCGCTGATCTGCTTGCAGACATCCGCGAACATCACGCTGCCGTCCGGCATTTTCTGTTCGGTCAGACAGCGTTGCGAACCAGCCGAAGCCTGGGCCGGGGCCGACATGGCCGGGGCAGCCGTTGCCGGAGCCGCGAAGGCGAACTCGCCTGGGCGTCCTCGGTAACCGTACCGGTCGCGACGGTGCTCCCAATACCAGCGGTTATAACGGAAGCCCCAGTTGGAGTAGCGCCAGGGGTTATAACCCCAGTGATGAAAGCGCCATGGGTTGGAGTTCCACGTCGGATGCGGGCGCGGGAGGTTGCATGCAAGGCACGAGAACACGGGTTGGTGGTTGAACAGCGGTAGTCGGTGGGCTCCGTTCAGCGGATGGGCGGACGCGGCGCTGCCGCTGGCGAGGGTGACTGCAGTGAGAGTGGCCGCCGCGATCGCGAGGGCCGAGAGGGTCTTAAGGGTCGTCTTCATGGCTAGCTCCTGTTTGTCATGGAAGAGCGTGATTGCCCTTCTCATGTCAGGAGGTTTAGCAACCGCCCGCCAAGGCTAATGTGTTGGCCATCACAAAAATGCCGATTCTCAAATCCCGATCGCTATCGCTTCTCGGCGACGCGAAAATTGCCGATCGCCCACAGCTTGCAGTCCTGCTCCGCGGCGTGACAGGCCTTGAGCGCGCCTTCGGCAGCAACTGCTTCCGACTCCATCGCGCTGACCGCGTACCACGTGTTCGATGCGCCCCGCGCCAGCGCGCGCCAATCCTTGGCGCCGTAGATCTTGCCGATCCGCACTTTGTCGGCTTCCGACATTTCAGTCTCGCCGGCCAGCGTGTAAGGCCGCACCACGCCGTATGAAGTGGGAATCTTGACCGACAAAAATCCGTCGACTGAGATCAGCAAACAGGGCGCCCGGGCAAAATCGGAGCAGCGCTCGACGGCAAGCCGGATCGCTTCCGTCTGCGTCTCGCGATCCTTCATGGAAGAAAAGCCGTTATCGCTGATCGCCAGCGCCTTGTGATTGCTGTCCGCAAGATACGCCTGCAGGCCGGCGGCATTCGGCACGCCTTTGATGGACGCAAGTTGCTGCGGCACGAGCGGCACGTTCGACGGTTCGACGTGAAGGTCGGCCGGCAGCGGCAAACGCAGCGCCGGCCAGACCACCTGGTTGCCCAGCGCATAAATCCGGCAATCGCCCTTTTGATCGCGCTTTCTGCAGCGATCCAGCGCCTCGCGCTCGGCACTGACCGTGTCGTGCGCGCCGCTCGCCACGCCCCACCCGATGCGCGAAATCGCGATCGCCTTGAAGCTCGGTTCGCGGGCGAAATCGGCAAGCGCGCTGCGCACCCGATCGGTGACCAATGGTATCTTCGCCGCATCGAACGGCGTATTGGCTGCAACCGGAGCCGCCTGCTGCGAGAACGGCTGGAATTTCCAGATGAGCAGCACGGCGATCGCTGCGGCGGCACAAGCGGCGGCCGACCAGACCCAAATCTTTGGCAGCCGGCCGCGTGGCTTGAGCGCGGATTCGATGCGCGTGCCGGCGCTCCGTCCATCTGGCGCGAGCTTGAACGCGCGAATCGGCCGCTGAATATTTTTCAGCGATTGCTTGCCGAGATCGGTCGCGCTGAGCGGAATTTTGCTTTGAACGTGGTTGAGGACATCCTCGGATGCGCAGATGCCGCCCGGATCGGCGATACCCTCCAGCCGTGCGGCAATATTCACCGCGTCGCCGAGCAGGTCGCCGTTGTCAGCAACAACAACGTCGCCGACTGCGAGACCGATGCGAAACAGAATTTTGCGCTCAGCCGGCACCGCGGCGTTGCGCGCATTGTTAGCGTCCTGAATGGCGATGGCGCAGCGCGTTGCGTCGACCGCGCTGGCGAATTCGGCCAGGATGGCGTCGCCCGCGGTATTGAACACTCGTCCCCGATGCGTCTGCACCAAGCCGGCGAATTCAGCCGCAGCCTCGCCAAAGCGGCGAACGGTGTCTTCTTCGTCCGCGCCGACCATGCGGCTATAACCGGCGACGTCCGACGCCAGAATGACGGTCAGCTTGCGTCGCATGTCTGGACTGGCAGTGGCCACGACGGAAGCGCCTTTCGCATCGGCCCGATCGGTGCGTTCGTTATACCAGATGCCCGGCGGCCGGAACGGAGCCAGTCGGCACGCAGCCTTAAGTTTGGCGTCTTGCGCTTGGTGTCTTGCATTTGGTGTCTTGCGTTACCGCGCCGGGCCGGAATAATGCCAAAACATGGCGAAGGACCCTTCCGGCGGCGACACGGTCTTGAGCTGCCTGCCGGCAGGCCTGTCGGCCGAGTTGTTCGGCAAAGGCCGGTCCATTGGGCTCGCCGCCAATGAGGTATTGTTCCTCACGGGCGACCCCGGCGACGGCTGCTATCGGGTCGAGAGCGGCTTATTGAAGGCGGCGGTCGTATCGGCGTCCGGCGCGGAGCGTATCCTCGGCATCTTTGGGCCCGGGTCGATTTTCGGCGAGTTGTCGATGATCGATGGCGAGCCGCGATCAGCCTCGATGATAGCGATTCGCGAGTCGAAGGTGGTGTTTGTCAGCCGCGCTAATTTCGACGCGCTGGCGCTCGCCAAACCGGAAATCTGCCGCCGCATCATGGTGCTGCTGACGCGAAGGCTGCGCGACGTCGACAACTCGCTACTCGCAACCAGCTTCCTGTCGCTCAAGGGCCGCACCGCGCGCATATTGCTGGGCCTCGCCGATGCGTTCGGCGAGAACGTCGGCTCCGGCCGTATCGTCGTACGGCAGAAAGTAAGCCAGAGCGACTTGGCGGCGATGGCAGGCATCGCGCGAGAAAACGTGAGCCGCATCCTCAACGACTGGACGCGCCGCGCCCTGATCAGCCGCATCGCCGGCTATTACTGCATCGAAAACCGGGCGACGCTCGAGCGCGAAGTCGAGGGGTAAAGCGTGGGCCGTGCCGATGCTGCGGATTTTGTGAGTAGCAGAGGCTTAATTTCGTCGCTGCTTCAAAATCAGATCACGAAGCTATGCGCAGAGGCGGCCAGAGCAGTTGGTGGCCAGCCAATGACCTCTGAGAAGTCGGGGTAGTTTCGGCGGGTTGTGTGTATGATTCCAAAAATCCGCAGGAGACGCACGAATATGTCGATATCGGAAGGCCCAGCTTGCCTCTCGTTTTAACTCCGAGCCAGCGACTGATCTCTGCCGCGCCTGCGAACCAACGCGGCACTGGAACTATGCCGTGGCCGAAGTCGGGGACATATCCCTCCTCGATCTCGGCTCCGCATTTCGGGCATTTCCTGTCGCTCATTTTTTGATGCTCCGCTATCCACCAAATTGTGAAGCTCGCTTACACAGAGCGATATCACGACAACGAGCTATGAGCGGAAGTTGGTGACGGCATGAAGGGGTAAGGCGACGTATCGTGGGGATGTTCGACGCCTCCACTTCTCCACCAAAGGAGTGATACGCCGTGACCGACACTAACGTCATCAAGCTGGC
>JBAQJL010000091.1:0-5601 GCA_049300295.1 Xanthobacteraceae bacterium
GGACGATGGTGTTGAGAAGTTGCTGATCTGCTTAGAAAGTGGTTCTGCCGCATCCGACATTCTGGCCTCCTGAAGGATCGACTGGCAGCACCTTATCTGAGTCGCGAGCGCCGGCTGAAATGAAAAAGCCCCGCCGTTGCCAGCGGGGTCTAAGTTGAGGAAAAGTGCGGGCATGTCTGAAACCCGCATCTTAGTGAGCTATCTGATTCGCGCGTGGCAGGCGAGCGTCCGCCATCCGCCTTCAATCCCGATAACAACAAGCTTGCGTCTCAACAAAAAGCCCCGCCGATCCTGGGAGGGACGACGGGGCCAGGGATGCTTGAAAGCGACGGCAATGCCGCGATGGCCTTTTCCTCACTGTCGACCAACCTCCGGTGACGCCATCATCGACGACCTCCGGCATCGACCCGCAACGGAGCGCCAGCACTCACCGTCGAGTAGGGCTGGGGCCCTGGCTGGTCCTTATTCGACGCATTCGGCGCCTCTCACCGACAGTTCATCCGCCGAAGCTCTACCCTCCGGTTCTTAAAGCGGTTCGCATCCGTATCGTTCGGCACTAGCGGACGGGTATCACCGTAGCCGCGCGACGTCACGCGATCAGCTGCGACGCGGTGCGTCACAAGCCAAGCTTTCACCGCTGCCGCGCGCGCCGCGGACAATTTCATATTGTATTCGGACGTGCCGATATTGTCGGTGTGACCGCCGACCTCGGCCCGGAACGAGGGTGATGCGGTGAACAAACTCAGCACCGCTCGCAGCACAGGCTCGGAGTCGGGGCGTAGCACCGACTTGTTGAAATCGAAATTCACGCCGTAGACTTCAATTGTGCATTCCTTGGGTGGCGGGCCGCCGGGTTTGAGTTCTGCGGTGTGCAGCGCCCTCATCGCGACGATCAGGTGCGTCCGGCCCGCGATCGCCGCGTCGCGCAGCGTGCCTTCGGCGCCCGGCATCGTCGCAGTCAGATCGTAATGGCCGGCCTCGAGCTCCGCCATTTCGTCACCGCGGATGGCGCCGATTTCGTCGCGCTGCCCGGGGTGCGCGATGCCGATATGCGCCTTGTCGCCCACATCGGCGCCGTTCAAGGTCGCTGACACCGTGGCCTGGGCCAGGTTCAAATTAAGTTCAGTGGTCTTATCCACCTTGCCCGTCAGGGTCTGGCGGTCAAACCAGATCATCTTTTTGATCAGGCCCTTCGCATAGGTGATCTCGACGTCGTAGTCGCCGGCGGGCAACCGCGCCTGCTGTCCAGAACGACCCGATACTATGACGTCGCCATCGTGTTTTCCGTTGGGTCGGATCTGGTATAGACCGTCGTCTCCGACATTCTGGCCGTGTTCGGTAATGTGCCAAGTCACATCGGCAATCGGCGCGCCGACCTCAACGGTTTTTTGGACAGTACCGGACAGCGCCAGGCCGTCGAGCCAGACCGTCTTATTGACGGCGCCGTCCTGGAACCGAGCGTCGACGTCATACGTGCCGGCTGGCACCCGCACCGTGCCGCCGGATCGTTCATAGGCGATGACGTCCGCGCCGTGATTTCCCGCGGGCCGAACCTCGAACGTGCCTTGCCCGCCGACGTCCGTTCCGCCATTGGTGATCACGACCTTCAGCGCGGCTATCGGCGCACCGACCTCGACGGTTTTTTGCACCGTGCCGGTCAGCGCTAAGCCGTCGAGCCACACCGTCTTATTGACGGAGCCGTCCTGGAAGCGAACGTCGACATCATAAGTGCCGGCCGCCACCCGCACCGTCCCGCCGGAGCGTTCATAGGCGATGACATCTGCGCTGTGTTGTCCGGCCGGCCGGACCTCGAACGTGCCGTCCCCGCCGACGTCCGTTCCGCTATTGGTGATCACGACCTTCAGCGCGGCCACGGGCATACCCATATCGACCGTCTTTTCGACGCGGCCGGATAGAGCCAAGCCGTCGAACCAGATCGTCTTGCTGGCATTGCCGTCAACGTAGGTCACGTCGACGTCGTAGGTTCCGGCTGGCACCTTTATGTCATCGCCCGACCCGCCCTCTGCGATCACGTCGCCGTTATGCTGGCCGGCCGGGCGCACCTGCACTCGCACGTCCCCCGCGGTGTCATCGCCATTCGTCACAGTAACCTTCAGGTCGGCGTCAGCAGCCGCTGCGGGCCGCCCGGCAAAACCACACAGCAGCAGCAAGGCCAGTCCGCTCGCGTGCAACAGGTTTCGCATCAATGAAATCTCCCTGTGAATGACCGAACAGCGGATACAAATTTGCGACGGAGCGCCGGCAGCCGAATGCTTTAAAAGCCATCCCGGCTTTTGCCGAAACGCCTCGATTGTACCGCTTGCCCGTCTATTCGCCCAGCCGCATTCCAGACGTGCGCCTTCAATTGAGTGAGGGCCTGACTGACGGCGAAGTCTCGACAAGAGGAGGGCGGGTCGTCGTCCAATGCCTGCCGGCCGAGTGCGCGCCGGCCCTCGGCTTCCTTCGCGGCCACGGCTGCGCGCTCGCTTTCCGTCCGGCGCTTGCCGAAGCCCATGGCGAAGCAGTCGGCCGCGGCTGGGCGTCCCCGTCAAGCGCCGCTATATCTGGGGTATGTGCGGGGCGCGCTAAATACAAGCTGACGTGGAGGCGTCTCGACGAGAATCCTCAGGCCATGCGCCAGCGCCGCGAGACGGTCGAGCACCCGTTCGGTACGCTCAAGATGCGGATGGGCGCGACCCACTTCCTGATGAAGCGGCTGCCGAAGGTTGCCACCGAGATGGCGCTGCACGTGCTTGCCTACAACCTCACGCGCGTGATGAACATCGTCGGCGTGAAACCGCTCCTGGTGGCGATCCGGGCTTGAGGTGTGGGTCGTCTCAGAGTCTCCAGGTCACTCAAGAATGATGCCTGGGAGCTTCAGAAGCGTCTCCAAACCCGCAACACGCCACCCTGAACTGCTTCGGACCGTTCCGAAATGTTTTTACGCAACCAAGACCCAAAGCAGTCATATCCATACTTTGCGAATTTGCGTAGCCCTGGGCTATTAAGCGGACGATGCAGGACTTTACCGACGCGCTATCGGCGCTTTTGCTGGTGGGTGGCATTTGGATGCTCCTGAATTGACCCATCCAACATCAGCTAATTGGCCTCGAATGACACTATTAGATTATTGCAATGCGATAGCGACAGCATAGCTCCTCGCTCGATCAGGCTATCCTGACATTCTGGCTATTCATCGGCCGGGCTAACCTGTATGGTCGATGTGTTGGGGCGACAATCTCAACAGAACAAGCAAGTTCCGCGCGACCGGCATGACGTGTAGTCGTGGCCGATGCGAGCGCGTTTGAAAGTATCGGGTGCAATATGGCGACTGACGATTGGCTTGCCCACACAGGCGACTGGACGACGGCCGGCGATTGGGATGCGGGCGTTCCGACGAGCTCGAGCGACGTTTTCATCGGCAACAACATGCGAACCGGCACAGCCACCAGCAGCGGCGACGTCATCATCAATACCCTGCAGATCCGTCAAGGTGATGCGCTTGACCTGACCGGCGGCAACTTTAACGTAATCAACGGCCTTCCGTTCGGAATGTTCGGGTTCATCGACGTCGATAGCGCCAATTTCCAGGTCGATGGCGGCACGATCAATAATTCCGCGACGATCGATCTGTCGCCCAGCGGCAATATCACGACCGACTTGACGATCTTCAATACGGTGCAGTTGAACGGTGCCGGTTCAATTGTATTTGCGGGAAATGGTAACGACGGAATTCTTGGCGGAGCGTCGTCCGCGAGCCTCACCAATTTCGACAACAACATCTCGGGCACTGGCTTCATCGAAGGTCTTGTGTTCACCAATTACGCGACCATCGAAACAAACAATGGTCTGGGTGCCGGCACTCCGAATTGTGGGCAGCGCCTACGGCGGCAGTTTCGACAACGAGAACTTGCTGCTCGCCGATAACGGCGGCACCATCATGTTCGGCGATTGGGCGAGGATCGGATCGTCGTCGACTGTCATCAATAACAACACGATCGAAGCTCTGTCTGATGGAGACGCAACCAAAATCGAGATTGCTGGAAAGGTCACCATCGAGGGCAGCGGTCAGATCCTCCTCGGAGGGTCCATGTCCGACGAGGACAGCATCGTCAGCAACGGACTGAGCGCCACCCTTAATCTCGATGGCGGCACGCTGTCCGGCGCGGGCAACCTGGGCGACGCCCATCTCACGCTGAAAATCGAGGCGGGCACCACCGTAAAGGCCACCGGCTCTATTCTCGACATAAACACCGGTGCAAACACGGTCACCAACGCAGGTTTGATAGTGTCCACCGGTGGCGCACTCGGCGTCCAAAGTGCCGTTCAAAATATCGGTGCCGTACTGGCGACAAATCCTGACGGCGGCATCGGTTTCGAAGCGCAAGGCAACAGCAACGGGCCAACAGGTGTGATCCAGGCTCTCGGCGGGAATATCGCCATACTTGGGTCTATGACCAATGGGGGCGTAATCCAGGTAGCCAATAACGGCCAGATTATTGTCGCTTCCGACATTCTTGGCTTCAACGGTGGCCAGATCGAAATTGGTAGCGGTGGATTACTGGACCTACGTTCCGGCGGCACGATTTCGCAGGGCGTTGAGTTTACCGGCGCCGCGGGCACTCTTGAGCTTGATCAGGACGCCGGCCAGATCGGCACCGACATCTCAGGCCTGACCGTCGCTGACAGCATCGATTTGACCTTCCTGAGTTTCGCAACGGGCGATCACGCGGTCTGGACTCAGACCAGCGCCGGCGAAGGAATGATCACAATCGAAACGGCCGACAACTCGCCGCTTGCCCCATTGGTGGTCGAAGGAACCTGGAACTCTCAGGACTTCACCGTAACCCCCGATAGCAATAACGGCGTCGAGGTCACGGTGAAAGGAGCGGGGTCGCCCTCTAGCGCCTCAGCCGACCTGATCATGCACAACAGCGGTGGCGGCCAATACGAGTTCTATGATCTCGGCAATAACGCGATTGTCTCGGCCGTCTCGTTGCCGCTGCTCGGTGCCGAGTGGCAGGTCGCCGGGCTCGGCGGTTTCTCCGGCTCGGACACCAGCGACATGCTGATGCGCGACAGCAATACCGGCGCCTTCGAGGTCTATGACATCAGCAATAACAACATCACCAACGCCGCCGCAATGGGTCGGGTCGGTCTCGAGTGGCAGGTCTCGGGCTTCGGCGATTTCTCGACGTGCTCAGGTGAGACTGATATCCTGATGCGCAATAGCAGCACCGGCCAGTTCGAGCTTTACGACATCAGCAACAACGCGATTACGTCGGCCGCATCGATGGGGCAAGTTGGTACCGAGTGGCAGGTAGCGGGTTTCGGCGATTTCTCGACGCAACCGAACGAAACCGACATACTGATGCGCAATAGCCATACCGGCGTATTCGAGCTTTACGACATCGGAAACAATCAGATCACCTCCGCCGCGCCGATGGGGCAAGTCGGCCTGGAATGGTCGGTGGCGGGTTTCGGTGACTTTTCCGGCAACGCCGACGAAACAGATATGCTAATGCGCAACGCCAATACCGGCGCATTCGAGATTTACGATATTCGCAACAACGCCATCACGTCCGCAGCGCCGATGGGGCA
>JBAQJL010000092.1:0-61240 GCA_049300295.1 Xanthobacteraceae bacterium
CCGCAGGCCGAGCCAGCCGGTCTTGGTGTTGTAAAATCCCGGCGATTTGCCGCGGGCGCGACCATGCCCATGAATGAAGCGGAGTTTGTCCGCTCCCATCTCCCAGGCTTGCTCGACAATATTGGCCATCGGCGGCCCGACAAAATCGCGGGGGCGATAACCGTGCAGGTCGATCTTGGCGAGGCGCGGCTCTACGGCGTTCACGGACATGCTGCCCCTCGACATGCGGCCGCTCTCGGTATTGCCGATCGGCCGTTCGGAAACACGCAGCACTGGGCCAAGAAAAACTGGCTGGGGAACTAGGATTCGAACCTAGATTCTCGGAGTCAGAGTCCGATGTTCTACCGTTGAACTATTCCCCAAATGCCCTCTGTATCGGGGGCCTTTGTATCCGTGGCCGCTCTTTAGCCTCGGGAGAAAAATCTGGCCCCTGGTGAGGGGCCGGAACTCAGGTGGACATGTAGTCCACCGGCCGAATTCGGGCAAGCGGGCAATGAATCGCCCCGGCCCACCACGAGCCACAGGTGGGGATAGCGGGTGAGGACGCCGTCAGCTTGACCACAGGCGCCTGGGCTCGAGCCCATGCGCTTTGCGGTAGGAGCGCTCCATAAATCCGACGCCGAGAGCCAAGATCAGTAATATCGGCGGCAAGTAGCGAACGATTGGACCAACATTTATGTCCTGCCGCCATATGGTTGCAGTCGCCAGAGACAGAATGAATGCTGCCCATAGAAACAAGCGGATCGTGCGCAGCAGTAAGTATCTCGTCATGGCGCTCCTCCGAAAATTAGAAAGCTGCCGGACCCGTCTGTCATTAGCATACCGTTGGGGCAGGCTTCCATGGCAAGACGAAACAATTCCTCGGCGAGGCCATTCGCCGGACGATCGCGATTCATAGTGGCTACGCCGACTGCCGGTCCCACGGTCGATGCAAACGCGTGCAATATGCGGTGCGCCGATCCCGCCGTTGCAATGGGAAATATGTGTTAGGGGCCGGCGCGTCCGACCAAGAAATCGCGTACGTACAAAATAGCTAAGTTAGCAATCCGGTTTGCTGTGCGCGGATGAGTTTGAGATCGATGTCAGCCTGCGCGATTTATTGTGTCGTCATGTCCGCGAGAATACGGCTGGCTTCCGTGGAGCCCAGGGTTTTTGCGCGCTGGTATAATGTGCGCGCCAGGGCGCGGTCGCCGACCACGCCGACGACATTGTGCGCGGAGAGGTAAGCGGGGTCGTAGGTATTGGCCAGCGCCAAAGCGGCGTCCGGCATGCCGGCGTCCGCTAAGCGGCGGAAGGCCACGCGTGCCGCCGAGATATCGCCGGTACTCAGGGAGTCGCGGCCCCGTTGCATGAGCAGCGCAGCTTCGCCGGGGTCGATCGACTTGACAGCCGGCGCATCGGGCGGCGCGGCACTGCCGTGGACGCCCGTCGGCACCTCATTACGCGCCGATGCCACAGTTGGCTGCGATGCCTGCTGCGGTGGTTTGGAGAGCCACTTGAGCCGCATGTCGCGGCTATCAAGCAGCGTTTTGTCGGGACCCAGCAAATTGACCGTCGTGTTCATCACGCCGACGAAGTCTTTTGGCGCGTAAAGATAAAGGCCGGAGAGCTTGTTGGGCGGTACTTGCCAGCTGGACGGGCTGATAGAGGTTCCTGCGGACAGCGTCGTGCCTTGAGCCAGTCCGTTAAAGAGCAGGAGTTCGTTGTCCGTGGCTGGCTCGACATTGACCGCAAGCGAAACCGGTTCATTCGTGAATGCCTGCTCGTCCTCGACAGTCATGTGTGATCGTGTCTGGGGAGCAGGCTGCCTCTCTATTGGCCGCGGCGTGGTCTCGGCGACGCGGTGGTCTGGGCCCTTTGCTCGCTGTTCACTCGGCCAGGACGAGTAAAACAGGGTCACTCCATAAGCCACCATCGCGGCGAAGACGATTGCTAGTGACGTTTTTAGGATTGGCCCAAGGCGGCTGGTCTGCCGCTCAGGAGGCGGTGGCGGCGGAACGATCCGGGTCTCAAGACGGGGAGGGCTCCGTCGCCGTGCACCCGATGGCGGCCAATCATCATTCTGATCGTGCAACGGCGTTATGGACGGTGAGCTCGCATCGGTGACCGCCGGATCGGATTCGCCATGGGCGTCCGATACGTGTTTGAGCGAGACGACCTCACGGATCGCATCCTCGATCCAATCCAGCGGATCTTCAGCTTTGCCGGCGTTAGTCTCAGGACTCGCCTCGTTAACTGCCGGCGTGTGAGCGCCCTCGGTCTGCGGCTCCGTCACCGACTGTGACGTTTCGGTCTGCGCCGGCGTGTCTGCAGTCTCAGCAGGCACCACGGATAACGCGCGGTCGCGTACGTGCGGCGGCGCGTATGCCGAGAGACCTTTCAGTTTGCTGTTTGGTGGGAATGGCGTACTCATACTCGTACTCGCCTCCTCGCCGCGCGGTCGAACCCCTTGAACCGCCGATGCTTCGAATCTCCCCTGTTCCTGCTCTGCTCGGTCACACTGCAATTATGGGGGTCCTGCGATCGCGCCCGGGCCGACATGGCGCCGGACGCGCGCGCGTTGGTACCTCCGCGCCCCATTAGTCAACCGTTACGCCACTTTCTTTGATCGGCGCCGCCCACTTTTTGATCTCGCTGGCGACGTAATGCTGCAGATAGCTGGAGCTGGTCCGGTCGGCCGCAACGAGGTCCGTACCGATCGTTTCCATGCGCGCGCGCAACGCCGGGGTATTCATCGCCGCGACGGTGGCGTCTCGCAGGTGATGAATGATGGAGTCCGGCGTGCCGCGCGGAAAGAACAGGCCGATCCAGTTGTTGGCATCGACGGCGAAGCCTTGCTCCTTGGCGGTCGCCACATTTGGCAATACGGCGGTGCGCCGTTGCGTCAACATGGCGATGGGCTTCACGCTTCCGGCCTTGATTGGCGAAAGCTCGGTGGACACGGCGTCACACAGGTAGTCTATACGACCGGCCATGAGGTCCTGAAGCGCCGGCGCCGAGCCGCGATAGGGGACATGCTGGACTTTGATGCCAAGCTTTGAGTTGAGCAGCACACAGCCGAGATGGGTCGCCGAGCCGGCGCCTCCAGAGCCGAAGGAGAGCTTGGCCGCATTCGCCTTGGCATAAGCGGCAAACTCCTTGAGCGAACTGGCCGGAAAATTCTTACGCACAACGAGCACAAGCGGTTGCTCGGCGACGAGGACGACCGGGGCAAAGTCCTTCGTCGCGCTGTAAAGCGGCTTTTTGTAAAGCGTCTGGCTGTAAGCCTGCGTACCGACTGTGCCGAGCAGTACTTCGTAGCCGTCGGGGGTGGCGCGCGCGACCCGGTCGGCGCCCGTCATCCCGCCGGCGCCGCCGACGTTGACCACGACCACCTGCTTATTGAGGACATCGCCCAGCCGCCCCGCCAAAATGCGGCCGACGACATCCGTCGGTCCGCCGGCGGCGAACGGCACCACCATGGTGATCGGCCGCGTCGGCCAATTGCTCGCGCGCGCGACACCGACCACTGCCAAAACCGCGGCCGCAACCGCGACAGTCCGATTCCTCAACATGATCCCTCCATCCCTCCTCGTTGAACGCCCCGCCTCGATTGCGCAAAGCTCGCCCGCAGCGATCCGCGTTTGTGCGCAATCGCCAAGCCGTAACGTCATTGCTCCGCCGTACGGTCGGCGCAGTAGCCGGGCCCGTCAGGCGTGCCGTTTCGCGAATTTTCTGTTTGCTAGAGCAAGATCAGAAATCAGGCAGGTGACGCATGACACAACTCCCCCGACACACAAGATTGGCGCGACCACTGAATTCTGCCGACCCGCGCCTGTTAGTTCGCTTCAGTGGTGTTGCAAGCGTGATTACTATTTATGGCAAGATCACGTCGTGCCGCCTTTTTTACGTAAGCTTTTGGAAATCAAGCGATCTCAGCAAATGTGGCATGAAGAAACTACGTCAAGCACGATTCAAAATTGAAACGCGCGCAATGTCTCGCATCGATCGGGGCGTGCCGTCGCAGACCGGCCACAATTCTGCACTCACAATCGAGCGTCGCGCTTGACGCGACTGACTGAGGAACTTCTCATCGGTGCGGCATGCTGTGAGAAGAACTTCGAAACGAAGCCACGTTTAAATCATGAACCACGCTTAAATCATACAGTTGCCAGCTTCCCTCGCTTTCGAGTTTCGCACCGCGCCATGCCGGACCATTTTGCGAAACGTGGAAACGGGGCACCTGGCGCCCAGCGTAAACGGGGGGAGTCATGCGTCGTCACTTTGTTGTTGCGTGTTTGATCGCGTCGCTAATCGGCTTGTTCAGTTCCGATCTCTCGGCTCAAGTGGTGCCCAATTCGTTGTCGCAAGGTGGCAGCGAAGCTGCGTTGCGCGAAAAGAAAAACGACTGGACCGTCGGCATCGTCGGCGGTCTTTTCACCGGCACCTATATGCGGCTCGCCGCCGAAATGGCGTCAGCTCTGGACGACGGCGAGAATCTCCGCGTTCTGCCGATCGTATCGTTCGGTGCGGGATCCAACCTGGATGACCTGCTGTATCTGCACGGCGTCGACTTGGCGGTCACGCAGTCCGATGTGTTCGAGTATTTCCGCACCGTCCGCAAGACGCCGCATCTCGAGCGCCGCGTGCAATACATCATTCGCCTGCCAATCTCGGAACTTCATATTCTGGCACGCGACAATGTGCATAGCCTCGAGGATCTGCGCGGCAAGAAGGTCAATTTTGGGCCGCCCGGAACGGGAGCGAGCCTGACCGGCACCATCGTATTTCAGCGGCTTGGCATCAACGTGCAGCAGGTGATGATCGATCAGCCGAGCGCTTTGGAAAAATTGCGATCCGGCGAGATCGACGCCATCGCGCGGGTGATTCCGAAGCCAATCGACTTCTTTTCAAAGATTCCGCCGAACTCCGGACTGCATCTGGTCAATATCCCCTTCACCAAAAAGTTCGAGGATTATTACACGCTCGGCGAATTCACCAAGAAGGACTATCCGAACCTGCTGGATGGTAAGGACAGCATCGACACCATCGCGGTTCCGGCGGTGTTGGCCGTCTACAATTGGTCGAAGGACAGTGATCGTTACAACAGGGTGCAGCGCTTCGTGCAGTACCTCTTTAATCGCTGGGACACGTTTCAGCATGCGCCGTACCACCCCAAATGGCGCGATGTGAACCTGGCGGCTACCGTTCCGGGCTGGACCCGGTTCAGCGCGGCGCAAGACATGCTGCAACAGGTCGAAGCCCAGCAGCAGCAGAAGCAGAAAACCGCATTTCAGACGTTCGTTAAACAGCAAGGGGCCGTGCCTGCCAACGCTGCGGAGCGCGACGCTCTGTTTCGCGAGTTTCTGCAGTGGCAGGCCTCGGGAACGCACTAATCTAGAGAGCTTCCCGTCATGTCGAAGCGGGAAGCGCTCTAACCTTGGCGTCGCGGCTTCGCCGGCTTGCCGCTTTTCTTCTCCGCGTGACGGGCACGCGCCGGTGCGTGCGCGGGCGCGCGTTTGCCCGGTGCGGTCTGGCGCGCCGGCGTAGTCGCCGGTTTTGCCGTCGCGGCATCGCCGTGACCCGGCGATCCCCGCGACATCGGCCCCCACCAGTTCGATCGCGTGTCGTCGCCCCAGACTTTCGGCCGCTGCGGCCGGTCCTGGTGCCAGGGCCGCGGCTCGAAGAAACCAAGCTCTTCGTCGAACATCTGGTCTATGTCGCAGAACAGCTCGATGACCACGCCGTCGGGATTCTTGTGGTAGATGGCGATGTTGTGTCCGATGATGTGGCGGATCGGTCCCCAGGTGAGCTGGATATTGCTGCGCGCCAACAGATCGCAGGCCCGCTTGATGTCGGACCAGTCGCGCACCTCGAACGCAATATGATGGATTGCAGTATCGGCGTTGCGTAGAAAATTCACCGTGTGGTGGTCGCGGCTGCAGCGCAGGAAGGCGAAGAAATCACTACGCCAGTCCGAGATGCGGAAACCGAGCACGTCGCAATAGAATTTCACCACGCCCTGCACGTCGGGGCACTGATAGGCGATGTGGCCGAACTTCAGCGGCATGATGCCGTTGAAGGTCGTATCCTCGGCCGTGAAGTTGAAATCGGAAAAAACCTCGAGCGTTGTGCCTTTGGGATCCTTGAACGTGATCGCCTCGCCGATGCCGGGGGTAATGTCGGTCCGCTTCTCGCTCTTGATGCCTTCTTTCTTGAGCCGCGAGGCGACCTCGCCGAGATCGCTACCCGGCGCGACCTGGAACGACAGCCGCGGGGCTTCGACGGCGCCGCCGCGTTCCAGGACAATCGACTCGACCCCGGATTTGGTCGCAAGAATTGCCCGGTTCTTCTCCCGCGTCGCCAGGCTCAGGCCGACAATACGGGTGAAATAGTCGATCATGCGCTCGATATCGGGCGTTGTCAGCGTCGAATGACCGGCGCGTTTGATTTGCAGCATGTTCGCCTCCGCGGAAGAGCCGACACCCTACGCCTGGGCGTGCGCGGCTTGCGCCGCATGCGCGCCGGCCTCATGGGCCCTCACCTTGATGGTTAGTTCGCCGAGCGCCGGCGCTGAGCGGCAGACGATAACGTCGCCCGGTTGCACCGGGCTCACGCCGTCGGGCGTGCCGGTATAGACGAGGTCGCCTGGATAGAGCGTGTAGAACTCCGAGGCGAATTCAATCAGGCGGCGGCAATTGTAGATCAGATTGCTGGTGTTGCTGCTCTGCCGCGTCTCGCCATTGACCGTCAGGCTGATCGGCACAGCATCGGGGTCGGCGATTTCGTCGGCGGTTACCATCCACGGGCCGAGCACGGCATAGCCATCGACCGATTTGCGGAAGCTTCTGTCTTCACGTCCGCGCACCGTCATGTCGAGGCCGAGGCAGTAGCCGGCAACGTAGTCGAGCGCCTTTGATTGCGGGATATCGCTGCCGGTCTTGCCGATCACCATGACCAGCTCGACCTCGTGATCGTTGCGGCGGTCGGGGAAGCGCAACGGGATACCCTCCGACGGGCCGACCAGGGCGGAATTCGCCTTCAGGAACATTCCCGCCTCGAGAATCTTCGAGGAGAAATGCTTGACGATCTGCGAGCCGGTTTGCGTTGCCGCCTTCGCCATCTCTTCGATGTGCGCCTGATAGTTGGTCGGCGCGCAGGTCAGCTTGGTCGGCCGCGCGACAGGGGGAATCAATTTGACCGACGCAATCGGCTTGCCGGTTGCCTTGTCGGCCATCCGATCGATCCGCTCGCGCCATTGCGGCAGCGCCGCGACCACGGCATCGCCTTTCATCGCATAGGGGGCGGCTTTGCGGATTTCAGTCTGCGCCTCGGTCACGTCGTGCACCATATTTCCGCGCACCACACCCAGGCGATCGTCATCGTAGCGGCAAAGTTTCATCGGCGTCTCCTCGACGGCGCGGAAGATGCTCGGTCCGATCCGCGCCGCTCTGTTTGTCATGCCTCAAGAAAGATGAAAGCGGATGATACCCTACAAGCCGCACCTTGCAACCCTTGTGCCCCAAACCGCGGCGGCGCGGCTTGAGATTATAAAAGCCATCAGCACGCTTGCGGAGCAGGACCACAAGGAACGCCTTCGGTTACGGCGGGCTGAGCTTGCGTCGCTGCGCGGCGAGTTGGAAGACATCGCTCGAGACCTCCGCAAGCTGTGCGGCGACTGGCCACTTCTGATCCGATCCGAGCTACGTAAGGCAGGCTTCAATCCGGATGAGCCCCGCGTGCCGGCGGGCCGTCCGGATGGCGGTCAGTGGACCAGCGATGGTGTTGCCGGCGCCGGTGACACAGAAGTCGTTTCGGATGCGCCCGACACGAACTGGACTCCCGGCGCTCAATACGCCGCCGAGGGGCACCATTGGGTGCCAAAAGCGGTCTACGGAAAGTATCCGCTTCAGCCGGAAACCAAGAAGGTCTTTGAAAAGGCTACCTCTGGACCGCTTGCCGACGACAGCGTCAATCGGTGGACCATGGAGCATCGGAATTACAATAAGGCCGTCAATGAGGCCTTCACCGACTATATGAAAAAGAATAACATCGCTGCCGACCAGATGACGCCTGAACAGGCCCAAGAAGTCTTGGAGGGTGTGAAGGGTTCGTTTGATCCGCGGATTCGGACGCTGAGAATGAAAATCCTGCGGCAATCATTGCGGTATTTTTGGGTCTTTGGACCTCGCGGAGGAGGCGATGAAGAGTAAGCCCATTCGCATTGAAGAGCATGTTCGTTATCGTAAGCAAAGAGAAATATTCGAAAGGCTTTATCCTCAAGTTGAAAAGCTGCTTGAACGCTTTGGCCGGCCCGACTACCTTCCTGGCCAACCTGATGGCGATTATTCGGTTCATGGAGATTATAGCGGATATCCGCAGATCGTTGTGTTCGTCGGCAACTTGAAAATTCTGCGGTCGCCCGTCGTCTGTGAGCTGCAACGGCTCATCAAAGAATTTCCAGGTTGGCAGGTTGAGGTTACGGTCGCGATCAACGGCCACGATTGGCCAAATATGGGTCTTTACATCCGCCCGCACGAAATTATCGACGGCCTGCAGCGGCAATATTTTCCAAAAGAATTCCAAGACATTACGTACGAGGGCGCTCGGCGCGGGACGGCGTACGACTAAGCAACACGAGCGCGCATTACTAGAGCTCAGCCGCGTCCGAAAAGTTCATTGAAAATCTTTTGCCATTTGCGGTGTTCGGTGCCGTCGAACACGACCGGCACGATCTTCATCGGTTTGAGCAACGCGCCGATCTCAGGCGGATTAGTCGGCACCTCCGGCCGCGTCGGAAAGCGGCCCTTGCGGGTAACCAGGATCTGGGCCTCGTGGCTCAGAACAAAGTTTTCGGCAAGCTTCGCGGCATTCGGATGCGGCGCCAGCACGTTGATGCCGACGGCGCCGAAGATCAGCACGACCGGATTGAGCAGCCAGTAGTCCGACGGCGCTCCCGACATTTTCACGTTGATAGTCAAGTTGAGAAAATTGTTGAGCGCGACCCAGTATTCGCCCGAACCGACCGAACGCGCCAGCGCCAGGTGACCGTCGGTGAGCACCGGATTGAGCGTGCCGGCGATATTTTTGATCAGCGTACGTGCGCGGCCTTCGCCGTAATGGGAGAACATCGCCGCAACCCATTCGGCGTCGGTGCCGACGATCGCGGTCTTGCCGGCCCAATCCTTGTGCGCGGCAAAATCGTCGTAGCTTTTCGGCAGGTCAGCCTGCTTGACGAATTTACTGTTGTAGGCCGGCGCGTTGTAGTTGGCGTAGGCGCCATACCAGCGCTGATCGGACGGGCGTGCGCCGTCCATCAGGCCCTTGGCTTCCGGCGGGTCATAGGGCGCGAGGTACTCGTGCGGGAACGATGTCACCGTGGTGGTGAGCGCCAGATCCCAGGTGCGCTGGCGCACACGGTTCTCGATCGCCACCCGCGCCATGATCTGCGTGTCGGATGAGCGCACGTAGTTGACTTGCACGCCGGTTGCATCCTGGAAAGATTTCCAGAACGGCAGCGCCTCGGCTTCATTCATCGAGCCGTAGACGGTCAGCTTGCCCTCTGCTTTGGCCGCGGTGAGCAGCTCGGGGACGATCCAGGTGGGAGGCGGGGCATTCTGCGCCCGGACCGGCACATGCAAGACGGCGATCGCGATTGCGCCGGCCAAGCCGGCGATCGTCAGCGCCACCGTACTGCCTAGCCGCATCTCACACGCTCCACGCCGTCGCCACTAAATTGATCGTAGACACGTTAGCAAGCCCGCCGCACGCGGGTAAAGGCATGGTGCGGCACGCAGTTACCCAACTTCACCGCACCTCGCGCTTGGAAAATCCGAATGTGACGGTCGAGATGCACGCGATGCTGACGGCGGCCGACAGCATGAAGACCGAGCGCGGCATGCCGTTGTCCATCAGCGCGCCGTAGATGATGGGCGCGATGCTCGCGCCGATGTTGTAGCCGACGCTGACAAAGCCGAACACGAGGCCGTAAGCGCCGGCCGGCGTCACCGCGCGCACCAGCATATCGCGCGACGGATAGGTCGCGCCGACAAAGAAGCCGCTCAGTCCCATCAGCACAATAAGGCCGACGGCGTGAAAATCGAACAAGCCAACCAGCGCGGTGACGACACCGCCGACCGCCAATCCGGTCGCCGCCACTAGGGCATGATGCGAAGTGCGGCCCGCCAACATGCCGCCGGCCAATACACCGACTGCGTTCATGGCGAGCAGGCTGGTCAGCGCCATATTGGCGATGTCGACCGGCGTTGCATGCAGTGCGCCGAGCGCCACCACGAGGTAAGTGTTGAGCCCGCCGCCCATGATCGAGGTCAGGATGAAATAGCCGAGGTTGAGCAGGATCGGCGGCGTCAGCAATACCCGCCACGCCTGCCGTACATCCGCCCGCGACTTGGCGGGAGCATTGGCCGCATGCGGGGGTTCCGCGCTTGGCTCAGGCTGCGCGATCAGCACAAACAGCACGATGAAGCCGACGATCGAGGCGCCCACATAGGCGCCGCGCCAACCAAAATAGGCTTGCATGAACAACAGCGTTACCGGCGCGATGGCCGAGCCGACGATGCCGGCGAAGGTGTGGAATGCGAACACCTGGCCGAGACGCTCCTTCGGCGCATGATGCGACAAGAGCGAATAGTCGGCCGGATGAAACACGGTGTTGCCGAGGCCGCCGAGGCCGTACATGGCAATGAACACCCAGTAGGAGTCGGCGAGCCCGGCGATCGCATAGGCGACGGTGCTGACGGCGAGCCCGACGATAAGCACCATGCGCGCGCCGATGCGATCGACCAAAAAGCCGACCGGCGTCTGCAATATCCCGGAGACGACGTTAAAGACGGTCAGCGCCAGCGCCAGTTGGGTGTAACTGACCTTGAAATCGCCGCGCACGAACACGAACAGCGGCGCCAGCAGCAGCATGTAATAATGGCTCATGAAATGCGCGCCGCACACGGCCGCGATCAGCCGCGATTCGGCGGGCCGGATCGTGCGGACGGAAACGGCTTGCGTCATTGCGCCGTGACGGGCCCCTTGCCGGCCTCGGTCGCGTGCAGCGCCTGCCAGATGCGGAACGGGGTCAGCGGCATGTCGAGATGGCGGATGCCGTGTTCGCCGAGTGCGTCGATAACCGCGTTCATCACCGAGGTGAGGGCGCCGGCGCAGCCGGCTTCGCCGCAGCCCTTGACGCCGAGCGGGTTGGTTTTTGCCGGTGCCGGATGATCGGCGAGCGAGAACATCGGCACATCGGCGGCGCGCGGCATGGCGTAGTCCATGAACGAACCGCTGAGCAACTGGCCTTCCTTGTCGTAGACCGCAAGCTCCATCAACGCCTGGCCGATGCCCTGCACCACACCGCCGTGGAGCTGGCCTTCGACGATCATCGGATTGATGACAGTGCCGAAATCGTTGACGGAGACGTAGCTGACGAGATCGATGATGCCGGTTTCCGGGTCAACCTCGACTTCGGCGATGTGACAGCCGTTTGGATAAGTCGATGCAGCCGGTCCGTCGCTGACGTGAGCGACGTCAAGCGACTGCGGCGCGTCCGCCGGTAGCTTGAAGCCGCTGTGCAGCTTGCCCGCCAACTCCATGATCGAGATCGCGCGGTCGGTGCCGACAATGGTGAAATTGCCTTTCTCGAATGCGATATCGGAGGGTGCCGCTTCGAGCGCGTAGCCGGACAGCTCCTTGCCCTTCTCGATGATCTTGGCCGCGGCTTCGACGATGGCGGTGCCGGTGTGCATGATCGACTTCGAACCGCCCGAGCCGCCGCCCGCGATCAGCTTGTCGCTGTCGCCCTGCAGCATCGTGATTTTGTCGAACGGGATGCCGAGTTGCTGGCTGAGCACTTGCGCGAATGGCGTGGCGTGGCCCATGCCGAAATCCTGCGTGCCGGTCGCGAGCGTCACGGTGCCGTCGGCGTTGAACTTGACGTCGGCGAGCTCCTTCGACGGGGGCGCAGTCACTTCGAGAAAATTGCCGATGCCAAAGCCGCGCAGCTTGCCGCGCTTGCGGCTCTCGCGCTTGCGCCGGGCGAAGCCCTTGCTGTCGGCGAGCTCCACGGCCTCTTTGGTCAGCGCCGCGAAGTCGCCGCTGTCATAAATGCCACCGGATGCAGCCTTGTAGGGCAGGTCGCGCGGGCTGATCTGATTGCGCTTGCGCAAAGCCACGCGGTCCTTGCCGGTCTCGGCCGCGGCGGCATCGATCAGCCGCTCCATGTAGTAGTTGCCTTCCGGGCGGCCCGCACCGCGATAGGCGGAGACGTGCGACGTATTGGTGAACACGCATTTGCTCGAGACTTCGATCAGTGGCGTGCGGTACATGCCCTGCACGTTCTTGACCGCGTTGAGCGTGCCCGGCATTGGCGCGACCGGCGAGAGGAACGCGCCGACATTGGCGAAAACTGTCAGCCGCACGGCGAGAAAGTCGCCGTTCTCGTCGAGTGCGAGTTCGCCGACCAGGTCGTGATTGCGCCCGTGACTGTCGGAGACGAAGCTGCCGGAGCGGTCGTCGGTCCACTTCACCGGCCGGCCGAGCGCGCGCGCCGCGTGTAGCAGGCAGATGTATTCGGGGAACACCGCCGCCTTCATGCCGAACGAGCCGCCGACCTGTCCGGTGATCACATGGACGTCCTTCGGCGTCACCCCGAGCGCTTCGGCGAGGTTGGCGCGCATGCCGACTACGCCCTGCGAGCCGACGTAAAAGGTGAAGCGGGTGCCGTCATAGGCAGCGAGTGCGGCGCGCGGCTCCATGGCGTTGACGACGAGGCGGCTGTTGACGAGCGTCAGCCGCGTGACATGCGCCGCCTTGGCGAAGGCGGCCTTGACGGCTTCGGCATCGCCATAGTGGTAGTCGAGCGCCACGTTGCCCGGCACGTCATCGTAAAGCTGCGGCGCGTTGGCGGCCGCCGCGTCCTCGGCCGAGGTCACGGCAGGGAGTGAATCGATCTCGACCGTGACCGCTTCGGCTGCGTCTTTGGCCGCCAGCAAGGTCTCGGCGACGACGAAAGCGATCGGGTCGCCGACATAGCGCACCTTGTCGGTCGGCAGCGCCGGCCGCAGCGGTTTTTTCATCGGCGAGCCGTCGCGGTTGTTGAACGGCACGACGCATTTGAGCGGACCGTAGTTTTTCAGATCGGCGCCGGTATAGACGCCGAGCACGCCGGGCATTTTGCGTGCTGCCTCCGTGTCGATCGCCCGGATAATTCCGTGCGCGATTTGGCTGCGCACCATGACCGCGTACGCTTGGCCCGGGAGGCTGAAATCGTCCGTGTAGTGGCCCTTGCCGCGCAGCAGCATAGGGTCTTCCTTGCGCGGCACGGATTGGCCGACGGCAAATTTTTCTACCGCCAAGCGGTCCGCCGCTCGTTCGGCGCTGTCGCTGGCCGACGGATGCAAATTCATGGCGTGGAATCCCGTAAGGCTTTGATGGGCTGACATAATAGAGTTAGCACACCCCGGCAAGCCATGCCCGGGACATGCCTCGTAGACCGCACCCGCGGTAGCTTGCCCCAGCGGGCCCGGCTGGTACATGTTGCGTGGGGTCGATTTGGTCGCGCCGTCGAGCGCTTGCGCCCCAGCGCGACAGAAAGGTTGGTCATGGACGACGATGGCTCGCCGCAAGGCGGCCGCGACGGCAATTGGCCTGTGCGAAGACGGCCCCGCTGGGGCCGGCGGTCGCCGTATGGCCTTTACCGCGACGGCCCACACGGTGAGCATGATCGCGTCCAACACAACGGACGCCGGCAAGCGACCTATGCGGCGCTCGATCTCGGCACCAACAATTGTCGGCTGTTAGTCGCGCGGCCGACGGCCGACGGCTTTCGGGTCGTCGATGCATTCTCGCGAATCATCCGCCTCGGTGAGGGGCTCGCCGCGAATCGGCGCATCGGTGACGCGGCAATTGCGCGCGCGGTCGATGCGCTGCTGGTTTGCCGCGACAAGATGCGCGCCCGCGAAGTGGTTCGGGCGCGGCTGATTGCGACCGAGGTGTGTCGCGCCGCCGAAAACGGGCAGGCATTCTGCGCGCGCGTTGCCGAGGAGGCGGGCCTCGAACTGGAGATCGTCGATTCGGCAACCGAGGCGCGGCTGGCCGCGACCGGCTGCACCGAGCTGTTCGACCCCGCTGCGTCCGGCGTCATCTTGTTCGATATCGGCGGCGGCTCCTCCGAACTGGTGCGGCTTGGCCGGTCGGGGCCCGGGCGCCGCGGACCGCCGGCGCCGGAGATCGTCGGCTGGATATCGCTGCCGGTCGGTGTTGTGACTCTTGCAGAGCGCTACGGCGGCAACATCGTGTCGCGCGAGACCTACGACGCCATGATCGACGAGGTGGCAAGCTTCGTCACAAAATTCGCCGACGCGCACGCTTGCGAACTCGATGGCTTTCACATGCTCGGCACCTCGGGCACCGTGACGACGATCGCCGGCGTGCATCTGCGGCTCAAGCGCTACGACCGCCGCCGCGTCGACGGCTGCTGGCTGTCTGACGAGCAGATTTCGAGCGTGGTTGGTGAACTGATGGCGATGAGCTTTGACGAGCGCGCGGCCAATCCGTGCATCGGCGCCGAGCGCGCCGACCTCGTGCTCGCCGGCTGCGCCATTCTCGATGCCATCCGCCGCGCGTTCCCGTGCCCGCGGCTGCGCGTCGCCGACCGCGGCCTGCGCGAGGGCATGCTCGTCGAGATGATGCGCGAGGACGGTGTGTGGGGCGAGGCGTGACACCGTCGGCGCGCGCCGAATTCTCGGACCCGTAGGATGGCAAAGCTCAAACCGGGCAAACGCCGCAGCGTATCGTCGCGCGCCTGGCTGCAGCGCCAGCTCAGCGATCCTTACGTCGTGCGCGCCAAGCGCGACGGCTATCGCTCGCGCGCCGCCTACAAGCTTGTCGAGATCGACGATAAATTTCATCTGCTCAAGGCCGGCGCGCGCGTGGTCGATCTCGGCGCAGCGCCCGGTGGCTGGAGCGAGATCGCCGCGAGTCGCACCGGGGCAAACGGGCGTGTGATCGCACTCGACATTCTTGAGATGAGGCCGGTCGCCGGTGTCGAATTTCTGCAACTGGATTTTCTCGACGCGACCGCGCCGGAGCAACTGAAGGAGATGCTCGGGGACAAGAACCAAGGAAAGGCGGATGTGGTGCTCTCCGATATGGCGGCCAACGCTACCGGCCACCGCCAGACCGATCACCTGCGCATCATGGCGCTCGCCGAAGCTGCCGCCGCATTCGCACGCGAGGTGCTGGCGCCGGGCGGCGCGTTTCTGTGTAAGGTGCTGCAAGGCGGCACCGAAGCGAGCCTGTTGGCCGAGCTCAAGCGCGACTTCGCCACCGTCAAGCACGTCAAACCGCCGGCGAGCCGTACCGATTCGGCGGAGCTTTATCTGCTGGCGAAGGGCTTTCGAGGCGGCGCGGAGAATCGCCGCAATAACGAAGCCTGCTAGGCGTGCTTCTCCGAAACGGCTGGCTGCGCCACCCGCCGTCCCGACAGCTCCGAACCCGCATCGGCTGGCATCTGCATGAAGATCAGCGCGGCGGCGGCTGAGAGCACGCTGAGCACGAGAAACGCCGGCGGAAAATCAGTGATGCCCATCGCGGTGCTGTGCTTGAGCCGCAGCGTCAGCTCGACGATCAGCGCGCCGACCGCGACACCGGTCGATAGCGACAGTTGCTGAAAGGCGGCGACCATCGAGGTCGCACGGCTCATGACCGGCGCGTCGATCTCCGCATAAGCAATCGTGTTGACGCTGGTGAATTGCAGCGACCGGAAGAAGCCGCCGGTCAAGAGGATCGCGATCATCGCCGCAAATGGCATGCCTTGGATGAAACTGGCGCAGGCGCCGATGAACACCGCGCTGATGAGGCTGTTGTAAAGCAGCACGTTGCGATAGCCAAAATGCTTGAGGATTGTGGTGGCGGCCGCTTTCATGAACATCGAGCCGAGCGCGCTGGTGAACGTAATGAGGCCGGACTGGAACGGCGACAGTCCGAAACCGAGCTGCAGCAGCAGCGGCAGTAGAAACGGCAGCGCGCCGACGCCGAGCCGAAACATGAAGCCGCCAAAAATGCTGGCGCGAAACGTCGGTCGCTTGAGCAGCCGAAGATCGAGGATCGGCGCCGTTGCGCGCAGCGCATAGAACACATAGGCGACCGCTGATACGGCGCCGACGCCGATCAGCGCGGCGACCATGCCGTCCGGCAGAAACGCGAGCCCCATGACCGAGAGGCCGAAGGACAGTCCGCCAATGGCAACGCCGGACAGAATGAAGCCGACAAGATCGAACGGGTAGGGGTATTGAGCGCGGATATCCGGGATGAAGCGGGTCGCAAGCACGATGCCGACCAGCCCGATCGGCACGTTGATGATGAAGATCCAGTGCCACGTCGCGTAGGTGGTGATGAAGCCGCCGAGCGGAGGTCCGCATATCGGGCCGATCAGCGCCGGGATGGTGAGGAGCGACATGGCGTTGAGCAGCAGCGACTTGTCGATCGAGCGCACCACGATCAGCCGGCCGACCGGCGTCATCATCGCCCCGCCGATGCCCTGAAAAATGCGCGCGGCGACGAAATCGGTCAGCGAATGCGATAGCGCGCAGCCGATCGATCCGAGGATGAACACCGCGATGGCAATTCGGAACACGTTGCGTGCGCCGAAGCGGTCAGCGGTCCAGCCACTCGCCGGGATAAAGATGGCGAGCGACAGAAGATAAGACGTGACGGCGAGTTTGAGCGCCAGCGGGTTGGTGCCGATATCGCGTGCGATCGCCGGCAGCGATGTCGCGATCACGGTCGAGTCCATATTTTCCATGAACAGCGACACAGCGACGATTAAAGGTGCGGTGCGGCCGTTCTCGTCCAAGGGCATTTGCGGCGGTCTATCCGGTTTCTTGGTTATTTGCTGTTTATGCGGTCTGTTGCAGGTCCGGTTTGGGCGGGTCCAGTTTGGGCAGGTCCAGCTTGCAGCCGCTGCAAGGCCTCGGCTGGCTGTTGAAACGCTGGCGCGAGCGCAAGCGCCTGGCGGAAGTCGGCGGTGGCGCCGTCTTTGTCCGCAAGTCGTTCGCGCACGAGCCCGCGGGTGAAAAACGCGCTGGCGGCGTGCGCGTCAAGAGCGATGGTCCGGTCACTGTCGGCAAGGGCCGCGGCATTGTCGCCGGCGAGAAAATGCGCCCAGGCACGGTTGTAATAGGCGGGTGTCGAATCGGGCGAAAGCGCGATGGCTTTCGTGTAATCGGCAACAGCGCCGGTGAGGTCGAGAGTGGCGCGCTTCGTATTGCCGCGATTGACGTAGGGGCCGGCTGCCCGCGGGTCGAGCGCAATCGCCCGATCGAGGTCGGCGATGGCCTTGGCGTAGTCTCCCTTGGCTTGCAACGCGCTGCCGCGATTGTTGTAGGCGGCCGCTGTGGGATCGAGCGCGATCGCCCGGTCGCCGTCGGCAATGGCGCTGTCGATGTTGCCCAGGCGCTGCCGCGCCAGTGCGCGATTGTAGTAGGCGGCGGCGTCATTAGGATCGATGCCGAGCGCTGCGGTGTAGTCGGCGACGGCGCGGTCGGCTCCGCCCTTGCCGCTCAACGCGTTGCCGCGATTGACATAGGCGGCCGGAAATTCCGGGTCGAGCTTGATGGCCGCGTCGAAGTCGGCGATGGCGCGCTCGAAGTCGCGTTGCCGATAATAGGCGGCGCCGCGCGCGTCATAGGCGTAAGCGAACTGTGGATACAGCCGAATCGACTCGCTCAGGTCGGCAATAGCGCGATCGAGATTACCGCCACGACCGTCGGCAATGCCGCGATCGTAGAGAACTCCGCCGCTGTTAGGGTCGAGCCGCGCCGCCAGGTCGTAATCCGCGAATGCAGCGCTGTGATCGCCGCTGTCGTCATAGGCGTTGGCGCGGCGATGATAGGCTTGCGCGTTTTGCGGATCGAGCCGAATGGCTTTGGTGAAACCGGCAATAGCGCTTTTGTACTCGTGCTTCTGATACGCCACCAAGCCGCGATTGCTGTAGGCCAGCGCAAATTGCGGCGACAGCGCGATGGCGCGATCGAGATCGGCGGCCGCGCGGTCAAGGTCGCCCTTGCTCCGCCATGCGTCGCCGCGATTGTTGTAGGCGACGACGAAATTTGGATCGAGGCGGATCGCCTGATTATAGTCGGAGATGGCGCGGTCGAGGTCGCGCTTGACGAACCAGACAACGCCGCGATCGTTGTAGGCGGAGGCGTCCCTCGGATCGAACCTGATGGTGCGGTCGTAATCGGCGATGGCGAGATCGAGTTCGCCCTTGCGACGTAAGGCAAGCGCGCGGGTGAAGAGTGCCGTCGTATAATTCGGCGCCAGCCGGATGGCGCCGCCATAACTGTCGATGGCCTGGTCGAGATCGCCCTTCTGGTCGTAGGCGGCACCGCGCGTCACGTAGGAAGCAACGTCGCTCGGATTGAGGGTGATGGCCAGATCGAGGTCGGCAATGGCACCGTCGAAATCGCGCTTGGCAAAGCGCGTCTCGCCGCGATTGGCATAGGCACGCGCCGATTTGGAATCGATGCCGATTGCCTTGCCGAAGTCATTCAGCGCGGCGTCGACATTACCCTGTGCGCGCAACGCGATGCCACGGTTGTCGTGCAGAATGGCGAGATTGACCGTCTGATAGCGGCCGGAATCGATCAGTGTCGTGCACGAGGCGATGCGCTCCTCGAGCGTTGCACGCCATTCGCCGGTGCAGCGCTTCTGATCGCCTGTGTCTTGCGGGTTTGGGGTTTGCGCATGCGCCACCTGAACCAGCAGCAACGCCAAGCCGGCCAGCAGCGGCGCGTGGCGCGGGCGATGACGCGGCGGGGTAGAATTGCGCATGGCCGGCCTTTCCTCTGCGCTCCCGGGGCGATTCTCAACCCAGCCGTTTTGCCGCTTCTTCGACCATGCTGAGGTCGGCGTATTTTTTGACATCGATGTCCGTGTTGAGCAGGCCAACCTGCTTCTGCAGGTTCAGATTGCTCTGGAGCGCCGCGAGATTTGGCGTGCCGTTCGGATCGCGATATTGATCGCGCGGTCCAAAGGCCCATTCCATGCGCGCCGGCGGTGCCTTGTTGATGCGGGCGACGGCTGCGACCGCCGCCTCGTGATTCTTCGGATCGGTGTACCAGCGGACCGCGCGCACCACGTCTTCGAGGAAATCAACCAACGCGGCGCGATTCTTCTGGATAAAATCGGTGCGCGCTGTCCACATCGTGAGCTGGGTGATGCCGAACGCATCCTTCTCGGTGAACAGCGTATTGGCGATGCCGCGCAAATTCGGATCGAGCGCGAATGGCGGCACGGCGCTGATCAGATCGGCCTTCTTCTCGGCCAGCATCGCGCGCATGGCCGGGAAGGGCGCCTCGATGATGGTGTAGTCGCGGTTTGCCTCCAGCCCGTTGCGCTTGCACATGGCGCGCATCGAGATATCCACCGCGCTGCCCATGGCGTTGGTGGCCAGCACTTTGCCCTTGAGGTCGGCGACTTTCTTAATCGGGCCGTCCTTGAGCACCATGAACTCGTTGGTGCCGTGTCCGGAAACGCCATCCTGGATCTCGTCGGAAATCACGCGCAGGTCATCCATGTGTGCATTCTGGATCGCGAGCGCGAACGAGGAGAAGGCCAGCGGGCCGATGTCGAGTTCGCCCGCCGCGAGCGCCGTGATCACCGGCGGCGTGCCCGCGAAATGGATCGCTTCGGCCGTGTACGATTTGCCGAAATGGGTCAGCAATTCCTTCTGCTGCAGCACCAGCGGAGCCAGCGAAGCCGGCACCACCACCCAGCCGACCCGAATGCGCACCGGCTCCGCTCGGGCCGGACGGGGCAAGCCGACGCCGGCCAGAGCCGTGCCCACGGCCAGGGTGCCAAGCCCGAAGTGACGGCGATTCATACCGGTTTTCACGATGATTTCTCCACTGTCTAACCTTTAGGCCTGTTCATTGCGGCAAAGCCGTGCTATCGACCGCCGCCAACCCAAAAGCGGGCCACCGAGTCGGCGAGGGACACGATGTCCACTCGTCGCCAGGGCGTTATCCTTACGCGCCCGCCCGCCATTTCAGGGCCATGCGGAGTTGGCAATGGCATTGACTGCGAGAGACGTACCACCCGAAGCATATACCTTTGACGATGTGCTGTTGAAGCCCGGCCTATCGGATGTTCTGCCGTCCGATGTCGATATCCGCTCGCGCATTACTCGTAGCGTGCCGCTGAATATCCCGATCGTCGCTTCGGCCATGGACACGGTGACCGAGGCCCACATGGCGATCGCCATGGCGCAGGCCGGCGGCATCGGTGTCATCCACCGCAATCTGGAGCCGGCGCTGCAGGCCGCGCAGGTGCGGCAGGTGAAGAAGTTCGAGTCCGGCATGGTGGTGAACCCGGTCACGATCCAGCCGGACTCCTCGCTCGCCGATGCGCTGGCGCTGATGCAGGAGTTTCACATTTCCGGCATCCCCGTGGTTGAGGGCGGCGGCGGCGGCCGCGCCGGGAAACTCGTCGGTATCCTCACCAACCGCGACGTGCGCTTTGCCACCGACAAACGGCAGAAGATCTCGGAGTTGATGACCAAGGAGCGCCTCATCACGGTGCGCGAAAGCGTCAACCAGGATGAGGCCAAGCGGCTCTTGCATCAAAATCGAATCGAGAAGCTCTTGGTCGTCGACGCCGACTATCGCTGCGTCGGCCTCATCACCGTGAAGGACATCGAGAAGGCGGTGGCCAATCCCAACGCATGCAAGGACGAACAGGGCCGGCTGCGGGTTGCCGCCGCCACCAGCGTCGGCGAAGCCGGCTTTGCGCGCAGCGAAGCCTTGATCGACGCCGGCGTCGACCTCGTCGTGGTCGATACCGCCCACGGCCATTCCTCGCGCGTGCTTGAAGCGGTCGCCCGCATCAAGCGGCAATCGAATGCAGTCCAGGTGGTCGCCGGCAATATCGCGACCGCCGAAGGCGCCAAGGCGCTGATCGACGCCGGAGCCGACTCCATCAAAGTGGGCATCGGGCCGGGCTCGATCTGCACCACGCGCATCGTCGCGGGCGTCGGTGTGCCGCAGCTTACCGCCATCATGGATGCGGTGGAGACGGCGAAAAAGCATGACACGCCGGTAATCGCCGACGGCGGCATCAAATATTCCGGCGATCTTGCCAAGGCGATCGCTGCCGGCGCGGACTGCGTCATGATCGGCTCGCTGCTCGCCGGGACCGATGAGACGCCGGGCGAGGTGTTTCTCTATCAGGGCCGTTCGTACAAGAGCTATCGCGGCATGGGCTCGGTCAGCGCCATGGCGCGCGGCTCGGCCGATCGCTATTTCCAACAAGAGATCAAGGACGCGCTCAAGCTCGTACCCGAGGGCATTGAAGGCCAAGTGCCCTATAAGGGGCCGGTCGCCAACGTGCTGCATCAGCTCGCCGGCGGCTTGCGCGCCGCGATGGGGTATGTGGGCGGCAAAGATCTTGCCGAGTTCCACGCCAAGGCCGAGTTCGTGCGCATCTCAGGAGCAGGATTGCGCGAGAGTCACGTCCACGACGTGACCATTACGCGCGAGAGTCCAAATTATCCAGGCCAAACCTAGGCGGTGCGATGGCTGCGGGCCCGATCGATCGATTTGCCAAGATCCGCGCGGCGACCGATGCGCATCGCGCGCAGCACGGCTGCGGCGCGTATCCTTATGAGAACGGTCCGCTGTTGGGGGCGCTGGCGGCGGCCACCGGCGCGCGCCGCATCCTCGAACTCGGCGCGGCGCTCGGTTACACCGCATTGTCGTTTGCCGCGGGCGCGCCCGAGGCGACCGTCGATACCATTGAGCGCGATCCGGACCATGTGCTGCTCGCGCGCGACAACATTGTCGCTGCTGCGATGGATCACCGCATCATCGTGCATGAAGGCGATTTCGCCAGCGTGCTGCCGACGCTCGATCCGGGCTACGACGTTGCGTTCTTCGATGGCCAGTCGCCGACGCCGGCGCTGCACAAGACGCTGCGCGGGCTGCTGCGCACCGGCGGGACGCTCATCACTGCCAATCTGAATCATCGCTCGACGCCCGAAGCGGTCCGCAAGGCGTTGTTCGACGGCAAATCCTGGCGCAGTGCGTTGGTCACGGAGGATGGCGAGACCGCGATCAGCGTCAAGCTTTGACGCAGCATGGCGGCGCGATCGGCGCCGTGGTACGGGGGAACAATGAGCGGGGGTGAATGAGATGTCGCTGCAAGCAATCCTGCTGCCGCTATTCGTCGAGGTCATCCTCACCTTCGTGCTGTGGGGGTGGATGGCCGGATTGCGCACCCGCGATATAACGTCGGGCGGCGTGCGGCCCGAGGACATCGCGTTGCGTGAGCCGAACTGGTCCAAGCGAACGCTGCAGGCGGCGTATTCCTTCTCCAATCAATTCGAGCTGCCGGTGCTGTTTTATGTCCTGACCATTCTGGCTTACATCACGCACAAGGCCGGCGTGGTGTTTGTCATCCTCGCATGGATCTTCGTGATCTTTCGTCTGCTCCACGCCTATGTGCACACCACGAGCAACGTCGTGCGCTTTCGCGGGTCGCTGTACGGCATCGCGGCCTTCGCTCTCATCTTAAACTGGGTGATTTATATCGTTGTGATCTTGACCAGCCCCTGGGTGTGAAGCCATGCCGCTTGAATTTTGTCATCCGACTGCTCCGCACGAACGGCTGAGGCTACCGGAATGGTACGTCTCCAGTCTGATGATGGACCGCGCGCTCGACGCCGTGGTGCGCCGCGTCAAAAAGCTCGATCGCAAGCACGACATTCCTTACCTCGCCGGCTACAGCCTCGATGGCAAGATCGTCTATATCGACCGGCACATGCCAAAATCATTCAAGTTCCGCGGCCGCATCATCGAAACGGACCGCTTCCTGATTTTGCATGAGGAAGTCGAAAAGACGCTGATCGATCAGCTCGGCCTGCATTATCTGCATGCCCACCAGATCGCGACGCGCGCCGAAGAGGCCGCGGTGCGCGCCGCCGGCGTCGAATGGCGCGCCTACGATCGCTTCATGCAGAAATACGTTAAGCGCATCGGCGATGAGCGTTTGCAGAAAGTACCGAAGGATCTCGATCTTAAACCCTATCGCGACGAGCACGACGACGATCTCCTGAGCCGCATGCTCAAGAGCGTGCGCGCCGGCAAGTGTCCGAAGGGCATTCATGTCCAAGATCTCGCCGAAGCGATCGCGGAACTGCGCAAACATGTGCGGCAGCACGACACGCCGGGGGCCGAGCGTGCGGTTGCGCTCAAGCGACGTGTCAAAAAAATAAGAGCCGCGAAGGTATGATCACGGCCTCGCTAGGGGCGCACGGATGACTCCCGCCGCCCGCCTGTCAGCCGCCGTCGAGGTGTTCGCCGAGATCGAGTCGCGGCGGCGGCCGTCGGGGGATGTGCTCAAGGATTGGGGCCTCTCGCACCGTTTTGCCGGCTCGTCCGATCGCGCCGCCATCGCGGGCCTTGTGTATGACGCGCTGCGCCGCAAAGCGTCGTCGTGCTGGCTGGTGGGCGAGGCGACACCGCGCGCGGCGCTGCTCGGTATGCTCAAGCGCGAGCGCGGGCTCGATGTCGCCGCGATCGAGGCGCTGTGCAGCGGCGCGCGCTTTGCGCCCGCACCCTTGTCGGAAGCCGAGAAAGCGGCGCTGTCCGCCGAGGCGTTGACCGGCGCACCAGCGCCGGTCGCCGGTGACTACCCGGATTGGCTCGATCCGCATTTTGCAAAAGTGTTTGGCGATGACCGCGCCGCCGAGGGCGCCGCGCTGGCGACACGCGCGCCGCTCGATCTGCGGGTCAATACGCTCAAAGTGGAGCGCGAGGAAGTTTTGCCGAAACTGGCGCATCTTCATGCCGCGCTGACGCAATGGTCGCCGATTGGACTGCGCATCCGCCTTGGCGCCGACGCCAGGAATCCGGCAATTCACGCCGAGCCGCCGTTTCGCAAAGGCGAGGTCGAGGTCCAGGACGAGGGCTCGCAGCTCGCCGCCCTGTTGGCCGGCGCCAAGCCCGGCCAGCAGGTCGTCGATCTCGCCGCCGGTGCCGGCGGCAAGACGTTGGCGCTCGCCGCCGCCATGGACAACCGCGGCCAGATCTACGCGACCGACATCGACAAACGCCAATTGCTGCCGATCCACGAGCGTATCGCGCGCGCCGGCGCCCGCAATATTCAGGTGCGTACGCCACGCGGGCGCCCTGCCGATGCCACGCCAGCAGGCGGCGCCGGTCTGGGGTGGGGCCTCGACGATCTCATCGGCCGGGCCGATCTGGTGTTGATCGACGCGCCCTGCACCGGCACTGGCACGTGGCGGCGCAATCCCGACGCCAAATGGCGGGTGCGCCCGGGCGCGCTTGACGAACGGCTTAAGGAACAGGCCTCGCTGCTCGATCGTGCCGCGCCGCTGACCAAAGCCGGCGGGCGCATCGCCTACGTCACCTGCTCCGTGCTCGACGACGAAAACGGCGAGCAGGTGCGAGCCTTCGTAAGCCGGACGCCAGGTTTTTCGGTGGAAAAGGCCGCCGACGTTGCGCAAACGCTCGGCGAGGTCGCCTATCTTTTCGCCCAGTCGGCGCTTATTTCCGCCGAGGGATTGCTGATGACGCCGCGCCGGACCGACACCGATGGATTTTTCGTCAGCTTGATGCGGCGCAACTCATGAACCTGATGGCCAAGACTCGACAGACCCCCTCACTAACCCTTCCCCGCCAGCAGGAGAGGGAAGGGAGGGTGTAAAATCCGCAATGGCTGGTCACGACAAAATTCTCATCGTCGATTTCGGCTCGCAGGTGACGCAGCTGATCGCGCGGCGCATACGCGAAGAGCGCGTCTATTGCGAGATCGTGCCATATCAGAAGGCCGAAGCGGCGTTCCGCGAGATGGTGCCGAAGGGAGTCATTCTCTCGGGCGGTCCGGCCGGCGTGCTTGATAAGGATGCGCCGCTGGCGCCGTTGGCGATCTACCAGGCCGGTGTGGCGGTGCTCGGCATCTGCTACGGCGAGCAGGCTATGGCGCACCAGCTCGGCGGCAGGGTCGAGGCCGGTCACCATCGCGAATTCGGCCGTGCCGAGGTCGAGCTGACCAAAGCCTCCGCGCTGACCGATGGCGTCTGGGAGGTCGGCCAGCGCTATCCGGTATGGATGAGCCATGGCGACCGCGTCACCGAATTGCCGGCGGGTTTTACCGTGACCGGCATGTCGTCGAACGCGCCGATCGCCATGATCGCCGACGACGCGCGCAAATTCTACGCCACGCAGTTTCACCTCGAAGTGATGCATACCCCGCACGGCGCGGCACTGTTGCGCAATTTCGTCCGCAACATCGCGGGCTGCGCCGGCGACTGGACCATGCGGGCCTTCAAGGACGAGGCGGTTGAGAAAATCCGCAAACAGGTCGGCAAGGACAAGGTGATCTGCGGCCTTTCCGGCGGTGTCGATTCCGCGGTCGCCGCGGTGCTCATTCACGAGGCGATCGGCGAGCAGCTCACTTGCGTGTTCGTCGATCATGGCCTGCTGCGGCTCGGCGAGGCCGAGCGCGTGGTCGCGCTGTTCCGCGACCATTACAACATTCCCCTGATACATATCGAAGCCGCGGACGTGTTTCTGAAAGAGCTGACCGGCGTTGTCGACCCTGAGGACAAGCGCAAGATCATCGGCAAGCTGTTCATCGACGTGTTCGACGCGGAGGCCAAAAAGGTCGGCGGCGCCAAATTTCTGGCCCAGGGCACGCTCTATCCCGACGTGATCGAGAGCGTGTCGTTTGCCGGCGGACCCTCGGTGACGATCAAATCGCATCACAATGTTGGCGGCCTGCCGGCGCGCATGAATCTGAAACTGGTCGAGCCGCTGCGCGAACTGTTCAAGGACGAGGTGCGCGCGCTCGGCCGCGAACTCGGCCTGCCCGACGTGTTTGTCGGCCGCCACCCGTTTCCGGGTCCGGGGCTCGCCATCCGCTGCCCGGGCGAGATCACGCGCGAGCGGCTCGATATTCTGCGGCTTGCCGACGATATCTTCATCGAGGAAATCCGCCGTGCCGGCCTTTACGACGACATCTGGCAGGCCTTCGCGGTGCTGCTGCCGGTGCGCACCGTCGGCGTCATGGGCGACTACCGTACCTACGATTACGTCGTGGCGCTGCGCGCGGTCACCTCGATCGACGGCATGACGGCGGATTTCTATCCGTTCGACAACGTGTTTATCGGCACGGTGGCGACCCGCATCATCAACGAAGTCAAGGGCGTCAACCGCGTGGTCTACGACGTGACCAGCAAGCCACCGGGGACGATCGAGTGGGAGTGAGGGGCGGCTGCCTTTGAGAAATTTTCGTGTTAACTCGACAGCTTGTGAGGCGCGGAGAATGATCCTCGTGGACTGTCAGGTCCGCCGTGCGTTCTGATACTCACTGAATGATCAGCAGATCGGTATTTCGATGTCTGGATACCGCGCGCTCGGCTACACAGCAGTCCGTCTCTGCAACAGAACCTGTTGGACGATTGTGAAAGCTGTAATGTGCCGATCATCGATTGCGTAGACACTGATCGGCCAACGCTGCTTGAAATATGGAAATATCGTCAGCACCGGGAAAAAGGCAATGAGATGCCAGGCTGATCTCTGGCGAGAAACATTCGTTGTACGGAACGCATTTCGATGAAATCCACGAGCCGAAACCTGAAGTCCGCGACCAATCTGAACAAAGAACCCAAGCTCTCGCGCGCCCATGCGCCGAGCGACCTGTCGCCGGCGGACTGGCAACGCGGTTTGCGCCGCCAGTTTGGCCGCGAGCAGGCTTTCGCCCTCGAGAATCTGACCAGCGAACCGTTCTTTTCCGATTTTCGGGTCAGCAATCCCGCTTCAAAATCGAGCTACCGCGTGGCGGTGCGGGGCATGGGGCCCGGCGGCAATTTCTGCTCGTGCCCCGATTATGCGACGAGCGAGCTCGGTACCTGCAAGCACATCGAGTTCACGCTTGCGCGGCTGGAGAAGAAGCGTGGTGCCAAAGCCGCGTTCGCGCGCGGCTACCAGCCAGCTTTTTCCGAGCTGTATCTCCGCAACGACGGTAGGCGCCGCATCCACTTTCGGGCTGGAACAGACTGCCCGCAAGCTTTGCGCGAGGCCGCCGCGGCTTTGTTCGACCTCAAGCAGGACGGCATGCTGCCGGGCGACCGCTTGGGCGCTCTGCAATCCTTCATGGCCACGGTGTCGAAGTCGGGCCATGAATTTCGTGCGTATGCCGATGCGCTCGATTTTATCGCAGGAAGTCGCGATGCGGAGCGTCGGGCTGCAAAGCTTGAGGAGTTGTTTCCAGAGGGAGCCGCCGACGCCGAGTTCGCGAAGCTTCTGAAAGTGCCGCTCTATCCCTACCAGGCTGAGGGCGCACTGTTCGCGGTCCGCGTCGGCCGCGCGCTCATCGGTGATGATATGGGGTTGGGCAAGACCATACAGGCCATCGCCGCGACCGAAATTCTGGCACGGCATTTCGGCGTCTCGAAGGTGCTGGTGATCTGCCCCACCTCGCTTAAATATCAGTGGCAAAGCGAGATCGCTCGTTTCTCGGGCCGACAAGGCGAGAATGCGGTGCGGGTGATCAATGGAGGCCGGGCACAGCGGCAGATCGACTATCGTTCGGACGACTTCTGCAAGATCACGAATTACGAGAAACTCAAGCCTGACCTCGACTTGATCGCCGCCTGGGCGCCCGAGCTCGTGATCGTCGATGAGGCGCAACGTGTGAAAAACTGGAACACCATAGCGGCGCGGGCATTGAAGCGCATCGACAGTTCCTACGCGATCGTGCTGACCGGGACGCCCTTGGAAAACAAGCTCGAAGAGCTGATCTCGATCGTTCAGTTCGTCGATCAACACCGGTTGGGGCCGACGTGGAAGCTGCTGCACGAGCACCAGGTCAAGGACGAAGGCGGGCGCGTTACCGGCTACACGAGGCTCGAGAAGATCGGCCAGACACTGGCGCCGATCATGATCCGCCGCCGCAAATCCGAGGTGCTGAAACAATTGCCGGACCGTCTCGACCAGAACCTTCTGGTGCCGATGACAGAGATGCAGATGCTCTATCACCAGGAAAACGCCGACGTGGCGGCGAAGATCGTCCAGCGCTGGCGGAGAACCCGGTTCTTGTCGGACAAGGATCAGCGGCGGCTGACCTGTGCGCTGCAGAACATGCGCATGTCGTGCAACAGCACCTATCTCCTGGACCAGGAGACAGACCATGGCGTCAAGGCCGATGAATTGGCGGCCCTGTTCGACGATCTGTTCGCCGAGCCGAAAGCCAAGGCGGTGGTATTCTCGCAATGGACGCGGACGCATGACATCGTCATCCGGCGCCTCGAAGCGCGTGGCTTGGGCTACGTCAGCTTCCACGGCGGGGTGCCGTCGGACAAGCGGCCAGCACTGGTCGAACGTTTTCGCAACGACCCCGCCTGCCGGGTATTCCTGTCCACCGACGCCGGCAGCACGGGCCTCAATCTGCAGCATGCCTCGACGCTCGTGAACATGGACCTACCGTGGAATCCGGCCGTACTGGAGCAGCGCATCGCACGCATCCATCGCATCGGTCAGAGACAGCCCGTGCGGGTCATCAATTTTGTGTCGAAGGGTACCATCGAGGAGGGCATGCTTTCGGTGCTGGCGTTCAAGCGCTCGCTGTCGGCCGGAATTCTCGACGGCGGCAGCGGCGAGATTTCGCTGGGCGGCTCGCGCCTCAACCGCTTCATGAAGGATGTCGAAAACGTCACCGGGCGCATGGGCGAGGGCGAGGCTGTGACGCCGGCCGAGGAGACGGGGAATAACGTTGCTGTTGCTGACGATATCCGACCCGTGGAAGCCGCGGAGGCGGATGCGGATATCGGCGCCGGCGGTATCGCGCGCTCGAACGAGGTCGCAGGGCCGCCGCGCGATTTTGAGGCCGATCCGTGGCGAGCCTTGGTCCAGGTGGGCGCGCAGTTCGTTGCCGCTCTGGCGGCCGCCAACGATCCGAAGGCTCCGGCGCATCCATGGATTGAGCACAATCCCGCAACCGGCGTGCGGAGCCTCAAAATACCGCTGCCGCCGCCGAAGACCGCGCGACAACTCGCCGATGCGCTTTCGGCGCTCGCGGACGGGTTGCGAGGCAGGAATGCATGACGGTCTTGGGGACTTCGTATGCCCTATATCCCGCACTCTCGGCTTTGGAGGTCCCAACCCATCGCTGCTCAGCGGCTGAGGTCCAGTTCCGTTCCAGTTCGCAGACGTTCCATATAGGCGCGATAGGCAAAGCTCCGATCGCGTTTCTTCCCCGTCGTTTCCACAAGAATACCGATTTCGGCCAACACTTCGATGGCGCGGGTCGCGGTCGGTTTGCTCGTGTCGAGCAGCTTCATCGCCGACGCTACCGTCACGATCGGCTGACGCGGAAGTCGCTCGAACAACCGGAGAGCTGAAACAGATGCCGATTCGACATCGAGCAGCCGCGCGCGATCTGTGCCGAGGAGATTGAACAATTCGCGCGCCGAGGCGACGGCTTCGTCGGCGATCGTGGCGACGCCATCGAGAAAGAAATCGATCCAGCCTTCCCAATTGCCTTCTAGCCGCACGAGATTGAGGCGCCGGTAATACTCTTCGCGGTGACGCTTGAAGAAAAGGCTGAGATAGAGGAGCGGAGCCTTCAATAGTCCCCAGTGCTCCAGCAGCAGGGCGATCATCAGGCGCCCAATTCGCCCATTGCCATCGAGATAGGGGTGAATGGTTTCGAACTGCGCATGCAGGAGACCAGCCCGCACAAGTTTAGGCAGCCGGTCCTCGGTATGGATGTATTTCTCGAATGTGCTGAGGAGCTTTGGGAGCTTGTCGGAGGGCGGGGGGACATAGATCGCGTTCCCTGGCCGGCTCCCACCAGTCCAGTTCTGGCTGCGACGAATTTCTCCAGGCTGCTTGCTACCGCCACGCACGCCGCGCATCAGCCGCTTATGGGCTTCGTTCAAGAGCCGCAAGGAGAGTGGCAGACCGCGCTTCGACCCGAGCTGGCTACGCGCGTAGGTGAGAGCGTCGAGGTAGTTAGTGACCTCCTCGACATCGGCGTTGGGTTGAGCCTGTTCCTCGGCTTCGAAAGCGAGAAGGTCCACGAGCGATGCTTGCGTGCCCTCGATCTGAGACGTGATAACCGCCTCTTTGCGCACGAATGCGTAGATGAACCAGTCGAGCGAAGGCACCATCTCGCCTGCCAGATCGAGACGGACAAGCGCCTGCTCGGCTTGCCCAAGGCGGTGTTCAAGCTTGGCGTCGATGATGAGCGCCGGCCGTGCGGGCGGCAGATCGAAAGGAACGAAGGCGTCGATCTTTTCACCGCCTGCGGTCACGCTTTCGTATCGGCCTGTTGTGCGCTTCGGCATGTCTGATGACTGAACTCAGGGCGTCGTCTTTTCAAAGACCGCACGCAGGGAACGCCCCCGTTCCCTGCCGGCCTTATCTGGGAACGAAGTCTTTACTAGACAAGACCAATAGTCAAGAGATCGTTCTTAGCGGTTGCGGCCGAGCCGCCGGCTTTTACGACGACATCGGGTAGGCCTTCGCGGTGCTGCTGCCGGTGCGCACCGTCGGCATCATGGGCGACTACCGTACCTACGATTACGTCGTGGCGCTGCGCGCGGTCACCTCGATCGACGGCATGACGGCGGATTTCTATCCGTTCGACAACGTGTTTATCGGCATGGTGGCGACCCGCATCATCAACGAAGTCAAGGGCGTCAACCGCGTGGTCTACGACGTGACCAGCAAGCCGCCGGGGACCATCGAGTGGGAGTAAGGGGGAAACGGCTTCTGAAAAACTATCGATATAATTCAATAAGTTATGCAGCTCATGTGACGATCCAAAAAAATCATTAGTCTCGCTGTCAGAGATCATAACTTATTGAATTATAAGAGAATTAGTAAAGCGCTGAGCAGTTTTTAAACTCCGCAGCCGGATAGGTTGACGGTATTTCTGACGGTTTTTTTTGAATGCACGCCGGCCGAAACCAAAAGACCGTCAGATAGATCGCATAGCGCTGACGGTCTTTTCCGGGGGCCGACTCAGTTCTAGAAAACGCACCGTAAGCTGCTGGGTCTTGAAATGGCCGGGCATTGGCCGTACATTAGAGGCGGGAGAACTGCCATGGCAAATGTAGCCTCGAAATCGGCCCGCGGCCGCACCCGCGCGCAGCGTCTTGAGACGCGGGTAACGGCGGAGCAGAAGACGCTTATCGAACATGCCGCCGCCCTCCAGGGACGGACGGTCACAGACTTCGTGCTGACCAGCGTCCAGGATGCCGCACGGCGGGCGATTGAGGAACACCAGCAGATCGAATTGTCGGTGCGCGACAGTCAGGCATTTGTCGATGCACTGCTGAATCCGAAGCCCGTCAACGACCGCCTGCGCGACACGGTGCGCCGGTATCGCGAAGCCGCAAGCGTGTAGTCGGTCGGTGGCGGGTGCTCCTGAGGAACGGCTTCGAGTCGAAGCGCTCGGTCCGCATCACGATCGCAACTCATTCGTCAGCGGCGTCGAACCACTTGATCGTTACTTCCGGAGCCAAGCCGGCCAGGACGCCCGCAAGAACATGGCGGCGCCGTTCGTGCTTGTGCTGCCGGACGGCGCCATCGGCGGCTACTACACGCTTTCGGCGACGGGCGTGAAACTCACCGAGTTTCCGGCCGATATCACGCGCAAACTTCCGAGGTATCCGCTCGTTCCAGCGACACTCTTGGGCCGTCTTGCTGTCGACCAAAACTATCAAGGACGAGGCTACGGCCGTTTCCTCCTTGCCGACGCTCTGTTTCGCGCAGTCCGTAGTGAGATCGCATCGTTCGCCATTATCGTCGACGCAAAGGATGATGCGGCGCGCCGCTTCTATGAGCGTGAGAGCTTTTTGCCTCTTCCGGAGCAGCCGCTCAAGTTGTTCCGGCCGATGGCCGATATCCGGCGGCTGTTCGATGGACCCTAAGCCCGAAGACTTGGCCGAGTTTTTTCGGACCAGGAGGATTGGGTTCGGCCGCTGTCTCGAGCCGACGATGCAATGCGGCGAGCCGGCGATCCGCGCGCATTCGATCCAGAACCGTCAGACCATCGCGCTGCTCGAACAGGACAATCATGTGCTCGCCTGGCAGCCGCGATTCTCGCAGGCCGGACCGACATAGCGCCCAGGCGAATCGGGCGGAACGACGCATCGACATTCGCGGGCTTCTGCAATCAGCACGACACCGAGCTCTTCCGACCACTCGACACCAAAGCGCTCGATCCCGCTGATTGCGAGCAGCTCTTCTTGCTGGCTTATCGAGGGATCACCTGTGAACTGCACGCGATCATGACCGGGGTCGTGCAGCTGCAAAGCCTCTACACGTCGAGGGTCGAGCGCGGAGCCGACTCTCCGGATTCTTCCAGTCCGGCGGGGCAGAAGGCCCTGGAGCAAATGTTCTTGTCGTGGGCGACATGGCGGTATCGCCATAGCTACTACGACGAGCCGCTACTGCGCCGGTCCTTTGACGGCGTCGAGCACGACGTCCTAGACCTGAATGACCAAGCGCCATGCCTTGCGGCCTCGTCGTTCATCACGGTCAAGGATGTACCGCTCAATGAGGAACTGGTCGGCGTCGCGA
Organism: Xanthobacteraceae bacterium; assembly: GCA_049300295.1. Taxonomy (GTDB): domain Bacteria; phylum Pseudomonadota; class Alphaproteobacteria; order Rhizobiales; family Xanthobacteraceae; genus BOG-931. Next base: position 32,601 of record JBAQJL010000092.1, read on the forward strand.
TCAATATCCTGCCGGTCAGCGAGACAAGGACCGTTGCGGCATTCTCATATGCGAAGAAGGACCAGGGAGGTGTTCGCGCTGCTTTGGATCGCATCCTGGGCTCGACCGGGGACGTGCAGAAATACGAGCTGTCGAAGCTTGTGTTGAGCCGGATATCCAACGTCCTCATCTCGCCTCGACACTTCGACCAGTGGAGTGAGGAAAGGAAGAAGAAGATCGCGGACGCATTCGTGCGGACGGTCGAGAGTCAGCAAGACGTTGGAGAGGACGCCGATTTCATGCTGTTCTGAGGGACGATGGCGCCGGCGTGGAGCGTGTGCCTGGTTTAGGGGCGGAAGGGCGCTCCATCAGACCGCCTAGCGTGGTAGGGACATCACAACCGTGCTACAGGAGCTGACGGTCTTTCGCCGCCCACGGACGACGCGGTCGCCCCCAGAAATATCGAAAATCGACCGATTGATACCGATAGTCGCTGAAACCGAACAAATCGCGGATCGTCGAAATTGCTGTTTGGAATCAAGAGCGCAAATTTCTGACGGATCGGGGAGACGGTTCTTTGCCGTGTGGTGAAAAAATGCGCTGACGAATCAGCGTGGTATCATCACTTAGGACAATCGAGTGGGAGTGAGGCTAAAAACGCGCCCTATAAGCTGACGGCGCGTTATGCAGCCCGGCCTTTGGCAAAAGTGGCCCTCCAGTCAGCCCTGGAGAAAACAACAAATAAAAAGCTGGAATAAGACACGGGCAATACGATGTATGATAAGGCAAAAAGGACTAATCGTGCGAGGCCTTCGGCACTCAGCGAACGTATGTCATAGGTACCTATCGAAGCAATGATAGGGACGACGAAGAACGAACAGACGGACGAAAAAATCAACAACCCACCAAACACGAAGCTCAATGGACGCGCCGACGGACGCGGCGCCAAGACTTCGACACCCGCGACTAATCCCACGATGCCCGTTGCCACAAGCATAAAAGAGAAGAAGAGGCGGGCTGGGGGCCGCTCGAAAACGCCCAACCGGACTAATTCGTAGACCAGGACGAGCGAGCCGATAAGCTGAAACAGGCCGTTGAGGATTTCGAGTACGCCTAAGGTGATGTTGAGGACGGCTATCGCGGTCATTCCACCCGAGCGGCGTTTCTCCACGCTTTCCTCCTGCGCTATAACTTTCGAACGCGTAAAGCGCTTTACCATGTACAATCGATCGAGGCGAACGCCTTGCGCATCGGCGTCATCTGGCAAAAGACCTGGATGTCGCTGGGCGATATGGAAGACGATCGCCGTCTCGAACAGGACGGGATCGCCTTCTTGGTAAGTCGGGATCTGGCCGAATGAATGAAGCGCTCACGCCGGCCGATAGACCTGTGCCACCGTGCCCGCCGGAAACCTCCTCGAACTCACGAGCTCAAGACGCCTTGGCGTAGTGAGGCTGGAGAAGATCGGCAGGCCTTTGCCCAGTGCGATCGGGTGCACGAGGAGGACGTACTGGTCGACCAATCCCGCGGCGATGAGGCTGCGGGCGAAACTCGCGCCGCCATGCGCGATGATCGGCTTGCCGTCCTGGGCCTTCAACTTCGCGACTTCGGTGTCGAGATCGCCCGCCGCCACATAGGCCTCCGCCCAGCTTTCGGCGCCGGGCTGTAGCTCCGCAGAGTGACCGGGCTCTGCGTCGGCGCGCGCGTCCCGCAGCGCCGCCGTCGTGCCGGCCGCTTTGAGGGCTGCCGGCCCTCGTCTCGAGAAGACTGCCTTGGGAATCTGGTTCATGGGCGGCGCGAACTCTTCAGTTGAGGCCGGCCAATAGGCGGCCATGTCCCGGAAGGTGCGGCTACCCATGATATGCAGACTCGCGTTCCACACGGTTTCGACTGTCCAGGCTCTGGCCTCGTGGTCGGTGCCGAATACCCACTTGAGCCCGCCGTCCGTCTCGCCCACAAATCCATCGATTGAGATGGACATCTTCAGAATGAGCTCACACATCGCTGCCTCCTCGCGCTGATATGACCCAAGGACGGGCCGCATCGTCCGTTTCCGACATCTCGCCAGCAATTTTTTTGTCCTGGTATTCGTCAGCCCGATTATGAGCATTTGGAGCGGTCCTTCGATGCAGACCTTCGTGGCGCTGATGCGCGGCATCAATGTGGGCTCGGCGCGCAAGCTGCCGATGGCGGATTTGCGCGCCCTATGTACAGCGCTCGGGCTGGAGCGTCCGCAAACGTACATCCAGAGCGGCAACCTGCTCGTGGATTCCAAGGCCAATGGTCCGGCTTTGCGCCGGCTGCTGGAAAACGAAATTGCCGTGCATTTCGGTTTCGCGGTCGACGTTATCGTGCGCACCGCCGCCGATTGGGAGGGCTACGTTGCGGCCAACCCCTTCACAGGCGACGCCAAAGCCCTGCCGAAAATGCTGCACCTTTACTTGCCGCGCGATCCGCTTAAGTCTGGCGCCGCAAAGGCACTGCAGCAGCGGGCGCAATCGGGGGAGCGGATCGGTGCAGCCGGGGGAGCGCTTTGGATCGACTATGGGGCGAACGGCGTCGCGCGCTCGAAACTCAGCTCGCTTCTCATCGACAAGGCCTGCGGTTCGCCGACGACCGGCCGCAATTGGAATAGCGTCTCGGCGATCGGCAAAATGATCGAAGAGCGCGCGAGAGAATAGATTGATAGGAGGGGCGATGTCCGTCACCATCTACGGCATCAAGAACTGCGACACGATGAAGAAGGCGCGCGCCTGGCTGGAGAAGTACGGCATCGATTATGCCTTCCACGACTACAAGACTGCCGGGATCGAGCGCGAGCGGCTGGAAAAATGGGAAAAGAAAGTCGGCTGGGAAATGCTGCTCAATCGCGCCGGCACGACGTTTCGCAAATTGTCAGACCAGGACAAGGCCGGCCTCGATGCCAAGAAGGCGCTGGCGCTGATGCTGAAGCAGCCCTCGATGATCAAGCGGCCCGTGCTCGATCCCGGCGGTGGCAAGCTTTTGGTCGGTTTTTCGCCGGAACTTTACAGTGAGGGGCTCGGGTAGGGTGAAACGCCGGGAATTTGCGGTGGAACTCGGTTAACAGCACGGGTTCCAGCACAAGTTACGTTAACGGCGTTTGCAGAAGTCATTTTCCCGCCATTAAACCACCACGGCCCGCCATCCCGTCACCATGCTTTTTCCGAACCCGTCGGGCTTTTTGCCCGCCGGATGGGCTGGGGGCAGGGAACTTTTCCGACTGTTCCGGGCCGTTGCATTCGGGGGCGGGCTTGGAGAGTGACATGACATCGCGCGTTTTGTTTGGTGCACTTGCGCTGGCAGGTGCCATCGCCTCCGTATCGGGTGCGCGGGCCGCCGACCTTCGGACGCCGCCGCCCGCGCCCCCTGCCGCGCCGGTCGCCTACGCCCCGCAGGTCTATAACTGGAGCGGCTTCTACATCGGCGGCCATGTCGGCGGCGGCTACGGCGCGTCGACCTGGAGCGATCCGTTTGCCGGCGGCAACAACAATTTCAACGACTGGGGCTTTCTTGGCGGCGCCCAGGTCGGCGCCAACGCACAGTTCAACCGGCTCGTGCTCGGCCTTGAAGGCGATTTCAGCTGGACCAACATCAACAACAAAAGCACCGATTCGATCGGCGACGCGCTCAACACCAATGTGGAGTGGACTTCGACGGTCACCGGCCGGGTCGGCGCGGCGTTCGATCGTCTGCTGGTCTATGGCAAGGGCGGTCTCGCGCTCGCGGAGGATCAGAGTACTCTGACCGACTTCACAGGCACCGCCGCGAGTAACAGCTTGCTGCGCACCGGTTGGACGGCCGGCGCCGGCCTCGAATACGCCATCGACCAGAATTGGTCGGCAAAGGTTGAATACGATTATCTAGGCTTCGGTTCGCAGGCGATGAATTTCACCACGCCGTCCCTGGGTGCCGTCAGCTCGAACACCAGCCTCAATGTGCAGGAGATCAAGGCTGGGTTGAACTTCCGCTTTGGCGGCGGTCAGTAAGACGTTTGTCATTGCGAGGAGCCAACGGGTCCGGCCCGAAGTGGCGGGCCCGATGACAGGCTCCGCGACGAAGCAATCCAAGGCCGCATCTCAGGGCTGGATTGCTTCGCGGAGCCTGTCATCGGACGGCGCGACTTCGCGCGGGTCCGTTGGCTCGCAATGATGGGCGCTAGATCACTCGCTAATTGATCTTGATCTTCGCCGCGTCGATTACCGGCTTCCAGCGGGCGATATCGGAGTCGATGCGGGCGCGGAATTCGGCCGGCGTGTCGGGGATCGGTTCCATCAGTTGCGCGGACAGCTTGGTGCGGATCGCGGGGGCAGTGATAGCGCCAGCCACCAGATGATTGATGCGCTCGATCGTGGCGGCCGGAAGTCCTGCCGGTCCGATCAGTCCCGACCAGGCGTCCGCCTCAACGTCGACGCCGGCTTCTTTCAAGGTCGGCACTCCCGGCAGCAATTCCGAACGTTTGGCGGTCGAGATGGCAAGCATTTTGATCTTGCCGCCGGCGAGCTGCGGCGTGATCGAGACCGCCGGCAGGCAAACCATTTGCACGTCGTTGCGGATCAGGGCTTCAACCGCTTGCGGCGATGACGGGAAGGGGACGTGCACGAGCCTGGTGCCGCTCTTGAGCGCGATCGCCTCCATGGCGAGCTGCGACAGCGAGCCGGTGCCGATCGAACCGTAATTATACTTTCCGGGATTCTTGCGGATCAGATCGATCAACGCCGCGACGTTGTCGACGCCGAGGCTGGAATTGACGGCGAGTGCGCTGGGCTGCGTCACCAGCATGGTGATGAGCGACAAATCTTTGCTCGGATCGTAGGGCAGGTGGGCGAACAGCAGCGTGTTGATGGCAAGCGGGCCGCCGATGCTGATGCCGATGGTCGTCCCGTCGGGTGCGGCTTTGGCTACCGCATCCGTGCCGGTGTTGCCGCTCGCGCCCGGCTTGTTCTCGACGATGAATGTCTGCCGGGTTTGCTGTTTCAACTGATCGGCGATCAGGCGGCCGACAAGGTCGGGTGTTGAGCCGGCGCCGAACGGCACGATTATGCGCACGGGCTTTGCCGGCCAAGTTTGCGCGAGGCCGCCAACCGTGCCGAGCATGAGCGCGAGCGCCGTTGCGATCAATCGTTTCATAGACTGCCTCCACCTTACCCCCAGGCCTGCTTTCACCAAAGCTGCTTTCCCCCAAGCCTGCTTTCCCCAAACCCTGCGACGGACGTATCATGACCAGGATCGGGGTAGAAGGGGAGATGCCAGGTGCGCGCGACCGCCAAATTGCGACAGATCTTTGCCTCCGGCCGGATTGCCGTCGCGCCCGGCGCCTACGACGGGCTTTCCGCGCGGCTTGTGGCGCAGGCGGGCTTCCCGGCGGTCTATGCCAGCGGCGGCGCCATCGCACGATCCGCCGGCGTGCCGGACCTCGGCTTGATTTCGATGGGCGAGATCGTCGAGCGCCTCGCCGCGATGGTCGATGTCGTCGATGTGCCGGTGATCGCGGATGCCGATACCGGCTACGGCAATGCGCTCAATGCGCAGGCCGCGGCGCGCGCCTTTGAGCGTGCTGGAGTCGCGGCTTTTCATCTCGAAGACCAGACATTTCCAAAAAAGTGCGGCCACTACGACGACAAGAGCATCGTGCCGACGGCCGAGATGGTGCAGAAGCTCAAGGCCGTTCGCGACGCCTTGCATGATCCCGATTTTGTCGTCATCGCCCGCACCGATGCGATTGCGGTCGAGGGATTTGAGGCCGCGCTCGAGCGTGCGGCCGCCTATATCGAGGCGGGCGCCGACATGATCTTTGTCGAAGCACCCACATCGGAAGCGGAAATTGCTGCGATCGCCAAGCGCCTGCCGGGTCTCAAGCTGATCAACATGTTTGCCGGCGGCAAGACGCCGCTTCTGCCGGTGTCAAAGCTCGAAGCGTTCGGCTATCAGGCCGTCATTATCCCAAGCGACACGCAACGCGCCGGCATCAAGGCGATGCAGCGCGTTTTGGCGGCGATTGCCCGCGATGGCAGCGCGGCCTCCATGGCGGCCGATATGGTTTCTTTCAAGGAGCGTGAAGCGGTCATCGACACGTCTGCCTATATTGAGCGCGACAAGCGCTACGCGAGCTGACAAAAAGATAAACCTGAATGTTGACAACCGAGTCCGGCTCGTGATCATCGCGCCGCAGATCGCCGGAGCGCGGCCGCGGATGAAGAAATTTGATTGAGCTTGAATTGAGTTCACCATGGGTCTGGCCGTCGAAATACTCGGACTGGTTCTTTTTCTCGGGGCGCACGTGTTCGTGACGATGCGTGGCCGGCGCGCCGCGCTCATCGCTACGTGTGGCGAATGGCCGTACAAAGGTTTGTTCTCACTGGTTTCGACCGCCGGCCTCGTGCTGATCGGCTACGGCTTCGCCAAGTATCGCGACGCTGGCGTCATCCAGCTCTGGTATCCGTCGGGCTGGACGCGCCATATCGTCGAGGCGCTGATGTGGCCCGCGAGTGTCTTGGTCGCGGCTGCGTATATTCCTGGCAACATCAAGCGCACGGTCAAGCACCCGATGCTGCTTGCAGTCAAAACCTGGGCTCTGGCGCATCTGTGCGCCAATGGCGATCTCGGCGGTATCATCTTGTTTGGTTCGGTGCTGCTGTGGGCGGGCTACGATCGCGTGACGCTTAAACGCCGCGGCGATCCAGGTGCACCGCCGATTCCAGTGGGTGGAGTTACCAACGACATCGTGGCCATCGTGGTCGGCACTCTGCTTTATCTGGCGCTCGGCTTCGTATTCCACCCGCTCGTCATCGGCCTGCCGGCGTTTGCGGCGCCGGCCCTCGGACACTAACCGATTGGACTAGGAAAATGTCAGTGCAGAACGAAATCCGGCGGCTAACCGCGCCCGACATCCGCGCCCGCAAAGGCGGCGAGCCGCTTGTCTGCCTCACGTCATATCACGCGCACACCGCGCGCATCGCCGATCTGTATTGCGACGTCATCCTGGTCGGCGACTCGCTCGGCATGGTGATGCATGGTCTCGAGACCACCGTTCCGGTGACGCTCGACATGATGATCCTGCAGGGACTAGCGGTGATGCGCGGCTCGCGGCGCGCGCTTGTGGTGGTCGACATGCCGTTCGGTTCCTACGAGGCGTCGAAGGAACAGGCATTCACCTCGGCGGTGCGGATCATGAAGGAAACCGGTTGCGGCGCCATCAAGGTCGAAGGCGGCAAGCGCATGGCCGAAACCATCGCATTTCTGGTCGAGCGCGGTGTGCCGGTGATGGGTCATGTCGGCCTGACACCGCAGGCGATCAACACGATTGGATCGTTCCGCGCTCAGGGCCGCGATGAAAGCGACTGGGCTCCGATCGAGGCTGACGCGCGCGCTGTGGCGGGTGCCGGCGCCTTCGCGATCGTAATCGAGGCTGTCGCCGAGCCGCTGGGCCGCCGCATCAGCGGCGAGGTTGCTGTTCCCACGATCGGCATTGGCGCCAGCGCCGCGTGTGACGGCCAGATCCTGGTGCTGGAGGATATGCTCGGCTTGTCGCCGCGGGTGCCCAAATTCGTCAAGCGCTTTGGCGAGCTGGGCCCATCGATTGAGCGGGCCGTCAAAGGCTATGCCGAAGAGGTTCGCGCCCGCAGCTTCCCGGGGCCGGAGCACGTTTACCCGATGCGGAAGCCCAAAGCCTAGCTTCCGGTATGTGGTGCGCCACCCGTTAACTTAATCGTCGCAGGGGCGGCTCGGCCCTTTGCCTTGCTCGCGCCACATCGTTATTTTAACTCGCGCGGGATTAATCTAATCAATACAGGGGCTTCTACGGCTAACCGCAAGGATTTCCTTGCAATTGTCCGCGCCCGGGCTCATCGCCCGCAGGCCGGATCGTCTGGGGACGAGTATTTCGGCAGCATGATCCCGAAAGGTAGCTACCGGTTTTCGGACAGGATCATGCTTCGAGAATAACGCTGGGGTCGTGTTTCGTGGCCGATATCTTCCAGGAAGTTGATGAGGAAGTCCGTCGCGAGCGGCTCCAAAATCTGTGGGATCGTTACGGCTACCTCCTCATCGCGCTCTGCGTTCTGATCGTCGCCGGTGTTGGCGGCTGGCGCGGCTATCAATATTGGCAGGCCAAGCAGGCGGGCGAGAGCGCGGTCGCCTACGAGCAGGCGGTGCGGTTTGCCGAGGCTGGCAAGCATAAGGATGCCGACGCGGCCTTTGCCCGGATCGCCTCAGGCGGGAGCAGCGGCTATCGCGTGCTGGCAAGGCTGCGTGAGGCTGCCGAGCTGGCCCAGACCGACCGCAAGGCCTCGGTCGCCGCGTATGATGCCTTGGCCGAAGATAAGAAAGTCGGCCCGGTGATCGACGATTTGGCCGCCGTGCGCGCCGGCATCCTGCTTGTTGACAGCGCGTCCTATCCTGAGATGCAAAAGCGGCTGGAGCCGCTGACGGCCTCAGGCCGCACCTTCCGCCACACTGCACGCGAACTGCTGGCGCTGTCGGCGTGGAAAGCAGGCGACCTCGGCTCCGCGCGGAAGTGGACGGATATGTTGATGACCGATCCGGAAACTCCGGCGGGTACGCGGAGCCGTGCGCAGATTTTGAGCGACCTCATCGCCTCCAATGGCAGTAAGGGCTGAGTGCGATGCGTCCGCGTCACACACTCTCTTTGGTCCGGCTTGGCATGATGCTGGCCTGCGCGTCGCTGCTCGTGGCCTGTACAAAGGGCGGCCAGTTCGATCCGACGACATTGCTCGACAACGATATGTTCGACACCAAAAAGCCGTTGCAGGGCCAGCGCGAACCGGTGTTTCCCGGCGGCGTGCCCGGTGCCGACACCGGCATTCCGCCCGATCTCTACAAGGGCTATCAGCCGCCTCCCGATGAGGCCGCCACCGGCGCGGCAACCCCGCTCTCGCCGCCAGTCGCCTCCGCGGAAAAGCCTGCCGAAAAGCCCAAGCCGAAAGCAAAACTAAAGCCGAAGCCCAAGGTCGCGCGGGCACCCGAGCCGCCACGAACCAAGATCAGCATCGGCATGAAGAAGCCCCAGCCCGCGGCCGAGCAGCAGGCCGGGCCGGCTCAGACTGCCTGGCCGGCGCCGCCGCCAACGGCTGCGTCGCAGACCGCGTGGCCAGCGCCGCCGCCGACCGGCGGTGGCCAGCAGGCCGCCCAGCCGTCCCCGTCGCAGTCGATCTGGCCTAATCCGCCACCGACGGGCGGACATTGATCGTCCGATATTATGGCAAACGCGGCACTGGGATGCCGTCGATTAGCTGCCCTCGCGCCAGCAACGCGGCATAATTCGGTTGTATTGCGGGTGTGATGGGCGTCACCGAGCCCCCAGCATTGTATGTGTACAATCCCTGGGTGCATGGTTAAAACTTGGCCGCCAGCCCATCGAATCGGCTATTTTGCGGGCGCGTCGAACGGAACGGAGCTGTGAACGACCGTGTCGTGGCCCCTCGTTCCCCTCTTGCCAAATCCCTCAACCTTTGGTGAAACTATCCACGCGCCATATTCAAGAGCGCGTAGGGAGGCGTTAATAGACCTCCCACTAATATATTGGGAGGGGTGGGTGGTGCGCTGGGGATATTTGCGTTCGTGCGCGTTGGTGGCACTTGGGGCAATGTTATGGGTCACGGGTGCCATGATTGTTGCGTTCCCCAACAGCACAACAGCCTTACAATTCCAACAAATGTACGCGGGCTTCCTGGGTGATTTCATGCACCCAGTGTCGATCATTTTCTTATGGGTGCTTGATGTGTTCATCGTGGTCGGTTGTCTCCAGGACGGCCGCATAAGAGCAGCCATTGGAAAATGGCTCACTTGGATACTAGGTGCGCTGGTTCTCTTCATCATCGTCGCGATAATTGTTCCTCACTCAAATCCAGCCTTATCTGCCGGCCATGCCTTGGCCATCGGCCTATTCGCCACGTTGTTCATCGTGATAGCGCGGGCGCTCTCCTATGTTGCACCGCAGCAAGGGAACCCTATATAAAGGGTTGAAAAAGGAACGACTTTTGCAATGAGCAGGTTATCCTCGAAACTAGGTAACTCGTCATGATCTACATCGCGTTGATCTTGATTATCGCCATTTTGGTGTTGCGTGCTTACTCGCCGAAGCGTTACGCCGTGCATGCGGCGACCGCTGTTCCATTGCCGAAGGGCATACGCCCGGTTGGGCGCTGGTTGATGGCTGGCTTTCTCCGAGACGCAAACGGAAAACTGATGGATGTTGACGACAAGTTCATCGGAACGGCGATCCGCGACTCAATGGCACCCCTCGGCATCCCCGATGGTGCAACGTTTGTGGCCGATTACGTTCATCCGCCAGATGATCGGTTGAATCCCGGCGATATCGTCGTTGTCGATGGGGTCCACGCAAATTCGCAGATCGGGTTACGGCTTCGCCGTATCGCGGGTGTTCATGACGATATTGTAGATTTCATGCCGGACGGCCTCAATCGGCCGCATCGGTCGCGTCCAGCCAAGGAAGTAGTTGCGCGCGTAACGCACGTGGTCACTTCTGGCACAAAGGGCGCCATGCCGCTCAAGTCATTACTTGAGCACCTGCCAAGCGTCGCGTCTCACTGAAATCGTTCAAACGGACCAATGGTCGGCCTTGCTTCTCTTCGGGCGGGGGCGCTTTGGCCTAGTTTCGCCAAATGGTTTTTGATGCTCGTTTGCGCCACAATACGGTAATTCCCGCTTCGTCGTGGTGAGCCGACATGGGCTTTTCCCGCCGAAGGAGACGGAGCCCTCCTGTTCGCGGAGGTCGGCATCGTGCCGGGCGGGCGATCGCCGGATTGCATCGATCATGTCTTTCACCGTCGCCATTATCGGTCGGCCCAATGTCGGCAAATCGACCCTGTTCAACCGTCTGGTTGGGCGCCGTCTCGCGTTGGTCGACGACGAACCGGGCGTGACCCGCGACCGCCGCGAAGGTCAGGGCAAGCTCGGCGATCTTTCGTTTAAGGCGGTCGATACGGCCGGCCTGGAGCGCGCAGGCGACGAAAGCCTCACCGCGCGCATGCAGGCGCAGACCGCGGCGGCGATGGCGCAGGCCGATGCGGTGCTGTTTCTCGTCGATGCCCGGGCTGGCGCGACGCCGGTCGATCGCAGTTTCGCCGATCTGGTGCGGAAATCCGGCAAGCCGGCGATCCTTGTCGCGAACAAAAGCGAGGGCCGCGCCGGTGAAGCTGGCGTGCTGGACGCGTATTCGCTTGGACTGGGCGATCCGGTGCCCATCAGCGCCGAGCATGGTGAGGGCCTCGCGAACTTATACGACGCGCTGCTCGCGGCATTGCCCGCAGCGACGTCCGTCCAATCGGAACCTGCGGCAGAACCACAGACCGACGAAAAGCCGATCCGCATCGCCGTGGTCGGTCGCCCCAATACCGGCAAGTCGACGCTGATCAACCATCTGCTCGGCGACGACCGGCTGTTGACCGGCCCCGAACCCGGCATTACGCGCGACTCCATTGCGGTCGATCTGCAATGGCGCGGCCATCGTGTGCGCATCCATGACACCGCGGGGCTGCGCCGGCGCGCGCGGATCGCCGAAAAACTCGAGAAGCTTTCCGTGGCCGATACGCTCGGCGCCATTCGCTTTGCCGACGTCGTCATCGTGCTGGTCGATTCGCAGACGCCGTTCGAGGAACAGGACACTCGCATCGTCGATCTGGTCGAGCGCGAAGGGCGCGCTGTCGTCATCGGCATCAACAAATGGGATCTGATCAAGCCGCCGCCGGGTGCGCTGTCGCGCCTGCGTGAGACGACCGATCGCATCCTCCCGCAGGTCAAGGGTGTTCCGGTCGTTACGCTGTCGGCGCGCACCGGCGCCGGGGTCGACCGGCTGATGAGCGCGGTATTTGACAGCTATGCGGTGTGGAATCGCCGCGCGCCGACTGCGGCGCTCAACCGTTTTCTCCAACAGGCCGTCACTGCCAATCCGCCGCCCGCGGCGGGCGGCCGGCGACCGCGGCTCGACTACATCACGCAGCCGAAAGCGCGGCCGCCGACCTTCGTGCTGTTTTCATCGCGCGCTTGGGCGCTTCCGGAGACTTACCGCCGTTATCTGGTCAACGGATTGCGCGAAAAGTTTTCGTTGCCGGGCACGCCGATCCGCTTGACGCTGCGCACCAAGGCGAACCCCTATGCGGGCCGCAAGAAGCGACGTTGACTTGGGGCCGTTGACTTGGGGCCGTTGACTTGAAAATGCGACCAAATCTCTGCTCAAGCGGGTTGGGTGAATTCAAGGAATTTGCCGGCGCGATAATCGTAGAGTTTGCCCGTTTCCATACAGCTTGGTAGGCACAGCGGTACGATTGTTTCGGCTACCTGTTCGGGTGTCGGCAATGTCATCGGGTCTTCGCCGGGCATGACTTGCGCGCGCATGCGCGTGCGCGTCGGTCCGGGGTTGAACAGATTGACTCGTACCGGCGTCGAATCGGTTTCCGCCGCATAGGTAAGCGCCAGCGCGTTGAGGGCGGCTTTGGAAACCGAATAGGGCCCGCCATAGGCGCGAGTATTAGTGGCCGCGCCCGAGGTCATGAACACGGCGCGGCCGGCGGCTGAGCGGCGCAGCAGAAGATCCATGGCGCGGATTAGGTGCCAATTGGCGGTGACATTGACCGCCAAGATCTCGTCCCAGCCGGCGGGGTCGACGTGATCGAGCGGTGAGCGTTGGCCGCCGATCGCCGCGTTGCCAACGAAAATGTCGAGTCGTCCGTGGCGTTCGTCGAGCGCCTTGGCGAGCCGGTAGATGCCGGGGAAGTCGCGCACATCGAGCGGCACCAGCGTCGCGGTGGAACCCGCCGCGCGCACCGCGTCGTCCAGTTCTTCAAGCGCCCCTTGCGTGCGTCCGGTTGCGACGACGTGCGCGCCGCCGTGCGCCAAGGCGAGCGCCAACGCTCGTCCAATGCCGCGTGTGGCGCCGGTGATGAGAACAATGCGGTCGGCGAGTGGCTTGATCATGCTTGGCGCAAGCCAACACACAATGTGGTGCGGTTCAAGCCGGCTGCGGCGTGCCCGTGGCCGAGGCGAAGAGGCTGGCCGCGGTCGGCAGCGTGGCCGCCTGATCGAACTGTGGAGAAGACGGGGGTGTGCTTGCGGCCGGCGCAGAAGAAGCCATCGCCTGTGCAAGCTGGGCGGACGAGGTTGCCGAGCCAACCGGCGGGTCGGCGGCGATGCCGGCCACCGTCCACTCCAAGCCGACCTGTCCCGTCGGAGCCGCCGCCGTGATCTGATTGTTGCTGATGTCAAAGAGCTCGAGTGTGCCGGTATTGGTGTTGCGCGTCAGCATGTCGCTTGTGCCTGCGCCACCGAGCGGACCGAATCCGGCGACGGTCCATTCCAGGCCGACCTGTCCCATGCCTGCCGCGAACGTGATGGTGTTGTTGCTAATGTCGAATACCTCGAACGCGCCGGTGTTGGAATTGCGCATCAGCATGTCCGACTCGTCGACGTTGCCGGAAAAGTCACCGAAGCCCGCGACCGACCATTCGAGCCCGACCTGACCCATCGGCCCCGCCGAAACGATCCGATCGTTGCTGATGTCGTAGAGTTCGAGTACGCCGGTATTGGTGTTGCGCATCAGCATATCGGTTTCGTTGGGCCGCGTCGAAAAATCGCCGAAGCCCGCCACCGACCATTCGAGTCCAACTTGTCCCATCGGCTCGGCTGACGTGATCTGATCGCTGTCGATGTCGAAGAGTTCGAAAGCGCCGGTGTTGCTGTTGCGCATCAGCATGTCGGTCTCTCCGGCGCTCGAACTGAAATCGCCGAAACCCGAAACTGTCCACTCCAATCCAACCTGGCCCATCGCGGCGGCATTGGTGATGTTGTTGTTGCTGATCTCGTAGAGCTCGAACTGCCCGCTATTGCTGTTGCGCAGGATCATGTCCAAGGTGTCGGAACCGCCGAACCCGCCCACACCCGAAACCTGCCACTCCAATCCGGCCTGCCCGAGCGGACCGGCCGCGAGAATCGAATTCCTGCCGAAATCGAAAATTTCATAATCGCCATTACGACCGTCGCGCATGATCATATCGGCGGTCGTGCCGGATGGGGGCGGCGGCGGGGGCGGCGGCTGAGTGGCTGCGGAAGCGAAGCCCGAGGTGGCGGCGGACTGAGCCGGACTGTTCTGCGGGCTGAAACTGTCGATGTCCGGTCCGCCGTTCGCCGAGTTCGGATCCCACTCCCAGAAATAAGTGCCGACGAGAGACGAATTGCCGGATTGCTGCCAAGCGCCAAAGAAGGCCTGGTAAAGCTCCGCCTGCAGCGTGGGATCGGGGCTGTTGCCTTCGGCGAACGGCTCCGCTGCGGCGCCGCTGTCATTGGCATAACCAAGTTCGGTGAAGATAACCGGCTTGCCCGATTGGGCCGACAGATTTTCGAAATATTGGATCGGCGATTGGTTGCCGATGACCGCGTAGGCGTCGGGATTGTTCGATTGCGTCGCCGGTTGCGTCCAGCCGTTGATCAGTTGCTGCAGAGTTGGATTCGCCGCCGTTGAAAGCGGGACGTAGCAATCGATCCCTTCGTAATCCAACTCATTCCAGAAGCTGACATTGGCGGCGGTCTGCCACGACGCCGAGTAGGTCAGCTTGCCGGAAAACACCGCGCGCACCGCGTCGATGATGCTGGTCCAGTACGACAGGTATTGCGGCCCGGCGAGTTGATCGAGTTCGGCGCCGATCGAGAACATCTGGGCGCCGTTGGCCTGCGCGACCTGCGCCTGCGCCACGATCATCTGCTGATAGCTTGCGAAGAACGTGGCCGCGTTGGTCGGCTGATAATCTTGGCGCCATTCGCCGACGCTGTAGCTGCCGATTTCGGAGGGATCGAGAAAATCGATCAGCGGCCGCACCATGACGGTGAGGCCAAGATGTTCCGCCTGCGCGATGGTGCTGCCGAGCGCCGCCAGGCTGTCGGTGTAGTTCGGATCGGCGACGACCTGCGAGGTGTTGACGTCGATGCCGTAGTCGAGCGTCGCCTCGATCGAATTCGCGCCGGTCTGCGTCAGCTGCGGGAGTGAATCGTCGTCTTCGTAGGCGCCGTTGAAAAAGGCGACGTAATCGAAGCCCTTGTATTGCAAAGCGAGCGTCAAATGTGCCTCTCGGCCGGGTCGGCTTTGCTCGTTGCGGCGCGTCGATAATTGGAACAGTAAATGTGAAGGTTGGACTGCTACTCGGACGGTATGTGATTCGCGCCACCGACTATAATGCCACCCCTCGTCAAGGCATTGCCAGAACGGCGGCAATCAACGAGGGCGGTAAATCAAATGCGCCAGCATTGGGGAGAATTGTCTATTTTTGTAGTCGGACCGCCGCGCAAGGGAGCACATCTTCAGCGGCCTATTTTTAGCGGCCCATCTCTTTAGCGGCTCATGTCGTGGACTGGGAAAAGGGCGTCAGCAGCTTCGCTTGACAGCAGCATACCATTCTCGTTGTGGCCGACGCCCCGCACAACGACGTATTTCAGAACCGGAGCGATACCGCGCGAAGTCAACATTTGCGCGAAATTTCGCCCGCGTTCGAACCGATTACGTCCCTGGGTTTGTGCCGCGCAGGACTGATCCAGGATGCCGCTGGCTTTCTTGTCTTTCGTGCCCAGTAAAAGCGTCACTTTCCGCGCCGCGAAGGCTTTCAGAATGTCAGCGGCTCCGGTGACGTAGGGCGGCGCATTGTCCAGCCCGTATTTCCATCGATTGAATTCCGGACATTCAAGCTGCACCGGGCGCGCTGTTATGGGGTAGAGATACGTTCCCGCATTGGCGATCAAAAAACGAACCGGCGGACCGGCCTGCGTATGCATCACCACGGCATATCGCGCGAGCATTTGGGCGCCGCCGCCGTGACCCACAAAGATGATGCTTCGGAGCGAAGGAAATGCCGATTTGATCGACAGCTTTGCAACGATGTCATCGAGAACATCGTATGAGCTTGCCGGCGGACCGCCGGATTGGCGCGAAGCCGGGCTCTGTGCCGGGGCGCCGTCTTCCCAGTCGTGGTTCCACTGAAGGTAACGATCGGAAAGCTGATGCGCGGTCGCGTCGATCTGATCGAGAAATTGCGGGGCCACCACTATGGTCGCTTCCCCTGCGGTGCCGGCGGCTTTGACCATTGCCATACCGGTGGCGAAATAGTCCGACGCGTTGCGCAGTCGGCCGTGGATGATGACGAGCGCTTGGCGGGCCGTCGCGGAGCCCGTCTTGAGATCGACCGTTGTAAATGACGGGTACGCGCCGGTGCCCCGATTGGGGTCAAGGTCCTCGATCGTTGAACCTAAATGCTCAACCGGCGGCGATCGATGCGGCCGCGATTGCGCAGCGGCTGGTGCGCTTGCGAAGATTGTCGCTGTTATCAGCATCGATGCGGCGGCGCGTAGCAAGCAATCGCGCAGCTGCGGCGGTTGCTTTGCCACACCTTCAGCTTGCTTCGGCGAGCAGCGACAGCTGGCGCGGCGGGGAATCCTGCGCCATGCGGTCGGTGAGCGGGGTGGGGTATTCGCCGGTGAAGCAATGGTCGGTGAATTGCGGATGCGCGGCGTTGCGGCCCTTCTCACCCATGGCGCGATAGATGCCCTCGACCGAGAGGAAGGCGAGTGAATCGGCGCCGATGAATTGCCGCATGCCTTCGAGATCGTGTGTGGCGGCCAGCAGCTTGTCCCGCTCCGGCGTGTCGATGCCGTAATAATCCGGATGCGTGATCGGCGGCGAGGCGATGCGGAAATGCACCTCGCGCGCGCCCGCGTCGCGCATCATCTGTACGATCTTGACTGACGTGGTGCCGCGCACGATCGAGTCGTCGATCAGCACGATGCGCCTGCCGTTGACCACGGCGCGATTGGCGCTGTGCTTGAGCCGCACGCCGAGCTGGCGGATGTGCTGGGTCGGCTCGATGAACGTGCGTCCCACATAGTGGTTGCGGATGATGCCGAGCTCGTAGGGGATGCCGGACGCCTGCGCGTAGCCGATTGCCGCCGGCACGCCGGAATCGGGCACCGGAATCACCACGTCTGCCATGGCCGGAGCCTCGCGCGCCAGCTCGAAGCCTGAGGCTTTGCGCACGTCATAGACGCTGCGGCCGCCGATGACCGAATCCGGCCGTGCGAAATAGATGTATTCGAAGATGCAAGGTCGCGCCGGCAATTGCCCGAACGGCTTGTGCGAGTGTGCGCCATCTTCGTCGAAAATCAGCACCTCGCCATTTTCCACGTCGCGTACATGCTGGGCGCCGATGATGTCGAGGGCGCAAGTTTCCGAGGTGAGGATCGGGCAGCCATCGAGCTTACCGAGCACCAATGGCCGGATGCCGAGCGGGTCGCGCGCGCCGATCAGCTTCTTGTTGGTCAGGCCGACGAAGGCATAGGAGCCTTCGAGCATGCGCAGGCCTTCGATGAAGCGATCAACGAAGCGGTTGCGATGCGAGCGCGCGACCAGATGCAGAATCACCTCGGTATCGGTGGTCGACTGCATCATGGCGCCTTCGCTCACCAGCTGGCGGCGCAGCGTCAGTCCGTTGGTGAGGTTGCCGTTATGACCGATGGCGAAGCCGCCGGCATTGAGCTCGGCGAACAGCGGCTGCACGTTGCGCAGAATGGTTTCGCCGGTGGTCGAATAGCGGACGTGACCGATGGCGGCGTTGCCCGGCAGGCGGTCGATGACCTCACGGCGCGAAAACGCGTCGCCGACGAGACCAAGGCGCCGTTCGGAATGGAACTGCTTGCCGTCGAAGGAGACGATGCCGGCCGCTTCCTGGCCGCGGTGCTGCAGCGCGTGCAAGCCGAGCGCGGTGATGGCGGCCGCATCGGGGTGGCCGAAAATGCCGAACACCCCGCATTCTTCGCGTAACCGGTCGCCATCAAGGTCGGGGAGGGCGGTTTCGGTCATGCTCGTTGGCCCTCCGGGGTATTATTCGCCGGGTTTGCCGGCAGGCTGGTCCTGTGCGCCATGCGGGGTCGGGGCGGCATCGGGTTCACCGCCCTTACTGCTCTTGTACTTCTGATATAGGGCCTCGAGGTCTGGAGACATAGACCTGAGCCAGTCCGCAGTATTGGCAAGGAAAACTTTCGATTTCGCATCCGTAACCCAGGCCGGTTGCGCCTTGGCCGGCACCAGCCAGTCGAAAAAGCCGAACGCCACCACCACGATGATCAGCCCGCGGCCGAGGCCGAACAGAAAGCCCAGAGTGCGATCAAGCGCGCCGACCCTGCTGTCAAGCACCATGTCGGAGATTCGCACAGTGATGATGGAAACCACCAGCAGCGTGACCAGGAACACGCCGCCGATCACGACTCCCTTGGCGATCAGGTCGCTGTTGAAATACGCGGTCGCTGCGGGCAGCAACTTGCCGTAGGCGTAGAGCGTCGCGACCGCCGCCAGGACCCAGGCAACGATCGAGAGCACCTCGCGCATAAAGCCGCGAATCATTGCCAAAAGGCCGGAAACCAGCATCACGGCGATGAGTACGATGTCGAGCAGCGTAATCGGCATGATCGACGGATCCGCCCCTTCGGTAACTGCCTCAAGGTCTGCCGTGTATAGCGGGGCCCTGCGGCGCCGTCACCCGCCTTGTTGCAGGCTCAGTCATTCCATCGTCGCGAGGGTTACCAACTCTGCGGCCTCATTTCTGGAGCGAACATTAACCACTCGACGCATCGCGGGAAGCCTGTCGGCTATTCGGCGGCGACATCCTGGTCTCGCGGCCCGCGGCGTGACGTATCGCCCCGCGCTGCGATCTCGGACACAAGGTTGACGAGCATGCCTACCGGGTGGAGCGCGAGCCCAGCTTCGCTGCTCTCGCTGCGCGCCCCCTCGGGCAGGATGGCGCGGGCGAAGCCGAGTTTTTGCGCCTCCTTCAAACGCGCTGCAGTCTGCGCCACCGGCCGCACGGCGCCGGACAGCGACACTTCGCCGAAATAGACGGCATCGGCCGGCAACGGGGCGCGCGCGAGCGAGGAGACGAGCGCGGCGGCCGCGGCGAGATCGGCTGCCGGCTCATGGATACGCAAGCCGCCTGCAACATTGAGGTAGACGTCGTGGCCCGACAGCCTCACGCCGCAATGCGCTTCGAGCACCGCGAGAACCATGGACAACCTGCTCTGATCCCAGCCGACGACGGCGCGCCGCGGCGTGCCAAGCGTCGTCGGCGCGACCAGCGCCTGTATCTCCACCAACAAGGGCCGCGTGCCCTCGACGCCGGCAAACACTGCGGTCCCGGGGCTGCCGAGTTCTCGCTCGGACAGGAACAGCTCGGAGGGGTTTGCGACTTCGCGCAATCCAGTCCCGGTCATCTCGAACACGCCGATTTCGTCGGTCGGCCCGAAGCGGTTCTTGATGGCGCGCAGGATTCGGAATTGCTGCGAGCCTTCGCCTTCGAACGACAACACCGCGTCGACCATGTGTTCGACGACGCGCGGGCCGGCGATCTGGCCATCCTTGGTGACGTGGCCGACCAGAATAACGGCAGCACCGGTACGTTTGGCAAAGCGAATGAGTTCACCGGCCGAACCACGTACCTGCGTGACGGTGCCAGGCGCGGCTTCGACCGTGTGCGTCCACATGGTCTGGATCGAATCGATGACGAGGAGGCGAGGGATCACGCCGTGCGACATGGTTGCCACGATGTCTTCGACCGATGTTTCAGCGGCCACTTCGACCGCAGCCTCGGCGAGCCCAAGGCGGTCGGCGCGCAGCCGCACCTGCGCCACGGCTTCCTCGCCCGAAATATAGACGGCGCGGTGCCGATTGCGCGCGAAGGCGGCGGCAACTTCGATCAGCAGGGTGGATTTACCGATGCCAGGGTCGCCGCCAAGGAGCAGCACCGAGCCGCGCACCAGGCCGCCGCCGGCGACGCGGTCGAATTCGGCGATGCCGGAGGGTGCGCGCGGCGCCTCATGAGACTCGCCCTTGAGCGGCTCGATGGCAAACTGCCGGCCTTTGCGCGACGGCCGTGCACTCGCGGCTGCGCCTTCCTCGGTGATCGTATTCCAGCCGCCGCAGGCTTCGCAGCGTCCCGCCCAGCGGGAAGATGCCGCGCCGCAACTTTGGCAGACGAAACTCTGTGCGCGCGAGGCCATTTCGACAATCTCGATCAGGTGATGCTTTAAGTCCCGCGGTACACAAGATGGCAACGCGGCCCGAGATGCGTAAGGATCTCGTAGCCGATGGTCCCGGCCGCTGCGGCGACATCGTCGATTGCGATACCGCCGCCGATGAACAGCGCCTCATCGCCGCGGCGGGCCGCGCCGTCAGGCAGATCTGTAATGTCGATACACATCAGATCCATCGAAATGCGCCCCACCAGCGGGCACAGCTTACCTGCGATACTGGCCGAACCACCCGATGCCACGCGTGGAATTCCGTCCGCATAGCCGATCGCGGCGACGGCAAGACGCGTGGCCCGCTTGGCGCTCCAGGTTGCGCCATAGCCCACCGTCTCGTCGCGTTCGAGCTTGCGAATTTGCAGAATGCGGCCGGCAAGCTCGACGACGCTCTGCATCGGGTTGGGCAAGCGGGGTGTCGGATTGACGCCGTAGAGCGCCGCGCCCGGCCGAGCGAGATCGCAATGCGCCGTATCGCCGAGAAAGATTCCCGACGAATTGGCGAGCGAGGCGGGAACCCCGCGAAACATCAGTTTGATCTCTTTGAACAGCCCGATCTGCTCCGCGTTGAGTGGGTGGTCCGGCGTTTCAGCGCAGGCCAGATGGCTCATCAAAAGCGTAATGCCGTGATTTTCGGTCTGCACGCGAGGCGCCAGCGCCATCGCCTCATCGGCCGGGATGCCGAGCCTGTTCATGCCGGTATCGACGTGGAGTGCCGCCCCGCCTCGCCAATTGCGTTCGGCGACGAAGGCGTCCCACTCGGCAAGTTCGGTTGTTGAATTGATGACCGGCTGTGCGCCGATGTCGATGAAGGCGGTGGCGGCTTCAGGCAGAAACCCATTGAGCACGTAAATCGCGGCATCTGCGGTGCGCGAGCGCACGCGCCGGGCCTCGGCAATGTCGGCGACAAAGAAGGTCTTGCAGCCGGCGCGAGTGAGCTTCGCGGTCACGGCCTCCAATCCAAGCCCGTAGGCGTTCGCCTTGACCACGGCCGCACACTCCACGGTGCGCAACTGGCGCGACAGCGTGCGCCAGTTCGCCTCGATGGCGGCGAGATCGACCGTGAGCGTGCCGCCAGTCTCAGGGACCGGGGTTGCGCCGTTCGGTTCCGGCAAGACTTCCGCAAGAGCCATAGCGCGGTTATGGCTGGGGTGGTGGTTCTGGTAAAGCCGTCAGTGGTCACTGTCGCTGCCTACGCTGCGCGTTGTACGCTTGACGAACAAGGCGAGGCACCTTATTTCAGGTATCTATGATCCGCTCGTTCCGTGACCGGGCCACCGAATCCCTGTGGATGGGTGAGTTCGTCAAGCGGTTCAGTGGCATTGAGAAGCAAGCATTACGCAAGCTCGACATGCTGCATCAAGCATCCGGTCTGAACGACTTGCGGATACCTCCCGCAAATCGACTAGAGGCGCTTCTCGGAGAACGGCGAGAACAACATTCGATACGAATCAACGATCAATGGCGCATCTGTTTTACGTGGACCAAGGAGGGTCCAGCTAATGTTGAGATCGTCGACTACCACTAACGGTGTGGCGACACCAAATCGAATAACCACCCATCCAGGCGAAGTCTTGAGTGAGGAATTCCTCAAGCCATTGACCATGTCTGTCAATGCATTGGCATTGGCGTTGCGCGTGCCTGCGACTCGGATCGGTGCCATCATTAAGGGTGAGCGATCTGTAACGGCCGATACAGCATTGCGCTTGGCCCGGTTTTTCGGCACCAGCGCCGAGTTCTGGATCAATCTCCAGGCGATGCACGACCTGACCAAGGCCCGCAGGCAGAACGGCGTTGCAATCGCGCGAGATGTACGGCCGCGGGCGGCCTAGACCAACTGATTTGCGCATTTTTGTTTGAAAGCTGTTACGAGCCTTGGGGTGGGGGCAAAACTCTACCGCGTGCCGGCGGCACTTGCCCCGGGCGCGACGATGACAAATAGGTCGTGTCGGTCCCTCACAGCGAACCTAAATGCGCCGTGTCGAGATTGGCGAAGCGGGTCACCGCGGCGTCGAATTGCAATTCGACGGTGCCGGTCGGGCCGTGGCGCTGTTTGCCGATGATCAATTCGGCCTTGCCCTCGACGCGCTCGCCTTCGGCCAGCCATTCGCCGAACTTCTCGCGGTTCGCTTCCGTGGGCTTGCGCATCTGGTGGTAATATTCCTCGCGGAACACGAACATGACGACGTCGGCGTCCTGCTCGATCGAGCCCGATTCGCGCAAATCGGAAAGCTGCGGGCGCTTGTCGTCGCGGGCTTCCACCTGCCGCGACAATTGCGAGAGCGCCAGAATAGGAATGTTGAGTTCCTTGGCCAACGCCTTGAGCCGCTGGGTGATGTCTGTAATTTCTTGCACGCGGCTGTCACTGTACTTGCCCGACCCCTGCAGCAATTGCAGATAATCGACGACCAGGAGATCGAGTCCCTTTTGCCGCTTAAGACGCCGTGCGCGTGCCGCCAGTTGGCCGACCGAAAGTCCACCCGTTTCGTCGAGGTAGAACGGCAGGTTCTGCAGTTCGACCGAGACATCTCTGATCTTCTCGAAATCGGTTTCGTCGATGGCGCCGCGGCGGATCTTGTTTGACGGGATTCCGGTCTGTTCGGCGATGATGCGGGTGGCAAGCTGCTCCGCCGACATTTCCAGCGTGAAGAAGCCGACGATGCCGCCGTTCACGGTCGCCATGTGCCCGTCGGCCCGCAACTCGCCCGCCCATGCCTTGGCAATGTTGTAGGCGATATTGGTCGCAAGCGCGCTTTTCCCCATGCCCGGCCGGCCCGCGAGAATGATCAAATCAGACGGCTGCAGGCCGCCCATGCGCGAGTCGAGATCGGTCAGGCCGGTCGCCAAGCCGGACAGTCCGCCATCGCGCTGGTAAGCATGCGCGGCCATGTCGACCGCGGTGGTCAGCGCCTGTGCGAACCGCTGGAATCCGGAATCGTAACGCCCGGTTTCGGCAATCTCGTAGAGCTTGCGTTCGGCGTCTTCGATATGGCTCGTCGGTGTCGCATCGACCGGCGCGTCGTAGGCCAGATTGACCATTTCTTCGCCGATGGTGATCAAATTCCGGCGAACCGAAAGGTCGTGGACGGTGCGGCCGTAATCCTCGGCGTTGATGATCGTTGTCGCTTCGGCGGCAAGCCGCGCCAGATATTGATTGACCGACAGGCCCGCCACGTCGAAATCCGTAGGTAGAAAAGTTTTCAGCGTAACCGGCGTGGCGATCTTGCCTGCCCGGACCAACCCGCTCGCCAGTTCATAAAGGCGCTGATGGATCGGCTCGAAGAAATGCTTCGCTTCGAGGAAATCGGAGACGCGGTAGAACGCCTCGTTATTAACCAGGATGGCGCCGAGCAATGCCTGCTCGGCCTCGATATTGTGCGGCAAGGCGCGAATCGGAAGTTCCGCGGGAAGCTGCTTGCGTACAATCGAATCGATTTGCGCCATGGGTCCGATCAAGAGATTCGCGTGTGGCCGATTTGCGGTCGGCGCCAGTGGCTTGGTCTGTTTTGTTGACACTCAACATCGCGGATCACTCAACGATGCGAAGGCCCCCGGTTCCTTACGCTAAGTTCACGCCGTCCCAGGACTCGGAGGCAGGCCGCGCATGCGCTCTTCGATAGTCCGCGCGTTGCGGTTGGGCAATCGACGATTCTGGCTTTCCCCGTTACCCACCGTACGCATCTTTCGATACGTTGCGACAACGCTTTCCGCTTGACGTTTTTCCCGACGGCGCGCTTCCGCCGCGCGGTTATTCGCCGGCAAGACGCAACGGCGGCGCGTGACCGGCTTCGAGCCCGCGCAACCGCGCTTCTTCGCGGACGATATAATCCCGCGTTGCCGGCGTGATGCCCTTGCGCTTGGTCATCTGGATTTGGAACACCACCATGTCGCCGTCGCGGAAAGCGATTTCGGAACAGGCCAGATAGAACTCCCACATCCGGACGAAGCGCTGATCGTAGAGCCGCACCACCTCGTCGCGATGGGCGAGAAAGCGCTGGCGCCAAGCCTTGAGCGTCTCCGCGTAGTGCAGCTGCAGCACTTCGATGTCGGTGACGAGGAGCCGCGCCCGTTCGACCGCGGGCAATACCTCGGACAGCGACGGAGTGTAGCCGCCGGGGAAGATGTACTTGGCGATCCACGGATTGGTGATGACCGGCGTGCTCTCGCGGCCGATGAAATGCAGTACCGCGACGCCGTCGTCGTTGAGCAGCTCTGCGCACCTGCCGAAGAACGCATCGTAGAAGCCGACGCCGACATGTTCGAACATGCCGACCGAGACGATGCGGTCAAAATGGCCGCCGACGTCGCGGTAGTCGATCAGCTGGAAGTTCGTGTCCTCCGCCTGGCCGCGCTCGACTGCCCTGTTCTGGGCGACGTGGAATTGTGCCGCCGACAACGTGATGCCCGTTACTTTCGCGCGGCAAATCTCCGCCAGATAGAGCGCAAGACCGCCCCAGCCGCAGCCGATGTCGAGCACGTTCGCGCCTGGCTTGAGCAAAAGCTTGGCAGCGAGGTGACGCTTTTTGGCGAGCTGGGCGTCGTCGAGCGAGACATCCGGCGTCGCGAAATAGCCGCAGCTGTATTGCTGGTCGCCGTCGAGAAAAAGCGAATAGAGTCGGCCGTCGAGATCGTAATGGTGCGCGACGTTTCGCCGGGCACGAAACCGCGAATTGAACCGCAGCCGCCGAAACAGGAAGCGTGCCAGCCGCGGCGGCCAGGCCCAGCGCGGCGCCGGAATCCATTCCTGGCGAAAGACGATCGCGAGCAGGTCGACGATCGAACCGCGTTCGACCACCAACGTGCCGTCCATATAGGCTTCGCCCAGTTTGAGCTCGGCGTCGAACAAGACGGCGCGCTGCGCGCGTGCCGTTGTAAATCGCACCCCGACCGAGGCTCCCCGGCCGTCGCCGAACGTGTAGACGTTGCCTGCCGCGGTCGTGACTTTGAGTGAGCCCCGGCGGATGGACCGACGCAGAAAAGCTACCAGCAAACGTTCCAACGTTGCCTCCAACACCCTTTACCCTAGCCCCTTGCGCAAGTGACCGGGGGATGGGCGGCTTACCGCCCGTCGCAGCCGCTTCCGGCTGCCTCCCTCGGGTCGTTTCGCCTGCGGGGTCTTGTTGCTGCCGTTATTAAAACAAAATCTTCCTAGACCAGCAATGCGACAAGCGAGCCGGCGTTCCGCCCGCCGCCTCAAAACCCGGTTCGCTGCGACGTTCTGCCGGTTTAGGCTGGGGATCGTCGGCGATCCGAGAAATTGAAGGAGTCCTGGGTGTCCCGGCATCTCGCGCCCGTATTCATCCTGGTTGCCGTTCTGGCGCCGTTTCCGGCGCGCGCACAGGTTAATATCGATCAGGACAAGTCGCCTGCCCACATTTTTGCTAGCGATTGCGCGGTTTGCCACAAATCCACGCACGGACTCGCAAATGGCCGCGGCAACTCGGCCCTGAGCGGGTTTCTCGCCGAGCACTACACGTCGAGCAAGGAGGAGGCCGCCTCGGTGGCCGCCTACGTGCTGTCGGCCGGCGGAGGGGTCGGGACCGCGGTGCCCGTGCGCGAGCAGAAGCCGGATTCCGTGCACGGCCGGGCGGCATCGGCCGGCACGGACGTCAAGCCGGAGCCCAAGACACGCCGCGCAGCGAAGCCTGAGGAGGAGCCGTCGACCGGGGCGAAGCCGCGGCGCACCGCGCACGAGCGGGGCAAGCCGAAAGAGGAGCGTAGCGCCTCAGTCGAACCGGGCGCGCCCGCAGTAGACAAGAAGCCCCCGGACCGCCGTGGCCCGGCAGCGGCGATGCACCCTCATAGCCCGCCGGTGAAGCCTCCGGAGGAGGCTGTCGCGCCCAAGCCGGCGCCGCCTGCAGCCGTGACGGCTGCCGCGAAGCCCGCGGAACCGGTACCGCCGCAGGCTGTCCCGATGTCGCCTTCGGCGAGCGTCCCGGCGCAGTCGCAGCCGGCTGCGGCTTCGCCTGCGCCGACCGATAACATTCCCGACTGAATTTTCGCCGGATCAGCTCGCGCTTGGCGCCGGTGCGGTGGGGGTGTCCTCGCCCTCACCTTCGCGCGCACGCTGGGCTTCTGCCGCCTCGGGTTCAAAGAACGCCTCGGCGGCTTCTACCGCCGCTTCCGCTTCGGTGGGCTCGCGCCGCTGCGTCACGTCCTCGCCGCGCCCAATGCGCTCCGCCTCGTCGGCATTGCGGGCAACGATCACCGTAATCGCAGTTTCGATTTCGGGATGCAGGGCAATCGGCACATGGTGCTGACCAATGGTCTTGATCGGCGTGTTCAGCGCAATCTGGTTCCGGTTAACTGCGTAGCCGGCTTCGTTGATCAGGTGCACCAGGTCGCGCGGCGACACCGAGCCAAACAGCTGGCCGGCCTCGGATGCCTGACGCAGCACCGTGAAGCTCTTGCCGTTGAGCGTGTCAGCGACGGTCGTAGCTTCCGCCTTGAGCGTCTGCGAGCGCGCCTGAAGATCGCTCTTCATTCCTTCAAAGCGCGTGCGGTTTTCCGCCGTTGCGCGCAGCGCCTTGCCACGCGGCAACAGAAAATTACGGGCAAAACCGTGCTTGACGCGCACCACGTCGCCCATCTGGCCCAGTCTGGCGACCCGTTCGAGCAGGATGATTTCCATCTCGGATTCTCCACCAGGGGTCAGCGAATAACGTACGGCAGCAGGCCGAGAAAGCGGGCGCGTTTGATCGCCTGAGCGAGTTCGCGCTGCTTCTTGGCTGAAACCGCAGTGATACGGCTCGGAACGATCTTGCCGCGTTCCGAAACGAAACGCTGCAACAGCTTGACGTCTTTGTAGTCGATCTTCGGCGCATTGGCGCCCGAGAACGGGCAGCTCTTGCGGCGGCGAAAGAACGGCCGGCGTCCGCCGGCGCCTTGGGGGGACATAGCCATGATCACTCCTCCGTCGGCGCGTCGGTGGCAGGGGCTTCATCGCGCGGCCGCCGATCGCGGTCACGCGGCGGACGGTCGCCGCGATCGCCGCGGTCAAAACGATCGCCACGATCGCCCCGGTCAAAACGGTCGCCGCGGCGGTCGTCACGGTCGCGATCGCGTTCAGCCCGGCGCATCATGGCGGAGGGACCGTCCTCGTGCTCCTCCACTCGGACGGTCAGATAGCGCAGCACGTCCTCGTTGAGACGCTCCAGGCGCTCGATCTCGTTGATAGCCGCCGGCGGCGCATTGATATTCATCAGCGTGAAGTGCGCCTTGCGGTTCTTGCGCAGCCGGTAGGACAGCGTTTTGACGCCCCAATACTCATTCTTGGCGATGCTTCCACCGAGGCCTTCGACCACGCCCTTAAGCTGTGTGGTCAACTCCTCGACTTGCTGCGTGCTCGCGTCCTGGCGCGCAAGGTAGACGTGCTCATAGAGCGGCATGATTGCCCTTTCCTCAACTGCCGTGCTCGCCATCGGCGCTAAGCCCCTCGAACCCTTCGGGAAAGGCTCGAATGCTCTGAAGGCGGGAACACCGGACGCCGGACCCGAGGGTCCTACCGCGCCTTGCAGAACACAGAGGCGTGGCCGTCCGTTCAGCCCCCGGCCGGGGACGAGCGGAAGGCGCACATATACGCAGACCGCACGGAAAGGCAAGCGAATCGGCCGATCAAATCGGCCCGCGCGGGCGCGCCGCCGTCCCCTGCGCGGGCTCCTGAATGAGCTCGGCAAGCCTAACGGCAAGTTCGACCGCCTCGCGCATCTGGACAGCCGCGGCGTTGTCCTTGGGCGCTGAAGTCTGGCGCAGCTTCTGCAGGCTGGCGAGCAAGGCTTCGAGGCTTTGCTCCAAGAGCTTTTGCCGGAACGCGGGGTCGCTGCGCGCTCGCGACAGATCGGTGTCGGTCACCAGCGCGTGGACGCTCATGGCGGTGGTCCCGTGAGCTTTCGGTTGATGGCGGCCAAGTGACTAAGCCCCGCGGCGATCATACCGTTCTACCAGAGCGCGATTAGCGATTTCTTGTCCGTCGTGCTGCACGGGCGCAGCCGGCCAAACTTGACAGCGCTGGGATCGCGGTATCTTTCGCCGCTTTCACGGTGCGAGCAATGGAAGCTGCGTTCGTTTTCCCCGGACAGGGCAGTCAGACCGTCGGCATGGGCAAGGCGCTGGCCGATGCCTTTGTTCCGGCGCGCCTGATTTTTGAAGAGGTCGACGCCGCCCTTGGCGAGCGGCTCAGTGATACGATCTGGAGCGGTCCGGCCGAGGCGCTCGTTCTGACCGAGAACGCCCAGCCGGCGTTGATGGCGGTGTCGCTCGCGGTCATGCGGGTGCTCGAAGCCGAGGCTGGCCTCGATCTCGCCCGCGACGCAGCCTACGTGGCCGGCCATTCGCTCGGCGAATATTCGGCCCTTGCCGCAGCCGGCGCGTTATCAATCGCCGACGCGGCGCGGCTGTTGCGTACGCGCGGCCGCGCCATGCAGAAGGCCGTGCCGGTCGGTGTGGGCGCCATGGCGGCGCTGGTCGGGGTCGAGTTTGCCGTGGCCCAGGCCGTCGCCGCCGAAGCCGCCGGCACCGGCGTATGCGCCGCGGCGAACGACAATGGCGGTGGCCAAGTC
>JBAQJL010000093.1:0-39000 GCA_049300295.1 Xanthobacteraceae bacterium
GCACCGCCGGAGGATGTCGACGAAGACGAGGTCGGCGGCGAGTCGCATCCCTACTACGATCAGCGCACGCCGGCCGCCGTCGACATTCCGCCGTCGCTCTATTCGCCGCGACCAATGATGGCGCCGCCCGGCCCGCGCGAAGCCACACCTGCGCTTCCCCCCTCGCCCGAGCCGGTCCCGCCGCTCGGCCCGCCGCAAGCCCCGGCAGTAACGGCGACCGCCGGCCCCGTTGCGGTCAAACCAGCGGCGACGCTCGCCTGCCCGATCGTTTCGGTGCTCGACAAGTGGATCAGCGGCGCGGTGCAACCGGCGGCGCTGAAATGGTTTCATGTACCGGTCGTCGAGATCAAACAAATCTCGGCCTACTCGTGCCGCGGCATGAACGGCAATCCGAACGCGCACATTTCCGAACACGCTTTCGGCAATGCGCTCGACGTCGCCGAGTTCGATCTCGCCGACGGTCATAAGGTCAGCGTGCAATACGGCTGGCACGGCTCACCCGAGGAACAGGGCTTTCTGCACGACGTGCAGGCAGCCGCCTGCCAGGAATTCACTACCGTGCTGGCGCCCGGCGCCAACGTCTATCACTACAATCACATCCACGTCGATCTGATGCGGCGGCGCGGCCGGCCTTACATCTGCGAGCCGCGCGCCATTCCGGGCGACGTGGTTGCCGAGCGCGCGCGGGCGCACTATGCGCAGCACTATGGCACGCCGCGCACCACCGGCTCGATCAAAAAGCCGTCCGGGCCGCTCGGCTATGCGGGCGAGGACAACGATCGCCTGCCGCTCGCCGTTCCGGGCGAGGATTGATCTTTCACACGATCGGCCGGCGTTGTCGGCGGCGGCCTCGAACGTCAAAGCGATCAACACACGTCACTGTTGACGCGATCACTATCTGTCGGATTTATAGCCCTCGTCACGCGTAGCGTTCCCGCATGCAGAGGGCGTCGATCAGATGGAAGAATTAAACGGCCGAATGATCGCCTGCCAAATTCTCATTACTGGATTGATCGCGAAAGTTGCGAACGATTCCAAAAATCCATTGAAGTTCTTGACGGATTTCAGGGATGAGATTCACGCCGTAGTGAGGCAGGTCAGAATAGCCGGCTCCCTGGACACCGACCTCGTGCGCCAGATCGCGGTCAGCACCGTGGACGAATTGTTCGCGCTGATGAAGCCGCCGAGTTCCGATCCCGATGAATTGCTTTGAAGCGCGAACGCCATTCACGCAGTTCCGGCGTGTGTTGGGGAGCGCAGCCATGCGTGTAGCGATAACCCGCCATGCTTCGTGAAAAT
This sequence comes from Xanthobacteraceae bacterium, assembly GCA_049300295.1. Classification (GTDB taxonomy): domain Bacteria; phylum Pseudomonadota; class Alphaproteobacteria; order Rhizobiales; family Xanthobacteraceae; genus BOG-931. Next base: position 1,300 of record JBAQJL010000093.1, read on the forward strand.
CCTTTATTGGATAGGCGGCTACGCCGGTCTTTCAAATCATACAACCTCGAATATTCTCCTCGGCAAAACTCTCCGGCACGACGCCGTGATTTGTTTCGACAACGCAACGGGTCAAGGCGGATTTTAGAATCCATTTCGACTGGCAATAACTCTGGAATTAGAAAAATTCTAATCGCTGCACCATATGGAATTGGAACGATTAAAGGCTATAGGTGCCAGCTATTTGAAGCATTTGTTTGACGTCAAAAGGCTTGCTCGATAACGACCTTGTTCAGGCAACGATTTTCTCGCGAGCCACGCGGTTCGCAATTTTGCGAATTACTGAACGGGGGGCAGTCATGGGGGCATCAGTCATCGGGGCATTAAAGACGCCGAGGTCTTTGCGTCCACACATCATATCCAAACTGAAGAGCGAAGCGTTGGAGAGCAGTGCGACCCGCAAGGTTGCGGTCGGCTGCCTGATCGCGGTTGCTTCGATCACGAGTGCCGAAGCACAGCAGCAGCCACCGGCGCCGGCCGCGGCCGCGGGAGCACAGCCGCTGCCACCGGTCACGGTCCCGGCTCCTACCGTTCGCAAGAAGCCTGTCACAGCCAAGCCGACTGCGGAACAGCTCCACGTCCGCAACGCGTTGCGGCGGGCGGCGCGCGCCAAGCAGCGCGCGGCTGCGGCGAGAGCCGCCGCGGCGTCGCCAACTGCAGCCGCACAGACGCCCGATCGGGACCCGTATGCCGATCCGGCCGCACCCTATAAGGGCGATCGCCTGGCTTCACCCAAGTTCAGCGAGCCGATCGTCAATACGCCGAAGAGCATTACCGTCCTGACCAGGGAGATTCTCCAGGACAAGGACGCCACCAGCCTCAAGGATGTGGCCCGGACTACAGCCGGCATCACGCTCGGCACCGGCGAGGGCGGCAACGCCTTCGGCGACCGCTTCTTCATCCGCGGCTTCGACGCCCGCAATGACGTGTTCGTCGACGGCATTCGCGATCCGGCCGTCAACATCCGCGAGAATTTCTTCACCGAGCAGATCGAGATACTGAAAGGCCCATCGTCGACGATCGACGGCCGCGGCACGACCGGCGGCGCGCTCAACATCGTCACCAAGCAGGCCACGGACAAAAACTTCTACAACACGGAAGATACGATCGCCGGCGACGGCACTCGGCGCGTCACGTTCGACATCAACCAGGTCGTCAGTCCGACCCTTGCCGTGCGTATGGATGGACTGTGGCAAAATGCCGGGGTGGCCGGCCGCGACTTCACCACCGACGATCGTGAGGGCGGCGCCGCCGCGATCAAGTGGACGCCGACTCGCGATTTCACCCTCACGGCGAGCTACATTCACACGTATCTATGGGGCCTGCCGGATTTCGGCGTGCCGTACGACACCGTCGCGGGCGGTCCGGTTACGATGTTCGGTGTGCCGCGTAATACCTTCTACGGCTTCGTCAACCGCGACTTCCAGGTTGCCCAACAGGATATTGGAACGGTCAACGGCGAGTATCGGGTCAACGATTTCATCACCCTCAGCAACAAGTTCCGCGATGAACAGTCCGTCCTCAACTACATCGGAACCATTCCGGAGCAGGGCACCGGTTCGAACGGCAGCTGCAACTCGATGGGCGGCAATTTCAGCAGTGGCAATCCGGCGAACTGGCTCGTCTGCCTCAATCCACAGAGCCGTTATCAGACGACCGATGTGACCGCCGATCAGACCGCTGCGACCATCAAGTTCGACACCGGACCGGTGACGAACACGGTGGTGAGCGGGGTCGAATTCTCGCGCGAGCGGGTGAGCATCGATACGTATAACGGCCTGAACTCGGAAGCGATCGGCGCCGGCGCCTTTGCCAGCGGCACGGTCGGCCCTGTTTCGGTGCTCAGTCCGCCCAATGGGTTGCCCTTCGGCACAACGCCCACCGTAACCGGCAATCCGAATGTCATACCGATCTACTCCAAGAGCGCCTATGCGCTCGAAACCGCCAATTTTCACGACGTCATCATCCTCAACGGCGGCGTGCGCTTCGATGATTACAACGTCAGCGCCAGCAAAAACGGGTTCCCGACAGTCTCCTCGCAGTCGGATATGTGGAACTACAACGTCGGTGCCGTTTTCAAGCCGGTGCCGATCGGCAGCCTGTACGTGGCTTACGGTACCGGCTCCGAACCGGTCGGCGCCGAGCTCGACGGCACCTCGGCCAACTACGGCGGCCTCAACCCAAGCTCGCCGATCAACCAGATTTTCTCGCCAATCGAAAGCAAGGCGGAGGAAGTCGGCACCAAGTGGGAATTGTTCGAGCGGCACCTGCTCGTCACCGGCGCGCTATTTCGCACCGATGTCACCAACGCCCGTGAGCTTGTTCCGGCTGGCTTCCCCAATGCCGGCACCGTCCAAGCCGGCGCCGCCTACCACGTCGAGGGCATCGATCTCGGCGCCACAGGCAAGATCACAGACAAGTGGAGCGTCTACACCGGGCTCGTGCTGATGCAAAACAGGGTCGATCAGTCAGCGGTTCCAACCAATGTCGGACTGCCGCTCGCCTTCGTCGCCAATCAATCCTTCAACGTGCTCACCAAATATCAAATCACCGACGACATCCAGGTCGGCGGTCAAGCCACCTATCGCTCGAAAATCTATGGCGGCACCCTGTTGGCTGCCAACCAGGGCACAGTGCTCCCGAGTTATTGGCGATTCGATACGTTCGTCGGTGGCAAAGTCGCCAAGAATTACCGGTGGAAGCTTTTTGTGAACAACATCTTCAACACGACTTACTACGACGCCTTCTATCAAAGCGCGGCGCCGTTCACTCTGGTGGCTCCCGGACGCGTGGTCGGCGTCGAGGTGGCGGCGAAGTTCTGAATTTAATTCTGATCTAGCGGGTACCAATGCTGGTTTGCGTTCCGGAAGTACTGACGAAGGCCGAGGTGAGAGAATTCCGTGCGCTCATGGACCAGAGCACCTGGGAGGACGGCCGCTCGACGGCGGGCGCCCAGTCTGCCGATGTCAAGAAAAACCAGCAACTGCCGCCTAACGGCGATATGTCGCGGAAATTGGGCGAGCGCGTCATCAGGGCGCTCGCCGCAAGCCCGTTGTTCGTCTCCGCCGCAATCCCGCTCCACATCTTTCCGCCGCTGTTCAATCGTTACGGCGTAGGGCAGCATTTCGGAGTCCATGTTGACAATGCGGTGCGCGGCGATCCTTTGACCGGAATGCGCATCCGCACCGATTTGTCCGTAACGCTGTTTCTTTCCGAGCCCGGCGAATACGATGACGGCGAATTGGTCGTAGAAGACTATTACGGCTCCCATGAAGTGAAGTTGCCGGCGGGCGATCTGGTGCTTTACCCCGCAACCAGCTTGCACACCGTGACGCCGATCAGCCGCGGGGTGCGCGTCGCATCGTTCTTTTGGCTGCAAAGCATGGTTCGCGATTCCCATGCACGCAGCATGATCTTCGATCTCGACAATGCCATTCAGGGACTTGTCGGTCGGCTCGGCCGCAACGATGCGGAAGTCGTCAAGCTCACCGGAATCTACCACAACCTTATTCGCTATTGGGCCGAAGTATGATGAAATTCCTGCAAGCTGCGTGCGTTGGCGCCGTAGCATTTATTGTGATGTTGCAAAGCATCCCAGCACCCGCGCAACAGCCTGCTGTACCAAGCGGCACATCGCAGCCGGAGCAGCCGCTATTAGCGCCTCCCGTTGCCAAGCCGACGAATGCCGGGCGTCAATCGCCCGCCGCCGTCACGGTTCCCTCGTCGTTGCAGCAAGCACCCGCGCGGCCAGCCATCCAACCCTCCGTTGGATCGCCGCCCAGCCCTGCCGAACCTCCGAGCGCTATCCCCGATCCAGTCAGGCCAGCCGCAGACATCGGCCCGCTGCGCGAGCTGTCGCCGTGGTCGATGTTCCTTTCCGCCGACATTTTGGTGAAAGCAGTCATCGTCGGTCTGATTTTCGCATCGCTCGTGACCTGGACACTATTTCTGGCCAAGACGATCCACCTTTCCCTGGTGCGGAGAGATCTTCGCTCGGCGCTGACGCGCATCGCTAAGGTTCGGACGCTGAGCGAAGCGCAGTTGGCCTTGGGAGCAAAATCCAACGTGCTGTTGGAATTGCTGTCCGCGGCGATGCAGGAAGTTCAACTTTCGGACGAGGCAGCCGAGGACGCCGGCATCAAGGAGCGTTCGGCGTCACGCTTCTCTGAAATCGTGCGCGTCGAGGCGCGCTCGGTGCGCTCGGGCATGGCCATCATCGCGACGATCGGCGCCACGGCGCCGTTTGTCGGTCTGTTCGGCACCGTCTGGGGCATCATGAACAGCTTCATCGGAATCTCCAAGGCGCAAACGACCAATCTCGCGGTCGTGGCGCCCGGTATCGCAGAGGCTTTGCTTGCGACGGCCGTCGGCCTTGGCGCGGCGATTCCCGCCGTCATCATCTACAATCACTTCTCGCGCTCCACCAAAAGCTACCTCGACCTCGTCGGACGCGGCTCTGGTGCTGTCGGGCGTCTGTTGTCACGCGATCTCGACCGTTTCCACGGCCGAATTGCCGCTCGCGCCGCGGAGTGAACCATGGCCGCGGTACTCGGCGATCTGGATGACGATGACGACGATTTCGACATGGCACATGACATTAATGTCACGCCATTCATCGATGTCATGCTGGTCCTGTTGATCATCTTCATGGTGGCCGCACCGCTGTCGACTGTGGACCTGCCGGTCGACCTGCCGTCTTCCACAGCGATACCGGACAAGAAGCCCGACAAGCCTACCTACGTCACCATCAAGGCCGACCTGGCGGTCGCCATCAACGAGACGCCGGTCAAGCGCGTCGACCTGGTCCACTCGCTCGATGCCATGTCGGCAAATGCCAAGGATCAGCGCATCTTGTTGCGCGCGGACCGCGGCGTGCCTTACGGCGAATTGATGGACGTGCTGGAACGCCTGCGCCTTGGCGGCTATTCGAAGATCGCGCTGGTCGCGCTCGAAGGCGTGCCACGCGACAATACCCAACCCGGCGCATCGACCGCGCAGCCGTAGGGACTGAAACCGAAATCGCTAACGACGAGGGCCGTTCGGCAAAATGGCGCGACAGCTGACGCGAACTGTTTGGGCGCTTTCGGCTTTCGGTGCGGTGGCGATCCACGCCGGCTGCGTGGCGCTGGCGCTGGGCTCCATGCGGCCCGAGGACCCGCAGGACCTGGGAGCGCCCGCGATCGAGATCGGCGTTGAACTGGCCTCACCGCAGCGCGAGCCGACCGACCTGCCCGTGGGACCGGACACCGATGCTTCGGCCGCGGCGCCGGAAGTTGTCGAACAGAAGACGGTCGTCGTGAAGACCGACCTGCCCAAGGCGACGCCACACGAGAGCGACGATCCGGATCAAGTGGTATCACCAGACGACTCCAAGCCGATCAAACCCATCGAGCCGAAAACAACTTCGGTGCAAGCCGAGCCTTCGCAGGCGTCTGTTGCCACCGAGGCGACCGCCACCCCCACCGTCGAAAACGCGCAGCAGTCGCCCCGTTCGGTCGCCCCCTCGCAGGGAACCGGGGCCAGCGCCGTGCGCGAGCGCGTCACCTGGCAAAAAGAGCTGGCTGCGCACTTCAATAAATACAAGCGCTATCCGGAAGACCACCCTCCCCGAGCCACCCAGGTCGTCGTCAGCTTCGTTCTGGACCGTCTTGGACACGTCTTGTCGTCCAGCGTCGTGACGGGCTCAGGCGATCCCGCCTTCGATGCCGCCGCGCTCGCCATGCTTCAGCGCGCGAACCCCGTGCCGCCGCCGCCACCGCTCGTCGCCGACGACGGGCTCACCTTCACGCTGCCGGTGATTTTCAACGCCAAGATACGCCATTGAAGGTCAGGGGCACGCCGGCTGGCGGCGTTCCATCGGCAGCCGACAACGCATCCAGCAACGGTCGGATATACGGCACGAACCGTCGCGCACGACCGATCGCGCTTCGATAGATCTGCTGTCTAACTTGAACCCGTGTGTACGTGGGAAAACTAACTCCGCGTCCACAGCCGCTTAGTCTTTGTCTTGGTGGCGTATTTCAGCTCACCGGCATCCGCAGCACCGGCTTGATGGCGATACCGGCGGATGATTCTTCCGCTGCGCGATTGATATCGGCGAGATCGTAGAACTTGATCATCTTTTCCAGCGGGAATTTTTCCGCCAGCATCAGATCGATCAATTGCGGAATGAACACGCGCGGCACGCTGTCGCCCTGCACCACGCCGCGCACCATGCGGCCCTGCTGCAGGAACGGCATTTCGAATGCCGCCTCGGTGCCGGCGCGGGCACTGCCAAGGAGCACGCAGGTTCCGCCCGGCATCAGCGACGCGATCGCCTCACGCAGCGCCTTGGGCGCCGCCGAAGTGTCGATCGCGTAGTGCACGCCGCCGGCTGAAGCCTCGCGAATAACAGCAGCCACATCGGTGCAGGCGTTCGCGTTAATCGTATGCGTTGCGCCAAGCTCGCGCGCCAGTTCCAGCCGGTGCGCGTGCACGTCGACGGCGATGAGCGGCGTGCAGCCCGCGACCTTCGCCGCCATCAGCGCCGACAGTCCGACAGCGCCGACGCCGAACACGGCGAGGCTCTCGCCGGCGTTCGCCTTCAGAACATTGAGAACCGCGCCTGCACCGGTCTGGCCGCTGCAGGCGAGCGGACCGATCAGGTCGAGCGGCGCATCGCTTCGCACCTTGATCGCGTAACGCGCCTGGGTGAGCGCGAAGGTCCCGAACGAGGATTGCTGGAAGAACGCGCCATAGACCGGAGCGCCGTCGCGCGCCAGCAATGTCGAGCCGTCGGCGCGCGTGCCCTTGTTCTTCAGACTGCGGGCATTGAGACAGTAGTTGAGCCGCTGCCGTCGGCAATGCGCGCACTCCCCGCACCACGGATATGACATCACCACGTGGTCACCGGCCGCGAACTCGCTCACGGCGCTGCCCACCGCATGGACCACTCCCGCGCCTTCGTGGCCGAACACCGCCGGATACGAGGTCACCGGGTGATAACCGTCGCGGCCGTGCAGATCGGTCTGGCACATGCCGCTCGCCACGACGCGCACGATCAGTTCGTCGGCGCGTGGCTCGGCGAGTTCCAACGTCTCGATGACAAAGGGCGCCGACTTTGCGGCGACCACCGCTGCCTTGATCTGCATGACGCGTTCGCTCCGCCGGCATTGTGAAAATACCGCGGCGCGCGGTCAATGCGTCGCTTGCATGTGGGCCAGCAGCGCGGCGGTCGGCCAGCAGTCGAGCTTGAGTCTATTGCGCTTCTGATAGTCGCCGAGCGCGGCGCGGGTCAGCATGCCGGCCTTGCCGTCGATCTTGTCGTGATAATAACCCTGCGCGGTGAGGACGTGCTGCATGTGGTCGAGCGATGCGGTCGGCAGCTGCGCCACCTTGGCCCACGGCGTCTGGAACGGCCGCGGATTGCCGATGCTGTCGGCAAGGTGGCCGACATACAGCACATACAGGTCGGAAAAATTATATTCCTTGATGGCGAAATAGTTTTTGGTCGCCAGAAACGACGGCCCGTAAAGCCCGGCGGGCTGAACGAGCGACGCCTGCTCGGCACGCTCAGCGGCCGGAATGGATTGTCCATACGCCGGCACATAACCGTGCTTGAGCCATTCGCCCAGCGGCAGCGTGTGTGTCGGCACGCCGATGGTGCAATCGACGTTGGCGGGCGGATGCACCTCGTAGGCCCAGTGCAGGCCGGGCTGCCAGCCTTCACCGAGGAGTTGCCTCGCTGCCGAGGCGAGCGCGTCGGGCACGGAATTCCAGATGTCGGGATAGCCGCGGCCGTCGATGTCGACGCCGTATTTCAGATAATCCGACGGCAGAAATTGCGGCAAGCCCATCGCGCCTGCCCACGAGCTCTTCATGTCGGCAAGCTTGATGTGACCCTGCTCGACGATTTTCAACGCCAGGACAAATTCCTCCTGAAATTTCTCCTTGCGCTTGCCCACATAGGCCTGCGTCGCGAGAACGCGGATGGCACTCTTGCTATCGCGGGCGCGGCCAAAATCACTCTCGCGGCCGTAGATCGCGAGCAGAATGGCCGGATCGACGCCGAGTTTTCGCTGGATCGTGGTGAGCGACGGGCGGTATTGGGCGTAGAGCTTGCGGGCCTGCGTGGCGAGCCGCTGGATCGCCGGCTCCTTGAGGTAATCCGCCGGCGTCTCGACGAATTCGGCTTGGCCGGGCGTGCGTTGCGGTCGCCCCGGAATGACAAGATCGGGCAGCGACAGATCCGGCTCAAGCCCGCGCGTTGCCTGATCGAACGTTGCGCGCGAGACACCGAGTGTCTGGGCCTGCGGCCACAGCGACTGCAGAAAGGTCTGAAATGCTGCGTCGGCGTAGGCAACCGACGTTAAGAACGAACACGCGAGCGCAACCATGATGAAAAGAGACTTCGCGATTTCACGGGCGATCGCACTGTGGGCGCCCACAAGGGGCGCCCCTACGGCGCCAAGCCTGCCGGATGTAGGGGCGGCCCTCGTGGCCGCCCGTGGCTCGAACCAGAACTTCATCGTACAGCCACGATGAACAAACGCGGAAATTTCAGCAACACCTTGCCATCGACCCGCGGCTTGTAGGCGCCGGCAATTTTCTCGCCGTAGGCGGCGAGGAATTTCTCGCGCGCGGCCGCGTCGAGCGGCGACAGAAACGGCTGCAGCGACGAGCCCTTGAACCACTCGACGACGGCCTGCGGCGAGGCCATTACGTGTTCGTACATGGTGTGCCAGATGTCGAGGTATGAACAAACCGGCGTGAGCAGATCATAGTATTCCTCGACCGTCGACAGATCCGGCCGCGGCGCGGCCTTCACTTCCGGATGGTTCCGCCACGGCCCGCTGCGTCCGACCTCGCCTTGAAAGCGGAGCGCGGGCTCGCGCGTGTTGTCCGGCATCTGCACCGCTAACACGCCGCCCGGCTTGAGCGCTTCGAGCAGCCGCCGCAGTACGGCGGTGGGGTCGGGCAGCCATTGCATCACGGCGTTGGAAAACAATAGGTCGGTATCCGGCGCGGGCGACCAGGTCGCGATATCGGCTTCGACGAATTTCAGTTTCGGCAGCCGTTCGCGGGCCTTGCGCAGCATGTCGGGCGAGGAATCCAGCCCGACGATTTCGGATTGCGGATAGCGCTCGACCAGCAGCTCGGTGGAATTCCCTGGCCCGCAGCCGAGATCGACCACGAGCCGCGGCTCCCCTAGCGGCACCCGCGCCAAGAGATCGCGCGGCGGACGCGTGCGCTCGTCTTCGAATTTAAGGTATTGCCGTGCGCTCCAGTCTTCCATGGCTGCGTCTGTCCAGAATGCGAATCGGAAGGCCTTAGTCTTACCCTACATCCGGGGAATTGGCAGCGGATGCCACACCCTAGCGGCGGGATTACGTCACTCCGCCGGCACCGGCGTCGCGGGTGACGCCGCCAACCGCGCGGCGTGGTGGTCGGCCGCGAACAGGAGATAGACCGCCGGCACCACAAACAGCGTGAACAGCGTGCCGATAGAGAGCCCGGAGGCGATAACCACGCCCATCTGGAAGCGTGACACGGCCCCGGCGCCGGTCGCGGTGATCAACGGCACCACGCCGAGCACCATCGCGGCCGTCGTCATCAGGATCGGGCGCAGCCGGATGCCCGCAGCCTGCTCGATGGCCTCGCGCTTGGACTTGCCCTCTTGCTGCAGATGATTGGCGAATTGCACGATCAGGATGCCGTGCTTCGAGATCAGCCCCATCAGCGTGACCAGCCCGACCTCGGTGTAGATGTTGAGCGACATGCCACCAAAGCCGAGGCTGACGAAAATCAGCGCGCCGGCGATCGACATCGGCACCGATACCAGGATGATGACCGGATCGCGGAAGCTCTCGAACAATGCGGCAAGCGCCAGGAAGATGATGATCAGCGCAAAGCCGAAGGTGGTGAGAAATCCGCTGGTCTCCTGAATGTATTGCCGGCTTAAGCCGCCGTAATCGACCGAATAGCCCTGCGGCAGCACCCGCTTGGACAGATCCTGCAGATACGCCAGCGCATCGCCCTGCGCCACACCGGGCATGGCGACGCCCTGGATCGTGGCGCTGTTGAGCTGCTGGAAATGGTTGAGCGACTCCGGCACCGTCGAAGTCTTGATGGTCGCGATCGTCGACAGCGGGACCAGCGCGCCATCGGCGGTGCGGATGTAATAGTCGAGCAGCTGCTGCGAATTGAGCCGAAAGCGCTGCTGCACCTGCGGGATCACCTTGTAGGAGCGGCCGCTGATGCTGAAATAATTGACGTAGCCGCCGCCGAGCATCGACGACATCACGCCGCCGACGTCACTCATCTTCAGTCCGAGCTGGGCCGTCTTGTCGCGGTCGATGACAATGTCGGATTGCGGATTGTCGATTTTCAGGTCGCAATCGAGGAAGATGAACATGCCGCTCTTGAGCGCTTCCTGCAGGAACTGCTGGGCGACGTCGTTGAGCCGGGCGAACGCGTCCGTCGTCACGATGACGAACTGTACGGGCAGCCCGAAGCTGCCGGGGAGCGCCGGCGGCTGGAAGGCGGCGACTCGGACGCCCGCTACTTTGCTCAGCTCCTGCTGCAGCGCCGGTTGCACTTCATTTGTGGTCTTTACGCGCCGATCCCACGGCTTGAACACCATACCGGCGATTGACTGGCCCGGCACATCGAGCTGGAAGACATGCTCGGTCTCCGGGTGGCTCGCGAAAATCTTGTAGACCTCGCGCGAATAGAGCTGGCGCTGCTGCAATGTCGAATCCGGCGCCGCAATGGATTGCGTGATGATGATGCCTTGATCCTCGGTCGGGGCCAGCTCGGTCTTAGCGGTGGTGAACAGGAAATAGATGCTGCCAAGCACGATAGCGGCGAATGTCAGGGTGACAGGCAGCGTATTGAGACTGCCGTGCAGCCACCGCTCATAGCCGCCGCGCAGCCGCGCAAAGCTGCGGTCGATGAAAAGCGTGAACCTGTCCTCAATGCCGCGCCGCTCGGGATTGGGCGCCTTGATCAGCTTTGAACACAGCATCGGCGAGAGCGTCAGCGCGACGATGCCGGAGACAGTAACGGCGCCGACCAGCGCAAAGGCGAATTCGGCGAACAGCGCGCCGGTCAGCCCGCTTTGAAAGCCGATCGGCACATAGACCGCGGCCAGCACCACGGTCATCGCAATGATCGGACCGCCCAGCTCGCGCGCCGCCATCAGGGCGGAGTCGAGCGACGATTGGCCCTCCTCAAGGTGTCGATTGACGTTCTCGACAACGATGATGGCGTCATCGACTACAAGCCCGATGCCGAGCACCAGCGCCAGCAAGGTCAACAGATTGATCGAGTAGCCGAGCGCCAGCAGGATGATCAGCGTCCCGATCAGCGACAGCGGAATTGCCACGGTTGGAATCAACGAGGATCGCACCGACCCGAGGAACAAAAACACCACGACCGTCACGATGATCAGCGCCTCGGCCAGGCTGCGGATCACTTCGTGGATCGCGCTGTTCACGAACTCGGTGGAGTCGTAGATGATCTCGCCGTGGAGCCCGTGCGGCAGCAGCGCCTGAATTTCGGGAAAGACCTTGTGCACGCCGGCGATCACGTCGAGCAGATTCGCGGTCGGCGCGACCTGGATGCCGATATAGACCGCCTGTTTGCCGTCGAAGCCGACCTCGGATTCGTAATCCTCGGCGCCCAGCGTGACGAGGGCGACATCTCTCAATCGCACCACGGCGCCGCCGGTCTGCTTGAGCACCAGATTGCGGAATTGCTCCGCCGAATGCAGGCTGGTCGAGGCCGTAAGGTTCACCTGCACCATCTGGCCTTTGGTATTGCCGATGCCGGAAATGTAGTCGTTGGCGGCGAGCGCCTGGCTGACGTCGGCGGCGGTAAGCCCATAGGCCGCGAGTTTTTTTGGATCGAGCCAAGCCCGCAGCGCAAAGATCTTCTGCCCGAGCAATTCGGCGGTCTGCACGCCGTCCACCGCCTGCAGCTTCGGCTGCACCACGCGAACGAGGTAATCGGTTATCTGGTTCGGCGCCAAGGTATCGCTGTTAAAGCCGATATACATCGCATCGATCTGCTGCCCGATCTTGACGGTCAGCGTCGGCTGCAGCGTCCCCGGCGGCAGCTGGTTGAGGATCGAATTGACCTTGGTGTTGATCTCGGTGAGCGCCTTGTCGGCATCGTAGTTGAGACGCAGATAGACGGTAATCGTGCTGACCCCGCTCTGGCTCACCGAGGTCATGTAGTCGATGCCGTTGGCCTGGGCGATGGCATTTTCGAGCGGCGTGGTGATGAAGCCTGCGACCACATCCGGGTCGGCGCCATAGTAAATCGTGGTGACGTTGACCACGGCATTTTCGGTGCGCGGATATTGCAGGATCGGCAGCACCGTGTAGGCGCGCAGTCCAAGCACCAGGATCAACAGGCTCACCACCGAGGCAAGCACCGGCCGCCGGATGAAGATATCGGTGAAATGGGACACTGCGGCCGCCTAGCGATCGAGCGGAACGGCGGGTGATGCGTCCGCCGTCGGCATGATCGAGTTGTTTATCAACACCGGCGAACCATTATGCAGCTTGATCTGGCCGGCGGTGACGACGGTTTGGCCCGCGCTGACGCCTTTGAGCACGGCGACCTGATCGCCGCGCGTTGGGCCCGTCGTGACAAATGACTGGCGCGCGATCAGCTGCGACTTGCCACCTGCGTCCGCGCCTGAGCCCCCGCCCTTGTCATCCACCACATAGACGGTGTCGCCGTACGGATTGTAGGTGATCGCGGTCTGCGGCAGCGTGACGTAATTCTCCGGCGCGCCGGTCAGGATATCGACCGTCGCATACATGCCGGGCAAGAGCTTGTGGTCCGGATTTTTCAACGTGGCGCGGATTTGCACGTTGCGGCTCGAGGCATCGACCTTGGGATTGATCGCCGAAATCTCGCCGGGGAACGTCTGATCCTTGAATGCGTCGACGTTGACGGTTACGGCCGCGCCGATGTGAATCCGGGCGACCGACTGCTGCGGCACGAAGAAATCCATATACACCGGATCGAGTGCCTGCAGTGTCACGATGGCGGTACCGGCAGAAAGATATTGGCCAAGGTCGACGGCGCGGATGCCGAGGTGACCGGCAAACGGCGCGCGGAGCGTTTTCTTGTCGAGAATAGCCTGCTGCTGGGTGACCTGAGCCTGGGCGTTTTTCAGGTTGGCCTTGTCGGTATCGAGCGTCGCCTGGCTGACGGCCTGAATCTTGAACTGTTTGAGGTCGCGGTCGTAGGTAAGCTGATTCAGCACAGCCGTCGCCTGCAGCGATTCAAGCTTGGCCACGTCGTCGGCGGAGCGCAGCTTCAACAACACGTCGCCTTCCTTGACGTCGTCACCCGAATTGAACGAGATCGCATCGACGACGCCCGAAACTTCGAGCGAAAGATCGGAGCCCCTCACCGCGCGCAAGCTGCCGACCGCCTCGATCTTGGGCTGCCACGGGCTGAGCTCCGCCTTGGTCGCCGACACGGTCTGCGGCGGCGCCTGCATCGAACTCATGAACTTCTTGATCATCGCCGCCTTGAACGCCTGGAATCCGAAAATTCCACCGAACACGATGGCGACCGCGATCAGCATGATCACCATGCGTTTAGTCATTGCTTGGGCTCCGTCTTTATTCCACGTGCGCCGGCGACCAGATCGGTCGTCGTCGCCGCGCCCGGCTTTTCCGGGCTCAGCGGATTGGTTTCGACGTCGATACGATTCCACCAGCCGCCGCCAAGCGCCTGGAACAGCGCGGCGGTGTCGGCAAAGCGCACCGCCTGCGCCTGCACCAGCGCCAGCCGCGCCTGCGCGTAGCTGCGCTGGGAATTAAGCAATACCACGTATGTAATCGCGCCCAGCCGATATTGCCCGCGCGCCAGATCGAGCGTCGCCGACGAAGCGCGCAAGGCCACGGCTTGTGCCCGCAGCGTCGCCGCATCCAATTGCAGCGCCCGCAACGCATCGGCGACGTTCTGGAACGCGCCCAGCACGGCGTTGCGATACTGCGCTTCGGCCACGGCGTAGGCGGCTTTGGCGGCGCGTTCCTGATGCAGGAGCGTAAAGCCATGGAACAGCGGCTGGGTGCCACTCGCCGCGATGGTCCAGATCGTAGTGCTCGGCGAAAACATCGCCGCCACTGTCGGGCTGGCGGTCCCGTAGTCCCCGGTGAGATTGAACTGCGGCAGCCTGGCGGCGATGGCGACGCCGATCTGGGCGCTCGCCTGGTGCAACTGCGCCTCCGCGGCGCGCACGTCAGGACGTTGCTCGACAAGCTGCGACGGCAGGCTGAGCGGCAGGCCGGTCGGCAGTCGCAACGACGTCAGCATCATGTGCTCGCGCTGCGCCTCATTGGGAAAATGGCCGGTCAGCGCTGCCAGCACATGGTGCTGCTGTTCGAGTTGCTTCTCCAAAGGCGGCAGCGTCGCTTGCGTGGTCGCCACCTCGGACTGCTGGGTCAGCACATCGGTCCGGGTCGCGGCACCGACATTAAACTGCTGCTGCACCACATTGAGCTGATCGCTCTCCGCCTTGATGATGTCGCGCGTCGCCGCGATCTGCCCGCGCAGCGAAGCTTCCGCCACGACGGCTGTGACGACATTCGCGGTCAGCGTCAGATAAGTCGCTTCCAGCTCGAAGCGCTGATATTCGGCGGCCGCAGCGTCGCCTTCGATTGTCCGCCGCTGGCCGCCCCACACATCGGGCGCGAACGAGACATTCACGGTGGCCTGGAACAAGTTGAAGATAAATGGCGCGCCAGCGCCGCCGAATTCGGCCGGCGAAAACTGCTCGCGCGTCGCCGATGAGTTAGCGTCAAGCGACGGCAGCAGCTTGCCTTTGGCGGCGTATAGATTCTCCTTGGCCTGCCACAGCGAGGCCTGGGCGGCTTGCAGGCTTGGATTGGCCTCCAGCGCTTGCACGATCAAGTCGTCGAGATCCTCGGAATGAAACAGCTGCCACCATTGACCCGGGATGTCGCGGCCAGGCTCAAACCTTTGCGAGTCGCCATTAGCGACATCGCTCGCTATGGCCGCAGCCGGATGAGCTTCGGGCGTATACCCGGCGTCCCGCGGTGCCGACGGAACCTTGAAGTCCGGGCCGACCGCGCAGGCTGACAGCAGCAAAAGTGTGTACGCCGCTGCCATGGCTTGCGGCCGGTATCGGCCGAAACCACGCAACAACGCGCGCTGCTGCACGCCCGCAGATGGGCTGCGGGGCCCCTCGACCCGACCCGTGTTAACCACTTAGACACCACCTTGAGCAGGGAAGAATAGTTATTTACTATCCGGTTAGTCAATAACTTGACTTTTTCGCCAAATTCCGGCCTAGCTGCTCCAATGGCGGAAGTCCTTGAAACACGACCGGAAACCCGGCGACGCCGCAAAGCGGAGCGTCCCCAGGAAATCCTTGAGGCCGCCTTCATCGAATTCTCGCGCGATGGCTACGTCACCACGACGCTCGACCGCATCGCCGAGCGCGCCGGCGTGACCAAGGGCACGATCTACGTCTACTTCGAGAACAAGGAACAGCTTTTCATCTCCATGGTGCAGGAGTTCACCAAGGGGGCGGACGAAACCGTCCAGGAAATGTACGAAACGCACGAGGGCTCGACGGCCGATCTCCTGCGTGCCCAATTCAGTTTCATCTATCAATACATCGTCGAAGATAAACGCCGGCGCGAAGTGGTGCGTATGCTGATCGCCGAGGCGTCGCGGTTTCCGAAGCTCGCCGATCGCTATTTCGATGAAATTCTGCGTCCGTGCCTCGACCGGCTCAAACAGGCGATCCAGCGCGGCATCGATCGCGGCGAAATCCGCCAATCGTCGATCGTCAACTCGCCGCAGGTCATCATCGCGCCGATCGCGCTGGTCGATCTGTGGATGATGATGTTCGACGAGCGGCAGCCGCTCGATCTGAAAGCCTATTTCGACGCCCACCTCGATATGGTGCTCAACGGACTCTTGGCGAAATCCTGACAACTTGGCGTTGACCTGCCACCGTCGCGGTATTACTTTTTCGACATTCGTAATACCGAGGCCAAATATGATCACCACCGTCACGTCAAAGGGCCAAGTGACTATCCCGAAAAGCGTGCGGGAGGCCGCCAGGATCAAGCCCGGCGACAAGGTCGATATCCGCAATACCGCAACCGGCGGCGTCTATATCGTCCATCCGGACAGGGCTTCCGAGTACGAGGAGAAGCTGCGCGCATTGGCAGAGCGCCGGCTCATTCGTGGCGGCATGAGTACAGACGAATTTATGGAATTCAGCCGGGGTGAAACGGCGACGTTCCGACGCCGCAAGAAATGACGCTGGTCGACACCAATATCCTTCTCGACATTATCTCGGACGATCCGCGCTGGTCCGAATGGTCCCTTCGCCAACTGGCTCGGCGCGCTGGCCTGGGACCGGTCCTCATCAACGACATTGTCTATGCCGAGATGTCGGTCCGTATGGAGCGACAGAGCGATGTCGAACGCGCCCTTGAAGAATTAAGCGTTCGTTTCGACCGCGTGCCGGTGGATGCGCTCTTTCTCGCCGGGAAAAATTTTCACCGCTATCGGTCGTCTGGCGGCATTCGCACGGGGGTTCTGCCGGACTTCTTCATCGGCGCGCATGCGCAAGTGCTCGGCTGCCCGGTGCTGACGCGGGACGTGCGGCGTTACCGAACCTATTTTCCCACAGTAGAACTGATCAGCCCCGAGTAAGCGGCAGCGTTTCGGCGCCCACGGTCGGTTCCGCGCCCCAGGCGAATACGCTATAATGGCGTATCGGAACCAGGGAGCGGCTCCATGCACGACATCGTCATTCGCGGCGGCACCATTATCGATGGCACCGGCAAGGCGTCCTTCACCGGCGACGTGGCGGTCGACGGCGGCCGCATTGCCGGCGTCGGCGGCAAGCAAGGCCCCGGCAAGCGCGAGATCGACGCAACCGGTTTGTTGGTCACGCCGGGCTGGGTCGATGTGCATACCCATTATGACGGCCAGGCGATGTGGGATCCGCTGCTTTCGCCGTCGTGCTGGCACGGCGTCACTACGGTGATGTTCGGCAATTGCGGCGTCGGCTTTGCGCCGGTGAAGAAAGAACATCGCGGCGCGCTGATGGATCTGATGGAGGGCGTCGAGGAGATTCCCAACCCGGTGCTGGCTGCGGGCCTCTCCTGGGAATGGGAGACGTTCCCGCAATTCATGGACGAACTGGAACGGCGGCCCCGCGCTATCGACATCTGCGCGCAAGCCGCGCACCTGCCGACTCGCGTCTATGTGATGGGCGATCGCGCCGTCCGCCGCGAAGCGGCGACGCCGGACGACATCGCCGAGATGCGCCGGCTCACTATCGAGGCGTTGCGCGCCGGCGCCTTCGGCTTCACGACCTCGCGCACCGATTCGCACAAGACGCCCGACGGCGAACTCGTGCCGTCGCGCGACGCTGACGACCACGAATTGCTCGGCATCGGCTCGGCTCTGGGTGTGACCGGTACCGGCGCGTTCGGCATGAACTCCGATTTCGACGACGAAGAATTCGAGCTGCGCTGGATTCGCAAACAGGCGCGCGACACCGGCCGACCGGTCTGGTTCCTGCTGACCGACCGCTACAGCGACCCGCAACGCTGGCGGCGCATCATCAAGGTCGTGCACGAGATGCGCGCCCAGGGCCTGCCGGTGACCGCGCAGATGGCGGGCCGGCCGATCGGCGTGATGATGGGCATCGGCACCGCGCTCAACCCGTTCACAGTGCGGCCGACCTACAAGAAGCTGGAAAGCCTGCCGATCGAAGAACAGCGCCGGCGGCTGCGCGACCCGCAAGTGCGGGCGCAGATTCTGGCCGAGACACCGTCCGAGGCCGAGATCGAAAAGCTTGCGCAGTTCCGTCAGGTGGTCGCCAAGGCGTTCGATAAGTTTTTCGTCATGGGCAATCCGCCGGATTACGAGCCCGGGCCGGAGAAGTCGGTGGCGGCGATCGCCGCGCGCGAAGGCCGCAGTCCAGAGGAAGTCGCTTATGACTACATTTTGGAAGACGGCCAGTATCTTTATTTCCCGGTGGTCAACTACGTCAGCGGCGATCACGAGCCGATCCGGGAAATGCTCAACGATCCGGCGTTTCTGCTGGGGCTCAGCGACGGCGGTGCGCACTGTACCTCGATTGTCGATTCCGGCGTGCCGACCTACATGCTGACGCACTGGAGCCGCGACCGAAGCCGCGGACCCAGGCTGCCGGTCGAGATGCTGATCAAGCGGCAGAGCAGCGAAACCGCCGACTTCTTTGGTCTTGGCGATCGCGGCCGGCTGGCGCCGGGGCTGCGCGCCGACGTCAACCTCATCGACTACAACGGGCTGCAGGTGCAGAAACCGATCCTGGTGCATGACATGCCGGCGAACGGCCGCCGCTTCGTGCAAAAGGTAGACGGCTATGAGATGACCATCGTCGCCGGGACGCCGATCTTCGAGAAGGGTCAGCACACCGGGGCCCTGCCCGGCCGCCTCGTCCGGGCCGGCCGCGACACGCAGGCCCTGCACGCAGCGGAATAGAGGCTGGCCAAGCGGCGTACAGCAGGCGTAGCCTCGGAAATGGCGGGATCGTTAGCGCATGACGCTTGCGCATGTCATCACGACCGCCGCATCGTGGAATGTCGAATGTCGGGTGAGCAGATGTCTTCGCCAGCGCATGAATCTTTTCAGGCCAATTTTCCCGGAGCGACCCAAACCGTCCGCATTTCGAGCCTGCATGAGGCCAAGGTATTTGCCCGCAGGTGGGTCATCCGCGACAAGGACCCGGCGTTGAAGGCGCTGCTTCGACATTTGGAAAAGGCCAACAGTTCCGCGACGGGCGACACCGCGGTCGCGCAATTGAAGTTGGCCCTGGCGCGGCGCGGGATGCTGGTGACCACAGACAACGATCCGCCATCCGCACGCTAGAGCGCTTCCCAATTACGTTGAATCGGGAATCGCTCCGGCCTTACGGATTTGATCGCATTTTTCTTCGGAAAACCGGTGGCCACTTTTCCGGAGAATGCTCCCACGCCACGTCCTCGCGTCGGCATTCTGGCTGCAGAGGAAAAACGCTGGCCGCCAAAAAAAACCGCCCCGTGAGGGGCGGTTTCGATTCTCACTCCGTAAGGAGCAACAATCTTTGACGTTACGCCATCTGGATGGTGCCGACGGCAATCTTGCCGGTGCGGCGATCTTCCTGCGTATCGAAGGTAACCTTCTGGCCTTCAGCCAGTCCGCGCAGTCCGGCGCGCTCGAGCGCGGTGGCGTGAACGAAAACGTCCTTGCCGCCGTCGTCCGGCTGGATGAAGCCGAAGCCCTTCTGGTCGTTGTAGAACTTTACGGTGCCCGTGGTCATGGAAAAATCCTTTCGTTGAGCTCTAGGTGCACGTGAGCGCAAGGCGCACGGCTGTGCGCCTTGATGCTCGGTTCGTCGATGTTTGGAGGGTCTGAACGTGCGCCTGGCATTCAGCAAAGGCGATACGGCCCGATTGTCCGGCCAAATGTCGATTGGGAACAGGTAGGGTATCGACGCGTCTTTTGCAAGGTGAATCACCCTGCACGTGCGCTCCCCAACCGATTCTTGCTTACTTATCCTCAATAATTGGTCGATCGCAGCGCTCAACTATGCGGTCGCGCCGACAGTCCCGGCACCAAGCAGGCTTCGAAGTTCGCGAAAACTAATAAGGCGGCGCGCGGCCTCATCCCACAGCACCAAACGCACGCACAAAAGACTCTGACCAAGCGAAAGACGGCCCACTTTCGTCAGATCGGGATGATTGCGCAGCGCGAGAGGCAATCGATAAAACGGAATTCGGCTGCAGAGATGATGGATGTGATGCACGCCGATATTCGCAGTGAACCAGCGAAGGACGACGGGCAGGTCGTAATGCGAACTGCCGCGAAGCGCCGCCACCTGTACGTTCCAGGTTTGATCGTGGGCCCAAAACGTGTCCTCGAACTGGTGCTGGACATAGAATAGCCAGACCCCGAGAGAGGCGCCGATGAGCATGATCGGCAATTGCACCAGCAAAAATGGGCCGATGCCGACGGCCCAAATCACGACGGCTGCGAGCAGCGCGATAGCGCCATTCGTCGCCATCGTGCTCAGCCAAGGCTGCCAACCGCTGCGCATCAGCCCGACCGGCAGGCGCTGCTGCAAAATGAACAGATAAGCCGGGCCGATACCAAACATCACCAGCGGGTGGCGATAAAGCCGATAGCGGAACCGCCCCCAGCGCGACCGTGACAGGTATTCCTTGACCGTCAGAGTATCGACGTCGCCGATGCCGCGCCGGTCGAGATTGCCCGAGGTTGCGTGGTGAAGCGCATGGGTCCGCCGCCAGAAATCGTACGGCGTCAATGTCAGCACGCCGATCACACGTCCGACCCAGTCGTTGGCAAGCCGATGGCGGAAGAATGCGCCGTGACCGCAATCGTGCTGGATCATGAACAGACGGACAAGAAAACCTGCGGCGGGCACGGCCAGCAGCAAATAAAGACCGTAACCGACATGGAGTGCGAACCACATCGATAGCCACAAGAGAACCAATGGGATGGCCGTTATCAGAATCTCGAGGATGCTGCGTCCATGGTTCGGCTCCCGGTAGCGGGCGAGAGCCTGACTCAAGGCACGCACGTCGATCGCGGCTGGATCCGCGCTGGTCTTCGTTCCGCCGTTCAAGATTTTCTCCACACCTGGCGCGTCGCCGAATTGCGGCGAACGGCGCACCCGCCGCGCGCGCTGCCGATCGGATTCAGGATATTCGCACAGGAAAGCGCATTACTCGCGCAGCGTCTACTGGGCGCGAACAAACCACGCGCAAGCGCGTCTCTCAGCGTTACCGACAAATTGTTCCTGTGTCTTGTTCCTGTGTCGCACTTAGCGCGATTATACGGCGCATCGCCGTGATTCACAACAAAATAACACGCGACGGGTCGCAACGATTTAGCGACCGGGACCGAACCGGGGCAACATCGCGTTCAAATAAAGGCAAATACGCGTGTAAGCGCCCAACAAAACCCCGCGGGATCGCTTAACCCCGAATATCGATTTTGGTGAACGACGATTACATTACACCAGTCTGATTCTGCAGACGCTCGACAAAATCCTTGGCTTCCTTGAGCCCGACGCCGGTCTGTTCCCGGTAGAGCTTGATCGCTTCGATCTTGGCGCCGCGGCGCAGCGCCTCGGTGACGTCGGACGCCACGTTGGCGGCCGGGTCGTATTTGATATTGGCGTTCCTCAGCAGCAGATCGACCTTGGCTTCCAGTCGCGACAGTGGGGCAATCCGGCCGGCGATGGCGTTGAAATGCAATTGCATCAGAAAGACGATAACCAGGACACCCAGGACGATGAAAATCAATGATTCGGCCATTGGCATTCCCTCGTTGTGCGCGCTTACGTCAGCACTCCGTCAGCCACTCCGGATCGATGTGCGGGTCGAGCCCCGCATGACGGCAGGAATTACCGGGTGAATTTCTTATATTTGATCCGATGCGGGATCACCGTATCGGTGCCCAGCCGCCGCATCTTGTCTTTTTCGTAGTCCTGGAAATTGC
Source organism: Xanthobacteraceae bacterium (assembly GCA_049300295.1). Taxonomy (GTDB): domain Bacteria; phylum Pseudomonadota; class Alphaproteobacteria; order Rhizobiales; family Xanthobacteraceae; genus BOG-931. Next base: position 22,885 of record JBAQJL010000093.1, read on the forward strand.
CCTCGAACCATTCGACATGGCTCTCGCCCTCGAAGGCGAGAATGTGGGTGGCGATACGGTCGAGGAACCAGCGGTCATGGCTGATGATCACGGCGCAGCCGGCAAAATCCTCCAGCGCCTCTTCGAGTGCCCGCAGCGTGTCGACGTCGAGATCGTTGGTCGGCTCGTCCAGCAGCAGCACGTTGGCGCCGGACTTGAGCATCTTGGCGAGATGCACGCGATTTCGTTCGCCGCCCGAGAGCGAGCCGACTTTCTTCTGCTGATCGGCGCCCTTGAAATTAAAGGCGGCGCAATACGCGCGTGAATTGACCTCGCGCTTGCCCAGCATCAGCTGGTCGAGGCCGCCGGAGATTTCTTCCCATACCGTCTTCTTGCCATCGAGCGAGTCGCGCGACTGATCGACATAGCCGAGATGCACCGACTCGCCGACCTTGATCGTGCCATCGTCGGGCTTCTCCTGATCGGTGATCATGCGGAACAGCGTCGTCTTGCCGGCGCCGTTCGGGCCGATGATGCCGACAATACCGCCGGGCGGCAGCTCGAAAGTAAGATCGTCGATCAAGAGATTGTTGCCGAAGCCTTTGCGCAAATGGCCGAACTCGATGACGTTCTGCCCGAGCCGCTCGGCGACCGGAATGACGATCTGCGCGGTCTGCGTCTGCTTCTCGCCGGCCTTCTTCAGCAAATCCTCATAGCGCTCGTAACGGGCCTTGGATTTGGCCTGGCGGGCGCGCGGCGACGCCGAAATCCATTCCTGCTCGCGCGCCAGTGTGCGCTGGCGCGCTTCCTCCTCGCGGCCCTCCTGTTGGAGCCGCTTCTGCTTCTGCCCCAGCCACGACGAGTAATTGCCCTCGTAGGGAATGCCGCGGCCCCGGTCGAGTTCGAGAATCCAACTCGTGACATTGTCGAGGAAATAGCGATCGTGGGTGACGATCAGAATGGCGCCCGGATAATTGCGCAGGTGGCCTTCGAGCCACATCACCGATTCGGCATCGAGGTGGTTGGTGGGCTCGTCGAGCAGGAGCAGCTCGGGTTGCTCCAGAAGGAGCCGGCACAGCGCCACGCGGCGCCGCTCGCCGCCCGACAGCTGCGCCACATCGGCATCGTCCGCCGGGCAGCGCAGCGCATCCATCGCCAGATCGACCTTGGAGTCGAGATCCCACAGCCCCTTGGCCTCGATCTCGTCCTGAAGCTTGGTCATTTCGTCGGCGGTTTCGTCGGAATAGTTCGCGGCCAGCTCGTTGTAGCGGTCGAGAATCGCCCGCTGGGGCGCCACGCCCTCCATGACGTTCTCCCGCACCGATTTTCCGGCATCGAGCTGCGGTTCCTGCTGCAGATAGCCGACACGGGCGCCTTCGGCCGCCCAGGCTTCGCCGGAATACTCGGTGTCGAGCCCCGCCATGATGCGCAACAGCGTCGACTTGCCGGCGCCGTTGACGCCGAGCACGCCGATCTTGGCGTCCGGGTAAAAAGCCAGACGGACGTTATCCAAAACCTTGCGGTTGCCCGGATAGGTCTTGGACAGATCCTCCATGTGATAGATGAACTGACGGGCCATGCTGCGTCGGGCTACTGCCCTGCCCTCTTTTTGCGGCAATGTATGGGAAGTTGGCGCTGATGTAGCGACTGACCGGCTAAAGGGCAAGCCGTCACAACCGGACGTTTGCGTGTACACCGATCCCGACCTCATTCCGTTCGAACCGCCGGAGCGGCCGCTTGGCCTGCGCGGGCTGCCGACGACATTTCGCAATTACATCGAGACAATTCCGCGCTCGGCCTACGAGCAAGGCGTCACTGACCTCGGCAGGACCCGGCGCGACATCATCCTCATCGCCGAGCCTGACCTGATCGGCGAAGTCCTGGTCGGTAAGGCTGACGTCTTCCGACGCGATCCGGTGACGCGGCGGGCCTTTGCCCCGGCGATCGGCGCCAACTCGATCTTTCTCGCCGAGGACGCCGATTGGCGCTGGCAGCGGCGCGCAGTTGCGCCGATCTTCCGCCACGAAACCTTGCTATCCTTCGTGCCGATTTTTACAGCGATGGCGCAGCGTCAGGTGGACCGCTGGCGCGCCAGCGGCAGGCCCCAACAGGTCGATGCGGCGGCGGCGATGACGCGGACGACCTTCGACATCATCGTCAATGTGCTGCTCGGCGGAACGGCCGATCTCGATGCCGAGAGCTACAGCCGCGCGCTGACCCGAAGCTTCGCCACCATTCCATGGCAGATCATTTACGTGCTGTTTTCTCTGCCGGAGTGGCTGCCTTATCCCGGCCGGCGCCGCGCCTACCGGGCACGCGATTTTCTGCGCCGCGACCTTTCGCGCATCGTCGCGGGCCGCCGCGCCGTCCCGTCGGAGCATCCCGACCTGCTCGATTCGCTGATCGCATCCCGCGATCCGGAAACCGGCCGGAGCATGAGCGATGAGGAGGTCGTCAACAATCTCCTGACCTTCATCATCGCGGGCCACGAGACCACGGCGGTCGCACTAAGCTGGACGCTTTGGCTTCTCGCCAAGGATCAGGAGAGCCAGCAGCGCGCATTCGAGGAAATTGCGGCGGTCGCCGGGGACTCGCCGATCTCCGCGTCGCACGTCGAGCACTTGTCGTTCTGCCGCCAGGCGATCCAAGAGGCGATGCGACTCTACCCGCCGGCTCCCGGTATCGGCCGGGAGGCGAAGATCGCGTTCGAACTCGGCGGCAGGCCCATCGAGGCCGGCACCCGCATCCATATTCCGGTGTTTGCCCTGCATCGCAATGTGCGGCTGTGGGAGCGGCCCAATGCCTTCGAGCCCGAACGGTTCACGGCCGAAGCCGTGAAGGCGCGCTCGCGCTACGCCTACCTGCCGTTCGGCGGCGGTCCGCGCATCTGCATCGGCGCCGGATTTGCGATGCTGGAGGCGGCGGCGATCCTCGCCGCACTAGTCCGCGCCTTCCGCTTTGCACCGGTAGCCGGGCATAAGCCGAAGCCCGTCGCACGCGTAACGCTGCGGCCGGCCGGCGGCATGCCGCTCTTGGTGACCGCGCGCTAGGTCCGGCCCAAGCGTCAGCGGTCGCGGTAAAAGTTCCTCAACACTAATTCCCAATTGGAACTTTCGGCTGCCTAAATCGCACCAAATTTTAATGATTACACGACAACAATCCCGTCAAACGGGCGTTTGAAATTAGAACTTGCGTTCTTTCGTGAACCTTTGCGCGGGACGCGAGACATAAGGGTAGAGACATCCCCAAGAAGGGCCTGATCGAAAGGGCCAGGGAGCGGATCATGTGGCGTAAGTTTGCAAAAGCAGTCCACGAACTGCAGCGGAGTTTCGGTGAGGGCGGCGGCACCTATCGGCCCGACCGGCACTATATGCGCGGCCCCGGGCCGAAATGGCATGCCAAATACGGCAACCTCGCCCCGAAGACGGCGCCCGTTACGGGCAGTTCGTCGGCAGCGGTACGTCAGGCCGCCGGGCACCACGCCTGAGTTTCCGCGCACCGGCGCCGCAGGGCCAGACCTCCTGCCCGCGTCCGGTCATCAAGCCGTTTTACGGCTGACCCACGCATCCTGCTCTACCCCTGCCCTCGCCGCCGCTTGTTTTCGCCCCGCCGTTATGAGACGGCTTAGCACTGACGAAAAAGTGCACGGGGTGGAAACGTCATGGCGGTACGCTGCGCAATCCTCGACGATTACCAGAATGTCGCGGTCAAGAGCGCCGACTGGTCGAAGGTCAAGGGCGACGTTGAGATCAAGGCGTTCAACGAGCATCTGGGTGCGGGGCAAAGCGTCACTGCGGCGCTGAAAGACTACGCGATCGTCGTCGCCATGCGCGAGCGCACCGCATTTCCTCGCGCGGTCATCGAAGCACTGCCCAACCTGAAGCTCCTGATCACAACCGGCATGCGCAACGCCTCGATCGATACCGAGGCAGCCAAGGCGCGCGGCGTCACCGTCTGCGGCACCGGCTCGTTCGGCAGTCCGACCTCGGGCATCGCCATCGGGCTGATGCTCGAACTGACCCGCCACATCGGCTACGAGAACGCTCGGTTGCACGCCGGCGCCACCTGGCAGAGCACCATCGGCCCCGACCTCGAAGGCATGACGCTCGGCATTCTGGGGCTGGGCAAACTCGGCGCCCGCACCGCGGCCATCGCCAAGGCGTTCGGTATGAAGGTGATTGCCTGGAGCCAAAACCTCACGGCCGAGCGATGCCAGGAGGTCGGCGTCGGCCATGTCGGCAGGGACGGCCTGTTTCGTCAGTCGGACTTCATCACCATCCACAACGTGCTGTCGGCACGCTCGCGCGGCATGATCGGCGCCAAGGAGTTCGGCCTGATGAAGCCGAGCGCCTTTCTCATCAACACCTCGCGCGGACCGATCGTCGACGAAGCGGCGATGCTGGCCGCTTTACGCGACAAGAAGATCGCCGGCGCCGGCCTCGACGTATTCGACACCGAGCCGCTGCCGCTCGATCACCCGTTGCGCAAGATGGACAACGTCGTGCTCACGCCGCATCTCGGCTACGTCTCGGAGCAGAATTACAAACACTATTTCGCCGGTGTGGTGGAAGACATCCGCGGCTTTCTCGACGGTAAGCCGGTACGGGTGATGACGTAATCACAATCGTGGGGGCGGCCCTTGTCGCCGCCCGCGGCGGTGCCGGCGACCACAACGGGCGCCTTCCCCTACGACGACGCGACACGCGAGACATCGCCATGAACGACCAACGACTCATCGACCTTTACTGCCACATCTCGCCTGCCCGCTTTCTCGACGAGATGAACAAGGTCGCGCCGAAGCTCGGCAACATCGCATCGCGGCTGCGCGGCGTGCGGAAGATTCACGACCTCGATGCGCGTTTTGCCGAAATGGACCAGTTCGGCGATTATCGCCAAGTCGTCTCGCTGCCCAATCCGCCGATTGAGGATTTCGCCACGCCCGAACAGGGACTGGCATTGGCCCGCATCGCCAACGATGCCATGGCCGAGCTGTGCGCCAAGCATCCGGACCGCTTTTCCGGCTTTGTAGCAGCGCTGTGCCTGACCGATGTCATGGCCTCGGTCGAGGAAGCCAAGCGCGCGATCAACGAACTCGGCGCCGTCGGCGTGCAGATATTCAGCCCGCTTGCCGGCAGGCCGCTCGACGAGCCCGCCTTCGAGCCGCTATTCGCCGCGATGGCGCAGCTCGACCGCCCGATCTGGCTGCATCCGGCACGCACCGCCACCATGACGGATTATCCGGCCGAACAGAAATCGCGGTTTGAAATGTGGTGGTGCTTCGGCTGGCCTTACGACACCTCGGTCGCCATGGCGCGGCTTGTGTTCTGCGGCCTGTTCGACCGCTATCCGAACATCAAGATCATCACCCATCACCTCGGCGGTATGATCCCGTTTTATGACGGCCGGATCGGTCCGGGTCTCGATGTGCTCGGGCAGCGCACCGTGGACGAGGATTATTCCAAAATCCTGCCGTCGCTCAAACGGCCCCATCTCGAATATTTCCGCGAATTCTATGGCGATACGGCCATGTTCGGCGGCGGCGCCCACGCGCTGCGCTGCGGCTTCGATTTCTTCGGCGCCGACAAAGTCGTGTTCGCCACCGACACACCGCTCGGCCCGATCGAGCCGGCAATCGACGCGATCAACAAGCTCGATATCTCGGCCGCCGATCGCCGCAAGATTTTTTGCGGCAATGCGGAGCGGTTGCTCAAGAAGGACTGAGGGCTCAGGCGGCGGCTTTGGGCGGTGCTAATCGGACGCTGAGATCTCGGTGTGAGTCCGTGGCTGCGCGGCCGGAGAGTTGACGCATATAGGGGAGCAGCCTTTCGAGTCGTTCATAGGGCCGGCTCAAATGATGGTCGAGCAATGTGGGTGTGCGATACTTGCGCACCGGCACTGGCGCCAGCACCATCGACGTCGTCTCGGTTGTTTCCGAGTCGGCGCAAAATTCGCCGCAATAGAAGTTGTCACCCGTGCCCTTCCACGCCGACTTGGCCTTGATCGGCCGGCCACAGAACGCACATTGCATCGCACTTATCTCCCTGTTCCGAGAGATAAAACGCAATGGTGGGTGGAAAGTTCCTCTGGAGGGTGCCGAAGTTCCAAACGTGACTAGCCGGCCAGCCGCGCGCCCGAAGGTGCGACCGGTGCGCTTCCCGTCAGATCGGCGTAGTTCTCGATCGAAAGCGGCCGGCCCAGCAGATAGCCTTGCACCTCGTCACAACCGCGCTCGCAAAGTATCGCGTGCTGCGCTGCTGTTTCAACGCCCTCGGCCAGCACAGGAATGTGCAGGCTGTGACCGAGATCGATGACGGCATTTACGATCGCCATCGAATGCCGGTTGTTCTCGAGATCGCAGATGAACGTCCGGTCGATCTTGATCTTATCGAAGGCGAACGAATGCAGATACGACAAGGACGAATAGCCGGAGCCGAAATCGTCCAGCGCGATCCGCACGCCGAGCGCCTTCAGGCGCAACAAGATCGAAATTGCGCGGGAAAAATCATCGATGAACACGCCTTCGGTTATTTCAAGCTCAAGTCTGTGCGGGGCCAGACCGGATTCGAGCAGGATCGTATGAACGAGCGCCGGCAGGTTACCGCAGCGGAATTGCAGCGGCGAAACGTTGACCGCGACGGTCAGCGGGGTATTCCAGCTCGCCGCTTCGCGGCAGGCCTCGCGAAGGATCCATTCGCCCATCGGGATGATCAGACCGCTTTCCTCCGCGATCGGAATAAACACGCTCGGCGGCACCTGACCGTGGCCAGCGCTTTGCCAGCGAGCCAGCGCTTCGAAACCGACGTTGTCTCCCGGCATTGTCTTCTGCGGCTGGTAGTGCAGGTGAAGCTGCTTCTGCTCAACCGCGGTCCGTAGCGCCTCCTGCAGGGAGTGCCGTTCGCGTACCTGGTCCCCCATTTCGGCGTCGAAGAACAGGATAGAACCGCGGCCGATTGCCTTTGCGCGATAAAGCGCGATGTCGGCGTTGCTGACCAGCGTTTTGCTGTCCTCACCATGAATGGGATAGATGGCAGCGCCGACCGTGGCCCCCGTGATAATCCTTCGGTTTTCGACGATCACCTCCTCGACAAATGTTTCGAGGACGCGTTCGGCGAGCTTTATCGCGATTCGCATTCCGCCATCCACGATCAGCGCAAACTCGTCGCCGCCAACCCGGGCGACAAATGCGCCATCGGCGGCATTCATGAGGCGGCGGGATACCTCGAACAGCAGCGCGTCGCCGACCAGATGGCCGTAGGTGTCGTTAATTTCCTTGAACCCATCGAGGTCGAGCGACAAGACGGTGAACTGATCGCCGCATCCGGCCGCGCGCTTGATCGCCGCTTCCATCGATTCATTGAAAGTACGCCGGTTGGCAAGGTTGGTCAGTTGATCGTAATGCGCCATTCGGGCGATGCGATCCTCCGCCCGCTTTCGTTCGGTCACGTCCTGCAGGACCGTCACGAGGTATTGCGGAACGCGCGCATCGTCCCGCACCGCGACGATCGTGGCCGTGCATGTCCGTGGGGCGTTGCCGGCGGTGCGAAATTCGTGATCGGATCGAAAGATGGGACCGTCGGCGCGCAGGGCATCGTTGTTTTCCTCGACGATGAATTTCACCCTTTCGTCGGGAAACAAATCCACGATCGTCTTGCCGATGATCTGCTCCCGCGGCGCCCCGAACAGCTCTTCATAGGCCCGGTTTACCAGGCTATAGGGGTATTCGGCGGTCTGCTTGTGTGCGCCCGAGACATCCTTGACCATGATCGGGATAGGCACGTGCTCGATGATTGCGTCGAGGAACTTTTGCGTCCGGCGCAATTCGTTTTCCGCCTGTTTGGCCTTGGTGATGTCATGCACTGCGGTCAAGCGCGCGTTGCATCCGGCGTAGGTCAGGACGCGGGAATAGACGGAGACTTCGATGATCTGCCCGTCGGCGGTAATGTGCTGGCCGATATTTTCGTCGAATTGGTCGGGATCAAGCGCCCTCAGAAAGTTTCCAAACCGGTCACGATCTTCTCGTGGCCGCAGCTGGGTTACGGTCATCGACATGAACTGTTGCCGGCTATAACCGTAGCGGGCGATTGCGGCGTCATTGACCGCCATGAAGCGCAGGCTTTCGCGATCGATGACCCACATCGGCACCGGGTTGCTGTCGAACAACAATCTGAACGATTCCTCGCGGTCGACCTGCTCGGTCACATCCACATGGGTGGAAACCCAGCCGCCGCCGGGCATCGGCTTATGCGTCACCGAAATCAGGCGGCCATCGCGGAACCTGTGCGTCAACTGGTAAGTCTTGCTTGCGCCAATATCGGCCAGGCGAGCCGCCACATAGTCGCCGGCGTCGCCGTTCATGACGTGCGCGGATTGACGCTCGAGAATTGATTTGATGTGCGTCCCGGCCCACGTTTGCTTTTTGCTCAATCCGTAGACGTCGGCGTATTTCCGATTGCATATGATCAGGCGCTGATCGGCGTCGAACATGCACAGGCCGTGCGACATGTTTTCGAGCGCGATCTTCAGCCGCATGCTCTGCTCGGCGACATCCTTTTGCCGCTCCAACTCGACTTCGGCCAGCGCACGCACCTTGTCCGACTCGGCCAAGTCGGCGCGCGCCGCACTGAGACGATCAATCTGCTTCCAGGACCCCGCCACGAGATACGCGGCAACGATGATGAGGACGATGATTAGGCCGGCGACAAGGCTCATCGCCAGCGCCGTCCGGCGCCATGGGGCGAATGCCGCGCGCTCGTTTTGCGTAACGATGACGGTGAGCGGATATTGAGCCACGCGATACGCCGCAGCAATTCGGGCCTCCCGGTCGATCGGGCTTATTGACCGCGACACGCCGGAATTTGAGCTAGCCATTATCTTGAGAACGGATGCGGGCACGACCTGTCCGATCGTTCCCGCCATCGGGAAGCGCGCCAGCAGCTTGCCGTCGCGGCGCAGCAGCGTCGCCGCGTAACCTTTGCCGAATGCGGTGGACCGGAACAGGTTTTCGAAATAGTTCAGAACCGTCGAGGCGGCAGCGACGCCAAGCAAGCGGCCATCGGCGGCCCTCACCGGGCGCGCGAACACCACCACCCAGCTGCCGCTGCCAACACCCTGAACCGGCTCACCGATGAAGGAGGTCAAATCGGGATGCGCCGCCAGCGCCCTGAAATATTCCCGGGAAGACAGGTCCGTATCCGGAAACGGCAAGTCGCGAGAATGATTCAATTTTTTTCCGGCGGCATCGATCACCGCGATTGTGTCGATCTGCGGTAATTCTGATCTTTCCGCCTTGAGGAAGGTGTTGAACTCTTGGCTCGTCAACCGACGTGTGTCGCCATCTGTCGCGACGTCCCGGTTCGCTTTGTCTTCGACATTGGCCAGGACCAGGTCGACAGACTGGAACGAACGGCCCACCAATTCCGCCAATGTCCTGCTTTGCCGCAGCAGACTATTCTGCACTTCGTGGAGGGTGCTTTGATAGAATAGCGTCAGTACTAGAAGGTTCGCGCCGGCAATGGCCGCGACAACGAGCGCGGTCCCGACGATCAATTTGCGAAGGCGGCGCGGCGAGTATTTGTTTTCGGGATGAATGACTGGCACGACTGCATCGATGAAAGGAGGAAGCGCGTCGTGGATAAAATCACAGTTGTTTTGAGTTTCGGTAAACCCGTATTTCGATTAATGAAGAATTAGCCATGCGCACCGCAGCCCGACGACAAAAGGGCATACTCTCGGCGACTTCAAGCGGTTCCCGAGGCGATCCGCGGCAACGAGAACGCGCGTAACGGGGGCAGCGGACCGGTCCAGTGCTCGATCTCGACCATGTTGGTGCCGGTCGACGGCCCCTGGCTCAGTTTCGAACTGCCGCGGTCGTGGGTGAGCACGTTGGCATTGCCGTGCGCGCATATCGCACCGTCTTCGGCGCCAGCCGGATCGTACCAGGCGCCGCAGGACAACTTGGCGACGCCGGGCGACAACGCCTCGCTCAGAACGACTCCGGCCAAGCATGCGCCTCGATCGTTATGAATACGCACCACGTCGCCGTCCTTGATGCCGCGCCGCCCCGCATCGGCCGGGTTCATCGTTACCGCCTCACGGCCGCCGATCTTGCCGCGCGCGCTGATCGGGCCGGCATCCATCTGGCTATGCAGTTTGTGCCGCGGCTGGCTGGAAATGAGATGCAACGGATAGGTTTGCGCGACCGCACCGCCCGCCCATTCCGATGGCTCGATCCAGGTCGGATGCGGCGGACAATTGTCGTAGCCAAAGCGGGCGATTCTTTCTGAAAAAAGTTCGATGCGGCCTGACGGAGTCGTGAGCTTGTTGGCGGCGGGATCGGCGCGGAATTTCTCGAACATCAGATATTCGTCAGCGCCCTTTGGGATTTCCAGGTAGCCGTCGGTCCAGAACCGATCGAAGTCCGGGATTGACGTCGCGTTGCTGCGGATGCTCTCGCGCCAAGTGTCGTACAGGTGTCGCAGCCATCCCATCTCGTCGCGGCCTTTGGTGAATTCGGTCTCGCAACCGAGCCGCTGCGCCAGCGCGGTTAAGATGTGGTAGTCGCTGCGCGCTGCTCCGACCGGCTCGATTGCCTTTTGCATGGCGATGACGAACGGATCGCGCTGTGCTGAGCCGATATCGTTTCTCTCGAGCGTTGTCGTTGCCGGCAGCACGATATCGGCGTGGCGTGCGGTCGCCGTCCACCACGGCTCGTGCACGACGATGGTCTGCGGACGGCGAAAAGCCGAGCGCAACTGGTTCAGGTCCTGGTGATGATGGAACGGATTGCCGCCGGCCCAGTACACGAACTTGATGTCCGGATAGGTGCTCCGCTTGCCGTTGAAGTCGTAAGGCTCGCCGGGATGCAGCAGGCACTGCGCGATGCGGGCGGCAGGAATCGCACGGTTGAGCGGGTTCGGTGCGCTTTCCATGCCGGGCGCGCGGAAAGCTGGGGGCGGCTCGGCAATGCCGGAGGCCGAGCCGTAGCCGAAGCCAAAGCCCGCACCCGGTAGTCCGATCTGGCCAAGACAGGAGGCCAGCAGCAGCACCGCCCAGTAAGGCTGCTCGCCGTGGTCGGCGCGTTGCAGCGACCATGACGCGCTGATCATCGTGCGATTTGCCGCCATCTCGCGTGCCAGCGCTCGAATGGCCTCGGCGGAAACGCCGGTGATCGACGCCGCCCAGTCGGCATCCTTCGGCTGGCCGTCGCTCTTACCCATGATGTAGGGCTGCACGCGTTCGAAGCCGATACAGTAGCGCGCAAGGAAGTCCTGATCGTGCAATCCGCCCGCAATCAGCGTGTGGGTCAGCGCTAGCAGCATCGCAGTGTCGGTGCCTGGCCGGATCGGGATCCAGTCCGGTGCGAGGCTCGCCGGCCCGTCCTCACGGATCGGACTGATGTTGATGACCTTCACGCCGGCGCGCGCGAGCCCGGCGAGCGAATGACCGATGGCGTGCGCCCCCATGCCGCCTTTGGTGACCTGCATGTTCTTCTGATTGGCGCCGCCAAACAGCACCATGAGCCTGGCGTGGCGCGCAACCGACGACCAGGACGTGAGCGGACCGGTCACGGCCTGGGCGCTGCCAAGCACGTGCGGCAGAAACACCAGCGCGGTGCCAAAGCTGTAATTCGAGGTCTGATCGACGAAGCCGCCAAAGATTCCCATGAACCGGCGCAGTTGCCCGCGCGCTTCGTGAAAGATTCCAGCCGAGCCCCAGCCCTGCGAACCCGCCATGATCGCGTCGTGGTCATAGTCACGCTTAACGCGGGACAATTCACCGGCAACGAGATCGAGCGCGCGCTCCCATGACACCGGTACGAAGGGCTCGCGGCCGCGGCCTTCGCCTGAGCCACGGCCATCCTTCAGCCAGCCCTCGCGCACAAATGGCTGCGCGATGCGGGTCTTGGAATGGACCGCATCGGGCAACGCCTCGATGATCGGCGATGGATCGGGATCGCGCTCGAACGGCCTCACGCCGACGACACGTCCGTCCTCGACTTCGGCCAAAAAAGAACCCCAATGGGAATGGTTGCGGACGAGTGTCTTGGTCATGGCGAAGCCTCTTTCGGGAAGCGGTTCCAGGCTATCATACACCGCAGTGCTGCGTCGCGCTGAGGGCCGCGCCGCGGCACTGCAAATTGACAGATTCGGCGGGAAGGACAATTTTAACGGCAACGTTGGGAAAATGATGCGATGACCACACACGAACAGAACGATTTCCTCGCCCTGACAGGCTCCGGCACGCCGATGGGCGCGCTGGTGCGGCGCTACTGGATCCCGGCGCTGCTGTCGGCCGAAATCCCGGAACCCGATTGCCCTCCGGTGCGGCTGAAGCTGCTCGGCGAGCGGCTGGTAGCGTTCCGCGACACCACCGGCCGCGTCGGCGTGATGGACGAATTCTGCGCACACCGCGGCGTCTCGCTGTGGTTCGGCCGCAACGAGGAACACGGACTGCGCTGCCCGTATCACGGCTGGAAATATGACGTGAACGGGCAGTGCATCGAAGTGCCGTCGGAGCCGGCCGAGAGCGGCTTCTGCAAGAAGATCAAGCTCGCGTCCTACCCCTGCGTCGAAATGGGTGACGTCATTTGGATCTATATGGGTCCCGCGGAGAAGACGCCGCCGAAACCGAATTTCGAATGGGCCACGGTGCCGGCGGCGCACCGCTTCGTCTCCAAGCGGACGCAGGAGTGCAACTGGCTGCAGGCGCTCGAAGGCGGCATCGACTCGGTGCACGTGTCGTTCCTGCACCGCCACGACCTGCGCAGCGATCCGTTGCATGTCGGCCAGGGCGCCGAATTCACCCGCGAGACCGACGCACGCTTCGAAGTAATCGAGAACAAGGGCGGCATGGTGATCGGCGTGCGCCGCCCGGCGACGCCGGGCAATCTCTACTGGCGCGTCACCCAATGGGTGATGCCATTCCACACCATGATCCCACCTTACGGCGACAACGCGCTCAACGGCCACGCCTTCGTGCCGATCGACGACGAGAACTGCATGTCATGGTGCTTCACGCACCATCCGTCTCGGCCGCTATCGGCGCACGAACTTGAAGTGATGGGCAGCGGCGGCGGCATCCACGTCAATCTCGTTCCGGGCTCGTTCCGCCCGGTCGTCAACAAAGACAACGACTACATGATCGACCGCGCGGCGCAGAAACACCACAAATCGTATTGCGGCGTCAAAGGCATCGCCATGCAGGATGCGGCGATTCAGGAGAGCTGCGGACCGATCCAGGATCGCAGCAAGGAGAATCTGGTCTCGACCGACAACGGCGTCATCATGGCGCGGGTGCGGTTGCGCAAGGCCGCACTCGCAGTGGCCAAGGGCGAGGAGCCCGACGGCCTCGATCCGGCGACGCACGCGGTGCGCTCGGCCTCGATCGTGCTGCCGGAAAACGCCAATTTCCATGAAGCCGCGGGCGACGCGCTGAAGGCGACGGTCGGCGTCGCGCACGCCTCGGTTTAGCGCCAGCGGTCACGCTCTGCGAAAGCGGAGCATCCAGCACTCAGGCGCGCTGCGGCGTCGTCAGCAGATCGGTGGCGATTGACGGCGCGAGTGTTGCCTGCCCAAGCGGCGAGGATGCAGCGGTTGCCATGCCGGCTGGTGCGAATGACGCCATCGCTTGCGTGAGCTGATCGGTCGCGCTGCTCGGCGCGGCGCCCGCTGGATCGGCGGCAACGCCGCTGAGCTGCGTGGCGGGTGGCGCGCTCGTCGGACTGGCCGATACGCCGCTGACCGACCATTCCAGCCCGACCTGGCCCATGCCGGTCATCGACGTGATGGCGTTGTTGCTGATGTCGTAGAGTTCGAACGCGCCGGTATTTGAGTTGCGCATCAGCATGTCGGTTTCGTTGGCATTGCCGGAGAAATCGCCAAAACCCGCGATCGTCCATTCCAGCCCGACCTGGCCCATGGGGGCGAACGATGTGATGGCGTTGTTGCTGATGTCATAGACCTCGAATGCGCCGGTATTCGAGTTGCGCATCAGCATGTCGGTCTCGTTGGCGCGGGTCGAGAAATCGCCGAAACCCGCCACTTGCCATTCCAGGCCGACCTGACCCATTGGCTGCGCTGACGTGATGGCGTTGTTGCTGATGTCATAGACCTCGAATGCGCCGGTATTCGAGTTGCGCATCAGCATGTCAGTCTCGTTGGCACGGGTCGAGAAATCGCCGAAACCTGCGATCTGCCATTCCAGGCCGACTTGGCCCATCGGCCCTGCAAACGTGATGGCGTTGTTGCTGATGTCGTAGACCTCAAATGCGCCCGCACCGTTGCGCATCAACATGTCGGTCTCGCCGGCATGGCCGGAGAAATCGCCAAAGCCCGAGACCGCCCATTCCAACCCGACCTGCCCCAGCGCGACATGGCCGGTGACATTATTATTGCTCACGTCATACAGCGTGAATGCCCCGGTCGTCGGATCGCGCATCAACAGATCGGCGGTATCGGAGCCGTCAAAGCCGCCGATCCCCGCCACCCGCAGCGTTGGATCGATCTGGGCGGCGGCGCCGGCGAGCAGAATGGTGTTGTGGCCGATATTGTAGAACTCGAAGGCGCCGTCGGAGCCGCGTTCCATCAGCAGGATGCTTCCGGTGCCGGCCGGTGGCGCCGCATTGGGTGGTGGCGTAACCGTAAACGACGCGAAGTTGCTCCATTGGCTGCCGTCATTGGCGCGCACCTTTAAGGCGTCGCTGCCGTAGCCGGTGTCGAAGGTCAGTTCGGAAAGCTGCGCGGCCGTCACGTCGATGATCTGGTTGGTGGGTTCGACCACGCCGTTGAACATCCAATGGCCGCTGTCGGTGGTGGTGTCCTCGACCTCATAGCTTGTGATCGTGTTATTGCCGAACGCAGTTCCTGAAAACAGGCTCGATCCCGCCAGCGCCTGGTTCGGAACCTGCAACGCGTCCGCGGCCGTAACCGTTGGCGCCGCCGTCGGCGCGTGCGCCGCTGCCGTCACCGTGAAGGTGGTGAAGGCGCCAAGGCCTGCCGCATCCGAAGCCGCCACTTCGATCGTGTCGGTCACCGGCGTGCTGGCCGATCCGGCCACGAAACTCAGTTGCGACAACTGCGCCGCCGTCAGTGTGGTGATCTGACCGTTGGACAGTACAGCGCCGTTGAGCACCCAGAAGCCCTGCGATGGACCGGTGGTCTTGTCTTCTACCTCGTAGCTGAGGACGGACACGCCCTCAGCGTCGCTCGCCGAGAACAGCTGTGCGGCCGTGAATCTCTGGCTGGCGCTGGCGTTGACGGTCGACGCGACGGCGGTCACCACCGGCGTGGTCGGCACCGACAGTGTGCTGGTGTCGACGTTGCTCAAGCCGTTGCTGGCCGAGCCGTCATTGACCTGCCAGCTGATGGTGCGCGAGGTGTCGGCACCGGCTGCGGTGGCGTCGCCGCCGGACGGGCTGAAGCTGTAGGTGATCGAGTCCAGCGCCGCTTGGTAATCGGCCAGCGTGTCGGTGCCGGAGAGCGTCAGCGTCGAACCCGCGGGCGCGTAGTTGATCGTGCCGCCGTTGTCGGTGATTGTGCCACTGGTCTGACCGCCGATCTTGAGCGTGTCACCGGCGGTGAAGCCAAAGCTGATCGTCACCGTGGCTCCCACCAAAGTGCCGCCGCTGTCGACGTCGCTCACCGTCACCCCGGCGTCGAGCACGACCGGTCCGGCGTCGCTGAACGTTGCCGTGCCGCCGGCGGTCATTGCCGGCGGCTCATGCACGACGGTCACCTGGAACGCCGGCGTCGACACCGCACTGGTCAAGGGGGCCGCGTCGATCTCGGTCGCCGTGAAGGTGTGCGGCCCGGTGCCGAAGGTCGCCGCGGTGGTGATGTCGAAGGTGCCGCCGGCACCGACAATGCCGCTGCCGACGATCATGTTGCTGTTGCCATCGGCATAGAGATCGACCGTATCGCCAACCTCGCCGGTGCCTTGCAGCTCGACCGTCTGCCCGGTCAGGGGCTGCCCGACCAGCGTGGTGATCGACGGCGCGGCCGGATCGACATCGACCGTGAAGGCCGGCGATGACGACGCGCTCGTCAGGTTCGACCCATCCGTCTCGGTCGCCGTGAAGGTGTGCACGCCGTCGGCGAACGTCGCCGTAGTGGTGATGTCGAAGCTGCCGTCCGCTTTGAC
>JBAQJL010000094.1:0-40787 GCA_049300295.1 Xanthobacteraceae bacterium
CCAATCAGGAGCGCAGCCGCGGCAGCGACCAGAAAGCCATCGAGCCGATCCATCAGTCCGCCATGACCGGGAATGAGCTGGCTCGTGTCCTTGGCGCCAAAATGCCGCTTAATCGCGGATTCAAGCAGATCCCCCACTTGCGCCAAGGCTGAAAGCACCAACGCGACTACTCCTACCACCGCCAGCCGGCCCAGCCCGTCCGCATAGGCGACCAGCGTTCCGCCGGCAACCCCCCCGGCGAGACCGCCAAGTGCGCCCGACCAGGTCTTGTTCGGGCTCACCTGTGGCCACAGCAGGGGGCCACCGATCGCCCTGCCCACGGCAAACGCGCAGGTATCTGTCGCCCAGACGGTGAGCGCCAGGAACACGAACGCCACAAAGCCAAATCCGGCGTCGCGGCGCAGCAGCGCAGGGCCAAAAAAGGCAGCCCCCGCGTAGATAACGCCACCCGCAGCCCACATTCCGCCAACAAACGCGGAGCCGCGGTAACTTGCGCCAATCCCGGCGGCAACCGCGCCAATGGCAAGCGAAGCGGCCGCGGCGCCCGCGTGACCGAAGCCTGTGAAGGCGAGCGCTGCGGCAAGTGCAACGATGCCTGGCGCCATCACCGCCGCATCGACGTTGCCGGCAAGTCGGCTCCATTCCCAAAGAATCCCAAGCGCCGCGAGCAGGCAGACGATCAGGAAAGCCCAACCGCCCAGCCACGCAACCACTAATATGACGGGCACCAGCACTGCTGACGATGCCACACGCAGCATCAAGTTGCGCCTACGGGCGCTCGCGTCGCGATTGACTGGTGTGGTCACGACCCGGTCTGGGCACTCAGCCCGCCGAAGCGCCGCTCGCGCCGGCGGTATTCGGCGATCGCGCCTTCGAGTGCGGCGCGGTCGAAATCAGGCCAGTTGATCGGCACAAAGACCAGTTCGCTGTAGGCCGCTTGCCACAGCAGAAAATTGGACAGCCGCTGCTCGCCGCTGGTCCGCACGATCACATCGGGATCGGGCACATCCGGCGCGTCGAGATTGCGGGTGAGCAGGTCAGGTGTGATGGCTTCGGCGGCCATGCGGCCCGCCGCCACCTCCTGCGCTAGCCGCTGCGCGGCGCGCGCGATTTCCTGGCGGGCGCCGTAATTGAAAGCCACGACCAGCGTCAGACCGCTGTTGACGCGGGTCAAATCTTCGGCCTCCTCGAGCAACGAGCGAATGTCGCGATCGAGATCGGCGCGCTCGCCGATAATGCGTACGCGCACGTTGCTCTTATGCAGATCGGCAAGATCGTTGCGAACGAAGCGGCGCAGCAGTCCCAACAAATCCAAGATTTCGGATTTCGGCCGCGACCAGTTTTCCGAACTGAAGGAAAAAATCGTCAGATACGAGATGCCGAGTTCGCGCGCCGCGCGCACGGTCTTGCGCAACGCTTCGACGCCGCGGCGATGCCCCTCGACGCGCGGCAAACCGCGCGCCGCCGCCCAGCGCCCATTGCCATCCATGATGATGGCAACGTGCCGCGGCGTCTCAAAGCCGTTACTCCTGGCCTCCTGCGGCTCGCTGGCCGCATCTGTCGCGCTTGCCGCGTCGCTCACACCGTCATGATCTCCTTTTCCTTGCCGGTCAGCATTTTCTCCACATCGGCAATCGATGAGTCGGTGGCCTTCTGCACTTCGCCGGCCTGGCGCTCCTGGTCGTCTTCGCTGATTTTGTGCTCTTTCTCGAGCTTCTTCAGGAGATCGAGACCGTCGCGGCGTACGTGCCGCACCGCCACGCGCGCGCCCTCGGCGTATTTATGGGCCACTTTGACGATTTCGCGCCGCCGCTCCTCGTTCATCTCGGGAATGCGCAGCTTGAGCACCTGACCTTCGGTCGACGGCGTCAAGCCGAGATTCGCGGCCGAGATCGCCTTCTCGACGGCATGCACCATCGAGCGGTCCCAGACCTGCACGTTCAACAACCGCGGCTCCGGAACGCTGATCGTCGCCAGCTGATTGAGTGGCATATTGTTGCCATAGGCCTCGACCTGGACGTGGTCGAGCAGTCCGGTCGAAGCCCGACCGGTGCGCAGGCCGGATAACTCCTGCTTGAGCGAAGAAAGCGCTCCCTGCATGCGGCGCTTGAGATCGTTGAGATCGAATTCACTGGCTGCCATGGCGCCCTCCGCGATTACCTCTTCAGAGCCCGCCCAATTTGTTGCTCGAGTTGGGGAGGGCTGCCCCAAACAGCTCGTCAACCGACGATGGTAAAGTGCCCTTTGCCAAGCAGGACGTTGGCGATGGAACCTTGCTCGAGGATCGAGAACACAATGATAGGCATGCGATTTTCCTGGGCAAGCGCGAACGCCGTCGCATCCATGATCTTCAGCCGGCGGTCGAGTGCCTCTTGGTGAGTGAGCTGCTGGTAACGGGTGGCACTTGGGTCGCGCTTCGGATCGGCCGTATAGACGCCGTCCACATCCGTCGCTTTGAGAACGGCCTCGCAGCCCATTTCGGCGGCGCGCAGCACCGCGGTGGTGTCGGTGGTGAAATAGGGATTGCCGGTACCGCCGGCGAAGACGATGACGCGATTGTCTTCAAGATGCCGTAAGGCGCGCTGGCGTTCGTAGGTCTCGCAGACCTGCGGCATCGACAGTGCCGACATGGTGCGGGCGCTAAGCCCTGCCCGCTCGATGGCCGCTTCCAGCACCAGCGCATTCATGACAGTTGCCAGCATGCCCATCACATCCGCGGTGGTGCGCGACAGCCCGTCCGCGGAGATCTGCGCGCCGCGTAGTACGTTGCCGCCCCCGACTACGACGCCGAGACCGATGCCGAGCTCATGGGCGGCAATGATATCGCCGGCAAAGCGGTCGATCGTTGGCTGATGAATGCCGAACTTCTCCGGACCGCTCAGCGCCTCGCCGGAGAGCTTGACGATCACGCGACGGTATTTCGGCTCAGCCATGGGGACGGTCCGCTCGCGATGCCGCGCAAACGCGGTGCCTGGATCGCAGCCGATTCCAGCCGCGATCCGCTAGGGCTATCGCATTTGCCCAGTAAACCCAACAGGCGAGAGCAAAGTCTTAGTGGGTGCCGGCAAGGGCCGCCACTTCTCCACCGAAATCACCGGCCGGCCGTTCAATCCCCTCGCCGAGCGCAAAGCGCAGGAAGCCAGCGACCGTGATAGGAGCGCCCACCTTGCCCTCGCTCTCCTTGAGAGCCTGGGCGACGGTCTTTTTGTCGTCGAAAATGAACGGCTGATCGAGCAGGCAAACCTCCTTGTAGAAGCTCTTGAGACCCGACTCGACGATCTTTTCCACGACATTGGCCGGTTTGCCCTGGGCCTTTGCCTTGTCGGCCAGCACGCCGCGCTCGCGTTCGATGGCCGAAGCCGTAAGGCCAGTCGAATCGACGGCCTGCGGATTGGCCGACGCCACGTGCATCGCAACTTGGCGGCCCAGCGCTTTAAGCTCGTCGGCGCTGCCGGTCGATTCGAGCGCCACGATCACGCCGATGCGGCCAAGCCCATCGCCAGGCGAATTGTGCATATAGCTCGCCACCGCGCCCTTGCCAACCGCCAGACCGGCAGCGCGGCGCAGTGTCATGTTTTCGCCGACCTTGGCGACGGTTTCGGTAATGGCGTCCGCGGTGGTGCGGTCGCCGATCCGGGCAGCAAGGATCTTCTCGACGTCCGCGCCCGCGTTGAGCGCCACGTCGGCAATCATCTTGACCAGTCCCTGGAACAGATCGTTGCGCGCCACGAAATCGGTCTCGGAATTGACCTCAACCAACACGCCCTTGTTGGCGCTCAGCGCGGTGCCGATGAGTCCTTCGGCCGCCACCCGATCGGCTTTCTTGGCCGCCTTGGACAGTCCCTTCTTGCGCAGCCAGTCGACCGCAGCCTCGGAGTCGCCGGCGGTCTCGGACAGCGCGGCCTTGCAGTCCATCATGCCGGCTCCGGTCTTTTCCCGAAGCTCCTTGACCATGGTGGCCGTGATGTTTGCGGTCATTGGATGATCCTTATTTGGTCATTCCCGGCCAAGCGAAGCGAGGCGCTCGGAATCCATATTCACAGCACACCTAATAATGGCTCGGTCGTTACGTAACTGCACGCTCAGCGGCATGGCTTCACGCTCAGCGCTATGGCTTCCGGGTTCACGCCTGCTCGGCGCGTACCCGGAGCGACAGTTATTCCGCCTCGGCAGTCAGCTGTTTCGCCTTGCTAACCCAGGCGTCGACACGGCCGGGCAGTCCGACCTCCTCGCCGATGTGATGCGTCGCGGCTGGCGACAGTTCGGCGAGCTGCTGATAGTGGAAGATGCCGAGATCGTTGAGCTTCTTCTCGACCGCCGGCGACACGCTGGGCAGCTTCTTCAGATCGTCGGCAACGCCGCGAGGACCCGACAGAGGCTCGAATCCGAGCTTGTTGGTTTCAGCCGGTAATTCCTCGGCGACCACGGGCTCCGCCTGAGCGCCGATATCCACACCGTGAGAACCCTGTGCCCGCGAAATGCCGTCGATCGCCGCCTTGGCGATGAGGTCGCAGTAAAGCGTGATGGCGCGGCTCGCGTCGTCATTGCCGGGCACCACATACGTGATGCCGTCCGGATCGCAGTTGGTGTCGACGACCGCGGCCACCGGCACGTTGAGGCGCCGCGCCTCCTTGATCGCGATATCTTCTTTATTGGTGTCGATGACGAACACGAGGTCGGGCAACCCGCCCATGTCCTTGATGCCGCCGAGCGAGCGGTCGAGCTTGTCGCGCTCGCGCTGCAGCGTGAGGCGCTCCTTTTTAGTATAGCCCTGCGCCTCGTTGGACGACAGCATTTCTTCGAGCTTGCGCAACCGCTTGATCGAATTGGAAACCGTCTTCCAGTTGGTCAGCGTGCCGCCGAGCCAGCGCGAATTGACGTAATACTGCGCCGACTTCTTGGCGGCCTCGGCGATGGCGTCCTGCGCCTGCCGCTTGGTGCCGACGAACAGGATGCGGCCGCCTTGCGCCACCGTATCGCTGACCGCCTGCAACGCCCGATGCATCATCGGCACCGACTGGGTCAAATCGACGATGTGAATATTATTGCGGGTGCCGAAGATGTATTCCGCCATCTTCGGATTCCAACGATGGGCCTGATGGCCAAAGTGCACGCCAGCTTCCAAAAGCTGACGCATGCTGAAGTCGGGCAGCGCCATATGTATTCTCCGGTTGATCCGCCGCGAACCGATGAGCCCACCCTCCGAAGGAAGATGAAGGCACCGGACGGCTCCCTTGCGGGGCCAAGGTCCGCGTGTGAGTTGAGCGGCTTATATAGGCATCTGCCCGATTGACGCAACCTGAACGTGGCGCCGTGGGTCGCACCGCGGAGGCTTTTTCAATCAGCGCGCCTCCCGGCGCTTGAGCTTTGCGGCTTTTTTGGCGGCATAGCGCGCCTGGCGGGTGACAGCGTGCTCCCGGTCCAGGACGGCCTTGACGTCAGCCCGGTCGGCGCGCCCCCCAAGCAGTCGGGCGCCAGCTGTCTCGTCGTCCTGGGACGGCCGACTCCCTGCCCTGGCACGCTCCAGCACGAAGCGCGCGTAGTCGTCCATGTCCCCCTTGAAGGCTTTGATATGACCGTCAGCCGTCAGCCACAGCCGGTCCGCCACAAGCTCAATCAGCGAACGGTCGTGGGTGATGATAATGACGGCGCCCTCGTAGTCGTTGAGTGCGTCAAGCAGTGCCCGGCGGCTGTCGATGTCCAGGTGGTTGGTCGGTTCGTCGAGGATCAAGAGATGCGGCTCGGCCATCGCCACCAGATTGAGCAGGAGCCGCGCGCGCTCGCCGCCCGAAAGATTGGCGACCGTGGTGTCCTGCTTCTCGAATGCCAGCCCGAATTGCGACAGCCGCGAACGGCGCGCCGACTCAGCGTCCTCAGGCAGCGCACGCCGAATGATATCGAGCGGCGTGTCCTCGGGATCGAGCGCCTCGATCTGATGCTGGTGAAACCAGCCGACCTTGATCCTGTTCTCGCGGACCATGTGGCCGGATTGCAGCGGCAGCGCGCCCGCCAAGAGCTTGGCAAATGTCGTCTTGCCGGCGCCGTTGACACCAAGGAGACCGATCCGGTCGTCGACGTCGAGACGCAGATTGAGGTTGCGCAGCACCGGTGGACCATCGTAGGCGACCGCGGCCGCCTCAAGCTGAATGAGCGGCGGCGCCAGCGGACGGCGCGGCGACGGCAACATGAACGGCGCGACGCGTTCCTCCACCGTGGCCGCGATCGGTTCGAGTTTTGCGAGCCGCTTGATACGCGACTGGGCCTGCGCCGCCTTGCTAGCCGAGGCGCGGAAACGGTCGATGAAGCGCTGCAGATGCGCGCGCTCGGCTTCTTGCTTGACGCGCGTCGCGGCCTGGAGCCTGCTCTGTTCCGCGCGCTGCGTCTCGAAATCATTGTAGCCGCCGGTGTAGAGCGCGAGCTTACCGGCGCTCAGATGCAGGATCGCGTCGACCGAATTATTGAGAAGCTCGCGATCGTGGCTGACGATCAGCGCGGTATGCGGGTATTTCTTCAGGCGCGCTTCGAGCCATAACGCGCCCTCGAGATCGAGATAGTTGGTCGGCTCGTCGAGCAGGAGCAGGTCCGGCTCGGCGAACAATGCCGCCGCCAACGCCACCCGCATACGCCAGCCGCCGGAAAACTCCGCCATGGCGCGATGCAAATCGTCATTGGCGAAGCCGAGCCCGCTTAAGATTTCCGCCGCACGCGCTGGCGCGCGGTCCGCGTCAATGGCGTTGAGCTCGTGGTAGATTTCAGCGATTTCCTCCGGTGCCGCGGTTTCCAATCTGGCGTTGAGCGCATCGCGCCGCGTGTCGGCCGCTAAAATCGTCTCCAGCAGGCTTACGGGCGTCGCCGGATGCTCCTGATCGACTGAGCCGATCTGGGCGCGTTTCGGTAGCTCGATGTCCCCGCCCTGCGGGATGAATTCGCCTTTGATCAGCTTGAACAGCGTTGATTTGCCGACCCCATTGCGCCCGACCAAGCCGACCTTGGCACCGGCCGGAATCGCGACGCTCGCCGAATCGAAAAAGCGCCTGCCCCAGGCGTCAAAGACAAGATTATCAATCCGAAGCATTCCGTACCGCCTGCGCCGCCGCTTGACTGGGCGATGCGGTTAGCGCGCCGGGCGGCCGGCGTCAAAGTTTCGAGACTGCGCAGCGGTGCCGACGTGGCCCTCCCAGCCGTAGTCGGTTCACGATTCACTGCCTCGCAATGGAACCTTTCAGGCCTTTCCGCACCTCCTCAGGTTGCATTACCCCTATGGCCTTAGGCCGCAGACGAGTGGTCGGCGGGGAGGCCAAGCCGGTCATTGCTCAGGCGCTCGCATTGTGCCTGCATGAATTGACCACCAATGCAGCCAAGTACGGCGCGCTGTCGGCTCCGGCCGGCCGCGTGCGGGTGGAGTGGTCGCGCAGCGCAGAAGGCCGGCTGTCTCTGCGGTGGTGCGAGAGTGGCGGCCCTTTGGTTCAACGACCCACCCGTCGCGGCTTTGGGACCAGAATGCTCGACACATTCATGGAAATGAAAGGCAACATACAACAGCACTGGCGTCCGGAAGGATTGCTCTGCGAGATCAGCGTTCCCTGCTTGGCCGTGGCGAAAAGTGAGTTGAACGCTGAGAGAGGCGGCGGCCAAAACACTGATTAAGTCGCATGTTATTGGTGAGTCGAACCGCGCTGGATCACTCAAACCAATAATCCAGCGTCGCGTCAGAGCCTCTTCCGAGCTGGCCTGCAAAACCGCCCTCGCCGCGCAGCCCGATAAGATTGCCCGTTCCAGAACCAGGAACGACAAACCATGTCGCCGTGATCTTCCCGCTCTCGACAACTTCCTGACCTTGAAGCACGAAAGTCCCCGCGCGTCCGGCGAGTGTGCCGCGGAACCGCTGCATGCTGACGAGACTGGCCGAATGATCGTCGCGTCGGACTTCCAACGCTCGAACTGGCGATACGCCATCGATATCTCCAGTAAACGTCTCGCTCAAACGGATTTCCAATAAGGCAGGGCTCTCGGTTTGGTCGTAGGCATTCGCCTCCGAACTTTGAACCGTAACCTTCGCGACGGCTCGTGTGCGCGTATGCGGCTCAATCAGAGACTGCGTCGTTTCCATTGTTGCCTCCTGCGATCACAGAGGCTCGATATAAGCATCGCGGAGACCCGACAGCACCGAACAGTGAGCTTCGCGCCCACCCGGCGCCCGTGGAGACTCTAGTCCACAGCGCCGCGCACGCGATCGATCAGCGCCAGGGGATTGTCGGGCGCCGCATCGGCGCGCCAGCATACGTGTCCATCGGGCCGTATCAGGACGAGGCGCCGCTCGTAGAGCGCGGCAATCGCGGGATCGGCGATAGGGACTGTTTTGCACGGTACACCGCGCGAGCGCGCCGCCGCGAGGATCGGTTCGGCATCGCCGGCTGCAGCGTTAAAGGCGAGCAACACATGGCCATCGCCGAACAGGTCGAGCATCGAGCGGCCGCCGTCCAGCCACGCATGTGGCGCGCGCGAACCGGGCCGCGCCGCTGGCGTGTAGCGGCTCACCGATTCCGCGGGCGGCGGCGTGCCGTCCGGGACGATCACCGGCGACGGGTCGTAGCTGCAACCCAGCACGAGCCCGTCCGACACGAACACCTTGGTGCGCTCGCGCAAGATATCCTCGCCGATAGCCCGGCGGGCGCTGTCGCCGTCGGAGTTCGCCGCATTGATCAACGCGAGTGCCGATGCATCGGCGAGCGGCGCCTGCCCTTCCGTTGCCTCACGCACGATGCGGCGCGCGACCGGTTTACGCTCCAGTTCGTAGCTGTCGATGAGCGCCGAGCCGCCCCAGCCGTCGAGCGCGGCGGCAAGCTTCCAGGCGAGGTCAACTGCATCGCCCAAACCCGTATTCATGCCGAAGCCGCCCGACGGACTGTGCTGATGCACGGCGTCGCCGGCGAGGAAGACATTGCCGCGGCGCCACGTTTCGGCAACGACGCTGCGGCAGGTCCACGGCAGCACCGAAATTTGTTCATATGGAATATGCGGCCCGAGGAACTTTTCGATCAGCCCGGAAATGTTCGCCTGTTCGGCCGTAACGGGTTTTTGTCCGGTGCTGAACCCGAACCGCCAGAGCTCGTCGCCATCGAGTTCGATGAGGCTCGGCCCGATTCCCTTCTCGTCGACGAAGAAATAAAATGCCGTCTTGCCTTTGTCGTGCCGCGTCCACAGCTCTTTGATCTTAAGAAAGACATTGAGGTGGTAGGACAGGACCGGCTGGCCCTCCCAGCGGACGCCAAGCGCCTGCGGCACGGGACTGCGTCCGCCGCAGCAGGCGACCAGATAGCGCGCTTTGATCGTCTCACGCCTGCCACCCGCGAGATCGTGGACAATGCACTCGACACCGTCCGCAGTCTCGGCGAACGACTCAAAGCGGCAGCGATAGCGCAAGCGGACGTTCGAAAAACTTGCCGCGAGCTTGCGCATGATAGGATCGAAGAACAGTTGATTGCAGCGCTGCGAGCGTTCAGGCGTGGTCGGCAGCGGCCTGTGACCGCCGTAAGTCGGCCGCTCGACGCGCGCGAGCTGATGGCCGGCCAAGCCTGTGCAGAACACAATGTCGAGCGGGAAATCAGGTGGCGTGCCCGCCTGGCGGACTTCTTCGGCAATGCCCCAGCGCCGGCAGAATTCCATGGTGCGGGAATTTATGGTGTTGGCGCGCGGATGATAGATCGTACCGTCGGTCTGCTCGACAAGCGTGCATGCGATCCCGCGACGCCCTAGATCGGCGGCAAGCGCAAGCCCCACCGGACCGCCACCGACGATGAGGACCGGCGTTTCATCCCTTCCAGTCATGCCGCCTCCTCCGCCGCCTGGCCTTGGTTGACACGATGATGTGCTGGGAACGGATACTCGCCGAGCGGCAGGAAGATGAGGCAGGCGGCGGCAAGCACGACCTCATAGAGCACGAAGGCCGGCAGGTAGCTGTGCCACCGATCGAACGAATAGCCCGAGATGAACGGCCCCACGCCAGTCGCACCAGCGAAGATTCCGAACATTGTGCCGTAGATCTTTCCGTAGGATTTGAGCCCGAAATAACGGCTGACGAAAAAGCCCATAAGATCGATTTCGCCGCCCAAGGCGGCGCCGCAAAGCAGCGCTCCCAACAATGGCCAAGGTTCGCCGGCGCCGCTTGCAAAAAACGAAATGCCGATCATCGGCAAAACGAAGAACGCAACCGCGATATACGGTCCATGATAGCGGTCAAGGCACCAGCCCGAGGCAATGCGTCCGACAAGAGCTGCGATGCCGGAAACGGCGAGGTCGCGCGCAGCGGCCTGCAGCGGCACGCCGCGGTCCATGAGAATTGGGACGATCTGCGTTATGATGCCATTGAGGGCGACAACGCCGAGCAGAAACGCAAAAGCGAGAGCCCAAAAGCGAACTCCCTTGAGCACGAAAAGGAAGTCATAGCCGGGCAACGCACCGTTCGCCACGGGCTGCATCGCCGTGCGCTCGCGCTCGCTTGGTTCGCAGATCAACAGTAACGCGGGCAATCCACCCAGCAGCAGAATCAGAAGGCCAAGCGCGACATAGGCCGTGCGCCAGCCGTAATGCGCGGTGAGATAAGCGGCAAAGAGCGGCACCACGGATGTGCCGAGTCCGACCCCCGCCAGCGCCACGCCGAGTGCCAAACCGCGCCGCCGGTCGAACCACTTCGAGACGGCAAATGCGTAAGGTACGGGAGACTGACCGGCGCTCGTTAGATTCTTCAGCGCAAACAAAAGATAGAGGACCAGCAGTGACGAGGTGATGTACGACTGCATCGCGGTCGCACCGGCAAACAGGGTGACGCCGACCAGCAGCACGTGCCGCGCACCGTAGCGATCGAGCAGCCAGCCGATAACTGGTCCGGAAGCCGCACCGATCCAGTTCGTCGCCAGCATCGCCGACGCGAAGGTGCCGCGGCCGATGTGAAGATCCTCGGTCACAGCGCGCACGAATACGCCGAATGTGAAGTTGTTGACGGGCCCGGCGCTGACCGTGAGGCCGATCACCGAGCCGACGACAACCCACCAGCGATTGCGAAAGACGCTCATTGTCGTACTCCCGCCCTCGTCGCTCCGTCGCCGCGAAATTGTCGACACCGTACCTGCTTAATTAGCCGCCGCGATCGCCTGCGCGCGTGAGATGACGCTGGGCGGCGAGCGATAGAGCCGCTCGATCAGCGCCTGCACGTCTTCGCCGGAGACGAAATTGAGTTCAAGGTCGATCTTTTTGGCGTCGGCGATCAGGGCCGGATCGCGCATGGCTTCGGCGAACGCCTTGCGCAAAGCTGCCGCCACGGCGGGATCGAGACCGGGCGGCGCCAACAGCGGCCGGCCCATAAGATTGCGCGAGAAAATCAGGTCGAGCACCTGCCGGTCCGTGGGGTCTTTGACGAAATCGGTGACGAGCGGAACGCTCGGCAAGTCTGGGTGCTTGTTGAGCGCGACCTGCAGTATGATCTTCAGCGTACCGTTGTCGAGCTGCTCCTTGTTGCCGGAGCGTGCCACGCTCCAGGAATAGCCTACGATACCGTCAAGCTCGCCGCGCTCGATGGCGAGCATCAGCTCCTGCGTGCCCGGATAGCCGGCGACGAGTTTCAGTTTGGTGCCGAACAGGACATTGAGCGCCTGGGTGAAAATCTGCTGATCGCCCCCGGCGCCGGTCGAACCGACCTTCAGCACCGTGCCGTCGAGCACGTCCTGAAAGTCCTTCACCGGTCCAGGCTCGCGCACAAAGAAGCCGCCGACTTCGTTATTCATGCTGCCGAGCCAGATGAATTTGGTTGCATCGAACTTCGCCGGCGTGCGCGGCGCATCGAGAATCGGCTCCATGGCGATACCACGGCCGACAATGGCAATCTCCGAGCCGTCATGCGGCGCCGCGTGCGCCATGTAGCTTGCCAGACTGAGCGAGCCCGCGCCCGGGCGATTTTCCGGCACGATCAGCGGGTTGCCCGGCAGATATTTGCCGAGGTAGCGGGCGAGCAGCCGGCCATAGGTATCGTAGCCGTAGGCGGTCGGCGAGAAGCCGATCAAGAGCCTGATCTGTTTGCCGGCGAAGCTGACGGGACCGCTTTGCGCGAGCGCCGCCGGTGCCAGGAGTCCAAGAATCGCGCCAATCGCGCCGGCAAAAAGTGCAAGACGCACGTTGGCCGCAGATGTCCTACTCCGCGGCACGCGGCAGGCTCAGCGAATCCAGATGCGCCAAAACCTCGTCGACGTGCATCACGTCGGCGTATTTGTGATGCATGTCGAACAGATTGACCTTGTGGGTCAGCTCGGCGCGATCGTAGGTGCATTCTTCCACGACACTGACGTGGTAGCCGCTCGAATAGCCGTCGACGACGCTGGCTCGGACGCAGCCGGACGTGCTTTCACCGCAGACAATGAGGCTGTTCACGCCGAGGATCGATAGATGCGAGTTAAGCGGCGTGCCCTGGAAAATGCTGGCGCGCTGCTTGGTAATGAGGATGTCGTCGGGCTCGACGGAAAATTCGCGATAAATGGCATAGCCGTCGACCGGCACGTCGGCCTTGCGCCGGGTCGAGACTGCGCCCGCCGGACGATTGTTGGGGCGCGTCTCCTGGGTGCAGAAGAAAATCGGAATACCGGCGCGGCGCGCCGCAGCGAGGAGTTTTTTAGTCGGCGCGATGGCGCGGTGAGCGAAAATTCCGCAGGTGTTGATGTAGCGATCGTTGATCTCGGCCGGCGGCAACGGGCCGCCGCGGTACACCAGATCGTAGAGATCGATCGCGAGCAACGCAGGCCGCGGTCCGACAAACGTCTCGCGCCGCCAGCCGGCATAAAGCTTCATGTCGCTTTCGGGAACGACGTCCTTCCAGCAATGGTCGTTGAATTTGTCGATCGGCGCCATGGCATGTCTCCGCGGCCGGTTCGAATGCGCGCTGTCAAGTATAGCCATGTGGATCGAAATGTCCCACTTGCGCACCTATCGGCAGGCGCGGCTTTGGGTAGACTTGCTGCATGACAATTCGCCGGCGTGAATTCTTGACCCTGGCCGGGCGCATCGCAGCGCTGCCCGCACTCGTTCCCTTAGTGGCGCCTGCGCGCGCCGCCGCGCCCTACCCGTCGCGGCCCGCGCGCGTCATCGTCGGCTTTGCGCCATCGGGCGCCGCCGACATTCTGGCGCGGCTCATTGCACAGCGCCTATCCGAACGCCTCCGCCAGCCATTCGTCGTCGAGAACCGGCCCGGCGCCGCCATGAATATCGCCACCGGCCTCGTCGCCAAAGCGCCGCCCGACGGCTACACCCTGCTCAACGTCACGACCATCAATGCCTGGAACGGATCGCTCTACCGGCATCTCGATTATGATTTCATCCGCGATATCACCCCGGTCGCCAGCATGTCGCGCGCGGGCGGCGTGCTTGAAGTCCATCCATCGCTGCCGGTGAAGACGGTTGCGGAGTTCATCGCCTACGCCAAAGCCAATCCCGGCAAGCTCAACATGGGGACCGGCGGTCCCGGCAGCGGACCGCACATGTACGGTTCGCTGTTTGAAATGATGACCGGCGTGAAGATGGTGCCAGTGCACTATCACGGCACCGGCCCCGCACTGCCCGATCTCATGAGCGGTCGCCTCCAGGTCATGTTCGATCTGGTGACGTCGTCGATCGGCTACATCAAATCCGGCAAGCTGCGCCCGCTGGGGGTGACCACCGCGGCGCCTTTTGACTCGCTGCCGGGTGTGCCGCCGATCGCGGCCACGGTGCCGGGCTATGAAGCAAGCGGCTGGCAGGGGCTCGGCGCGCCGGCGCATACGCCGGACGAAATCCTCGACACGCTGCACGGCGAAGTCAACACGGCGCTGGCCGATCCAGCGTTCAAGGCGCGGCTCGAAGCGCTCGGCGCGCCGGCATTTGCCAGCTCGCGCAGCGATTTTAAGAAGCTGATCGCCGCTGACACTGAAAAATGGGCCAAGGTGGTCGCCTTCGCCGACATCAAGCTCGACTGACCGCCCGCAGCCGCCAACGTGATTGGAGCGTTTCGTGCACCTGCCCCGCAGAACTTTCTTGCATCTCGCCGCAGCCGGAGCAGCAATGCCGGCCCTGGGTGGCCGCGCCTGCGCGCGCGATTATCCGACGCGCCCGGTGCGCGTTATCGTCGGCGCGGTCCCCGGCAGCGCTCCCGATGTCATCGCACGGCTGGCCGCTGACTGGCTATCACGAAAGCTCGGCCAGACTTTCTTTGTCGACAATCGTAACGGCGCCAGCGGCGCGATCGCCGCCGAAGCGGTGGCGGGCGCGGTAGCGGATGGCTACACGCTGCTGCTGGTCAGCGCCTCGGACAGCATCAACGCCACGCTCTATCATCATCTCAAGTTCGACTTTTTGCACGATTTCGTGCCTGTCGGCGGCCTCGTCGCGTTTCCGATGGTGGTCACGGCGAGCGCCGCATTCCAGGCGAAAACGCTGCCGGAGCTGATCGCCTACGCCAAGGCCCATCCGGGCAAACTCAACATCGGTACGCCGCCGGTCGGCTCTCCGCAGCATATCGCAGGCGAGTTGTTCAATCTGATGAGCGGCACCGACATCGTCTTTGTCGCGTACCGCGGCGGTCCGCAGGCCATCACCGATGCGCTCAGCGGCCAGGTCCAAGGCGTGGTCGGAACGGTCCTGCTGACGATCGAGCAGATCAGATCCGGTGGCTTGCGCCCGTTGGCGGTGACGAGTACGGCGCGGGCCGCCTTGCTGCCCGATGTTCCAACGGTGAGCACCTTTGTGCCGGGCTTCGATGCCACCCAATGGATCGGCCTTGTCGCCCCGAAGAACGTGCCGCCCGAAATCGTCGAACGGCTCAACCACGAAATCCAACTCGGACTGGCGGACGCCACAATGAAAACGAAAATCGCCAATCTGGGCGGCACGGCGCTGCCCGGCTCGGCCGCTGCGTTCGGCCAATTCACCGCGTCCGAAGTCGCCAAGTGGGGCAAAGTCATCAAGTTCGCCAACATCACGGTCGAGTGATCCAGCCTGCGCCAGAAATCGCGGCGTGATCGGTGTAAAGATGAGTCTTTCGCGCAAACATGTTTTGCAGCTTCTGGCGGCCACCGCCGTCGCGCCGGCATGGTCCGGCCGGGCGCTGGCGGCCGCCTATCCGACGCGACCGATACGCCTGTTTGTCGGCCTGCCCGCCGGAGGTGCGCCCGATGTCTATGCACGCCTCATCGCCGACCGCCTGTCGCCGCTGCTGGGCCAGCCGGTCGTGGTCGATAACAGGCCGGGCGCCAGCGGCAATATCGCGACCGAACTCGTGATCCGCGCCGCGCCCGACGGCTATACGCTGCTGCTGGTGATTGCGCCCAACGTCATCAACGCCTCGCTCTATCCCGATCTCAAATATAATTTCATTCGCGACACGGCGCCGGTCGCGAGCATCGGCGGTTCGCCATTTGTCATGGTCGTGAATCCGGCGTTTCCGGCCAAGACCGTTCCCGAATTCATCGCCTACGCCAAAGCCCATCCGGGCAAGGTCAACGTCGGTTCGACGGGCATCGGCAATCTCACCCATATGGCGGCCGAGCTGTTCAAGATGCTGGCCGGTGTCGACATGCTGCACGTTCCCTATCGCGGCGAGACCGCGGCGCAGGCCGATCTGCTCAGCGGCCGCGTCCAGGTGATGTTCGACCCGATCCCGTCGTCGCTCGGCTATATCCGCAGCGGCAAGCTTCGGGGGCTGGCCGTTACCTCCGCGAAGCCGATGAACGTCCTTCCCGACCTGCCCGCGATGACGCAGTTCCTGCCAACTTATGAGGTGAGCGGCATCACCGGAGTCAGCGCGCCCAAGGGCACGCCCGGCGAGGTCATTGCAATCATCAATAAGGCAATCAACGAAGCCCTGGACGACCCCAAGATCAAGACGCGGTTCGCCGATCTCGGCAGCGCCGAGCTTGTCGGTACGCCAGCCGATTTCGGCAAGGTCATCGCGGCCGAGACCGAGAAATGGGCCAAGGTGATCAAATTCGCCAACATCAAACCGGAATGACGCGGGCTAACGACGATGAACATTTCCCGCCGAAAGTCGGCGCGGGCGTGCCCAGTCCGATGTCGCCCGAGCAATTTAAGACGTTCATTCCCGCCGAGACCGGCAAATGGGCAAACTTACTGAAGTTCGCCAACATCAAGATGGATTGAGCGGCCAACAAACTATGTCTGGAGCAAGTTCGCCATGAGTCCTACGCGCCGACACTTCATGCAGTTCGCCGCAGCGGCAGCCGCGTTGCCGGCCGGGCCGTGGCTCGCCTATGCGCAGGCCTATCCGACCAAGCCGATCCATCTCGTGGTGCCGGTTCCACCGGCCGGCACGTTCGACATCGTCGCGCGGCTCGTCGCCAATGCGACAACGCCCCATATCGGTCAGCAGTTCGTCATTGAAAACCGCGGTGGTGCCGGCACCAATCTCGGCACGGGCCTCGTCGCCCATGCGGCGCCGGATGGCTACACACTGCTGCTCGCCGGATCGCCCGGCGCGATCAATGCCACGCTCTATCACAATCTTGATTTCAGCTTTGCACGCGACATCGAGCCGGTCGCCAGCATTGAGCGCGCGCCGCTGGTCATGGTCGCCAATCCAGCCTTTGCCGCAAGAACCGTGGCGGAGTTCATCAGCTACGCCAAAAGCAATCCCGGCAAGATCAACATGGGCTCCGGCGGCGTCGGCTCGACCGGCCACGTCGCCGGCGAACTGTTCAACATGATGGCGGGCCTCAAGATGGCGCACGTGCCCTATCGGGGCGAGGCGCCGGCGATCACCGATCTGCTCGGCGGTCAGGTTCAGGTAGTGTTTTCCACGCCGGGCTCGGTCATGTCCGCCGTCAAATCCGGCACCTTGCGCGCGCTTGGCGTCACCAGCGAAAAGCGCATGGACGTGCTGCCCAACGTTCCGGCGATCGCCGAAACGTTATCGGGTTACGAAGCGGTATCGTGGGCTGGTATCGGCGCTCCCGCACACACGCCGGCGCCGATCGTCGACATGCTCAACAGTGCGTTCAATGCCGCGCTCGCCGAGCCCAAGCTCAAAGCCCGCCTCGCCGAGTTTGGCGCCATCGTCATGACCGGCACGCCGGCCGAATTCCGTACATTTATCGCCGCCGAAATCGCCAAATGGGCGAAGGTGGTAAAATTCGCCAACATCAAGGCCGACTGAGCGCGGCCGCCTAATCCAATCGGAGGAACGCCATGAAACTTGCTCGCCGACAATTTCTCAATCTTGCCGCCGGCGCCGCCGCAATGCCCGCGACCGGGCGGCTTGCATGGGCGGACGCCTACCCGTCGCGGCCGGTTCGCATTGTCGTCGGCTTTCCGCCAGGAGCTGCGACAGACATTGTTGGACGCTTGATTGCGCAGACGCTCTCGGAGCGGCTGCACAGTCAGTTCTTTGTTGAGAACCGGCCCGGCGCGGGCAGTAATCTCGCCGCTGATGTGGTCGCCCATGCGGCGCCGGACGGCTACACACTCTTGGCGATGACCGTCACCAATGCGGTCAACGAGACGCTCTACAAGGACAAGAACCCCGGCCTCGTATTCACGCGCGACCTGTTGCCGATCGCTCGCACCATCACGTCCGCCAATGTGCTGGTGGTGAATCTGTCGGTGCCGGCCAAGACCATGCCGGAGTTCATTGCCTACGCCAAAGCCAATCCCGGCAAGCTCAACTATGCGTCTTATGGCTACGGCACCGCGCCCAACATGTCGGCGGAGTTGTTCAACATGATGGCCGGAACCAAGCTCGTCCACGTGCCGTATCACTCGAACTTCATGCCCGACATGCTAAGCGGACAGGTGCAATTGGCGTTTCTGCCGGTACCGCTGATCATCGGCTTCATCCGCGGCGGCAAGGTGCGGGCGCTCGGCGTCAGCGGCGCAAAGCCAAGCGACGCGTTGCCCGGCGTGCCGCCGATTGCGCAATTCGTGCCGGGCTACCAGGCCGACATCTGGCACGGCATCGCCGCGCCGAAAGGCACGCCGGCGGCGATTGCCGACAAGCTGCACAACGACATCAACGCTGTCCTCAACGATCCGGCGATGAAGCCGAAGTTCGAGAATCTCGGGGCCGAGCCGGCGCCGATGACTACCGCGGAACTCAACAAATTCATCGCCGCCGAAGTCGACAAATGGGCCAAGGTGATCAAATTCGCCGACATCAAGGCGAGCTGATCGGCAACGGCATCCTTCCAATCCCGGCGCGTAAGCGCCCACAAAGAAAGTGGAGACCAAAAATGACGGCAATCGACCGCAGGACAATGTCACTCTTGAGCCTCGCGGCCCTGGCGGCGCCGGGCGCGGCGCTCGCCGCCGACGTCTTCCCGTCGCGTTCGATTCACCTCGTCGTGGGTTTCACGCCGGGCTCCTCGTCCGACATTTCAGGGCGCATCTTCGCCAAGGAAGCCGGCCAAATCCTCGGCCGCGACGTGGTCGTGGACAACAAACCCGGGGCCGCCGGCAGCATCGGCGGGGCTTTTGTCGCCCATGCCGCCAAAGACGGCTACACGCTGTTTCTGTGCCCGCTGTCGACGGTCACCAACAAAGTTGCACATCCGGACGAGCCGTTCGACACCATCAAGGACTTTGCCCCGGTCGCGCTGCTTGCCACCGGTGCGATCGTGATGGTGGTCGATCCCAAGCTCGACGTACACACCGTCGCCGACTTCACCAAACTCGCGAAGTCGAAGCCCGGGCAAATTCTGTTCGGCAGCGTCGGTCCCGGCAGCCTGCCCGATCTGTGCGGCGAACTGTATGCGCAGCGCACCGGAGTCAAACTGATTCAGGTGCCCTACCCCGGCAGTCCGCAGGTCATTATCGATCTCATGGCCGGCCGGGTGGCGATGAACTTCGCCATCGCCTCCTCAGTGCTTGGCCAGATTGCCGCCGGCCAGGTGCGGCCGCTCGCTATCGCTGCCGACAAGCGTTCGGACGTCTTGCCGAACGTGCCAACGATGGCAGAAGCCGGCGTACCGGATTTCAACACGCCGCTTTGGTTCGGGCTGATGGCGCCGGCGGGTACGCCTCGGCCCATCATCGACAAAATTGCGACCGCAGCAAACAAAGGCATGCACACCCCGGAAGCCGTCGAGCTCCTGCATAAGCAGGGCTTCGTCCCCGAAGGCATGGGCCCTGATCAGTTCGGTGCTTTCGTCAAAAGCGAGATTGTGCGCTGGTCCAAGGTCATGAAAGACGCCGGAATGAAAATCTAAGCCGCTAAGCCGTCGTCACGTGCGGGCCCTCCTCACGCACCACATCGTTGACGAACAGCCAGGTACGATCGACGAAGGGCGGCGGCGGGACTTTGCGGTTGTTGGCGAACTGTTCCCGCGATTTCAGCGTCACCCAGTCGGTGCGCGGCTTGCGCTCGGCCGCGTAGGCGTCGAGCGCGGCTGCCACATCGTCGCCGTGCCGAACGAGATTACGCGCCAGCACATAGCCGTCTTCGATCGCCATGTTGGCGCCCTGCGCCAGCGTCGGCATGGTCGGATGCGCGGCGTCGCCGAGCAACGTGACGCGGCCGCGCGACCATTGCGGCAGCGGATCGCGATCGTAGATGCCCCACTTGAACACCTGCTCGACGTGCCGGAACATTTCGAGCAAAGCCTCGTTCCAGCCGGCTTTGGCGGCAATCAGTTCCTCGCGGCTTGACGGCACCGACCAGGATTCCTCGACCCATTCCCGGGTGTAATGGCCGCCGAAGATGTTAAGCCGGTCGCCGTTCACCCCGATGGGGTAGCAGATGACATGGCCGTCCGGCCCGATCCAGCCGAAATATTCGCCGCGTTCCAGCGCCACGCTGCCGCCTGGCCCGACCCGCAGCGGCACGCATTCCATCGGCACGATCGCTCGCCACGCCATCATCTCGGTAAAGCGCGGCGCGTCGGCGCCGAAATGCTGCGCGCGGATAGCAGAACGGATGCCGTCGGCGGCGACCACCAAGTCGGCCTCGACTTCGCTGCCGTCGGCAAAGCGCGCCACTGCGGTTCGCCCAATCGACTCGGCGCCGACGCAATGCGCGCCGAGATGGAGCGGCGTGTCGCCGGTGGCGCGGCGCAGGAGATTGTGCAGATCGGCGCGGTGCGCGGTCAGATACGGCGCGCCGAATTTTTCACGCGCCACCGCCTTAAGCGGCTGGCGAAACCGCAGCCGCCCCTCATCGTAGGTAATCGACGTGATGCTGAGCGGCTCAAACGCATTGCGCATCAGCTCGTCTTCGAGGCCGAGCGCGCGCAATACCTTGACGCCGTTGGGTCCGATCTGCAGCCCGGCGCCGACCTCTTCAAGCTTGGCGACACGCTCGTAAAGCGCGACCTCGAACCCACGCCGCCGCAACGCAACGGCCGCGGCCAGACCGCCGATACCGGCGCCGATGATGGCAATGCGAAGGGGGCGAGTTGCTACTGCCATCACTAACGACCTTTACCGCCTATGGCCAACCCACTCATGCGGCCGTTGAACTGCCGACCGTGACCCCACTCGTCAAGGAGTCGACACCATTCGACATGTTCGGGCGAAAGTCTGCAACGGAACCGGCCCAAGTTAACCGCGTCAACGTGTGGATGTATTTTTTGATTTGACAATCGGTATCCGGTCTGCTGAACTTGTGGTTGTAAACGCCGGCGGAAACGCAAACGTCAAGAACCCCTCCCTGCTTAGGTGAAATTGCGGGCAGCTGCCATCCGGCGGCACCGCACCCGATGCGATCCATTTGTTCGTCGTCTTGAAGCATGGTCGTGCGATGAGACTGCACAATCGGAACTCGATCCGGACGATATTCGCCTTCGACTACACTCCTGGCTACTGCTACCGGCAATAGAGAGATAAACAATGTCCTCGCCTCCCACGCTGTCACAAAACGAGGTGATCATTTCCGGCGTGTCTATCGTTTCCGGCGGTCAAACCTTTCCTGATGAAACCGTCATTATCCCCGTCACCGGATCGGCGTCGGCTTTTTACGTGCGGGACTACACCACTGGCACGCAAATTCAAGTTGATCAGGCAACGGCCGCGCAGCTATATGCCACAGCACAAGCGATAAATCTTTTAAATGCTTATTATAGCAGCCCATTAAACGTCAACGAACTTCCGACGGGAGATTGGGCTCAAGAATTTGATAGTGCTGCACAGGTAGCTTCAGACACAGTTGGAGCAGATTTCTTAGAAAACGTTATTGGGCAAACCGTGGGGCTTTTGGTCAGCGACGGCACTACACTTCTGTCGATCGCTGAAAATGTCGCAAGCGCGTTTGAGACATTGGCGTCTGAAAATAGCGGCCTGAGCTCGAACACCGCCGAGCTAACGATCACTGACGCGGTTCTCAATAGCGCATCTGCCTTGTTAACAAGTTCGTATGCGGCTTATCAGGAATCCATCTATGATGACATGCCTCATGCGGGAGGTATTACAAACGTCGGCGTTGATCAACCGATCGATTTTCAAACAATACAGAATACGGTTTTTGACACACTTTTGAGCGTAAACACCGGATTTGCAGCTGCAGACGCCTTCAGTGATTTGAATATCACCGGCTCCCTTCAGCAGGACTTCGCTGCGTTAGCACACACAATTATAACCAGCATTTTCCCGGGCATACCTGGCGAAGTCATTGGCGACCTTTCCGGGATAGCTGGCTATCTCCAAGAGACACAGAGTGCGTATTCGAGTGTAACTCAGCTTACACAATTATTGCCGGAACTCGTGGAGAGTGCCCAGAGTACCGCGCAGTCATCTTCGCCGTTTTCGAGCACCGCAATCGCGAACGACGAGGCGAGCCTCGCGAGTTCTCCTGCCGTAACTCAAGGAGTGGTTCTAGGTCAAGGAGGGGGTAGCGGCGGTGGTTCGGGCACGGTAGCGCCCACACCGAAATTCAGCATTATATCTTCCCCGACCATCGGCGAAAACGCCGGGAAGATCGTGTTTACGATCGTTGAGATGGGTGCGCTCAGTCAAAATTTAACGATCTACCCATCGACAATCCAAAATTGGATGGGCTCCGGAATATACAACACGTCAACGTCCGGATCTGACGTTTCAACAAACTATTATTATGATGGCCTAGACTCATATCCTCTAATAACGTTCGCGGCAACGTCCCAAAGTTCCTCGTCTCAGCAAATATCCGTCGCAATCAACCCGGTGGGACTGGCGTCCGGGTCTGAGACGTTCGGATTTGAAATACAAGAGATGGATTCGAGCGGCCAGCTTTATACCGTCGAGTCTGCACCCTTCACAATCGTCAACCAAGCCTCAACGACATCCGCCCCAACAATTTCGTCAGTAACGTCGTCCGTGAGCGGCGGCAGCGTTCTGAGCCCCGGTCGGTCGGTTACGTTCACCGTCAGCTTCAGCGAATCCGTGACCGTAAACCTGGCGGGCGGGCCGCCGCTTCTGACGCTGAATGACAATGAGACCGCGTCCTACACCGGCGGCTCGGGCACGAGCACGTTGACGTTTGTTTATAACGTGAGCCCCGGAGATCAGGCCGGCGATCTGCAAGTAACGGGGTTGACCATTCCCAATGGTAGTGGGATCGCGGGTCTTGCCGGCACTGCTGCAGTCACGACCGGAGCGACGGTAAATACCGGTATTCAGATCAACACTGCCGCGCCAACGGTCGCTATCACGACTACCGGCGGATTGGTTGGCAGTCTCGCGCAGACAGTGTCGGGCACTGTCGACGTCACGGACGTGGGCACGAAAGTCACCATATTCGACGGAGCCAATAACATTGGCTCGGCCACCGCCGCATCAAACGGCGTGTGGACCGCGAACGTGACGCTGTCGGTAACCGGCTCCAACACGATTGTCGCAAAAGACACCAACGGCGCAGGCAATACCGGCGTCAGCAATTCAATCGTCTACACGGTCGACACCGCGAGCTATACTCTCGCACCCGTCAATCCGGTCGCGCAAGAGAATCAAGGCTCCTTGGTCTTCACGCTCATGCGGATCGGCGACACCGGGGCCGATACCGTCTTTGTCCAAACCGACGATACTCACGGAAGCCAAAATCCAAATAGCGAGTATTTTCAGGAGCAGAACCTAGTCCCCGTGGTCTTCGGGCAGTACACGGATACTGCCACGTTTGCCATACCTATCAACGACATTCACGCCACATCGGGCAATCAGACTTTCGGAGTTACGATTTACCCGTCATTGAACACATCTATTGGCTCATTAGCGGCAACGACCTTTACCATCGATGATACCGATACGAATACCGGGCTCTTAACTGGCTCCATCGAGTCCGGCGACACGGTGACGGGCACGACAACGATCAGTTCTGTCGTATACATCGAAGCTAAAAATAGTCAGACTCCCGACGTCCTTCAAAACGATGGGGTGATCGATATCGATAGCGGCGGCTCGATCGCCGGGGATAATGATTATGGAACTGTTTCTAATCAGGCCGGAAGCGTAATCAATATCAATACTGCGGATCCATCCGCGTGGGTCATCGACGTCAATGGCGTGGTGAATGACGGCGTCATCAACGCTTTACCCGGTTCAGGCAATGTTGCGACCATCTGGATTGAGAACGGCGGTTTCAATGATAGCGGCAACATAAGCGTTCTTTCTGGTACGTTGCAACTATTCATCGCAACTGGTGCGGCGACTCTCAACGCATCTGGAATTTCGGTCGCTGCATCCGCTGCCCTAGAGTTCGAGGGCGGTAATTTCACGGTCGCAGGTGGAACTTACAACGTCGCCGGCTCCACAATTATCGGGAATTCGACTTATGAGGCCAACGTAGTCTTTGGCGCCGGAACCAACGTCAATATTGGAGGCAATTGGGTCCTTGCCGATGGGTCGCTTGATTTTTCTGCCGCAACGCTGTCCGGCACGTTTTCGTCGCTCAGTTTGGCACCGGACGCCTACAGTCTTAATTTCGGATCGCACAATGTGGCGATCAACGATTTTAATTCATATGATATTTTGATCTCGGATTCTGGTATCGTCACACTTAGCGGCACGGTCACATCTGGCGCGACATGGTCTGGCTCTGGCACGGTGATAAATGAAGGCGCAATTACTTCCCCGATCGGGCAACCTAGTGAAATTACTTCTGACGAAACATTCATCAACTATGGTGTCGCCAACAACCTACTCATCGATCCGGGGGCCATTTTCGATAATGAAGCTGGCGCAACGTTGAACCTTGCAAATTTTAACTCGGTATCCGGAGACTTTGATAACTATGGCGTTATCAATCTGGGCGGAGATGGAGTCCATAATTCGCAGGTGTCAGGGGTACTCAACAATGCGGGAACAATTCATTTCTCGACGGCGGCGGGCTGGACATTAAATGATGGAGGGACATCGAATGCCTCCAGTCTCATAATTGATCCCAATATCACCTTATATTTTGGAGGCAGCGCCGCAGCAGATACCTTCACGATCACCGGCGGTACATTCAGCGGCGGTGGCAACCTGTGGATCGTCTCCGGGGCAAAGGTAAAATTTTCAGCCTCGACCCAAGTGGACATCGGATTCCACAACGATGGAACGGTCGAACTCGCAAACGGCGCTCTCACACTGGAACAAGCCTTAACCGGCACCGGTACGGTAGTGATGGATGCGGCTACAACGCTCGCATTGGCCGCACCGCAAGGCTTCACGAATAGTATCTCGGGGTTTTCATCGGGTGATTCGATAGACCTTATAGGGACGGCGGTCACCAACGCTTCGATCAACGAGAGTGATCAACTGGTTATTACGGATGCCGGCGTGACGGTCGCGACGCTCCAGATGATTGGTGACTATCCCGGTACTGGCCTTCAATTCCTGTTGGCGTCTGACGGCGTCGGTGGAACAACGATCACACTTGGTGTTCCCGGTGCACCCTCAGTGAGCGCGGGTGCGGTGGCAAGATTTGCGGATAGCGCTTCGCCGACCGCGGTGATACTCGATGGTGCAGTGACCGTAATTGGTGGCGGAAGCTCTACCCTGGCAAGCGCCGCGGTGTCGGTCAGCTCCGGTCTCCTAGCGGGGGATATTCTTACAGCGACCACGGCGGGCACTAACATTGCAGCGAGCTACAATGCTTCTAATGGCGTTTTGACTCTGTCGGGAAATGACACCCTCGCAAATTACGAAACTGTGCTGCAATCGGTGACCTTCAACTCTGTCAGCAATGCGCAAGCGAATGGCGCAGATCCGGTCCGGGCCATAAGCTGGACTGTGAACGACGGAACGCGCACCAGTGCAGCAGCCTATAGCACTGTCGCGATAGCCGCCGCACCCCCAACTGTTACGGCGCTGGCTACCCCAACATTTGAGGTAGACGTATCAACACCGGTTTCGTTGGATCCGACGCTTGTCGTCTCGGACATCGATGCTAACACTTTGGCGGGAGCCACTGTTTCGATCGGGTTCGGGTTCGACTCCGGGGACGTTCTCGGTGTTACCACGACCGGGACGGCGATCGCCGTTGCGAGCAATACCGGAGGGGTCCTGACCCTAGCCGGCACGGACACGCTTCAGGACTACCAGACGGTGCTACGCTCCGTGACCTTCAGCACTACAAACCCAACGTCCAACAGTCGAGTGATTATATGGTCGGTAGGCGAGGGACAGATTGCCAGTACTTTGACCACTAGCAGCGTCACCGTCACCTCCCCACCCCCACCGCCGAGACCGGTGCTAACACCCGGCGCGCCGAGCGTGACCTTCACGGCCGGTGGCTCGCCGGTGACACTCGACAGCATGTTGGGCATCACCGACCCGGAGAGTACAACGCTCGCCAATGCGACGGTTCAGGTCACCGGCGGTACGTTTGCCGGTGATGGTGACATGCTGAGTGGAAGCACGAGCGGCACATCGATCACCGCGACCTACGACAGCGCCACGGAGACGCTCATCCTCTTTGGCACTGACACATTGGCACACTACCAGTCCGTTCTTGATCAGGTGATGTTTACGCCAGGGAGCCAGAATCCAACCAACTCTGGCGCCGATCCGACCCGAACGGTGAGTTGGACTGTTAACGACGGCACGAACTTCAGCACTGCCGTAACGACTACAGTAAGCATTGCGAGCAACGCCCCTCCACCTTCGCCACCCGCACCCCCGCCCCCGACCGCCCCCGGCACCACCGCTGCCATGATCATGTGCGACGGCAATAACGGCGATTACGAGATTTACGACATCGGCGGCAACGCAATCCTGGCAGCTGGCTATTTGGGTCAGGTCGGCCCTGAGTGGCAGGTCGGGGGGTTCGGCGGCTTCAACGGCGCCGGCACGAGCGACATGATCTTACGGGACGGCATCAACGGCGCGCTGGAAATCTACGACATCAGCAACAATGCAATCACATTTGCCACCGCTATGGGCCAGGTGGGACTGGAATGGCAGTTCGCTGGCTTCGGCGATTTCAGCTCACGCTCCGGCGAGACCGACATGCTGATGCGCAACGGCAATTCCGGTCAATTTGAGATTTACGACATTGGCAACAACGCCATCACCTTTGCCACGGCGATGGGGCAGGTCGGATTGGAATGGCAGGTGGCGGGTTTCGGCGATTTCTCAACGCGCGCCAACGAGTCCGATATGCTGATGCGCAACAGCAATACCGGGCAGTTCGAACTCTACGATATCAGCAACAATGCCATCACCGTCGCTACGAGCATGGGACAGGTCGGGTTGGAATGGTCGATCGCTGGTTTTGGCGACTTTTCCGGAAACGCCAATGAAACCGACATGCTGATGCGCAACAGCAACACCGGCCAGTTCGAGATCTACGACATCAGCAACAATCGGATCACCTTAGCGGCGGGCATGGGTCAGGTCGGATTAGAATGGCAAGTCGCCGGGTTCGGTCCGCTCAACGGCGCGGGCTCGAGCGACATGTTGATGCGCAACAGCACAACCGGTGCGTTTGAATATTACGACATAAGCAACAATCAGCTTACCACGGCGGGCACCATGGGCCAGGTTGGGCCGGAATGGTCGGTCGCCGGCATCGCCGCCGATCCACCGGGCAGCAGTTCTTCCGCAGCGCAGCTTACCCAGACATTGGCCTCATTTGCGCCGGCCGACCCTCCGGCGTCGGGCGTGATCACGTCAGCCGGCGCCGGTCCGCAAGTTGCGGGAACCAGTCCATTGCTCGTCCCGGTGCAATCGCCACTGGCATGACGCCGGCAGCGAAGCGGCCATTACGCCGCCTCAGGGGACATATCGAAGCAAATTAACCCTTGGCCCCGCCTACCCCGTTCCTTCTATTTGCGTAAGTATATTTCTATCCTCCTGTACCGGCCCACTTTTACCAGAACACGTCTAGCCGTTCCACATTTTCGTGCTAGACGGTAGCCGGCCATCGCCAAGAACGAACTGAGGTCGAGCCAAGATCGAGCCTGGTTCGGGGCCATGTTCGGGCTGCTTGACGCCGCCGTAGAGACGGACGCCATGGACATCAATCTTATCGCCGACAGCAGTGTCAGTTTCGCGCCGTCAGGCTTTACCGCCGCTATCCAGGCGGCGGCCAACATTTTCGATCAGGATTTTTTGGGCAATTACACCGTCAACATCACCTACGGCTGGGGAACTTATGACGGCCAGACGAATTCCAAGCTGACGACCGCCAACAACGGCATCAGCTCGATTGGCGGAACCGAGAACTCGACGACCGTCAGCTATGCGACGGTTAAAAGCTGGCTGACCGCCAGTGCAACTCTGAGCGACCAGCAAGCCGCGGTCGCGTCACTGCCTTCCAACACGTCGGCTTTCCCCGGGAATGCCAATAGCTTTTTCGTCAGCAGCGCGCAGGAAAAGGCGCTCGGCGTCTATACCGGCAGCAACAGCACGATCGACGGTTCAATCGGCTTCAACGACACCGACCCGGCGAATTCGAATTTCCTGGGACTCGCGCTGACCGAGATCGCCCATGCGCTGGGCTGGATCACCGACTACTATGCGGGCGCGCCAACGATCGCCGACCTGTTTCGATTCGGCTCACAGGA
This sequence comes from Xanthobacteraceae bacterium, assembly GCA_049300295.1. Classification (GTDB taxonomy): domain Bacteria; phylum Pseudomonadota; class Alphaproteobacteria; order Rhizobiales; family Xanthobacteraceae; genus BOG-931. Next base: position 27,981 of record JBAQJL010000094.1, read on the forward strand.
CAGCTACCAGTGGACCGGCGGCGAGCCTGCATACTTTTCGCTCGATGACGGCGCAACGGACCTTGCCAATTTCGCCACCACCTTCGACTACACGCTTTTCACGAACCTCACCAACGATGCGCTCTCCGTGCCAATTACCCCTCAGACGACCAACCTGACGAGCTTTGATATCGAAGTGCTCAATGCCGTCGGCTTCGGCCAAGCACCCGTTTCGGCGAGCGTGAGCGGCACGAATTTCTCCGTCCAAGAAGGACAATCGGTTTCGATATCCTCGGAGCTGACCGTTTCGAACCCCGACGGCGACAACGTTACCGAATACCAGTTCCTTAACAGCAGTGGCGACGGTGGCCGCTTCATCGTTGGCGGCACGACCGAGGCTGCCGGCCAATGGTTCGAGGTCAGCGCGGCGAACCTGACCAGCGTCAGCTATGTCGGCGGCAGCTCGGCCGGTACCGACGCCCTGCAGGTGGAAGTGTTCGATGCCACCTCGGGAACCTGGTCGTCGGCCACGACATTCACCGCGACGACGATCGGCCAGACCGCCGACATGATCATGCGCGACGGCAACAACGGCAACTATGAGATCTATGGCATCGGCAGCAATGCGATCCTGACGGCTGCGGCGCTGGGTCAGATCGGCCTGGAATGGCAAGTGGCCGGGCTTGGCGATTTCTCTGGCACCGACACCAGCGACATGCTGACGCGCGACAGCCACAACGGCGCGTTCGAAGTCTACGACATTGGCAACAATCAAATCACGTCGGCGGCCCCGATGGGGCAAGTCGGCATGGAATGGTCGGTGGCCGGCTTTGGCGGTTTTTCGACACGCGCCAACGAGACCGACATGCTGATGCGCGACAGCAACAACGGAAATTTCGAGGTCTACGACATCAGCAACAATACCATCACGTTCGCTGCGCCGATGGGCCAGGTCGGGATGGAATGGACGATCGCGGGCTTTGGCGACTTCTCCGGCGGAGTCAACGAGACCGACATGCTAATGCGCAACAGTAATACCGGAGCGTTCGAGGTCTACGACATCAGCAACAACACCATCACGTTCGCGACCGGCATGGGGCAGGTCGGCTTGGAATGGACGATTGCCGGATTCGGCGATTTCTCCGGCAACGCCAATGAAACCGACATGCTGATGCGCAACAGCAATACCGGTGCGTTCGAGATCTACGACCTCAGCAACAATCGCATCACTTCTGCGGCCGGGATGGGGCAAGTCGGGCTGGAGTGGCAGATCGCGGGCTTCGGCGACTTGTCGAGCGTCGCCGGCGAGACCGACATGCTGATGCGCAACAGCAATAGCGGCGCGTTTGAGGTTTACGATATCGCCCACAATACGATCACCTCGGCGGGGTCGATGGGTCAGGTCGGAATGGAATGGCAGATAGCCGGCATTGCCAGCAACTCGCCGGGGAGCGCCGCTGCCGCGCAGCAGCTTGCCCAGGCGATGGCCTCGTATGCACCTGCCGGCGCTCCGCTGGCGGATTCGCCCGTGCCTGCCTCGACGTCAGCGCAGCCAGCACAACAGAATCAGTTGCTCGCTCCGCAACCGGCGGCGGTATAGGTCCCCCGCGGCGAAGTGCGAGGCAGGCGCTATCCAGCCGCACTCAATGACGCCGTGTGCTGAACGGCGCGCTATAGCGCCTCGACCGTCACCACCCCGGTCACCGCCTTGATGGCACCGGCGATCTGCGGCGACACCTTAAAGCGCCCGGGCAGCTTGACCTCGACCTCGCTGCCGTTGCCCAGCATCAGCACCATACTGACTTCGCCGGCGGCGGCTTCTACGCCACTGTGGGCGGCGCCATTGCGCGCGGGCTCGAGCCGCCTTGCCACGCCCGGGAGCGGTTCCTCGTCGCGCAGAAACACGCGCAAGCCCATCTGCATCTTGGCCGCCGCCTGGTCGAGCGGCTCGACCGATTGAATGCGCGCGCGCACCTCCTCGGCCTGCACTTCGGCGGTGAGAAAGAGCAGCACCGCGGTGCCAGGCTCCAGCAGGTCGCGATACTGCGCCAAGCCTTCGGCGAACAGCACCGCCTCGTAGTGGCCGCTCGGATCCGACAGCCCGACGATGCCCATCTTGGTGCCGTTGCGGGTGCGCCGTTCGGTCCGCGCCACCACGGTGCCGGCGACGCGACCTGCCCCGGCCCCTGCTCTCACAGCACGGGAGAACTCGGCCCATGACTGCACGCGCAGCCGCTTGAGCGCCGTCGCGTAGTCGTCGAGCGGATGACCCGAGAGAAAGAAACCCACCGCATCGAACTCTCGCTGCAGACGCTCAGCCGGCAGCCACGCCTCGAGCGCCGGCAGCATCACCGGTTCGGGTGCGGCTGGGCCAGCGAACAGCTCGGATTGGCCGCGCACGGCGTTCTCCTGCGTCCTTTGCGCGGTCGCCAACACCGTATCGATGACGGCGAACACCCGCGCGCGATTGCGCTCAAAGGCATCGAACGCGCCCGACGCGGCCAGACTCTCCAACACGCGCTTATTGAGCGCCCGCGGATTGACTCGTCCGGCAAAATTAGCGAGGTCGACGAACGGCTGGTCGCCGCGGGCCGCAACGATGGTGTCGACCGCCTGGCGGCCAACGCCGCGCAGCGCCGCCAGCGCGTAGTAGATGACGTTGCCCTCGACATCGAATTCCACGCCGGAGCGGTTAATCGACGGCGGCTCGACCTTGATGCCGAGCCGCTCGGCTTCGGCACGAAATTCGGCGAGCTTATCGGTGTTTCCCATGGCGAGCGTCATCGACGCGGCCAGAAATTCGACCGGGTAATTCGCCTTCATGTAGGCGGTATGATAGGTCAGCAGCGCGTACGGCGCCGAATGCGATTTGTTGAAGCCGTATTCGGCAAATTTCGCGCACGCCTCAAAGATGGTTTCGGCATCGCTTTGCGCGATGCCACGCTCGACAGCGCCGGAGATAAACGAATCGCGCTGCGACGCCATCTCCTTCTTGTCTTTCTTGCCCATGGCACGGCGCAGGATGTCGGCCTTGCCGAGACTGTAGCCGGCGAGATCGCGCGCGATCTGCTGCACCTGTTCCTGATAGGTGATGATGCCGTAGGTGGGCTGCAAAATCGGCTGCAGTTTGGGATGCAAGTAATCAGTCGCCTCGTGACCGAGCTTTCGCGCGCAATAGGTTGGGATATTGGCCATCGGGCCCGGCCGGTAGAGCGCGACCAGCACGATCAAATCCTCGAAGCGGTCCGGACGCATATCGATCAGCGCCCGCCGCATGCCCGCGCTTTCCACCTGGAACACGCCGACCGTCTCGCCGCGCGCCAGCATGTCGTACGATTTCGCGTCGTCGAGCGGCACCTTGGCGAGATCGAGATCGATGCCGCGCCGCCGTACCAGCTTGACCGCGCGGTCGAGGATGGTGAGCGTGGTCAAGCCGAGAAAGTCGAACTTCACGAGGCCTGCGGGTTCAACCCATTTCATGTTGAACTGGGTCACCGGCATCAGCGATTTCGGATCGCGGTAGAGTGGCACCAGTTCACTCAGCGGCCGGTCGCCGATCACGACGCCTGCCGCGTGCGTGGAAGCATGGCGGTGCAGCCCTTCGAGCTTTTGGGCAATATCGAAGGCCCGGGCGATTAGCGGATCGCGGTCGCGTTCAGCCTGCAGCCGCGGCTCGTCGTCGATCGCCCGTTTCAGCGTGACCGGATTGGCCGGGTTCTGCGGTACCAGCTTGCATAGCCGGTCAACCTGGCCGTAGGGCATCTGCAGCACGCGGCCAACGTCGCGCAGTACGCCGCGCGCCTGCAGTGTGCCGAAGGTGATGATCTGGGCGACGCAGTCGCGGCCATAGCGCTCTTGCACGTAGCGAACAACCTCATCGCGCCGTTCCTGGCAGAAATCGACGTCGAAGTCCGGCATCGAAATGCGCTCGGGATTGAGAAACCGCTCGAAGATGAGCCCGAAGCGAATCGGATCGAGGTCGGTGATGGTCAGCGCATAGGCGACCAGCGATCCGGCGCCGGAGCCGCGGCCGGGCCCCACAGGAATTCCCTGAGCCTTGGCCCACTGAATGAAATCGGCGACGATCAGAAAGTAGCCGGCGTATTTCATCTTCACGATGACGCCGAGCTCGTATTCGAGACGCTCGCTGTATGTGTCGGCGGTTTGGCCGTGCGCCGGGCCGTGCTTGTCGAGCCGCGCCGCCAAGCCGGCGCGAGCAGCCTGACGGAGCGCCTCCGGTTCATCGCTTCCGACGGCCTCGTCATCACGCCGGCCGCCAGAAAATCGCGGCAGGATCGGCGCTTGCGTGCGCGGCCGAAACGCGCAGCGCTCGGTGATCTCGACGGTCGTGGCAAGCGCTTCCGGCAGGTCGGCGAACAGCGCGGCCATTTCGGCGCGGCTCTTGAACCCGTGCTCAGGCGTCAATTGACGCCGCTCGGCGTCGGCGACGAGCCGGCCTTCGGCAATGCACAGCAAGGCGTCGTGGGCTTCGTAATCCTCGCGCGTGGCAAAGAACGGCTCGTTGGTGGCGACGAGCGGAATGCCGCGCGCATAGGCGAGTTCGATCAGCGCCGCCTCGGCAGCACGCTCGCCCGGCGTGCCGTGGCGCTGCAATTCAAGATAAAGCCGATCGCCGAACAGCCCTTGAAGGGTCTCGCAGCGCGATTGCGCAAGCGCGTCTTGGCCGCCCGCGAATGCCGCATCGAGGGGACCGCCTGGTCCACCCGAAAGGGCGACCAAGCCTGCGGCCTCGTCATCAAGCCAATCGAGTCGGATGTGCGCGCGCTGCTGCGGCTCGATTTCGAGATAGGCCCGCGAGCAGAGCCGCATCAGGCTGCGATAGCCCTCCTGCCGCGCGGCGAGCAGCACAATGCGCGCGAAATTTTCGCCGGGCGCCGGCGCCCCTGCCGGACCGCTCCGCTTCTCCTGGTCGCCAAAATCAATCGCGAGCGTGCAGCCGACGATCGGTTGTATGCCGCCGGCGGCGAGTTTTTCGGAAAACTCGAGCGCACCGAACATATTGTCGGTGTCGGTCAGCGCCAGCGCCGGCTGCCGGTCCTTTTTTGCAAGCTCGGCGAGCCGCGCGATCGTCAGCGCGCCCTCAAGCAGCGAATAGGACGAATGGACGTGCAGATGGACGAAACGAGGCGCGGTCGCGGCAGCCATGAGCCTATAAGCCATGAGCCTATACGTGGTGTGCGTTGTGGGCGAACCGCCGGTGTCGGCACGCGGGCGATTCCTTCCCTAACGAACATGGCGGATCGCGAGCGCCGGTGTCTATCGTCGCGGCTCCGGTCCTGCCTGCAGCGCACAGAATCTTATGCACAGCCAGATTGCCGCCACCCCGATACCTTGCCGCTCAAACGACGCCGAGCACCTGCGCCCAAACCGCAATCGTCGCCAAAAACAAGGTTATGGAGGCAAGTGCCAGCGCCTCCTCGAGTACCGTGCGCAACATGATCGGGCTCCCTATCCAGAATGGATGGGAAGTATTGTTCTTGTTTTGTTCTATATTGTCAAGCCTGTCCTTCAGGTTTCTCGGCGGTCGTGCGGACCGGCATTTCGGCCTCGTTGCTTTGGCGTTGCCCCTATCGGCATCGCTCACGTGACTGTGTCCTGCATGGGACCCCGACGGCGGACTAATGCACCCACCCCGGTGTTAACGGCGCGAGGCCAGAGGCCAGGGAGGTCAGCCATGAGGGTTTGGCGTGTGGCGATTGTGATCTGCGCAGCGATGGCGGCTTTTGGCGCACGCGCCGAGGCGCAGAACTATCCGTGGTGCGCCAATTACGGCTCACCCGCGGGCGACGGCGGTACCAATTGCGGATTCACCACGCGCGAGCAGTGCCTGGCGACGGTGAGCGGCATCGGCGGCTCCTGCGATCGCAACACTCAATACGTACCAGCCGCCGGATCGTCCGCACCAAGCCATCGGCGACATTATAAGCGCAACGCCAACGATTGATCGACGTTGTCTCCAGGCGGAAACAACGCCAAGGGCTGACCAGCGTTGAATAACATAACAAGCGTCACAGGAGACTGTCATGAGATATCTGCTGATCGCGTTGGGATTACTCTGTGCGGCAAGCTTGAGCGGCACGGCCGCCAACGCGCAAAACTATCCGTGGTGCGCGCAATACGGCGGCAGGATGGGCGGCGGCGAAAATTGCGGCTTCTCGACCTATGCACAGTGCCGGGCCGCCCTCAGCGGCAATGGCGGTTTTTGTAACCGCAACACGCAATACAAGGGCGACGGCGACTATGGGCGCGACCGCAGGTATCGTCGATATAACCGTTACGACTGATCGCCTGGGCATGTGACTGCAGCGGCGCTCGTCCGCTTAGCTGAGCTCGACCACCAACCCGTCGCGGATGGTGACGCGCCGATCCATTTGCGCGGCGAGGTCGAGATTGTGGGTCGCGATCACGGCGGCAAGGCCGGAAGCGCGAACCAATTGCATAAGCGTCGCAAACACGTGACCAGCGGTATTGACGTCGAGGTTGCCGGTCGGCTCATCGGCCAATAACAGGCGCGGGGCGTTGGCGACCGCCCGCGCGATCGCGACGCGTTGCTGCTCGCCGCCGGACAGTTCGGTTGGCCGGTGCGTGAGGCGCTCCTTGAGGCCCAGATAGCTCAACAATTCGGTGGCGCGCGCACTCGCCTGTGTACGCGACAGGCCGCGGATCATCTGAGGCAACATCACGTTTTCCAGCGCCGAGAATTCCGGCAGCAGGTGATGGGCCTGATAGACGAAGCCGACATCGCTGCGCCGGATTCGGGTGCGTTCGACATCGCTCAGGTGCGTGGTGGCGACACCGTCGACAAAGACTTCGCCGGCGTCGGGATGCTCGAGCAGGCCGGCAATCTGCAAAAGCGTCGATTTGCCCGCACCCGACGGCGCGACCAGCGCCACCGACTGACCTGGCCAGACCGCAAGTTCGGCGCCCCTGAGCACGTCAAGCGTGGAATCGCCCTGATGGAATTTGCGGCTGATGCCATGCAGAAAGATGAACGGATGCGGCTCATCGCCGCGCGCGGCCGGCGCGGGGGCCTCGGTGATCGCGGTTTTCTCGTCCATTGCGCCTGATCACTCGTAGCGAAGCGCTTCGACCGGATCGAGCCGAGCCGCGCGCCAGGACGGATAAAGGGTCGCCAGCAACGACAATCCAAGCGCCATCACCACGACGGCCGTGGTCTCGCGGAAATTCATGTCGGCCGGCAGTTTCGACAGAAAGTAGAGCTCCGGGTTGAACAAGTCCGTGTGGGTGAGCCACGCCAGGAAGCGTCGGATCGAATCGATGTTGAGACACACTACGGTGCCGAGCAGGAAACCCGCCAAAGTGCCGACGACGCCGATCGACGATCCTGTAATAAGGAAAACACGCATGATGGAGCCTTGGCTCGCACCCATCGTGCGCAGAATGGCGATGTCGCTGCCCTTGTCCTTCACCAGCATGATCAGGCCCGACACGATGTTGAGCGCCGCCACCAGAACGATCAGCGTCAGGATCAGGAACATGACGTTGCGCTCGACCTGAAGCGCATTGAAGAAGGTGGCGTTACGCTGTCGCCAGTCGATCATGTAGATCGGCCGCGCGGCCGCCTCGCTGACCAGCTTACGGAATTCGTCGATGCGATCCGGAGCGTTGGTGTAGACCTCGATCGCGGTCACGTCGCCGTTGCGGTTGAAATAAGCCTGCGCCTCCTGCAGCGGCATGAAAACAAAAGCCGCATCGTATTCCGACATGCCGATCGTAAACAGCGCGGCGACCTTGTAGGTCTTGATCCGCGGCGTCGTCCCCATCGGCGTCACCGCGCCGCGCGGCGCGACCAGCGTGATGTTGTCGCCGGCGCGCAGCGACAGTTGTTCGGCGAGGCGGCTGCCGATGGCGAGCCCCTGCCCCTGGTCGAAGCCGTCAAGCGTACCCTGCTTGATGTTGTTGGCAATCGAACCAAGCTTGGCGAGATCGGCGGCACGGATGCCGCGCACCAGCACCCCGGATGCATTGAACGGCGACGACGCGAGCGCCTGGCCTTCGACAATCGGAGCGGCCAACCGCACGCCCGGCACTTTAGACACGCGGTCGGCGACCGCCGCCCAATCGGTGAGCGGCCGCTCCAGTGGCTGGATCAGCAAATGACCGTTCAGCCCGAGAATTTTCTCCAGCAATTCCTGGCGGAAGCCGTTCATCACCGCCATGACGATAATCAGGGTGGCGACGCCCAGCATAATGCCGAGGAAGGAAAAGCCGGCGATGACCGAGATGAATCCCTCTTTGCGCCGCGCCCGCAGATAGCGAAGCGAAAGCATCCACTCGAATGGAGCAAAGGCGTGTGTGCCGGTCGGTTCGGACATTCGGCTATAGGTCCCCGCGAACTGCCGGAGTTTCACACGATTCTGGCGCTTTCAAGCCATGAAATCGCAGCTAGGTAACGTCGCAGTACAGTTTCATGCGCCAAACCGGCCCAGCAGCTCAGCCGGCCTGATGATTTCGCGCGTCCCGTCCGCGCGCCGCTTAACCTCGACTTTGCCCTCGGCGAGGCTGCGCGGTCCGACCAGGATCTGCCACGGAATGCCTATCAGGTCGGCGGTGGCGAATTTCGCCCCTGGCCGCTCGTCGAGATCATGGTAGAGGGTATCGATCCCCTTGGCCGAAAGCGCGGCGTAAAGCTGCTCACAGGCGGCGTCGGTATCGGCCGCGCCCTGCTTGAGATTGAGAATGATGATCCGGAACGGAGCGACGGGTTCCGGCCACTTGATGCCCGCCTCGTCGTGAAACGCCTCGATGATCGCGCCGACAAGGCGCGACACGCCGACGCCATAGGAGCCGCCGTGGACCGGCCGCTCCACCCCGTCGGGGCCCGACACCACGGCCTTCATCGGCACCGAATACTTGGTGCCAAAGTAGAAGATCTGACCGACCTCGATGCCGCGGGTGCTGAGGCGCTTGTCCGGCGGCACTTCGCGCTCAAAGCGCGACTGGTCGTGGACATCCTGGGTCGCCGCATAGAGGCTGGTCCATTGCTGGATGATGGGCGAAAGGTCGCCGTCATACTCCACGTCGGGGCCCGGGATCGGCAGGTCGAGAACATCCTTGTTGCAGAACACTCCGGACTCGCCGGTCTCCGCCAGGATCAGGAATTCGTGCGAGAGGTCGCCGCCGATCGGCCCGGTCTCGGCGCGCATCGGGATTGCCTTGAGCCCCATGCGGGCGAAGGTGCGCAGATAGGCGACAAACATCTTATTATAGGACAGCCGCGCCGCAGCCTCGTCGACATCGAACGAATAGGCGTCCTTCATGAGGAATTCGCGCCCGCGCATGACGCCAAAGCGGGGGCGCTGTTCGTCACGAAACTTCCATTGGATGTGATATAGGTTCTTCGGCAGGTCGCGATAGGACCGGATCGAGGCGCGGAAAATCTCCGTGATCATGTCCTCGTTGGTCGGGCCGTAAAGTAACTCGCGCTCGTGGCGGTCCTTGATCCGCAGCATTTCCGGCCCGTAGGCATCATACCGGCCGCTTTCGCGCCAGAGGTCCGCCAGTTGCAGGGTCGGCATCAAGAGTTCGATGGCGCCCGCTCGGTCCTGCTCCTCGCGCACGATCTGTTCGATCTTCTTAAGGACCCGGAAGCCGAGCGGTAGCCAAGCATAGATGCCAGCCGCTTCCTGGCGGATCATGCCGGCACGCAGCATCAGCCGATGGGAAGCGATCTCGGCCTCCTTCGGCGTTTCACGCAGGCTCGGCAGAAAGAAACGGGACAGGCGCATGGAGTTCATCGGCGTTCCGGAATCGCTATTGCCCGGCAGTCAAGCCGCAATGCTGCGGCAAACACAAGCGTGCCGTGTTCCAAATTTGGAACAGCCCAGGCACCGCCGGTTTTTTTGTTTGGGACACCGCCAAGCTGATGACAAGGGTACAAAACTCGATTACGAATACCGCCGCTATCCCCATCCCGCGAGCTTGAACGCGGTCATCTCGGGATAGCGGTCCAAGTCTTGGGAGGATGGCCTTCAGAGCGCGAATCCAACGCCGCCACCCACCATAAGCAAATCTCCAAATCAGGTGGGATGAAGGCCGGACGTGGAATGCTAAGGGTTATTAAAGGCAGGGCATGGTCCCTGCCTTTTTCTTTTGCAGGCCTCGCGCGGATGCTAAGAAGAATTACAAGAGATAGATATAAGACATTGTAATATATCAGTATTTCGTATTAAAATTCAAACCAAACGGCTTCAAAATCTCCTCTATGGTCAGCAGGCGTTCGGTGTAGGCAACGTAAAGGACGCCGAACACCACGCAGGTAACGAGCGTCGTCCAGATCAGCTTGCGGCCAAGTTTGGGAACGAGCGGCGCTCCGGGATCGGTCCCCGGCGCCACTTCGCCGCCCTCCTGCTGGCTGCGCACGCCCCACGGCAGCACGGCAAACAGCGTCACCCACCAGATCAGAAAAAAGATCGCAACGGCAGTGGCGGTGGACATTTCCCGACCCCTCAACCCTGCTCCAGTTCCACAAGCGTCCCCGAGAAATCCTTCGGGTGCAGGAACAGGACCGGCTTGCCATGCGCCCCCATCTTCGGCTCGCCGTCGCCGAGCACTCGCATCCCGGCGGCGCGCAGCCTGTCGCGCGCGGCGGAAATGTCGTCGACCTCGTAGCACACATGATGCATGCCGCCGTCCGTGTTCCGCTCGAGGAACTTGGCAATCGGCGAAGCCTCGCCGAGCGGGGCCAGGAGCTCGATCTTCGTATTTGGCAGCGTCACGAACACTGTGGTCACGCCATGTTCCGGCTGCGGCACAGCGGCGGATACTTCAGCGCCGAGAACGCTCCGATAGACCGCAGCCGCCTTGTCGAGGTCGCGCACTGCAATGGCAACGTGATTGAGCCTGCCGATCATAGTTTCACCTCACCTTTCCCCGGCAGTCAGCGTCAGTTTCGCGTGCGGCCAAACTTGGCCATGAGCTTGTCCCTGATGGGTCCGAGAATACTCGCCTTGTCTCTCTCGGCGCCGGCCAGAATGTCCTGCACAATGTCCTTTGCCGAGCGGCCGCCCCAGCCGGCGTCGCGAAAATAGATACTGGCGGCGTTACCGACCACGTAGGTGCTCCAGGCCGCCGCCAAACCCTGAGGCACTGCGGTCAGGATCGTACTCGCGCCAAAGGTGACGGTACGCAACAGATCTGCGGCGAGATACAGCCCGTATTCGGCCGCCGCCATCAGCCCCCAGGCGTACAGAATCTCCAAAACCATGCTCTGCGCGTTCTTAAGCGAGAACTCGGTGCCGTAGACGGCGCCCATGCGCTGCACCATCAGCGCATCGGTCGCCATGCCGGCCAGGATGTCGAACACCGGCAGCGGATTGGCGCCGACCACCAGCGCCTTGCCGAGCATGAAATAATAGATGAGGCGGGTCGCCTCCTTGCCGCGTACGTGTTGCTTCAGTTCCTTGATGCGGTCGCCGACATCGGAGGCGAACAGGCTGGCGTTGAGCGCGATGATCGCCTTGCCCTCGCGGTCGAGCACTTCGAGCATCCGCGCCTCCAAGGCCTCGATCCTTGGTTTGGGCTGAAATCGCCTGATCTCGATGGAGCCATCGGCGTTGTGGATCTCGCGCTCGCTCTCGCGCGGTGCGGCGGCAGCCAGCACGATGTCATCTTGGCCGATGCGATTTCCGACTTTGCGCAGGATCGACTCGGTGATTTCCTTGACCTGCGCGGGCCCGAGCAGATCGGCTTTGTTGACGACCAAGACGATCGGTTTGTGCAGGTCGCTGAGCTGGGTGAAAGCGTCCAGCTCGACCCGGTTGAGATCGCCGTCCACGACGAACAGCACGAGGTCGGTATAGCGGACGGTCTCCTCCGCGAGCTTGCCGCGCAGTTCGCCGGCGGCTTCGTTGATGCCCGGCGTGTCGACCAGCACCAGCTTGGTATTCTTGAATCCGGACTTGGCGACCTTGTCGGTCGAGCCATGTTCAGCCGAAACCGTAAAGATGGTCTCGCCGGCGAGCGCGTTGAGGAGCGCGCTCTTGCCCGAACCGACTTCGCCAAACGCGGCGATCTCGACACGCCCGTTTTCGAGCTTCGCGGTGAAACCCTCGATCTCGCGCATTTCCTTTTCGATGGCGGCGCGTTCGGACGGCCGCAGTCGCGTGTCGCCAGACAGGCGGCGCAGCGCTTCGATCGTGTCGGGCAGGACCGTTTCGTCTTGCATGGCCATGTTGCGTTGCTACGTCACGCCGCTACGAATTTGAGCGCCCGCCCGGGCGCCGTGGGAAATTCACGCCGAACGAGATTGATCAGCGCCTGCACGTCGCTCGCCGGCCGGCGTAGTTCGACGCGCACGGTGCCGCGCGCATCCTCGATCTCGCGCTCGACCGGCGATGGCGAACCGGCCACCGAAATCACATGACCGGGCGCAAATTGTTTCGGCATCTTGGCGCGAATCGAAAGGAGAACGGTATCGCGATCCGCCGCCGTTAGCTGGTCCGCTTTGTTGAGCACGACGTAGAGCGGCTTGCCGGCACCGATCAGCCGCCCGATGACGTCGAGCTCGGGCGCCCGCAGATCCTGATCGACCACGAACAAGATGCCGTCGGTGGCTCCGACGGTCACGGCGAGGGACGCAATCTGGTTCGCATCGCCCTCGACCGGTCCAGCATCGAACAGGCGCACGACATCGGTTTGGTCGCGCGCATTCGCGGCGGTCGCCTGTCCGAGCGTCGCAATCAGCCCGGTCTTGCCGCTAAACGGCGGGCCGGTGACGGCGAATGACCAGCGCACGTCGGCGGCGCCCCTAGGCGCCGGCGCAGGGAGCGGCGCAGGGATCGGCGG
>JBAQJL010000095.1:0-1555 GCA_049300295.1 Xanthobacteraceae bacterium
CTTCGCCTTCGAAGCGTTCAAGAACCGGCACGAGCTCGCCGGCAGCAACCTGATGATTATTGCCGTTGGCTTTGCCGTTTCGTTCGTCTGCGGCTGGTTCGTGGTCAAGACGTTGCTGGGTTACGTCTCGCGTCACGGCTTTGCGGTGTTCGCGTGGTGGCGGATTATCGTTGGCGCGCTTGGCCTGATCGCGCTGGCAGTCGGCCTGTAATATTCGCTAAACGGTTCGCGCGTCGAACTGGCCGGCTTTGCGGAACCGCCACAGATAAGACGGCACGATTGCATCGATTGTCTCGGGCATGATGCCGAGCGCTTCGAGCGTGCGGCCATCGCGGCGCGCGTCGTCCGAAACGACATTGTCGTGCTTGAGCAGTTCGACCTGATCGGGCGTCAGCGGCGGCTTCGGCAGGAACTGCAAGAATGCGGCCTGCAACTTCATGAGTGCAAACGGTGCCGGAACCAGCAGACGGCGACGCTGGATCGTCGCCAGCGTGAACTCCATCAGCTCCTTGAACGATCGGACGTCCGGGCCGCCAAGCTCGTAGGCCGCGCCAGGTTTCGTCTCACCATCCACAGCCATGGCGATCGCTTCGGCAACGTTACCGACAAACACCGGCTGGAACCGGGTGTGGCCACCGCCGGGAAGCGGTAGCGCCGGTGCCATGCGCGCTAGTGCGGCAAAGCGGTTGAAGAAATCGTCTTCCGGTCCGAACACAATGGATGGCCGCACGATGGTCGCCGCCGGATCCGCCGCGAGGACCCGCTGCTCGCCTTCCGCTTTCGATCGTGCGTAGTGCGACAGTGAATTTTCGTCGGCGCCGATTGCCGAAATATGGACGAGGCGCGCCCCGGCCGACTTGGCGGCGAGCGCAACCGCTTCGGCACCCCGAACTTGCACTGTGTCGAAGAGTTGGGCGCCACGTTGAAACAAAATGCCGACCAGATTGACGACAGCATCGGCGTCACGCACGGCAGTGGAGATTGAATCCGGATAGCGCAGATTGGCCTGGACGGCGTTGATTTGCCCGACCCGGCCCATGGGCCGCAAATAGCCGCACAGTTCAGGCCGGCGTACCGCGACCCGGATGCGGTATTGCCGCTTCGCCAGGGCGCGCACGACATTCCGGCCTAGGAATCCCGAGCCGCCAAAAACGGTGACCAGCGTCTCAGCTTTGCTCTTCAGCGCCATGGCGCGGAAATACAGGATCGGCCGCACTCTGTACAGATCGGCCGTTAGCCGCGCGCCGAATATCCGCCGTCCACCGCCGACTTGGCTTTGCCAGCACGACGCCTTTCAAACCCTGCATCACCGGCCTGACCGGCATAAGGCCGTCAGATTGACAACCCGGATAGCCCTCCGTACCTATCCCGGCACGGCCCAGGTGGCGGAATTGGTAGACGCACTAGTTTCAGGTACTAGCGGGTAACACCGTGGAGGTTCGAGTCCTCTCCTGGGCACCAAGACGATACTCCATAGTTGTTCGCCGTTCCCCATAGTGCACTGATTTCAATAGAGTTATTCCATTTTATTGGCTCGCCGTTCCCCAGGGTGGCC
>JBAQJL010000096.1:0-10273 GCA_049300295.1 Xanthobacteraceae bacterium
GCTCTACGCCGAGAGCGCGCAATCGGCGCGCGTCATGGCGATCGGCGTTCACCCCTATGTCACCGGCGCCGCTCACCGCATCAAATATTTCGAGCAGCTCTACGACTACATCAACAAGCACGATGTCGTGCACTGGACCGGGCAGCAGATCTACGACTGGTACGCCAACATCGTTCCGCCGGGATGATGGCGCGTCGAGCACAATAATAAGAGGAAAGAAATGGCTAAAAGGCATTTCAGCGTGACACGTAATCTCATCCTCGGCGTCTTGTTGCTTCTAGGTCTCGCGCTCGTCACGTCCGGTCGTGCATCCGCCGAGGAACTCACCACGCAATCGCTATACGGAATCGCCGCCAAGCGGCCGGTATTGCAAGCGGCCTGCCAATATTGTCCGTGGGGGGCGCTCGGCGACGTCGTCAAAAAGGCGATGTCATTCCACGGCTATGACGTCGCAATCTGTTACGCCTGCTCGGGCGAGAATGGGGCGCGCATCGTCTCCCAACGCCTCATGCCGCCCGAGGTGAGCGACCGGCAGTTCGCGGAAGGCACCGGGTTACAGCCGCAGGCGCGATAGACTTTGGCGTCACCAACGCCGAATTTGTTCAGCGCGCCTATGCGGGAAAGGGCGGCTACCAGAGAGACGGCCCGTTGACCAATCTACGGGTCATCGCCCGCATCGAAAGTCCCGCCTATCTGATGATCGCTGCGACGCGCTCCTCGGGGATCACCGACCTCCGTCAGATCGCGGAGCGAAAAATGCCGGTCCGCATCATGGCGGGCGTCATCAGTAATCTGGGCAGCATCGATGCTGTCCTCAAATACTACGGATTCACCAGCAAGGATGTCGCGTCCTGGGGCGGCAAAATCCTGGTCGGCAATGCGCTGTTACGCAATCCAGACTTCGACGTGATCATGGGCATCGGCGTGCTTGCCAACTATCCCGAAGGCGGCATGTGGTACGAAATGACGCAGAAGAAGGGCCTCGTTTTCCTGCCGGTGCCGCAACGGCTGCGCGAGCAATTCGTCAGGGAACGGCGGCGTCTTGGTCAACCTGCCGTTTCGCTTTATGCGCGGCGTCGGCGACGAGCCTGTTCCGACGGTCGGATTTTCGGGGATCAACGTCTATGGTCGAGACGACTTGCCGGAGGGGTTTGCCTATGACGTGGCGAAATCGCTCGACGAAAAGCGCGACCTGATCCGCTGGACCAACCAGCCGTTCTCTTACGATCCGATGACGGTTGCGGACGGACGCGGCGTACCGCTGCATCCCGGCGCCATCGAATATTATCGCACGCGCGGGTATCCCCTGCATGGCGCAGAGGCGTCAAAGTAAATTTCAGCGGAACAGCTGCTCGACGATTTTGGACGAGCTTTCCGTATAGGCCACGAGCTTTTCCGGGCTGATGAAATTCTCCTGCACGCCGGCGCGCGACGGCACGATCGGGGCAAGCTGCGGCAGCGGGTCGACATCGGAGCGCACCGGCAGATATTCCGACTTGGCGAGAATCCGCTGGCCGTCGCGCGATAACAGAAAATCCATCAGCAGCATCGCGGCATAGGGATGTCGGATTTCCTTCGGCATGACGACGGTCGCGGCGGCGCTGGCGACCGGAGGCAGCAGCACCGAGGTCACCGGCGCTCCCTTGGCGGCGCTGATCAGCGGGTGATGGGCGAAGACCTGCAGCGCGATCGGGTATTCGCCGGCGATGACGCGGTCAACCAGCGTGCGCGGATTGCCGGCGCCAAAATTGATGAGGTTCTGCTGACTGAGACGCTTCAGATAATCCAAGGCCTTGGCGTCGCCCCAAGCGAGCCGCAGGTTGGTGACGAACAGCGTTGCACCGATCGACGAGAGTATCGGCCACGCGATCTTGCCCTTCCATTTCGGATTGAGCAGATCGTCGTAGGTCTTCGGCGCGTCCGCCGCCGCAACCAGCTTGGTGTTGTAGGCGATCGAGAAATAGCTCATGCGGGTGGGCGCCCATAGCCCGCGCGGATCGCGCAGCCGCTCCGGAATGCCGTCGATCTGCGGCGACCATGCCGGCTGGGCGATGCCTTCCTGCACCGCCATGTCGCCGATGCCGGTGCCTTCGATGACGTCGCCCGCCGGATTGCGCGCGCGCATCTCGGCGGCGACCTTGGTGGCGATGACTTCGGAATCGGCGCGCCAGAACGTCATCTTGATGAACGGATATTTTTTCTCGAACGCTTCCGTCACCGGCCGCAGCGCCTGGTTGACGATCATGCCGGAATAGAAGACGACCGCGCCCTCCTGCTTGGCGCCGGCGATCAGCTTCTGCTCCCGGTCCGGCCCCTTGTAGGTGAGGGTACCGTTGCCGGTTTGCGCCGCTGCGGCAGTGGCCAGCAGACTCGTGATGGCGCACGCGGCCGTGAGCACAAGCGCGCCGGTCGAAAGCGCGGCGAGGCGCATGTCAGGCGCTCTTGCGCAGGCTTTGCGCCGCACCGGCCTTCGGGGTGACGCCGCAGCCGATGGCATCGGAGTGGTGCAGCACGCCGTCGACGAGCTTGAGCCCTTCCCAGCGATCCTCGGCGAGGCCATCGAACTCGGTCAGCTCCGAGGCGTACCAGATGCCCGGCAGCGCCGCTGCAAGCTGCATGGCGTGCGCCGCGAGCAGCATCGGCCCGACATGGGCTCCCATGCGAAAGCGTACGCCACCGGCGGCGCAGATTTGCGCGGCGGCGAATGTCTTGCGCAGACCACCGAGCTTGGTGATCTTCAGACTGATCGCGTCGACGATGCGTTCGCGCACCAGGATCATCACCTGATCGAGCGAATAGGCCGCTTCGTCGGCCTCGACCGTGATCGGCACCGCCTGCGTCACCGTTTTGAGCCCGATCAGGTCGTTGGCGTGGACCGGCTGCTCGGCGAGATCAATGCGACTTGCCGCCATCGCATTGAGCGCGCGGATCGCGTCCTTGGGCGCGTAGGACTGGTTGGCGTCGATGGTGAGATGCGCGTCCGGGCCGACCTCGGCGCGAACCGCCTCAACGCGCGCGACATCCTCGTCAACCTCGCCATGCACCTTGATCTTGAAATGGCGCACGCCCTTGTCGGCCAGCATGCGCGCGTTCTTGGCCATGTCGGCCGGCGATTTGATCGGCAGAATGCGCAGCGATGGAAATTCGCGCACCGCAGGACCGCCGAACAGATCGCAGATCGGCACGCCGAGCCGGCGCGCCAACAGATCGTGCAGCGCGCAATCGATCCCGGACTTGGCCTGGTTGTTGCCGTGCATGGCGTGATCGAGATCGTCGAGGATCGCGGCGATCTGGCGCGAGTCGCGCCCGATCAGGCGCTGGCCTAACCGGTCGAGCGCGCCCTTCACCGCCTCATGCGGCGCGCCGTAATGGTTCATCGTCGAGGCGTAGCCGTAGCCGACCATGCCGTCTTCTGCCTGGATGGACACGACCCAACCTTCCGTCGCCGGATTCGCCGCGAGCGCAAATTTCCAGTCCTTGTCTTTCTTCGGGAGAACGGATTCCTCGACGCGCACATCAACGATCTTCATTTGTTTCGCTCCCATTCAAGCCCTTTTTGCTCGTCATTCCGGATCGCCGCGAAGCGGCGAGTCCGGAATCCATAGCCCCCTGTGCCGGGATTATGGATTCCGGGCTCCTCGCTTCGCTCGGCCCCGGAATGACGATGCTCCTCATTTGTTACTCGGCCGCGGTTGCGGCGTGGCGTATTGGCTCGCGCAACCCGGCACGCTCCATGCGGGGCAGCACCTCGTCCCGGATGTGCGGGAAGTCGTCGACATAGTTGATCATGCCGAGCGCCGCGCCATCGAGGCCGGCGCTATTCAGCCGCTTGAATGTCTCGATGGCGTCATCATAACTGCCGATGCACGGAAAGCCGGCGCCGCTGATCAGGCGCTCTTTCAGCTTGTCTTCATCGGCCTTGAGCCAGGTGTTGATGCGCGAGCCGCGCAGGTTGAAGGCGTAGTTCGCCGCCTCCCAATCGCCCTGCTCGTGCACGATGTAATGATGGTATTCCTCCGCCTCCTTGCGGGTGGGGCGCACCATCAAATGACAGCTGGCGAAGATGTTGCGCAGTTGCCCGGCCGGCGCGGCGTCGCGGAAATATTTGAGCTTGGTGCGCAGGTCTTCGTCGGTCGGCGGCACCGTCGTGAACAGGCAATCGGCATTGCGCGCGGCGAAATCGCGGCCGGTTTCCGAATTGCCGGCACTGACCAGGATCGGCCGGGAGCCCCACCATGGCTTCGGTTTCCCCAGCACGGCCTTGAGCTTGTAATTCTGGCCGTCAAAGTCGAACGGCTTGTCCTCCGACCAGACGCGATTGACGATCGTAAGCCACTCCTCGGCATAATCGTAGCGGCCGTCGTGGTCACCGAGCGCGACGCCCATCATGCCGAACTCGATCGGATTCCAGCCAGAGACGACGTTGAGCCCGAACCGGCCGTGACCGATATGGTCGGCCGTCACCATCTGCTTCGCGGCAAACACCGGATTGATGAAGGCAACATGCAGCGTGCCGAACGTGGTGATGTCGTGCGTCGAGGCCAGCAGTCCGCACGCCCAGGCGATCGTCTCAAACGTGGTGCCCTGGGTGTCGCTCTCGCCTTGATAGCCGTGCCAGCGCCCGATCGGCAGCAGGAATTCGAGCCCGGCCTCGTCGGCGAGTTGCGCCGCCTTGACGTTATTGTCCCACGATGCATCCCAGCGTTCCGGCGCCTTGGTGAGACTCAAGCCGCCCTTGCAGTTCATGCCGAACAAGCCAAGCTTGAACTTGTTCTTGTTGTAGATGCGAGTCTCGTCGCGGCTGCGCGGCATTTGCACTCCCGATTTCGCTCGTCGCGAGCTTTGCGGGTCGCCAACGGCGCTCGCGCGGCTTCCGTGACGGCAGGTTATGCCGATCGCGCGCTGGCGAAAAGGCCCGCAACGCGGGAGCGGACGTGCTATGCCGCAAACTGCTGATTGCGCGTCAGCATGTAGAACACCGAACTGACCACGGTCATCAGCGCGATCCACACCACGCCCATCGCGGCGAGCTCGGTGACCTGGCCGTTCTGCCAGAGTTCGAACAGCGTCACCGCCATGACCTCCGAGCCCGGCCCGACCAGAAGCAGCGGCAGCGCCACGACCTGCACCGACAACAGAAACACCACCAGCCAAGCGCTGACCAGCGACGCCGCGAGCAGCGGTATGACGATGCGGCCGAACAATGCGCCGCGTGACGCACCCGCGATGGTCGCCGCGGCTTCCAAATCCGGATGGATCTGCAGCGCGCCCGTATAACTGTAGCGCATGCCGAACGGCATATAGCGCACCGCCGACGCGATGATCACTGAGATCAATGTGCCATAGAGCGGCACCGGCATGTTCACGAACACATCGAGGAAGGCGACGCTGAGAATGAGCGCCGGAAACACCAGCGGCAGCGTGGCGAGCTGATCGAGCAGCGCGGCGCCCGGCACGCGACGCGCCACGAGCCACGCGCACAGCGCGGTAAACGGCGTCACGATAGTCGCCGTCGCCGCGCCCAGCACCAGCGTGTTGACGACCGAATCGCGAAAATCGCCCGGCCCGAGCAGCACGCGATAATTATCCAGCGAGGCGCGCGTCAGCGCGCCATAGGTGATGCCGTCGTAGAACGGTTGCAACGACGTGAACGCCAGCATCGCCACCGGAATGATCGTGACGATGAGAAACAGGCCGATCAGGATGGCGGTGCTGAGGTAACGCCATGCGCCAAGATCGATCATGCGCGGACGAAAGCCCTTTCCTGTGATGGTCTGATACTTGTGCGCGTGGCGCGACAGCCGACTCTGCCACAACAACAGCGCCGCAATGATGATGACGAGGCAGATCGAATAGGCGCCGGCTTCGCCATAGCTCGGCATACCGGTCCGGTGCATCGCCTGGAAGATCGTCGTGGTCAGGACGTTGATGTTGCCGGCGAGCCCGACCAAGGCCGGTACCTCGAACGATTCGAACGCGCGCGCGAAAAACAGAAGCGCGAGCGCGGCGAGCGCGGGCGCGGCCATGCGCAAAGTGACGGCGCCGAAGGCGCGCAGCGGATTGGCGCCCGCCATGATGGCCGCCTCCTCGAACGACGCGTCCATCGAGCGCAAAGCCGCCGACATCAGCAGAAACGTCAGCGGCACGAAGCCGATACCCTCGATAACCGCCATGCCGCCCATTGAATAGACGTTGAGCGCCTGCGCGTAGCCCGTCATATAATGTATGGCGTCGTTGACCGGGCCGGCGCGACCGAGCAGCAGCAGCCACGCCACCACATAAAGAATGTGCGGCACGCCGAGCGAGATAATCGCGCCGAAAAACGCGAGCTTGCGGCCCGGCGTGTTGGTCCGCTCCACGATCAGCGCCTGCACGGTGCCGATGACAATGCCGATGACCGAGGAGCCGAACGCATAGATAAGTGTGTTGCCGGCACTCGACAGAAATAGCCGCTCGGCAAACAGTCCGCGATAGAAGCGCAGCGTGAAAGCGCCAAACGAACCGTCGGGCCGGGTTTCGTGCAGGCTCACGTCGAGGAGAAACAGCGCCGGCGGCACGATGAGCACAAGCAGGATCGCAGCCAGCACGATGACGAGCGGCGAGACGCGCATGCGAGACAGCGCACTCACGCGTGCGATCGGAACTTCATTGCGAGCGAAGACGGACAATCTCGTCGCGCAATCGAACCGCGCCCTCTACTGGCCTCCGGCGAATGTGGCGGAGGAGAGCTTTGGGACTTACTTTGCCGCCTGGCTTTGCACAATGGCGATTAGATCGCTGCCCTCTCGATGAAGCAGGTTAGGATCGCTCCTGGAGCGGCGCGATTATGACAAACCTGAGACAGGGTTCACCATGTCGCACATTGTTAATGCCGAATTAATTGTCATCAATACTGGCCTCTGGTATGGCTTCGGCGCACGCTCCGTCTCTGCCTTCAAGGATGGATGATCGGCTCAAACTCGACAAAAAACCGACCGAGCCGCGGGCTCGACCGATCGCTCAGCGTTGCCAATCGCACAGGTGAATTATGACGAGTTCCAATAACGAGACGCCCCAGAGCGTCGTCTTCGTCGATTCACAAATCACCGACTATCAAGCGATCGTTGCCGCCATCAATCCCGGCGTTACGGTCATCGTCTATGACGGCGCGCAGGACGGATTGGCGCAAATCGCAGACGATCTGCAGGGCATCTCCGATCTCGCCTCCATCGACATTATTTCCCATGGCGCGGCGGGTGAGGTGCAGGTTGGTACCGATGTACTGACCACGAGTACGATCCCAAACTATGCCGCCGACCTGACGGCGATCGGCAACGCGCTGGCGCCCGACGGCCAGCTCGATCTTTATGGCTGCGATGTGGCAGCCGCCGGCGACGGCTTCCTGACTGCGCTCCAGCAAGCGACCGGCCGCAATGTCGCGGCTTCGACCGATCCGATCGGCGCCACTGTTCTTGGCGGTACTTGGACGTTGGATGCTACGACCGGCCCGACACCCGATGCGCTGCCGGCCAATGTCGCAGAGTTGCAATCCTTCGACGGGTTGTTGCCGACGACCCCGGCGCAGATTTTTTTCGATACTTGGAACGGCGACGGCGGCGGCGTCATCGGCCAAGGCAATATGGTCGAGCAGTTGACTGTCAACGGCAGCACGTTGGTGAGCAGCACCAACGTGATCAACGACGGCAGCCCCATAAACCCGTCCGGTCCCGACACCGATCCATTCCCCGCCCTGACCTACACAACCGGCTTCGTGGTCGATGCGGCGTCGAACGAGTATTACATCGCCAGCTATGACCCCTCCGCGTACACCTGGACCATCCAAGCGGGGAGCACTAGCGGCGGCGGCCTGACGACGCTCTACACCGACCCGTTCGAGGCCCTTAACAGCAACAACCTCCCCGGCGGCGCCCCGATCACCGGCGGCACAGCCGTCGTACTCGGTGGGCTGGCGCTCAATGCCGCGACCGGCGAACTGTATTTCGCGCAGGACGCCGAGGACTACAACACCGGCGACACGATCGCCGCCGACACGGGCATCTACCAGATGAGCGTCTCGGGTGGCACCCCCACCTTGCTGACCAGCTTATCTGCCGGCCTCACCAACCCGACCTATCTGGCGCTCGATATTGCCGACAATCTTGTCTTCTTCGATGATTCGATTGTTGCCGCCACTGTCGGCAATACCAACTTTCCCGCCGTGAACAACCTGGACGTTGCGAACCTCACCACCGGAGTGGTGACGGTGCTGAAATCGTTCACCAGCAGCGATCCGAATTTTCTGCTGCAAGGCATGGACATCGACACTGCCAACGATACCCTCTATCTGGCGACTGCTGATTTGTCCGACAATACCAGCGCCGGCAATGCCATCCTCAGCATCCCGTTCTCGGTTTCGGGATCGGGCAGCACGGCAACGGCCTCGGTTGGCGCAGCCACCACGCTCTATAGCGGGGCCAACGCCTTCCAACCGACGGACATCGTTGTCGATGCGCAGGCCGGGATTTTCTACACGACCAGTTCTGACCCTTATTCGGTCAGTTTCGACGGGTCCGGCAGCGAAGCTGCCATCTTCGAAGGTAGCCTGAGCGGCGGCTCGGCGCTCACCGACGTATTTGACGTCTCGTCGGTTTTGCCGACGCCAACCCCGTCCACCGGCGCCGCGGCTTTTGATACCCATGCGCCCGAACTGTTCCTAGCGGACGTATCTCCCGTCGTGACGGCGGGCGCAACGGTCAACTTCGACGGCGGCGGTTCGGCGGTCATGCTCGATTCGGGCCTCGCGATCACGGCTGGGTCCAGTTCCACGCTGGCGAGCGCCACGGTGACACTTTCGAGCGGCGAACTCTCGAGCGACATTCTGAGCTTCGACGGTGGTACCAACACCGAAACATTTGGGAACGATACTATCACCGCGGCTTATAGCGGCGGTGTGCTGACCCTGAGCGGCACGGCGACCGTCGCCGATTACCAGACGGCGCTCGATCAAGTTCAGTTCAACACCTCCCCGAGCAATGCCGATCCGACCAATGGTGGCAGCGACACGAGCCGAACCATCAGTTGGGTGGTCAACGACGGGACGTCGAATTCGACGGCGGTGACCAGCACGCTCGACACCGTGCATGTGGCGCCGACTGTCACGGCCGGCGCAACGGCGCACGATGTAAGCGGCGGCGCCTCCGTCCTGCTCGACCCGACCCTCAATGCGAGTGATCGCGACAGCGGGGGCAATCTGACCGGTGCCAGAGTATCGATCGTCAGCCCCGTCACGGGCGATATGTTGTCCTTCACCGCGCAGAACGGTATTACCGAGAGTTCCTATACGAACGGCGTGCTGACGCTGACCGGCACCGCAACGATACAGCAATATGAAGCGGCGCTGGCATCGATCACCTTCAGCACGACAAGCACCACAGCCGGCGACCGCACCATCGATTGGCAGGTCAGCGACGGCAGCTCGAGCAATGGCACCAGCGCGATAGCGACCAGCACGGTCGATGTCGTGGTGCCGCCGACGATCGGCGGCACCGGCAATACGGCACAATTCTATCAGATTCCGAACAACAACTCGGGGATTATCCTCGACAGCGAGATCACCGTCACCGATCCGAACGTCGACATCACCAGCGCGACGGTGACGATCAGCAGCGGCTACCTGAGCGGCGACACACTCGGCTTCAACAACGGGACCGACACCGAGCATTTTGGGCCTACCGCCGGGTCACCCGAAGGCTCGACCATCACCGCTACGCAGAACGGCGGCGTGCTGACGCTGACAACGACCAGCGGCACCGACACGGCGAGCGATTACCAAAACGTGCTTGAGAGCGTCACCTACGATTTCACCGGCGATCCGACCGATGCCGGCGCCGACAAGAGCCGCACCATCACCTGGTCGGTGAGCGACACCGACGGCCAGACCAGCGCGGCCGGCAGCGCCACCACGCTTGGCGTCTTTGCCCAACCGATCGTGACGGTCGGGGTGGCCGGCACGCCGCAGGAGACATCGACCAGCGGGCCGGTGATCGCCGATTCGACGCTGTCGATCACCGACTACAACGGCATCGCGATTCATGATGCGTCGGTGCAGATCAAAAGCGGCGACGTCCCCAGCGACACGCTGACGATCAACGGCACGACAAGCGGCAGCATCAACGACGGCGTCAGTGGAACGATCAGCTATTCGTTCACGGGCACGACGCTGACGCTGACCGGCACCGACACGGTGGCCGACTACACCACCGCGCTCGATGAAGTGAAGTTCGACGCCGTGAGT
>JBAQJL010000097.1:0-5577 GCA_049300295.1 Xanthobacteraceae bacterium
GCCGAGTTGGCGGTTTCGATCAGCGTCACATCCTTGGTGGCGTCGAGCTTCCATTTCTTCAGGAGATAGCGGGTGATCGAATTCGGCGTGCCGCCATAACCGCTGGTCGCGACCGTTTTGCCTTTGAAATAGCTCGCCCAATCGGCGTTGGTCGGTTCGTGCCCGATACCGGCGCAGAAGTACACGTTGCCGCGGTCGACGCAGTTGACCACGGCGCGCAGCTCGGCGCCCTTTATCTTGGCGAAAGCGCAATGCTCCGGCCCGCCGATGAAGGCGAAAGCCTGGCCGGACAGCACCGCGTTGGCATGGCCGGCCCCGGTTTCGATGGTGACGATCTTGACCGTCACGTCCTCAAACAGGTTCTTCGCCATGCCGATGTAGAGCGGCAGATAACCGGTGCCGTGAACGGGCTCGGCAATCAGGACTTCCTTGGCTTCAGCGTGGGCCACGTAGGGGTGGGCAAGCAGCGCGGCTCCGGCCGCAGCGCCTGATGCCAGCACGTTTCGTCTGCTCAATGTCCGTGTGCTCATGACAACCCCACATTTTGATCGCGCATGGCGTGCTATGGCGATCCCTGTTTCATCGCGCCTACTGCTTTATGCCTCTGCGCAGAATGCGCTCGAGCCAGGAAACCGCACCATACATCACGATGGCGAGCGTTGAGAGGACCAGGGCAACGACCCAGACCAGCGCGATGTCATAGGTGCTCCCCGCGTACAGAATGGCGCGGCCAAGGCCGTGCTGCGAGGCGATGAACTCGCCGACGATGGCGCCGGTCAGGGCCAGCCCGATATTGACGCGCAGCACCGAGATCACCCAGGGCAGGCAGAACGGCACCACCAGCTTGCGGAAGACCTGCATGCGGCTGGCGCCGAGCGAGTAGAACAGCCGCTCCTGATCGGGATCGAGCGCTTTGACACCCGCATACGTCGTCAGCGCTGAGACGATGATGGTCAGCGCGGTCGCGATTGCGATCTTGGAGGCAAGTCCGATCCCGAACACCAGGATCACGAGCGGCGCCAAGGCGAGCTTCGGCAGCGAATGAAAGCAGATCATGTAGGGCTGCACGACTGACGCGTAATTGCGCGACCACCAGAACGACAGGCCGAGCAGCGAGCCTGACGCCGTGCCGAGTAGAAAGCCGTATATGGTCGACTGGAAGGTAAAGCCGATATCGGTCCACGCGTCGCCCGCGGCGAAGAATTTGATCAGGGTCTCATAGACCGCGCTTGGCTTCGACCAGAAGAAGGCGTCGATCCAGCCGAAATCCGCGGCCGCCTGCCACAGGGCGATGCCGCCCGCGAGGATGCCGATCTGGATGGCGATGACGAGCCAGAAAGGCCAGTCGCGCCGCGCCGGCAGGCGGCGGTACGTTCGCGCCTTGCGGGCGGGATTCGCCGGCGCGCGATCGAGCGCCGCGCCGCTGCGGGATGTGTCCTGAGCCGTCATGCGGGTTGCGTCATGTTACGCGGCCTCGTCGAGTGCGGCTTTGTGCGCATCGCTCAGCAACTGCATGCAGCGCGCTTTGATGTCGATGAAATCGCGCGTGAGCGTCACGCTGCGCTGGCGCGGGCGTGCGATCGGCACCGGAATGATTTCAACCAGCCGGCCCGGACGCGTCGCCATGACGTAGACTTCGTCGGACAGAAAGATTGCTTCCTCGACGTCATGGGTGACGAATACCACGGTCTTGCCGAAGTCGCCCCACAGCTGCAGCAGCCATTCCTGCATGTGCGACTTCGTTTGTGCGTCGAGCGCGCCGAACGGTTCGTCGAGCAGCATCACATCGGTGTCGAACAGCAGCGTGCGCAACAGGGCGGCGCGCTGGCGCATGCCACCGGACAGCGAATTGGGATAGGCGTGTTCGAAGCCGGCGAGCCCGTAACGGCGCAGCAGCGGCAGGGCGCGGCCGCGCGCTTCGCGCAGCGACAAGCCCTGGATTTCCATGCCGAGGATGACGTTATCGAGTACCTTGCGCCACGGCAGCAACAGATCTTTTTGCAGCATGTAGCCGACGCGGCCGATAGTGCCGGTCGCATCGGCGCCGTCGATCAGCACACGGCCACCGGTCGGTTGCAACAGCCCGGCAACGATGTTGAAGATCGTGCTTTTGCCGCAACCTGAAGGCCCGATCAGGCTGACGAAGCGTCCTTGCGCGATCGACAGTGTCACCGGCGCCAGCGCGTGGAATGGGCCGGCCGGTGTGTCGAACGTCATGCTGACGTCGTCGAGATGGACTTTTGTTACTGACGCCATGGCGTCGATCATATCGCAAGAACCATGCCAGCTGTAGCCTGAATCATTCTGTAGCGGGTGCGGCATTGCCGGCAACTCCATCCTGGATATCGCTCCGCTCATCCAGGCTACGATTTAAGCAGCGCCGCCTCGAATGCGCTTGAGATTGCTTGCTTGCTCTTGCCGGCGCGCACCGCATCGCCGATGACCGTGACCTTTTGTCCTGGCCGAGCCAGCCGCGTGAAGGTGTCGCCGCTGCCGCGCCGCGCGCGATAGTAAAACCAGTTGCGCAGCTTTTCGGACGTGAACAAGCGCGTGAAGCCGGGCAGGCGGGAGACACCGCGATCGAGCGCCCAGGTGACGAGCGGCCCGAGGTTAAAGCGATAGGCGGCGCCTGATGCGATAACGATGCGGTCGAACTCGGCTAATTGTGCCGAAACTGCGCTG
Source organism: Xanthobacteraceae bacterium (assembly GCA_049300295.1). Classification (GTDB taxonomy): domain Bacteria; phylum Pseudomonadota; class Alphaproteobacteria; order Rhizobiales; family Xanthobacteraceae; genus BOG-931. The sequence goes on from JBAQJL010000097.1 coordinate 2,683, forward strand.
ACATCGGTCGAGAAACGGAACGTGACCTTTTTCAGCTCGCAGGCGGCCATCATGTCAGCAACATAACGCCGGAAGCTTGCTTCGCTTGCCGTCACTTCCTGAAACAACGGCGCCTTGCCGGCATAGCGGAATGAGCCGCCGGCGACGGCGTCTTTTTCGAACACGGTTACGGTGTTGCCATCGGCGACGAGCGACGCATAGGTCAGGCCCGCCGGACCGGCGCCGATTACGGCGATGCGCTCGCCGCGCGGCGGCTGGGCGTCGGCGAATAAAGTCTCACGGCCGGCGGCGCCGTTGACCACGCAGCCGATGCGCGCGCCGCCGCGCATCTCGTTGATGCAGGTGTTGCAGGCAAGGCATCGGCGCACCGGCTCGCCGCGCTCGACCTTCGCGGCCCATTGCGGATCGGCGACCAGCGTGCGGCCGAGCGCGATGAAATCGGTCTTGCCGCCTGAAACCGCGCTCTCCGCAAGTTTCGGATCGCCGAGCCGGCCGACCGCGATCACCGGCACGCTGACCTGTTTTTTCACCTCAGTGGCGAAATCGAGAAACGTGCCGTCCGGGTAACTCATGGGCGGCAGCACGACCTGCGCCGACGGCAACGAGCGATAATGCCCGGCGGTGATATGCAGCGCGTCGGCACCGCGGTCCGCCGCCCACAGCGCGATTTGGCGGCCTTCCTCGAACGTAAGTCCGCCGGGGAAAAAATCTTCGACCGAAAGCCGGTAGATGACGCCCGTGTCCGGCAACACGGCCTTCACGGCGCGCAGAATTTCCAGGCCGAAGCGGGCGCGGTTTTCGAGAGAGCCGCCATACTCATCGGTGCGGTGGTTTTCGAATGGCGCGTGAAATTGCGAGATCAGATAACCGTGCGCGGCGTGGATTTCGACGCAATCGAAACCGGCTGCCTTGGCGCGCAAACCCGCGGCGACATGCGCCGCGATGGTCTCGGCAATACGCGCTTTCGTCATCTCCTCCGGCACGATGGTTTCGAATGTGGTCTCATAGACCGGATGCGGGATGGCCGACGGCGCGATCGGCATCTCGCCGCAGATGTCGATGCGGGTATGGCCGCCGCCATGGCCAAGCTGGATCGAAGCCTTGGCGCCGCCGCGATGAATCTCATTAACGAGGCGCGTCAGGCCGGGCAGGAAGCGATCGTCGTAGATGCCGATCTCGTGGCGGCGATGCCGGCCGCACTTTTCCGGCGACGCCATCTCGACGGTGATCAGGCCGGTGCCGCCGCTCACGCGTGCCATATAGTAGGCGACGCTGTCATCGGTGACAAAGCCGTCGGCGTCCGATGTCCGGGTCGTCATCGGCGGCATGACGATGCGGTTCTTGATTTCGACCGGGCCGATGCGCGCGGGAGTGAAGAGGATGTTCATGGGGGCGTCATTCCGGGGCGCGCGTCATTCCGGGGCCGAGCGAAGCGAGGAGCCCGGAATCCATATTCACCGTTGTAGAAGTTTGTTCGCTCATCCACAAAGACCTCATGTTCTGTGATTATGGATTCCAGGCTCGCGCTCCGCGCGCCCCGGAATGACAAAATTAGAGCACCGGTATCTCCCCGCCGTCGATGTCAATTGTCGCGCCGTGCAGCCAGGAGGCGCGTGACGAGACGATGAAAGTGACGAGGTCGGCTACGTCCTCGACCTTGCCATAACGGATGATGCCCGCCTCGCGGCAGAATTCCTCGCGGATCTTTTCCTCCGGCGACCCGGTGCGCTCGATCTCGGTGCGTATCCGCCGCCATTGCCGTTCGGTCTCCACCAGGCTCGGATGGATGCAGTTGACCCTCACGCCGTCGGCCTTGCCGCGATCGGCCATGCACTTGGTGAAGGCGGCGACCGCGGCGTTGACCGAAGAGCCGATGGTGAAATCGGCGTGCGGCTTGCGCCCGCTGGTGCCGCCCATCGCGATGAGCGATCCGCGCCGCTCCCTTAGCAGCGGCCAGGCCAGCCGGGTCAGCCGCACATGGGCGAAGAATTTGAGCGCATAGCCTTCCTCCCAGTCGGCGTCGGTCAGCGTGAAGAAGTCGCCGCGCCGGGTGGTGCCGGCGTTGTTGAACAGGATGTCGAGCCCGCCGAACTCGCGCTTAAGCGCCGCGATAAGCGCCTCCGGCCCGTCCGCCGCACGCAGATCGAGCACGGCGACCACCGCGCGCCGGCCTAAGGCGCGGATTTCGGCGGCGACTTCCTCGAGCGCCTTGCCGTCGCGACCGGTCAGCATCACGTCGCAGCCCTCGGCGGCCAGCGCCAGCGCGGTGCCGCGGCCGATGCCGCGGCTCGATCCTGTCACCAGCGCGACCTTGCCCTTTAGCCCCAGCTCCATTGTCATTCCTCCTGCGCTGCAGACGTTAAACTCCGGATTTTGCTTTTGCTCAATCCGGCTAACTCGTCCGGCGTTTTCCTTACCCGTAGGGGCGGGTCTCGTGCCCGCCTGGGCATGACGATGCGGCAATGCCGGTTCGGGCGGCCGCAAGGACCGCCCCTACGGTAGCCGCCATCCATTTTCGCCCTGCGGTCGTCATTGCGAGGAGCGATAGCGACGAAGCAATCCAGCGGGCCTCACGGTCACAGCAAGCTGCCCTGGATTGCTTCGCTTGCGCTCGCAATGACGAACTCTCTTATTCTCGCGCTGCGCTTTTGATGGCGCCCCGAGTTTTGCCAACGATGTTCACGAACGGCCGCCTCAAAGAGCATGATCCCGAAAAGTGTTCACGGTTTTCGGATCGGATCATGCTCCCGCAAAAGGGAGGCGGAGCGCCGAAAGGCGCGGTGGTAGATACCGCGGGCCCGCCGACAAGCGTTGCCGCCTGCCTTTGCGCTCACGGCGCGCGCCGCTTTTGGCGGACGCGCTCGCCTTCCGGCGCTCTACCGCGGCTCTCGCCAA
>JBAQJL010000098.1:0-20665 GCA_049300295.1 Xanthobacteraceae bacterium
CCTTAAAACTCAGTCAGTCCTTAAACCGGATCGATTAGTGTGCGGCCGTCACCACGGATTGAATTTGAAGTTCAGGCCCGCGCGCACAATGCTGGCATCGAATGACACCGGCACCGCCGTACCGCCGCCGCAGATCGTCGGCGAGCAATTGCCATTCTGGAGATCGACAAACAGGTATTCGACTTTGACGGTGACGTTTTCGGTGAGTGCCGCCTCGACGCCCGCGCCCGCGGTCCAGCCCCATTCCGTTGAGTTCGTCGAACCTGTGACGGGGATGTTTGGATTGGTGAAGGTCGCCTTCACATCGCCGGCTGCACCACCGCCGGTGGCGTAGATCAGCACGCGGTCGAATGCGTAGCCAACGCGGCCACGGACGGTCGACAGCCAGTTGCTCGATGTTTCAAAGCTGCAGGGCATGGCACCCGGGCAGGCACCGATCGTCGCTGTGGCGGTGCTCGAAGTCCCTTTGATGCCGGCCCAATCCCAGTCGCCTTCGATGCCGTACACAATCTGGCCGCTCTGGAAATTGAAACCGACTGTACCGCCGACCAGTCCGCCATTGGTGTTGAAGGTCCCGGTGCCCACGACGCCAGCGGTAGGCGATGACCAGTCGGTGCTGCCGAAGCCGTAACCGCCGTTGATGCCGATATAGACGCCGCTCCAGTTGTAAACCGGCGTGACGACGGGGACGTAGGCGGCGGGAGCTTGAGCGGGGGGCCCGGCGGGCAGATCCGCGGCGAATGCGGCGGGAGTTGCGGCGAACAGCGAAAGCGCGCCAGCGAACAACATCCGCTTCATCTGAACTCTCCTGTACCCTGTAACGCCCCGCAACACTTTGTTTGTTGGCCGGATCGGTTGGCGTTGCGATCCGTCTCAGCGCGTTTCTTGTCCGCCAAAACTAGCCGACTTCGCACGAAAAGGATGTGCCCCAAATGTCACAAACGCCCAATTTCGGCGCGCTGCGCGGCTCGCTGCGTCCTGCGAGCGCGTAATGAGTTGCAGCGATGAATAAAGCAGCAGGGTGAGGGAGCCTCCGCTGGTTTGCCCAGCGGCTACTCCCTCACCCCGCGCGTCCCCCGACGCCCGCCTGTAGAACTCAGAGTTTTAGAAACCGCCGAATTTAAAGTTTAGTCCGCCGCGCACGATATTGATGTATTCGGTGGGCGAATTTGTCGTCACCGTGGCGCCTGCGAAGCTGTAGTTGTCGCTCGCGCTTTCAAGGCCGGCCACCAAATATTCGACCCGGCCGGAGATGTTGTCGGTGAAGGCGTATTCCACACCGGCGCCTGCCGCCCACCCGATGCGGAAATTGCTCACGGTCTGCGTTGCACTCGCGGCGGCGAGACCTAAGCCATTCTGCGTCCGCTGCACCTGGTAATCGGCCATCGCCAAGCCGCCGGTGCCGTAGAGCAGCGTACGATCCCAGGCAAAGCCGAGGCGCCCGCGCACCGTCGATAGGAAATCGGTGCTGAAGGTATGGGTGGTGCTGCTACCCGCTATACCACTGAAATCCGTCGCGGTGGCGACGGCGCTCTGATTCGACAGATACTCGGCGTCGGCTTCCACACCGAATACGAACTGGCCACTCTGAAAATTGGCGCCGATCTGTCCGCCGCCGGTGAAGCCTGAATTGCTAAACGACTGACCCGTGCTGGTCCCTATTACACACGCCGCTCCGACACAGGTGGAACTGCCATTCCCCTGACTCATCCACGATCCGCCGGCATTGAGGCCGATATATACGCCACCCCAGTTATAAACCGGAGCCTGGACTGGAACGTAGGCGGCGGGCGCCTGCGGTGGCGGCCCGGCTGGCAGGTCGGCGGCGAACGCCGGGCTGACTACGGTGAGTGCAATGGCGCCGGCAAACAGCGTCCGTTTCATTCGAGTCTCTCCTGCAGCTGCGACGCCCCGCACGTCGTTATATTTTCCCGATTGGCGGCCTAGAAAAATCGCGATGCGCCATGTTCCGGTTGCGCAATAAGTATCTGATCGTGCAACGAAATGATGTTACCCAAATGTCACAACGGCGAACTTTCCGGTGCCTGTCTTGGAATGGGACAGAGCGCCGTTCTCGGATCGGAAGTTTCTGCCTCTGAGGGCGAGTGGTTCAGGCCAAACCTTGCGTTTTGGTTCGGAACAAAGTAGGAACACAAGGCGGCGGCCGGGGCGCGGGCGGCAAGACGCGTGTGGATAAGGCTGAAAGCGGCTCGATCGGCCTTGCCGGTGACAAGCCCGGCAGTACGGTGACGAACAACACGGAGACGCTGAGCGAACGGAGCGTGTGATGGCAGGAAGCGTGAACAAAGTGATTCTGATCGGCAACCTCGGCGCCGATCCGGAAATTCGCCGGACCCAGGACGGCCGGCCGATCGCCAATTTGCGCATAGCGACCTCGGATTCGTGGCGCGACAAGTCGACCGGCGAGCGCAAGGAAAAGACCGAGTGGCACCGGGTCGTGATCTTCAATGAGAATCTGTGCAAGATCGCCGAGCAGTATTTGAAAAAGGGCTCGAAGGTTTACATCGAAGGCGCGCTGCAGACGCGCAAATGGCAGGATCAGTCCGGGCAGGACCGCTACTCGACCGAGGTGGTGCTGCAGGGCTTCCGCGGCGAACTGACCTTGCTCGACCGCTCCGGCGGTGCGGGCAGCGGTTCCGGCGGAGATTTCGGCGCGGACACCGGCAGTGATTTCGGCTCGACCGGGCCGACGCGGAAAGTGGCTGCCGCCGCAGGGGCGGGCGCCGGTGTCGGCCGCGGCGATATGGACGACGAAATTCCGTTCTGATTTCGTCCATTGTGCCTCCCCTGAAAACAGGGGAGGCAGCGATTATCGAAGACGATCAAGGGAGGGGTCATATCGCCGTCCGACCCCCACTCGGCGTGCCGGGCACGTCGACCTTCCTCTTTCAGGGGAAGGGAAGGTAAGCCATGCTCCTCGACACCATTTATGCCCTCAAATTCGTGCACATGATCGCGATCGCGGTGCTGTTTGGCACGTGGCTCACCATCGCGGTTTTCACGCTGTTTGCCCGCCGCTCGCGCAACACGTCGGTGGTCGCGGTCACGGCGCTGTTCGTGGTGCGCGCCGAATTCATGCTCATGCTGCCGGCAGTGGTGCTGACGCCGCTCGCGGGCTATCCGCTCGCGACCGCCATCGGCGCCAACCTCGATGAGTATTGGATCGAGGTGTCGGGCGCGATCTATGCGGCTGTCGCGGTCGTATGGCTCGCCAACCTCATGGTCGAGCGGCGCATCCGCAGGGTCACTCAGGACGCCGCCGTCAACGGCAAGCCGCTGCCGGATTCGTATCGCCGCTTGTTCCGGATATGGTGCGCTATCACGCTCGCCGGGATTGCCGGCATGATCGCCATCATGGCGCTGATGATCTGGCAGCCGCACTGGTATTAGGCTCTGCCGGACCGACACGGCCAAAGCACTGCAAAGGGGGGGGCCGATGCACGCCGAAACATCAACTCGCGACCGTCCCGGCGTCGATGAGCTTCTGGGGCGGTCGCGCGAGATCGCCATCGTCGCGCGCGAACGAGCGTTGCAGACCGAAAGCGCGCGCCGCGTCGGCGAGGATATGATTGAGCGCATGCGGCAGGCCGATCTGTTCCGCGTGCTGCAGCCGCGGGCCTACGGCGGCTTCGAATACGGCTTCGACGTGTTGGTGCAGATCGCCGCGGCGATCGGGTCAGGCTGCGGCTCGACCGGCTGGGTCTACAGCCTACTGGCCTCGCAGCAATGGCTCATCGCCTGTTTTTCGCAAAAGGCGCAGGACGAAATCTGGAGCGACCGCGCCGCGCTTTCGACTGGCACTTACGCGCCGGCGGCGCAGGCCGTGGCGGTGGACGGCGGTTATCTGGTTTCCGGAGCGGGTGCGTTTTGCAGCGGTTGCGACAACGTGCAGTGGCAGTTCCTCGGCGGCATGATTCCGCAAGGCGAAGGGCCGCCGCTGCCGGGATTTTTCGTGCTGCGCACCGCCGACATCAGCATCGACGATAATTGGCGGACGATGGGATTGTCCGGCACCGGCAGCAAAACCATCGTGGCCGACAAGGCTTTCGTCCCCACCCACCTGGCGCTGCCGTTCGCCGAACTGCTCGCCGCCACCGCACCGGGGATGCGCGCGCAAGCGAATCCACTCTACAAACAATCGTTCCTTGCCGTGCTGCCGATCGCGATCGTGACACCTGTGCTCGGCATGGCCGAGGGGGCGCTGGCGGCGTTCCTCGACATGGCCAAGGTCCGCGTCACGCGCGGCGCGGTGGCCGGCGGCAATCGCAAGATGGCTGAGCTGACCACGGTGCAGCTGCGCGCCGCAGAAGCCGCCGCCTGCATCGACGCCGCCCGATTGTTGATGTTCCGCGATCTCGCCGACGCGTACGGCATGGCCGCGCGCGGCGAAGCCGTCAGCGTCGACGCGCGAATGCGCAACCGCCGCGACCAGGCATTTTGCGTGCGGCTCCTGACCCAGGCGATCGATGCGCTGTTTCTTGCCGCTGGCGGCCAGGGATTATTTCTCGATCATCCGCTGCAGCGCTTTTGGCGCGATGCGCACGCCGCGGGCTCGCACATCAGTCTCAACTGGGACTCGACCGGCAGCATGTTCGGGCAATATCTGCTCGGGCTGGAGCCCAGAGGGCAATATTAAACGAGACGAATTGAAGGCGCTCAGCCGGCCAGCGCCAGCTTTTGCTTGCTGTCGTCACCGCTCGCGTCGTGCCCGGCGAGTGCGCTCAGCTCCGCTCCGGCCAACACATAGGTGAGGCACTGCGGCAGCGGAGCAAAGCCGTTCCTGCGGTAAAACTCTTGCGCCGGATTGTCGGACCGAACCGTCAACTCGACAATCGGACTGCCAAGCTCGCAGGCAAGCGCGGCGACGCGCGCGGTGAGTGCGCGCGCCATGCCGCGCCGGCGATGCGAGGGTTCGACGAACAGATCCTGTAAAAAGATCACCGGGCCATTCCAGCCGGTGATGAGACGCCGGCTGCAGGTCGCCATGCCGACAACGGCGCCATCCGCTTCGGCCACGAAGGCACAAAAGCCTGCAGCAGGCCCGAAGCCGTCGCGCAGCCAATCCGCCGCGCTGGCGCGCACTGCATGCAGCGAGTTCTCGCCCTCGGCCAAGAGCCGCTTGAGTCGCATCAGCGCCGGTATGTCGGCGGGAGTGGCGTTGCGAACGCAAAAGGGCGGCGTCGGTGTGTTGCTTTCGGGCATGGCTGCAGAGACTCGCGCAGCGAGATGGTTCCAGGACGGTGGCGGCATATGGTTAAGGAAAGATTAGTACCAAGGATGAGCGCGCGGTTCGGGCGATCTGATTAGCCTGGGTTAAGCGCGCGCAGAAGTGGACAACTTCGTTAACCCGCGAGGATCGCGCGGATGCCATCGACGACGTACTGAACCGCCAATGCCGCAAGCAGCACGCCGAGCAGGCGCGACAGCACGATGTTTCCGGTCACGCCGAGGAAGCGGCCGATCCGCACGGCCAGCAGGAACGCGGCCAAACAGGATGCCGCAACCGCCACCACGACCGCGAGCAATATGGCGAGCAGCAGCAAATTTCCATCGGCGCGGCCGGCGAGCAGAACAGTCGCAGTGATCGCCCCCGGTCCGGCCATCAGCGGGATGGCCAGAGGGAACGCTGCGATGTTGTGGGCGCGCTCCTCGATTGCTTGTTCGGCGGCTTCGCCTTCGCGTCGCATGCGCACGCCGAACACCATTTCGGTCGCGATGGAGAATAGCAGCAGGCCGCCCGCGATGCGGAACGCCGACAGCGAAATGGCGAGCCGGTCGAGCAGCCAATTGCCGATCAGCGCACTGCCGATCAGGATCAGTCCGGCGATCACCGCGGCGCGCAGTGCGACCCGATGGCGAAGTTTTGCCGACATGCCTTCGGTGATGCCGATGAACGTCGGCGCCAAGCCGACGGGATCGACGACCACCAGGAGCGTCACCAGCGCCGAGATGAGATAACCGAACGGCATGATTTGACCGATGCACGAATGAGCGATTGCGCCATCATCCTGCCAGGCAAAGCAAGGTGCTTTGGCGGGATCGGTCCGGACCGCGCCCACGGCCTTTGCGCGGTTCCCGCGTCTTGAACATAAGCTACTGAATTTCCATATGAAATTAGCTCGGCGGCTGGGCACTTTGAGGGTGGCGCAGCGGGCCTGAATCAGCTAAGCAGAGCGCAGCTTTTTCGCGAGATTCCCATTGGCACACAACGACGAAACACCGCCGGCAGACACCGGCCCATCCGACATTCGCCCGGTTTCCATCACCGAGGAGATGAAGAAGAGCTATCTCGATTACGCCATGAGCGTGATCGTGTCGCGCGCGCTGCCCGATGCGCGCGACGGGCTCAAGCCGGTGCATCGCCGCATCCTTTATTCGATGCACGAGAACGGGCACACGCCGGACAAGAAATACGTGAAGTGCGCGCACGTCGTCGGCGACGTGATGGGCAAATACCATCCGCATGGCGACCAGTCGATTTACGACGCGCTCGTGCGCATGGTGCAAGATTTTTCCATGCGCCTGCCGCTGATCGACGGCCAGGGCAATTTCGGTTCCGTCGACGGCGATAATCCTGCGGCCTACCGGTACACCGAATGCCGGCTGGCGCGGCCGGCCATGGAACTGCTGCGCGATCTCGACAAAGACACGGTCGACTTTCAGGCCAATTACGATAATTCCGAGCACGAGCCGTTGGTGCTGCCGGCGGCGTATCCAAATCTTCTGGTCAACGGCGCCGGCGGCATCGCGGTCGGCATGGCGACCAATATCCCGCCGCACAATCTCGGCGAAGTGATCGATGCCTCCATAGCGCTGATCGACAATCCCGCGCTATCGATCGACGAACTGATTGCGATCGTGCCGGGGCCGGATTTCCCGACCGGCGGTCTCATCCTCGGCCGGGCAGGCATCCGCGCCGCCTACCATCTCGGCCGCGGCTCGGTCGTGATGCGCGGCAAGATGGAATTCGAGACGCTACGCGGCGAACGCGAGGCGATCGTCTTTACCGAGATTCCCTACCAGGTGAACAAGGCGCATCTCGTCGAGCGCATCGGCGAACTGGTGCGCGACAAGAAGATCGAGGGCGTGGCGGCGTTGCGCGACGAATCGGACCGTGACGGATATCGCGTCGTCGTCGAACTGCGGCGCGATGCGGTGCCCGACGTGGTGCTCAATCAGATCTACCGCTTCACTGCCCTGCAATCCTCGTTCGGCGCCAACATGGTGGCGCTCGAAGGCGGCCGGCCGCTGCTCATGAACCTGAAGGACATGCTGATGTCCTTCATCACCTTCCGCGAGGAGGTGATTTATCGGCGCACCAAACATCTGCTCAACAAGGCCCGCGATCGCGCCCACATCCTGGTCGGGCTCGCCATCGCGGTGGCCAATATCGACGAGATGATCCGGCTCATTCGTGCCGCCAAGGACGCCAACGAGGCGCGCGAGGAATTGATGAACCGCGAGTGGCCGGCGCGCGACGTCGCCGCCATGGTCACCCTGATCGACGACCCGCGCCACCAGGTGTCGGAGACGGGCATGACGCGGCTGTCAGCCGAACAGGCTAAGGCCATTCTCGATCTCCGCCTGCAGCGGTTGACCGCGCTCGGCCGCGACGAGATCAAGGACGAACTCGACAAGCTCGCCGCCGAGATTGCCGACTATCTCGACATTCTGCGCTCGCGCGTCCGCATTCAGACCATCGTCAAGAACGAGCTAGCCAAGATCAAGAACGAGTTCTCCACCCCGCGCAGAACCCTGATCATCGATCAGGAAGGCGAGATGGAAGACGAGGATTTGATCCAGCGCGAGGACATGGTGGTCACCGTCTCGCATGCCGGCTACGTCAAGCGCGTGCCGCTGTCGACCTATCGGGCGCAACGCCGCGGCGGCAAAGGCCGCTCCGGCATGCAGACCCGCGAGGAAGATTTCGTCACCCGGCTGTTCGTCGCCTCGACGCACACGCCGATGCTGTTCTTCTCGTCGCGCGGCCAGGTCTACAAGGAAAAAGTCTGGCGGCTGCCGCAGGCGGCGCCGCAGGCGCGCGGCAAGGCGCTGATCAATATTCTGCCGCTCGAGCAGGGCGAAAACATCACCACCATCATGCCGCTGCCCGAGGACGAAGCGACCTGGGACAAGCTCGACGTTATGTTCGCCACCACGCGCGGGACTGTGCGCAGGAACAAGCTTTCGGATTTCGCCGATGTACGCCGGTCCGGCATCATCGCCATGAAGCTCGACGAGGGCGACTCCATCGTCGACGTGCAGATCTGCACCGAAAGCGACGACGTACTGCTCACCTCGGCGGCCGGCCAGTGCATCCGCTTTGCGGTCAGCGACGTGCGGGTGTTCTCCGGGCGTACCTCGATGGGCGTGCGCGGCATCAATCTCGCGGAAGGCGATAAATTGATTTCGCAGTCGATCCTTCGCCACGTCGAGGCCGACGCTGAGGAGCGCGTCGCCTATCTCAAGCGCGCCAACGCGGTACGGCGCGGACAGACCGTGGAGGGCGAAGAGAACGGCGGCAGCGACGCCGAAGAAGCGACTGGGGCGATCGAGCTCGGCGAAACGCGCTACGTCGACATGTCCGCGAACGAGCAGTTCGTGCTCACGATTTCAGAAAAAGGCTTCGGCAAGCGCACCTCATCCTACGAGTACCGTACCACCAATCGTGGCGGCAAAGGCATTGTGGCCATGGCGGTCACAGAGAAAAACGGCCGCCTGGTTGCCGCCTTCCCGCTGGAGGAGAGCGATCAGATCATGCTGGTAACCGACGGCGGCCAGTTGATCCGCTGCCCGGTTGACGGCATCCGCATCGCAGGCCGCGCCACCCAGGGAGTGATCGTGTTCTCGACCGCCGAGGGTGAGAAGGTTGCCTCGGTCGAGCGGTTGTCCGATGAAGGCGAGGACAATGGCGGCGAGGAATAAGGGTCGACGGCGGCCGAGGACGACCCGCCGCCGATCGTTCCTTTCTTTGACTGCTTAAGTCAGGGGGCCCGCAGCCAATCGGTGGGCGGCAAGGGCACGTGCATCGTCATCAGGACGATCGGTGCACCGCCGCCGGCAATCACCTGGTGCGGTGTGTTCGGCGGAATGAAGATCGTGTCGCCCGTAACGACCGTGTGCGAATTGCCGCCGCTGATCGAGGGGCCGCTCAAATTGTACGCATTGACGCGTTTCTCGTCGACTAGCTTTCCTTCGGTTATGATGGTTCCCGTGCCCTCGAGCACGACCATCAGTTCAGCATCCTTTGTGTGCACGGCCGCAGGCGCGTTACCGGGACGATATTCAAGCTGCGCGCGATAGGGTGCGAGCAACAGGATCGGCTCGGCAGTGACCGGGGCGTTCGGCTTGCGATCGGCTTTGGCTTTGTCGATCAGAGCCATGATGTCTTTGTGGCTCATGAATTGGCTGATCAGCGGTGGGGCGGGCGATTGAGCCCAGGCGCTCGAAATTGCGAACGTGGCGATCAGCGTTGAAGCAAGGATCAGAGCGCGCATGAAAACCTCCCGGGATCGGCTTTGTGCCGGCACCAAGAGTAAAGAGCCGCTGCGCAATCGTTTCAAGGGCGGGGCGCAAATGCTGCAACGCACACATCTGGCGATCGTGTGCAATCCAGATTCTTCAGCGGGCGCGAGCCTGGTCCATGCCTTCGACCGGCGCTCCTCGACCAGCGGCGGCAGTGCCTGTAGTGCCGTCTGGATGCTCAGCCCGCCATCGCGTGACGAGCGCCCAAGCCTTGTCGCGCTCTGCCGTCGTCATTTTCGACATGACACGGTCCCGGGTTGCGCTCGCCCATCGTTCTCCGCCGTCGATCGAAAGCTCACACCACATCAGTGCCAGTACGAAGTCTTGCGGCAGGCCGTCGCCTTTCAGATGCATCTGGCACAGAAACGATTGCGCCGTCGGCTCGCCCTGCAAAGCGGCGCGGTAGTACCACTTTGCAGCCAATCTGCTGTCTTGGCGGACGCCTTTGCCTTCGTGGAAAAGATAGGCGAGGGAGGCTTGCGAATTCGCGTCGCCGTGTTCGGCCAGCGGCAGCCAAATCAAATACGCGGCGGCATAATCTCCGCTATTGAAAGCGCTCAGAGCTTTGACAAAGGTTTGAGCGTTGGCGGTCGCAATCGTGCCCGCCGCTATAGAGATCGCGACCAGCGCTCGCATCACGGCGCGATGGCTCAGGCGCCAGGATTTCAAAGGTACCGGAGACATCAAAAAGCCCTCCCGGGTTTGACGTTGCTACGGTCGTATAGCCAATCGAAACGCTCCGATCAGTGCCACGCGTCACACACCGGCTAGGAGAATCTGCCTATTATAGCTCTATTGTAATGTTTCAGGCGTGCTGCCGCGAACTGACCAACCGTGGCGCAGCGCGCATGCGAAGAGCCCTTGACGATTAAACCGTCAAGGCAGACGCTTAGTATGGCAACTTGGGCTTGCATCGATCGACCACCGATTTGCAGCCCATGTCGAAAATGAGGGGCATCATGGCAACGCACGGATTCGTCAAGCAGCAGCGCTGGGAGCGGCCGGCCGTCATCGGCTTTCTAGGCGCTACTAAACAGTCGGCCTGGAGCGAGTTCGTTCCGCCGTTTGAGCAGCGATTGCGTGAGCTGGGTTGGATCGACGGCCACAACCTTGAAATCGACTATCGCTGGGCCGACGGCCGCTCAGATCGGTATGGCAAAACAGCAGAGGGTTTTGCTGGCCGTGGCGTCGACGTCATCTTGACCGCGGGAACCTCCGCGGTCGCCGCCGCCAAACGGGCAACCAAAGCCATCCCGATCGTGTTTGCCGCGGCTGGCGACCCGGTCGGCAGCGGCTTGGTCCGCAGTCTCGCGAAGCCCGGCGGTAACATCACCGGCATCTCCAACGGGCAGACTGCGCTAGCCACCAAGCGGCTCGACCTCTTGAACGAGGCCGTTCGCGGCTTGCACGATGTCGCGATCCTCGGTAACCGCGCTAGCCACAACGTCCAGCTCGAAATCGCTGCGGTTCAGAAACATGCCCGCAAGCTGAAGATCAACACGATCGTGCTCGATGTGCGCAATGAGGCGCAGCTTGCGGCGGCCATCAAGCGTGCGGCAGAGAAGGCGCAGGCCCTTTATGTCTGCACCGACCCGTTCGTGACGCACCATAGGGTTGGCATCAACATGATGGCGGCGGGCGTCGGCCTGCCAACCATGCACGCGTTCCGCCATTTCGCAGAGGCCGGCGGTCTCATGTCTTACGGCCCCGATTTCCGCGACTTGTTTCAGCAGGCGGCTGATATTGTCGACCGTATCCTGCGTGGCAGCGAGCCGGCCGATATTCCGGTCAAACTGGCCACGAAGCCGGAACTGGTGGTCAATCTGCACACTGCAAAGGCACTCGGCATGCGACTGCCGAAAGCAATTCGGCGCCGCGCCGACGTCGTCAGGTAGCAGTATCCATCGATCTAAGACTGGATGGCCGCGATCACGTTGTGAGCTGACAGCGGCCGGCGAATGCCCTTGAGGGCGAATTCGCCGGCTGGTTCGACCGCAACTGCTCCTTCAATCGCCAACAGGACGCGCGGGCTGATCAGGATTTGGCCGGGCTGCGCTTCGTCGCATAACCGAGATGCTACATTCGACACCATGCCGATCGCCGCATAGTCGAAGCGCCCTTCAAAGCCGATCGTGCCAAGTGTAGCGTAGCCGTCGGCGATGCCGATGCCGAATCCAAGATCGTGGCCGAGGCGGCGCCATTTTTCGATCATCACCACAATCGCCTCGCGCAGGTCGAGCGCCATTCGCACCGCCTGCAATGCCGGGTTTTCGACCGGCACCGGGTCGTTGAAAATCACCATCACGCCGTCGCCGGCAAACCGTTCGAGCGTGCCGCCGTAAGCGAAGATGATGCGGCCGATGGCCGAATGATATTCGCGCAGCAGCGTCATCACGTCTTCCGGATCGGAGCTCTCGGAAAAGCCGGTAAAGCCGCGCAGGTCGCAGAACAAGGCCGCGATTTCGCGCCGGTGGCTTTCAAGTTGCTTCTCGGTGCCCGAGGAGACAATCAGATCGGCGACTTGAGGCGGCAGGAAGCGCCGCAGCCGGCCCATACGCTCGATCTCGTTGACTTGCGCGGCGACGCGCTCCTCAAGCTGCTGATTCAAAGTACGAAGTTCCTGCGATTGCGTCTCGAGTTGGCTCGCCTGCTGCCGTACGGTGCCATAGGAACGTTCAAGCTCGCCAGTACGCTTGCGCAGTTCGTTGAGCAGGCGCGTGTTCTCGATGGCGATGACGGCCTGCGAGGCGAAATTCTGCACCAATGCGACCTGCCTGTCGGGGAAGAGACGAACCTCCACGCGGTAGATGACGATCGCGCCGATCAGCTTACCGTCTTTGAGCATCGGCACGCCCAACATCGACCGGGCGCCCGCCAATCTGGTCGGAGCGCTTGGGTTTGGACTCGCGGCGTCGTCGTTGATGTGAGACACCGCCTTGGTGTGCATGACTTCTTCGAGGACTGTGCCGGGTAGCGGCGGAAACGATCCGCGCCGCCGCTGGAAATTGGCGAAAGCTTCCGGCGTGCCGACTTCGGCCGCGAGCTGGAAGTTCTGGCCGTCGAAGCGGAATAGCGTGCCGAACTTGGCCTCGCAGATCCGCACCGCATTTTCCAGCATCGCCTGGAAGACTGGCTCTTCCCCAGGCGAGGAGCCGATCATGCGTAGCACTTCGGATGTCGCAGCCAGCTGTTCGGCGGCGCGTTGCACCTCGTCCTGCAGACGTTTGATCACCTCGGGGAGCGCCGCCGCGCTGATAGCGGTATTGGCGGCGTCATTGGACCGGCCGGCTGGTTTTCGCGGCGGTCGCGGGGGCTTCGATTTGCCTGTCCGCGTCCCGGTCGCCCGGCTGCCTGTCCGGTCGGGCCGTTTCACGTGGTCCTCCGCGTTGGCTGTGGCGTAGCCGACCCGATTGGCGGCTTTCGGTCGGTTTCGAAATGGAATGCCACGAGGTGCGCGGACGGCACAAAAGGCGCGACGATGGCACTCAGCGCTGCCGCCGGCCGCATTATTTCGTCCTCCTCAACCCCGCCGGCTCCCATTATAGCAACCCGCCCGCCCGGGCAAAATGACCGCCCGGCCGGCCGTGGCAGGAGAGCTTTGACGGAAGCTTACGGCGATTGCTCGAAGGCCTCCTCGATGGCGTGAAGAGCCTCCGGCTTGAGAATGATAGTCCATCGATTTTTGAGTTCCAGGATGCCACGCCGCTGCCATTCGCGCAGGCAGCGGTTCACGTTCTCTCGTGTGGCGCCGGACATTTCCGCCAATTCACGCTGCGAGAGTGCAAGCTTCTGTGGGCCGCGGCTCGGCGCCGGGTAGCGCAACAAGGCTTTGGCGAGGCGGGCCGGCAAATCGAAGAAAGCGATCTCGGCCATGCGCTCGTCGGAACGGCGAATTCGCGCACAAAGAAGCTGCATCAGATTCAGGCAGGCGCTTGGATTGTGCTCCAGAAACTGCAGCATGTCGCGCCGCTCGAGCACCATAAGCTCGCAGTTGGTCAACGCGGAGGCGCTGGCCGAACGCGGCTTGCCGTCGAGCAGGGCAATCTCGCCGAATAATTCGCCCGCCGGCAAATCGACAAGGATAACTTCCCGGCCTTTCGGGGCAGGCAGTGAGATGCGGACGACACCGACCAGCACGCCCATCATGCTGGAGCCCGGCTCGCCGACGTGAAAAATCGGTTCATTGGTTGCGAAGCTGCGAGTCCGCGCAAGCGCGGCAAGATCGTGCCGTTCTCGTTCGCCCAATGCTTTGAAGAGCGCGCAGCCGTCGAGCAGCTTGCGCGCCCGGTCGGTTGTCACATTGTCCAAGATCGCCCCGCTTCGGGTGGCGTACTAGAATGAACAGCCGGCCTCGGCGCGGCACCCCCGCTTCGAGTCCGCGGCAATCATCGTCGAAGCTGCGAACTGTGTCCAGGGCGCGAATCGAGCCGCGAGCTGAGGATATCAAAAAAGGCTTATTATGTTTGCGCGCATCTTAACGCTGCAGCGGCGATTTCGTTGAGATGTTCAATCCCACACGCTTTTCGTGCAGCCAAGAATGGCGCGATGGACGGCCGGTCCGGTGCGCCGGCGGCCGCCCATCGTGCAGATGAAAGCTGGCACTGACATGCCGCGACAAGCGAACCAATCTTCCGCGATGGAGGTCGCCTGTTTCAGGGCCCGACTACCGTGGAGGCGTCCGACAATGCACTCGAGAAGTCGGGTAACGTTGCCGCGGCGACCAGCGTCAGGATCAGACCGGTGCCACAAATCACGAGAACGAGGAGCACGTCGGGTTGCAGGATTTTCGAGAACAGCCAGCTCGCTGCCGAAGCAACGCCGGAGGAGGCCGACTCTCCGATTTGGTGCGTCGGATCGAACGATAATTGGGTCATCGATGGCACTCCTGTTTGCGGCTCATCGTCACCCCCCGGTGCATGAGCGCGATTCATTTGCGCATCGAAAACTATCAGGTGACTCCCGGGTGTCTGTGCCGCGCATCACAGCGCGATTGTGCGGCCGCCCATTGCGTAGTGCCGTACGTCACATCTCACCGGAACGCCCTGGTCTAGCTTGGCGGTCACGGTCGCTCGACCGCAACGACAGGCGCTCGGCGGACACTTGCAGGCCGCACGAAGCGCCGACAGGGATACGGGAGTCGTCATGCAACAGAGCCTGGCAGTGTCGGCGGCAAAAGCCGTGTGGCAGCCGTCCGTCAAGATACACTCGGATGAAACATTGATCGCGCTGATCGCGACGCACGATCGGAACGCCATGCGCGACCTGTTCGTGCGCCACAAAACACGAGTATTCCGATTTTTGCTGCGCGTCGCCGGCGATGCGGCAGCGGCCGAGGATCTTTTGAACGAGGTGTTCATCGAAATCTGGCGGCACGCCGGCAAGTTCGAGGCGCGCTCGAAAGTCTCCACGTGGATGCTGGCGATCGCACACTTCAAGGCCACCGCGTGGCGGCGGCGGCGTGCCAGCGATCAACTCGACGACGACGCGACTGCCTCGATTAAGGAGCCGAGCGACGACCCGGAGGTCGGGGCGCAGAAGCAGGGGTCTTGCGTTGTAATCCGCGAATGCCTCAAGCGGTTGTCACCGGCACACCGAACGGTTCTCGACTTGATCTACTATCACGAGCAATCGATTGCCGAAGTCGCCCGTATCATCGGTGTGCCAGAGAATACGGTAAAGACGCGTGCGTACTATGCGCGCAAGTGTGTTGCGCAGTTGCTGGCGGAACGCGGCATTGGCCGCGAGGCGCTCTGAGCGGAACACCCGCTGCCGGCCGATCTGCGTTGCATTGTGCTTGCTCAGTGCGGCGCGCGGCGAGTGAGCGCGGTCACCAGCGATACGCCGCTTTCGAAATGCTCGTGCAGGAGTCTGATCGAAAGCACAGTGAGCGTGCCGGCCAAGATCGCACGCAGCACGGTCTCGGGAACGCGAACGGCCAGGTAACTGCCGAGAACGATACCAGGCAACGAGCCCGCGAGCAGTAGGCCGACGATGTGCCAGTCGACTGTACCCATCATCCAGTGGCCCATGCCGGCAACGAAGGTCAGCGGGACGGCGTGTGCGATGTCTGATCCGACGATCCGAGCCATCGGCAGCTTGGGATACAAGATGAGCAGGACGCAGACGCCGATGGCTCCCGCGCCGACCGAGGAGATGGTGACAACCACCCCAAGAACCGCACCGATGACAACCGTGGCTGTGGCTGTCCCACGATCGTCGAGAACCGGTAATCGGCTGTGGTAGAAGCGCACGATGCTGCCCCGGAACACCAAGATGGCGGCAGTCAGCAACAAGACGGCGCTCAGGATGATGGTGATCAGGCCGCGCGCGGCTTCGCTCTGATTGAGCAGAGCGAGGAAGCCGAGCGTCATGATCGTTGCAGGCACACTGCCCATGGCGAGCCGTCGCACGACCGGCCACTCGATGCTGCGTGCCAGCCCATGAACGATAGTGCCTGCGCTCTTACTGACAGCGGCGGAGAGCAGGTCGGTGCCGACTGCGGTGGCGGGATGGATGCCGAACAGCAGTATGAGCAGCGGCGTCATGAGCGAGCCGCCGCCGACGCCAGTCATGCCAACCAGCACACCGACCGCAAAGCCCGAAAGTGCGTAGAGCGTACTGATCATGGACGGCTAATGGCATATCCCGATCATGGCGATTCTGCGCCACGCGTTCGTCGATAACGAAGCCGGATCGCTGGTGGTTCCAGGTAGAGTTTGTCAGCCAAGAGTCCAACGCCTTCGTTGTCGCGCGAGTGTCACAATGTATGGCGGAAATGCGCATCGCGCTGTCGGCCAAAGCCGTGCTCAGGCGGGTGTCCAGACTCCCGCGGTGACAAGCTCATTCATCGATTTGTCGGTAAATTCAGCCTTGGGGCCGTCGCCGCCGATCACAAACATCAGGATCGCTTCTTCGTTTGGGTCGCCCTTGCTGACGTTCTCGAAGCGGCGCGCACAGCCCGGCGGAAACGACACCGCGTCCATTGGACCGACGTCGACGAAATCGACTTCGCCGTTTTCGTCCTCCCAGCTGCAGCGCCAAGTTCCGGTCATCGGGACGAAGGTTTCGTTGGTGTCGTGGTTATGCATCATCGGCCCATTGCCGGGCTTGGCGCGACAGTACCCGAGGTTAAATCCCTCCGAAATCTTGATTGCGGCCATGCGTGCAGCGTCGTCGCCAACGGGCGAGGTGACGGCACCGCCTTCATCTTTGGGCGGCTGGAAGCCGATCACGTTATAGAGCGTACGGATGCAACCTTGCATCTTGCTGTCGGGCAGTCCACCGTCCGAGCCATTCAAATCGCGGAAGAAGGCGACGCGCTTCATCATCTCCGCGCGGCGCAAACCCTTGCGTGGCAACGTTTCCATATGTCCTCCGATTTCCGGCTGGAAGGTCAGCTATTCCGCCGCCACCAGCCGCCGCTCGGCGCTCTCCACCACCATTGGCGTCTCCCAATCCTGTCGCAACGGCGGTGCTGCCCAACGTTTGGTCACCGTCGCCACCCAATCGGGCGTATAGAACGCGTCTGCGGCGGTCTTGCTGTCCCACAGATAGATGCCGACCAGCGACGCTCCGTCGGGCGCGATGCCGTAATATTTGCGAATCAGGCCGGGAATGCCTTCGTAGGTGTGCGCCGTTGCGTTGATGGTGCCGACCAACTGCGCCTTCGGCGTGCCGGCCGGCACTTTGAACGTCCACATTACGGTGTGCATGAGCTGTCTCCCGTCTGTGCACGGCGCCCATTCAATCACACGCCGCAAGGCTGGGAAAGGCGACCGACGGTCTTGCAAGCGCGGAGCGCAAAAGCAATTGTCCGTCCGCTGGCAGGAAAAGGACAAAGGCGATGTCGATCGAATACAAGGCGTTCAACGGCCCCAATCTGTTCGGCTACGTTGCGGCACCAAAGGCCGGGGCGCGCGGCGGCGTTTTGATCCTGCCCACGATTTTCGGCATCAACGAATTTGCCCGCAGCTACGCCGACGGTCTGGCCAATTCGGGGCTTGTGGCGGCGGTTTGGGACATCAACTCTGGCTTGCCGCTATCTGCCGATTACCAAGAGTGTATCAGGCGCGCGCGAATGCTGACCGACGATGGCGTACTCGGCATGATCGCGCGCTGGCGCGACACGCTCCAGAGTCAGTTCGGTGCCAGCGCCGTTGGCGTGATCGGGTTTTGTATCGGCGGCCGCTTCGCGATTTTGCAGGCATCGCAAGACCGGAGCATCGTCGCTTGCGCCATGGCCTATCCGTCGATTGAAAATCCGCGGCTGCCAAATCAGGCCATGGATGCCCTGGCGCTGGCGGCGAATATTGCGTGCCCGCTGCACATGCTTCGTCCGGGCAACGACCATGTCAGTAGTCCTGAAACCTACGAGGCGCTGACACGGACGCTACTGTCGCGCCGGCAACCGACGACGATCCAGACGTACCCGGAAGCCGAGCACGGTTTTATGCACCGGCCCGCTCTAGAGGCGAACGTCGCCGCGACCAGGCTTGCTTCGCCTCAGCTCATCGCGTTTCTCGGGGCATGCCTGAGTTGAGCGGGTCCGGCGAACAGACCGCGGCGTTTCTAAAAACCGCGGTTGAACAGTTGGCGCGCGGAGCAGTGCAGGTCGCACTTACAGCCGCGAGCGAGGCGTGTCACAGCGCGCCCAATGATCCCCGCGCACACTACGTCTACGGCCAAGCCTGGCTCGCGCACAATCAGCCGGAGCGAGCCGAGCAGGCATTCGCGGCCGCGATCAAGCTTGCGCCGCAATTCGCCGATGCCTGGATCAACTATGGCGTCGCCCGCTACCGCCAAGGCGCGATCGAGGATGCCAAGACGGCAATGCGGCAGGTTCTTTTGTTCGCGCCCGACCATGCAGTCGCCATCTCGAACCTTGCCGCTTTCATGCGCATCAGTGGCCAATCTGATGCTGCAGAGAACCTTTTGCGGCGCCAGTTAACGCAAAAGGCCGATGACATTGGAGCGCGGCTGAACCTCGTGGCCGGCTTGTTGCAGGAGGAGCGCGCGGCCGAAGCGCTCGCGCTTTTGGAGGAAGGCGGCACGTCCAACGGCGATGCTCGCGCCGTCCGGCACTGGCATTTGCAGAAGTCGCTGGCCTTGTTGCAGCTATGTCGGTTCGAGGCGGCGAAGTCGGCCCTCGATGCGCTTGCCGCGCTTGGCCCAATACCCGCCGAAATCGCACCGTTGTGGCACTGGCGCAACGTCTTGCTGGCGCTGGGCCGGCGCGATGTTCGTGCGGCGCGCGAATCTGCCGGTCAGATGGAAGCCGCCCTTGACGCCATCGGTGCTGACGTGGTTCCCGAGCATCAGATCATGGCGCATTACGATCTCGCGAAATTTTGGTCGAGCAATGCCGCGCCCGCACGCGCGTTCGCGCATTGGGTCGCCGGGCACAAATTGCTGGCGCGTAGCCAGCCTTTCTCACGCGACGCGCATCGCGCCTTTGTCGACGCCAACATCGCGCTGTTCGATCGCGCGCGCTTTGCTGGGGAACCGCAGGCCGGCGACGCCGACCCGGCGCCGGTCTTCATCGTCGGCATGCCGCGTTCGGGGACTACGCTGATCGAGCAGATTCTCGATGCCCATCGCGACGCGCACGGCGCCGGCGAACGCGTCGCGCTGGGACAAGCCTTCCACGCTCTTGGCCGCGGCGACGGCGCTGCCGCCGTACGACGCATCGCCGAACTCGATGGCGTCACGCTCGACGCCGCGAGGCGAAATTATCTTGCCGCGCTGCACGCGCTTGCGCCCGATGCCAAGCGCATCGTCGACAAGATGCCCGGGAATTTCAACTATCTCGGCCTTGTCGGGCTGATGCTGCCGGGCGCGAAGATCATTTATTGCGCGCGCGATCCGCGTGACATCGGACTATCGATCTTCACCTTCCGCTTTCATGGCGCCCATGGCTACGCGCACGATCTTGCCGATCTTGGCTGGTACATCGCCCAGCATGAACGGCTGATGGCGCACTGGAAGGCTTCGCTGCCAAACCAGATTCTCACCATAAAGCTATCGGATTGGGTCGAGGATTTCGACGGCACCCTGGCGAAGCTGCTTGCGCATGTCGAATTACCGCACGACCCGAGCTGTACCCGTTTTTATGAGGGCGATAGCCGCGTAAAGACCGTAAGCCGCGCGCAGGTGCGCCAGCCGATCAACTCACACGGACTTGGCCGCTGGCGCGCGTATGGCAATGAGCTCGTTCCACTGATCGCCGAATTGGAGCAATCCGGCAGCCTGGATGCTTGGCGGGGCGAAAGCAAACGAGGAGGTTAAATCGAGGCAAATGAACAAACAGTTGAGCAGGCGTTCATAGCCACAACATGAGCAACCCGGTTGCGTCCGCGGGGGCGAACAAAACACGGCTTTGAAAACAAGGCGCTGTGACGGAGAATCGCGATGACGACATTTGATATCAGCAACGAAACCGATTTCAACAACTCGATCAGCTTTATCGATACCCAAGGTTTCCCCAACAATTACGTCTTCGACATTACCGGCCCGATTACTCTGACGTCGCAGCTTTTGGCGATCAACCTGCCGAGCGGCGCGAGCCTGACCATCGAGGGAACGAACGGCAGCGGCGGCGCGCAGGTCCAGACCATCAACGGCGCCAACGCCTACAGCGGCTTGTTCGTCTATTCGGGCGACGTCACGATCGAAAACCTGACCTTGCAAGATATGAAGGCGCAAGGCGGCGCGGGCGGCTTGCTCGCGGGCGGCGGCGCCGGCCTAGGTGGCGGACTGTTCGTGGCAGGCACCAACGGCAGCGGCGGCAATGACCCAAGCCAGGCCGTCGTCCCCGTCGTCACTTTGATCAATGTAGCTTTCAGCGGCGACAGCGCGGTTGGCGGCCACGGCGGCAGCATGCCCGGCACGCAAAGCGGTGGTTTTAGCGGCGGCGGCGGCGGTCTTGATGGCGGTCACGGCGGGAACAACAACTTCAGCGCTGGCAGCGGTGGCGGTGGTGGTGGAGTGGGGTTGACCGCTTCGGGCGGCGATGGGCTGGGCCCCCCTACCGCTGGGAGCGGAGGGGCCGGAATTATACCGGGCGCCGCTTCTGGCGGGCACGGGGCCAGCATCATTGGTGGCGTTGGCGGCCAATCCGGTG
>JBAQJL010000099.1:0-4814 GCA_049300295.1 Xanthobacteraceae bacterium
GACCTTCAGGTTATGAGCCTGACGAGCTACCGGGCTGCTCCACCCCGCGTCAAAGGGCAAAAGTATCGGGGATGCATGTAGCAAGCGGTCCCCGATAAGGGAAGTGCGCGCGGGCGGATATTTCGCCATACTGTCACTATTCTCCCATCGGATTGTAGCCTTCGCCCCGCAATTGCCATGCACGGTCCGGTTAACCCGAAAATGGGCAAGAAATCCGCCCTCAAGAAACCTGCCCTGCAGCCCAGCGCAGCGATCGGTCCCGCGATGCGCGGCATCGCCGGGCACATTCTCGCCGGCGCGCGCGCGGTGATGACCGATCCGGAACGCTCGAGCCAGGACGCCGTGCACGAATTCCGCCGCGCCATGAAGGAATGGCGGGCGCTGATGCGGCTCTTGGCGCCGTTCATTGCCGATGCCGAACGCTGGCGCGTCGAGGCGCGCGACTACGCCCGCTCGCTGGCCCACGCCCGCGACGGCCAGGCGGCGCTCAACGCCTTCGACGACGTGCTCAAGCGCGGCGTGGTGCTGTCCGAACGCACGCAGCAGACGATACGCGGCCGCATCGAGGAATTGCGCGGCAGCGAGGAACGCGCCGTGCTTACACCCGACTTGCAGGTAACCATCGTCGGCTGGATCGACGGCGCGGCGGCGGCAGTCGAGGCATGGCCGCTCGATCCATTCGATTTCTCCGCCATCGCGGCGCAACTCGCGGTCGGCTATCGCGATGCTCGCCGCCGCATGCCGTCGGATTGGTCGCTGGCGAGCGACGCGGAGCTGCACGCGTTTCGGCAGCGCGTCGTCGTGCATCGCTATCAGATGGAGCTGGTCCAGCCGCTATGGCCGCGCTTCGGCAAAATGTGGACCAACGAAGCCGAGCGGCTGCGCGACCGGCTCGGCAAGTGCCAGGATCTTGCCGTGTTGGAGCGGCTCACCGGGCCGCATCAGCCCCTGGCGCACTGGCGCTCGCGGCTCATAGCGGCCTGCGCCGAGCGGCGCCTGCAGCTCACTCATCGCGCCGCACGGATCGCGCGCCGGCTGCTGGCCGAGCGGCCGAAGGCATTCCGGCACCGGCTGGAAGCGCTGTGGGAGGAAGGACGATAGGCCGGCAGCCGCGCTCCGCACGGTCGCCTCCAGCCCTCTCGTCTTGCCGCAGACCGCTTTATAGTGAGCAAGTTCAAATCCAGCGCGCGCCAAGAGGAACGCCCCATGCCCACCAACCGCGTCTACAGCATTGCCGTCATTGCCGGCGACGGCATCGGCAAGGAGGTCATGCCCGAAGGCGTTCGCGTGCTCGAGGCCGCGGCGAAAAAATTCGGCTTTGAGTTGCGCCAGGATCATTTCGACTTTGCCTCGTACGATTACTACGCCAAGCACGACCGCATGATGCCGGAGGACTGGAAGGAAAAGATCGGCCGCCACAATGCGATCTATTTCGGCGCAGTCGGCTGGCCGGCGAAAATTCCGGATCACATTTCGCTGTGGGGCTCGCTCATTCTGTTCCGCCGCGAGTTCGATCAGTATGTGAATTTGCGGCCGGTGCGGCTGATGCCGGGCGTGCCGTCGCCGCTCGCCGGCCGCAAGCCCGGCGACATCGATTTCTGGGTGGTGCGCGAAAACACCGAAGGCGAATACTCCGCCATCGGCGGCCGCATGTTCGCCGGCACCGAGCGCGAAGTGGTGGTGCAGGAAACCGTGATGTCGCGCACCGGCGTTGACCGCGTGCTTAAATTTGCTTTCGAGCTCGCGCGCAAAACGCCGAAGAAGCACCTCACATCGGCTACCAAATCGAACGGCATCGCCATCACCATGCCGTACTGGGACGAGCGCGTCGAAGCGGTGTCGAAGAATTTTCCCGACGTTAAATGGGACAAGTATCACATCGACATTCTGTCCGCCTTGTTCGTGCTGCGGCCCGACAAGTTCAATGTCGTGGTCGGCTCGAACCTGTTCGGCGACATTCTGTCCGACCTCGGGCCGGCCTGCACCGGCACCATCGGCATCGCGCCGTCCGGCAACATCGATCCGGAGCGCCGGTTCCCGTCGCTGTTCGAGCCGGTACACGGCTCGGCGCCCGACATTGCCGGACAGGGCATCGCCAATCCGATCGGCCAGATCTGGTCGGGGGCGATGATGCTGGAACATCTCGGCGAGGCCGATGCCTCGGCCGCGATCGTCAAAGCGATCGAGCGCGTGCTGGCCGATCCGAAACTGCGCACCCGCGATCTTGGCGGCGCGGCCAATACGGCGGCTTGCGGGAAAGCGGTAGCCGACGCGCTGGCGTAGGTTCCCGCAGCGGTTCCCGGGGCTGCACAATTTTCCTTTCGGTCCTATGTCACGGCTGGCGATCGTGCCTCGTCTTAGAGGCATGAGGCGATGCCCGCGGACGTGCCACAATCTGGCCCCGGCGTGCTGTCGCGCAAATCGCAGAAGGAGAGCCGTCATGCTCAAGTGGTTCCTGCAACGACAGGTCGGTGCGTTCGAGCGCACATGGAACTATGACGCCCGCTATATGCACGAGATGGTCCAGGCCGACCCGCGCGCGATGCTGACATTCGGCAAGGTCCAGGGCTTGACCAAATACCGCAAGGACGTGCCGCTTGCCGCCTGGTGCGCCGCCGGAATCGTCGCGGTCATGGCCGAGGATTGCGGGCCGTGCACCCAGCTCAGCATCGATATGGCGGAGCGCGAGGGCGTCGATCCCGAAATTCTGCGCGCCGTGGTGGCGCGCGATTACGCCGCCATGCCCTACGAGGTGGCGCTCACCACGCGCTTTACCGAGGCAACGCTGCGGCACGCGCCGCAGGCGGACGATCTGCGCGAGGAAGTGGTGCGCCAATTCGGCCAGCGCGGCCTGATCTCGCTCGCGTTCGCCATGGTGGCGGCGCGGTCGTTTCCGACGCTGAAATACGCGCTCGGCCACGGCCAGGCATGCCAGCGCGTCACTGTCGGCGGCGAAGCGCGGCCGGTGTTGCGCGAAATCAAGCAAGCCGCGGAGGTCAAAGCCGCATGAGCGCGATCCTGGATCAAGGCGTCGCGGCGTTCGAGGCGCATCGCCATGCGCTGACGGGCCTCGCCTACCGCATGCTCGGCTCGCGCGCGGAGGCCGAGGATATAGTGCAGGACGCGTATCTGCGCTGGCACAATACGGATCGCGCCGAGGTCGAGGAGCCGCGGCGTTATCTCGGCACCGTGGTGGCGCGGCTGTGCCTCGACCGCATGAAATCGGCACAGGCGCGGCGCGAAATCTATGTCGGGCAGTGGCTGCCCGAGCCGGTGGTCGACGAAAGTTTCGACGACGACTGCGCCGGCGATCTGGCGCACGACATTTCGGTCGCCCTGATGCTGGTGCTCGAACGGTTGTCGCCGCTCGAGCGCGCGAGCTTTCTGCTGCACGACGTCTTCGGCCTCGAGTTCGGCGAAGTGGCGCGCACGCTCGGCCGCGGCGAGCCCGCCTGCCGCCAGCTCGCAGCGCGCGCACGCGCTCATATTGAAGCGGGACGGCCGCGATTTTCGCCATCGCCTGAACAAGGCCGCCGGCTCGCGACGGCATTTCAGGCTGCGATCACCTCTCCCAACCCGGAGGCGCTGACGCGGCTCCTTGCCGAAGACGCTGTGCTCTACACAGACGGCGGCGGCAAACGTACCGCTGCGCTCAAGCCAATCTACGGCGCTGAAAAAATCATGCGTTTCTTCGAAGGTATTGCCCGCAAAAACCCGGGCCTCGCCTCCATCGGCGCGCGTCCCGCCACGGTCAACGGACTGGCGGGCTTCGTTCTGCACGAAGACGACGGCTCGATCGAGACGATGGCGTTCGAGCACCACGACGGACGCATCGTGGCGATCTACGTGGTGCGCAATCCCGAGAAGCTGCAGCACGTGCGCTACTGATCGGCGGCGCGGCTGCCGTTCGGCGGCCTGTCGCGCCTGCGATTCTCATCGCGTAGAATGATCCGCGTACGCGCGAATGGGGAGCGGGCCATGAAAGTCGGCATTGTGGGTCTTGGGCGGATGGGCGGGGCGATCTCCGAGCGCCTGCGCCAGCAGGGCTTTGAGGTCGTCGGCTGGGACCAGAACGCCGAAGCAAACCGCAGGCTGGCGGCCGGCGGCCTGCGCGTCGCCTCTGGTCCGCGCGACGTCGCCGCCGCCTCCGAGATCGTCATTTCCAGTATCACCGAGGACAACGGCGTGCGCCGGATCTTCACCGGCGCCGATGGTTTTTTCTCAGGCGATGTCGGCGGCAAGCTGTTTATCGAGATGAGCACGCTGCAACCGATGACCGGCCGCGAACTCGCGCCGCTGGTCGAGGCGAAAGGTGCGCGGTTGATTGAATCGCCGGTGCTTGGCACGATTCCGCAGGTTCGGGCCGGGACACTGTTCGCCATGGTGGGCGGGCGCACCGAAGATCTGGCGCGCGGGCGCGGCGTCTTGGAAAAGCTGACGCGGCGCATTCTGCACATGGGCCCGCATGGTGCGGGCTATGCCATGAAGCTCGCCGCCAATGTCGGGCTTGGCGCCTACGTGCAGGCAATCGCCGAATCGCTCGCGCTCGGCGCCAAGCAGGGGCTCGCGCTCGAAGCGATGCTCGACGCGCTGTCTGAAAGCGCCACAGCAACCGGTTGGCTCAAGGCCAAGACCGGCGTGCTCAAGGGCGAGGCAGGCGACATGACCCTCGATATTCGCACCCTGCGCAAGGACATCATGTCGGCGGTCGCGACCGGTGCGCTCACCGGCGTGCCGATGCCGCTTTCGGCTGGCACGCTGGCGTCGCTGTCGGCCGCGGTCGACGGCGATTACGGCGCGGGCGACATCGCCGA
>JBAQJL010000100.1:0-30808 GCA_049300295.1 Xanthobacteraceae bacterium
TGGTGGGCCCGGGAGGACTCGAACCTCCAACCAAGCGGTTATGAGCCGCTGGCTCTGACCATTGAGCTACGGGCCCGTCCGGCGGCGGCCGCACCGCGAACGCTGCCGCTTTCGCTTATCACATTACGCAGCCGGCGCGAACGCCGTGCGTCGGCCGGACAATGGAGTCTCGATCTCGGGCCGAAAATATGCGCTATGTACAGCCTCATACCATTGTCGGGCAGGGAACCCTCATGACTGCACTCATCGGCCGCGGCCTCATATCGGTGCGTTTCGCCGCGGCCCTTGGCCTTGCTGCGGTCGCCGCACTGGCGAGCCCGCGCGCCGCGTCTGCTGCCGACTGGCCACAGGCGCATAGCGACCTGCGCGCCGACCCCCGCGTGCTGTTTGGCGCACTGCCCAACGGCATGCGTTACGCGATCATGCGCAACGAGACCCCCAAGGGCGCGGTGTCGATGTGGCTCAACGTCAACGATGGCTCGCTGCAGGAGAACGATGCGCAGCGGGGGCTCGCGCATTTCCTCGAGCACATGGCGTTCCGCGGCTCCAAAAACGTGCCGGAGAACGAGGTGTGGCCCTCGCTGCAGCGGCTGGGGCTCGCCGTGGGCGCCGACGCAAACGCCTCCACGGGCTTCGCCCAGACGCTCTATACATTCAATTTTCCGCGCAACGATACGGCATCGATCGATGGCGGATTGTTGCGCCTGCGCGACATTGCGGGCGCGCTGACATTGTCGCAAGCCGCGATGGACGCCGAACGCGGCGTCATCCTGTCCGAAGAACGCCTGCGCGACACCCCGGATTACCGAGCCGGCAAGAAACGCCTCGCCTTCCTTTTCCCGCACAGCCGCCTGATCGAGCGTTTTCCCATCGGATCGACCGATATCATCAAACACGCCCCGGTGTCGCTGATCCGCGACTTCTATGATGCCTATTATCGGCCCGAGCGCTCCACCGTCATCGTCGTCGGCGATATCGACGCCAAGGCGATGGAGGCCAAAATCGTCAAGGTATTCTCGGACTGGAACCCATCCGGGCCCGACGGCGCGGAACCTGCCCCTGCCGACGTCACCCGGCGCGGCGCCGAAGCCGCCCTCTACGCCGAGGCCGGAGTTGCTCCTTCGCTCAGTCTCACTTGGGTGCTCAAAACCGACCCCGACAGCGCTGCACGCGAGCGCAATGACCTGACCAGGCTGCTGGCGTTGTCGATCCTCAGCGACCGGCTCAATACGCTCGCGAGCGGCCCGCAGAGTCCGTTTGTCGCCGCGCGATCGAATTTCGCACCGCTCGATGGAGCAACCACCTGGTCGGTGGCGGCGGCCATCCGTCCACAGGCTTGGCACGCCGCGCTGGATGGAGCAGTGCGTGAACTGCGCCGCATGACCGAGTTCGGCGTCACCGCCAACGAGTTTGCGCGTGCGAAGGAGCAGTTGCACGCCCTCTTTCAACAGGCAGCCGCCACGGCCGCCACGGATTCGAGCAACGCCAACGCGGCACAGATTGCTTCAGACGTCGCTATCAACGACGTCTTCGTCGGCCCGGCCGACACGCTGGCATTGATTGATCAGGCGTTCAATTCGCTCAGCCTCGATGGCATGAACGCCGCAATTCGCACCCTCATGGGCGACCGCGGCCCACTGGTCTTTTTGTCGAGCCCGGAGCCGGTCGACGGCGGTGAAGCTGCCGTGGCGGCCGCCTTGACCGCAGCCGAAGAGGCGCCGCTGACGCGGCCCGTCGAGCAGGCGAAAGTCACGTGGCCCTACACCGATTTCGGACCTGCCGGAAAAGTGGTGGAGCGCAAATCGATCGCCGATCTGGACACGACCGCCCTGCGCTTTGCCAACGGCGTGCGGCTCGCCGTCAAGCCGACGACATTCAAGGCCGGCGAAGTCGGGGTCAATGTCCGGATCGGCGACGGTTACGCTGACTTGCCGGCCGGTCGAGCAAGCCCCACCTGGATCGTTGACGGGCAGAGACTGCTTCTGCTGGGGACGAAGGCGCTTAGCTTTGACGATATCTCCAGGGCGCTCGCGGGCAACTTCATCCAACTGAAATCGCAATTCGCCGCCGACGGCGTGACGCTGCAAGGCCACGGGCCGCCGTCCGAGCTTGCCACCTTGATGCAGGTGCTCACCGCCTATGTGAGCGCGCCGGGCTGGCGCACCGACGGCATCGAGCGTGCGCGCGCTGACGAAACCAGCGATCTGGAATCCTTGACGTCGTCGCCAATGGGCGTCCTCAAGCGGGATATCCGCTGTTCGCTGGTCGGTGGCGATCCGCGCCTGTGTTCGCCATCCCTGGCCGACGTGGCGCACACCGGACCGGACGCCATCAAGGCACTGCTGGCGCCGACGCTCGCGTCAGCGCCCATCGAGGTGACGATTGTCGGCGACGTGAAGCTCGACGATGCGGTGGCCGCGGTTGCCAAGACGTTCGGTGCATTGCCGGCGCGCGCCAACGAGACCGCGATCAAGACGATTGCGCTTAAGTTCCCGGCCGGCAACGCCAAGCCAGCCGAACTTCATCATGAGGGCCGCGCCGACCAGGGATTCGCCGTCGTGGCGTGGCCCGCCACCGACGCCTTCGACCTGAAAAACTACAACGCGCTGCGTCTCCTCAAATCGATTCTGGGAACGCGCATGATGGATCAACTTCGCATCCAGGACGGCGTCACCTACTCGCCGGCATCTATCCTTTCAGGATCGACCATTGCACCTGGCTACGGCATCCTGCTGGTCGGCACCGAACTGCCGCCCGCCAAAATGCCGATGTTTTTCAAAACGATCGGCGACCTCGCCGGCGATCTGCAGACGCATCCCATTTCCGCGGATGAACTGGAACGCGCGCGCAAGCCGCTCATCGAAAGTCTGATCGCCACACGCCGGACCAACGATTACTGGCTCGGCGCGTTGACCGGCACGCAACAAGACCCTCGCCAACTCGAAATCATTCGCGACACGCTGCCGATCCTGACGAAGGTCAGCGCGCGCGACATACAGGCCGCGGCCGAAACCTATTTGTCCGCCGCCAAGGCGTGGAAACTCGCCATCACGCCTGCGATCAAATCAGGGCCGGCTTCGGCAACTCCGCATTGAACGCGCCGGACCGACTGAACGCAAACGCGAAGGTTCCCGCGATGCGCGCCGTAATCGACTGTGGCAATTCAGCAATAAATGCGTCTTGCGTTTATCAATTGCCTGCCTCAATGATCGCCGATCCGGTGTTTTGACGGTGAATTTTTGGGGGGACACAAGTGTTTTTTTCCAGCTTTCCCTGGACCGCGGACATGCGCGCACTGCGCGGTTTTGCACTCCCCTCAATGCGACTTCGCGGCAGAACTAATCGGCTCGGGTTTGGCTTCACACTGGCCGCGATTGCCCTGCTGGCAGCGATGCTCCCGTCCGGCTTGGCGCGAGCACAAGCTCCGCGCGCGGTGCTGCAGTCAGGCGACGCTGTCGTCACAGGTTTTTCCGGTGCGCCGCAACCCGCGCAAGTCACGCAGGGGGTCGATCCCGGCGATCAGACTTTTATCGATCCCAACGGCCCCTCGGTCCGCGTCTTCAATCTGCAAGCGCCGGGCGCACCGCCGCAGGCGCAAATACTGGCGACGCTCAATCCGTTCACCGTCACAGCCGGACAGGTCGGGCAGGTTTTTGGCGTCGCACTCGACAACGCCAATCCGCCGAACATCTATGTGGCCGCAACGTCCGCCTACGGATTGCCGATCGTCGCGCAGGGACAGTCCGGCGCACTCGTGCGTATCCATCAAGGCGGGATCGGCGCGGCTTTCATGGCCGGGTTGTTCGGGCCGGACGCACAGGGTGGCGGTCCGGGCTCGATCTGGCGCATCGATGGCGCGAGCGGCGCCGTCAGCCTGTTCGCCAATGTCGCGCTTAACGGCGTGGCGAACAATGGGCCGGCGCTTGGCGGACTCGCGTTCGATCCATCCTCCAGCACATTATTCGTTGCCGATCGCCAGACCGGCATGATCCATCGCTTCAATCTCTCCGGACAGGAAGTCGCGCTCTACGATCACGGCGTCCAGGGCCGCCAGGCCGCGGGCTTGGCGCCGGTCGCTTATGATCCTAGTCAAGCAGTACCGATCAGCAGCCCGCAATTCAGCGGCGATAAGCCGGCGACGTGGGGCTACGCGGCGCCGGGCCGTCGCCTTTTCGGCCTCGCGGTGCACAACGGCCGACTGTACTACGCGGTCGCCGATCAGCTTCAGATCTGGTCGGTCGGTATCAATCCGGACGGGTCGTTCGGCGTTGACGCACGCATGGAACTGCAGGCGCCGCCCGCAGCCGGTCCAACCGAAATCTCGAAAATCGTATTCGACGGCAAAGGCAACATGCTGCTGGCCGAGCGCGCCGCGCCGACCGGCGACTATGAGCTGGTGGCGCTCGCGCAAGCCGGGATCGGCCGCGTGTTGCGCTATGCGCCCGTGCCGGCCGCACCGGGAATGCCGCCGGGGTGGCAAGCCGTTCCCGACCAATATGCAATCGGCTTTCCCGGAGCGATGGCCAATTCCAACGGCGGCATCGCGATCGGCTACGCCTACAGCACCAATGGACAGATCAACCGCAGCGCTTGCGGCGGGTTTCTGTGGTCGACCGGCGAAGACATGCGTGAGTCGCAGGATGCCAACTTGGCAAAACTCCTCGCCGCGAGCGGCACGCCGTACCTGAACGGCCTGCAAGGCAATGGGATCGACCTTGTCGCACCGGCGAACGTGCCACCGATGCAGACCTATTTTGCCGACTACAACGT
This sequence comes from Xanthobacteraceae bacterium, assembly GCA_049300295.1. Taxonomy (GTDB): domain Bacteria; phylum Pseudomonadota; class Alphaproteobacteria; order Rhizobiales; family Xanthobacteraceae; genus BOG-931. Next base: position 4,771 of record JBAQJL010000100.1, read on the forward strand.
CCAATACGACAGCCCAGCGATCCGCGGCTATATGGGCGACATCGCCATTCCGATGGCCTGCAGCCAGGCGGCTCAGCCGTTCGTGCCCCCGCTCGTCTGCCCGCCCGGATCGTGGTTCAACGCCGGTACCAATGCGTGCATCGTCATTCCGCCGGCTTGCCCGGCAGGCCGGATCACGATTTCGGGCCAATGCTGCCCGCCTGGAGAACTGCCGCAGCTGAACGGCTCCTGCCGGCCGCCGTACCATCCGCCAATTCCGCCCCCGAACCGCTGCGGGCGGGATTATGTGCAATTGCCAAACGGCGCGTGCTGCCTGCGCGAGCAGACAACGGCGGGCGGAGCCTGCTGTCCATACGGCGAATACCCCGGCGTGGACGGCGCGTGTCACTCTGTTCCTCCGTCGTGCCGGCCTGGCGAGCTTTACGATCGGCTGCTGCACCGATGCATCGTGCCGGAATGCCCCGCCGGCATGAGGCGAAACCGCGAAGGCTTCTGCGCCTGCCCGGGAGGCGACCGGTTCGACTACGACTCCGGCCGCTGCGTCGCACAGTGTCCGCGTGGCGAAGAGCTTAACCCGTTCACCAACAGATGCTCGCGGCCCGTCGTCTGCCAGAGAGGCTCCGCTATCAACGCCCAAGGCATCTGCGTTCCGGTTGCACCTTGTCCCGCCGGGCAAATGCCGGTCGGCCAGAACGGCGCGTGCGTGCCGATCTTGCCGGCGTGCCCGCCCAATCAAGTGCGCAATGCAAACGGCATTTGCTCGCCAGTTCGCCCACCCGAATGCGCCGCTGGCCAAGTCCGCAATCCCGCGGGCTTCTGCGTGCCCGCGTCGTGTCCGGCGGGTCATTTACGCAATGCCTCGGGCGCATGCGTTGCGCCAGTCCCGTCCTGTCCGCCCGGGCAGGTGCGCAATGCTTCGGGCGCGTGCATGGCGCCTCTGACGCCATGCCCAGCTGGTCAGAGTCGCGTGAACGGCAAGTGTCTCGCGCAGCCCTGCGCGCAGGGACAGGTCCGCAACGCGGCTGGCGCCTGCGTGCGGCCTGCACCATTGCCGGCATGTCCTGCCGGTCAGGCAAGAAACGCCGCCGGTGCCTGCGTAGCGAACCCGCCGGAACGGCCGGTCCCGCCGCCGGCATGTCCTCCCGGACAGGTAAGAAATGCCGCCGGCGCCTGCGTGGCGAACCCGCCGGAACGGCCGGTCCCGCCGCTGGCATGTCCTCCCGGTCAGGTGAGAAATGCCGCCGGCGCCTGCGTGGCGAATCCGCCGCAACGGCCGGTCCCGCCGCTGGCATGTCCCGCCGGTCAGGTGAGAAATGCCGCCGGTGCCTGCGTGGCGAACCCGCCGCAACGCCCAGTCCCGCCGCCGGCATGTCCTCTCGGACAGGTGAGAAACGCCGCCGGCGCCTGCGTGGCGAATCCGCCGGAACGGCCGGTCCCGCCGCTGGGATGTCCCGCCGGACAGGTGAGAAATGCCGCGGGTGCCTGCGTGGCGAACCCGCCGCAACGCCCAGTCCCGCCGCCGGCATGTCCTCCCGGACAGGTGAGAAATGCCGCCGGTGCCTGCGTGAGAAATCCGCCGGAACGCCCTGTTCCGCCGCCGGCATGTCCTCCTGGTCAGGTGAGAAACGCCGCCGGCGCCTGCGTGGCGAACCCGCCGCAAAGGCCGGTCCCACCACCGGCATGCCCCGCCGGTGAGGTGAGAAACGCCGCCGGTGCCTGCGTGAAGCCAGTGCAGCCTCCACGTCCGGCAGTGCAACCGGCGCGTCCGGAGCCGCCGAAGCCGGCACCTGTCAAGCCTGAGCCGCCGAAGCCCGCACCGGCTAAACCTGCGCCGGCGAAGCCGGCACTGGCTAAGCCCGCACCTGACAAGCCTGAACCACCGAAGCCGGCCCCGGCTAAACCTGAGCCGCCGAAACCGGCACCGGCTAAGCCCGCGCCAGCCAAGCCCGCGCCGCCGAAGCCGGCACTGGCTAAGCCCGCGCCTGACAAGCCCGCGCCGCGAAAGCCGGCACCGGCTAGGCCCGCGCCAGCCAAGCCCGCGCCGCCGAAGCCGGCACCGGCTAAACCTGCGCCGGCTAAACCTGAGCCCAAGCCGGCGCCGCCTAAGCCGCAGCCGGGCTGCCCAGCGGGCGAGCATCTGGTGAACGGCAAGTGCGTGAAATGAAGCACGCGTCATCGGCTGCGTTGGCGCGCTGACGCGAGGCTGGTGAAAGACAAAAGCGATGCCCGGTTCCGTCTTGATCGGAATCGGGCCAAAGTCGCGCTACAGCGGGATGACTTTTTCTTCCGGTCATTCCGCGCTCACCCTCTGAAAGAGCGCGATTGCCATCGAAGACAGCCGAGCGCTCTTCTGGGAAGCGCGCTAACCTTGCCGGCTCAGCAGAAACACCGCCTGCTCGCCGAACAGATTCCAGAACCACCACGGCATTTTCAGCCGCATCTGCCGGCCCCAGGCGTTGAGCGCTACGGCCTCGTCCATCTTGGCGCCGACGGCGTGACAGAGGTCGCGAAAATCTTTGATGCTGCAAAAGTGGATATTCGGCGTCTCCCACCAGGCGTAGGGCAGATTGTCGGTGCGCGGCATGTGGCCGCCGAACAAAAGCTGCAGCCGGATATTCCAGTGACCGAAATTCGGAAACGACACGATGGCGCGGCGCCCGATACGCAACATGTGCTCGAGCACGACGCGCGGCTGGCGCGTGGCCTGCAACGTCTGCGACAGGATGACGTAATCGAAAGCGTCATTGGGGTAATCGGCGAGATCGGTGTCGGCATCGCCCTGCACCACCGCGAGTCCCTTGGCGACGCATTCGTTGACGCCCTCGCGCGACAGCTCGATGCCGCGGCCGTCGACTCCCCGCGTCTCCAGGAGCCGCAGCAATTCGCCATCGCCGCAGCCAACGTCAAGCACGCGTGCGCCGTGCTCCACCATCGCCGCGACCATCAGCAAGTCGACGCGCGAGCCGCCCGGGCCGCGCGCCGCCTCCGCCATCGTCAGATCGTATTTGAGCCGCGACAGCATCGTCAGCCCTTACTTGCCGGCAGGCCGCGCGCTTTGGCGGCACCTTCCAGAAAACCGCGTACGATGGTGAACAGCTCGGGCTCGTCGAGCAAGAACGCATCGTGTCCCTTGTCGGTCGTGATTTCGGAAAACGAGACGCGCGCGCCGGCAGCGTTGAGCGCACGCACGATGGCCCGCGATTCCCCGGTCGGGAACAGCCAGTCGCTGGTGAACGAGATGACGCAAAACCGCGTCGGTGTATTGCGGAACGCATTGGCGACCGCGCCGTCGTAATCGGCGGCGAGATCGAAATAATCCATCGCGCGCGTCAGATAGAGATAAGAATTCGCATCGAAGCGCTCGACGAAGGTGATGCCCTGGTGCCGCAGATAGGACTCGACCTGAAAGTCGGCGTCGAACGAAAAGGTCGGATTGTCGCGATCCTGAAAACGGCGGCCGAACTTCCGGTGCAGTGCGGCGTCGGACAGATAGGTGATATGCGCGCCCATGCGCGCCACCGCGAGCCCGCGCCGCGGATTGATGCCCTCGGCAAAATAGCGCCCGCCGCGCCATTCCGGATCGGCCATAACCGCCTGCCGGCCGACTTCGTGGAAGGCGATGTTCTGCGCCGAGTGGCGCGTCGCGGCGGCGATCGGCAACGCCGCGAACACACGTTGCGGATAGCTCGCCGCCCATTGCAGCACCTGCATGCCGCCCATCGAGCCGCCCGCCACTGCAAATAACGACTCGATGCCGAGATGATCGAGCAGCATCGCCTGCGCGCGCACCATGTCACGCACCGTAACGACCGGGAATTCCAGGCCCCACGGCATCCCCGTTACCGGATTGGTCGAGGCCGGGCCGGACGAGCCCATGCAGCCGCCGACCACGTTGGCGCAAATGACGAAATAGCGTTCGGTATCGATCGGCTTGCCGGGGCCGACCATCGTCTCCCACCAGCCGGGCTTGCCGGTGACCGGATGAGCGTTAACTACATGCTGATCGCCGGTGAGCGCGTGACAGACCAAAACGGCGTTGCTGCGCGCGGCGTTGAGCGCGCCATAGGTCTGATAAGCGATCTGCACGGGAGCGAGATCGACGCCGGCATCGAGCCGCAACGGATTGTTTGAAGTAAAGCGCACCACCGGCGAATGCGGCTGATCCGCCTCGCGTGTGCGGTCGGCAAGATCGAGCGTGGCTGCGTCGGCCATAGCGCTTCCCGGCGATGCCGCGCTGCGACTTGGTTGGCACGCGGCGAAATAAGCTTGAAACCGGGTAAATAGGCCCCCCGCGCGGCGAGTCAACGTTTTCTTTGCTTTCGCGGCCCACGCCTCCTATCAATTGGGCCGCCGCTTGGCCTTTGGACGCCGCGGCCACATCCCGGAGCGCCCATGTCGGAACGAGCGAAGCCGAAGGAACAGGCGAAGCCGAAGCAAATGTCGCTTGCCGATCTGCGGCGCGAACTCGACCGCATCGACGCTGAGATGCACGCGCTCCTGATCGAGCGCGGCGAAACGATCGACACGCTGATCGCGGTGAAAAAGACGCAGGATTCCGGCTCGGCGTTCCGCCCTGCGCGCGAGGCCGAAATGATGCGCCGTCTGGTCGAGCGCCATCACGGCAGCTTGCCGCTCGACACGGTCGAGGGCATCTGGCGCGTCATCATCTCGACGTTCACCTATGTGCAGGCGCAATTCTCGGTGCACGCCGATCTGTCCGCGGGCGATGCGTTGATCCGCGACACAGCGCGATTTCATTTCGGCTTCACCGTGCCGTTCGTGCCCCACATGGGCCCGGCCAGCGTGGTCGAAGCCGTCACGGCATCCAAGGGCGACCTTGGTCTCGTTCCGGCCTTCGCCATCGCCGGCGCCGGGCCGTGGTGGACGGCGCTCGAATTCGACGCAGCGCCGAAGATCATTGCACGGTTGCCATTCGTGGAGCGCGCGGATCATCCGGCCGCCATGCCGGTGTTCGTGGTGTCGCGTGCCGCCGCCGACACCATGGTGACCGAAACCGAAGTCTGGAGCATGCGCGTGTCGGGCTGGCGAGCACAATCGGCCGGAACGCTCGCGGCGATCGCCGACGTGATTGCCATGCCCGACCGGGCGTTCGACGGTGCAGCGCTTCTGGTCTCGGTGCCGCGCGGCGGCGTCGACGCCGTCCGCGAGGCGCTCGTCGGTATCGGCGCTACGATCCGCGCTGCAGCGCTCGTCGGCAGTCACGCGACCCGCTATACGGTGGCGCACAAACGATAACCCTCCTCCGTCTCGCGCTCGCTGCAAAAGCCCTGGATGGTTCCCGCCCGCGCTTTGAGGGGGCGGATGAAGGAAGAAGATAATGACTGCGATGCGTCCCCTACCCCGGCCCGGCGTGCTCGAGATCGCGCCTTATGTGCCCGGCAAGAGCAAAGCGCCTGGCGTGGCCAAGGTGTTCAAGTTGTCGTCGAACGAGACGCCGCTCGGGCCGAGCCCGCACGCGATCAAAGCCTACAATTCGATTGGACCGCATCTGCACGATTATCCGGACGGCACGGCGAGCGACCTGCGCGAAGCTATCGGCGGCGCCTTCGGGCTCGATCCAGATCGTATCGTCTGCGGTGCCGGCTCCGACGATCTGTTGCACCTGCTCGCCCACGCCTACCTCAGCGATGGCGACGAGGCGATCCACACCCGTCACGGCTTTCTGATCTACCCGATCGTCACGCTCGGCACCGGCGCGCGGCCGATTGAAGTGCCGGAGGTCAACTTCACGGCCGACGTCGACGGCATTCTGAAAGCGGTGACGCCAAAGACCAAGATGATCTTCCTCGCCAATCCAAACAACCCGACCGGCACCTGCCTTTCATTCGACGAAGTCAAACGGCTGCACCGCGGGCTTCCGGGCAATGTGCTTCTGGTACTGGACGCCGCCTATGCCGAATACGTCCAGCGCAACGATTATGAAGCCGGCATCGAACTGGTGGCGACGTCCGACAATGTGGTCATGACCCGCACGTTTTCGAAGATCCACGGCCTGGCCAATCTGCGGCTTGGCTGGATGTTTGCGCCCGCACCCATCGTCGACGCCGTCAACCGCATCCGCGGTCCGTTCAATGTCAGCGGTGCGGCGATCGCGGCCGGTGTCGCGGCCATCGAAGACCTCGAACACCAGGATCGCTCGCGCGAGCACAACACCCGCTGGCTCGCCTGGCTCACGCAGGAGATTAGTAAGCTCGGTCTGCAAGTGACGCCGAGCGTCGCCAATTTCGTGCTGATCCATTTCCCGGAAAAGAAAGGCCGTACCGCGCAGGACGCCGACGCCTTCCTCACCGCCCGCGGCCTGATCCTGCGCTACGTCGCCGCCTACAAGCTGCCGAACGCGCTGCGGCTAAGCATCGGCACCGAGGAGGCCAATCGCCTTGTCGTTGTCGCACTGAAGGACTTTTTGGACGGCAAATGAGCGCTTCTGCTCCTCTCTTCAATCGTCTTGCGCTGATCGGCGTCGGGCTCATCGGCGGCTCGATTGCGCGCGCGGCGCGCGCGCTCGGCTTGGTCGAGACGATCGTGGCTACGTCACGGTCGGAAACAACACGGCAGCGAATCGCCGAGCTTGGGCTTGCCGACGAGGTCGTGGATACCGCGGCCGAAGCCGCGGCGGACGCCGATCTGGTGATCGTCAGTGTCCCGATCGGCGCCTGCGGCCCGGTCGCACGTGAGATCGGTCCGCACCTCAAGCCGGGCGCGATCGTCTCTGACGTCGGCTCGGTCAAGGGCGACGTTATTCGCGCAATGGGGGCGCACATTCCGCGCGGCGTGCATTTCATTCCAGGCCATCCGGTCGCCGGCACCGAACATTCCGGCCCCGACGCGGGTTTCGCCGAACTGTTCGTCAACCGCTGGTGCATTCTCACGCCGCCGAAAGACACCGACCCGGCCGCGATCGAACAGCTGTCCCGATTCTGGGAAGCGTTCGGCGCCAATGTCGAGATCATGTCGGCGGAACACCACGATCTGGTGCTCGCCGTCACCAGCCACGTGCCGCACCTGATCGCCTACACCATCGTCGGCACGGCATTCGACCTGCGGCTCGTGACCGAATCGGAAATTCTCAAATATTCCGCGAGCGGCTTTCGCGACTTTACCCGGATCGCGGCTTCCGATCCGACGATGTGGCGCGACATCTTCCTGCATAACAAGGACGCCGTGCTCGAAGTGCTCGGCCGCTTCAACGAAGACCTGGCGGCCTTGACGCGCGCGGTCCGGCACGGCGACGGCGACGCGCTCTACAATTTGTTCGCCGAGCGGCGGGCGATCCGCCGCGGCATGATCAATTTGGATCTCGGCAAACCTGCGCCGGACTTTCAATCGGCTGAATCCAAGCCGCGGCACGACCCGATGCCGCGGCCTTACGCCGCCTTCGACGAGGATTGATAGCGCCTCAGCGCGCGCGCACGGCGAGCGCCTCGCTGACCGTGCCGCGCAACTCGGCGACCGAGAACGGCTTGGCGATCACGTCATGCACCAGCGCGTCGAGGCCCTGGGCGCGCTCGCGCTGATCGGCGTAGCCGGTCATCAAAAGAATAGTGACCTCGGGAAAGTCGCGCGCCGCGGCAAGCGACAGCGCAATCCCGTCCATGATCGGCATCCGCACGTCGGTCAGCAACAGATCGAAGCGACCGCGCTCGCGGATCAAGATTTCCAGCGCCTCGCTGCCGTCGCCTGCGGTCTCGACGTGATGACCGTCGGTCGCGAGCGCCCGCGCGCACATGGCGCGCAGCGCCTCCTCATCCTCGGCAATCAGGATGCGCGACATGGTCATCAGCCTCCGACCGCCATGAGATCGCGGCGGTTCAGGAATCGGGCCATCACATCTTTACTGCCGGCCGGCGGCGACGCGAGTCGGCTGGAGAAATCGGTGGCCTGGTGCGGCAGCAGGCGGGCCACCGGCGGGGCCACTGTCCAGGAATAGATTTCGCGCTTGGCGGCATCGCGCACCACGAGCTTGAGGCGCGGCACCTCGGTTATTGCTCCGGTCACGTTGACGATCTTGCCACGCACCACGAGGATCGGCACGCCGTCGTGCGTTTCTGTGGCGGTCGCGAGATCGTCGAGGTCCAGCCCGCGCAGATTCACCGGCATCCCAATGTGCGCATAGAGCGAGGCAGTCTGCGGCAGCAGCCGCACCACATCCGTACGCCAGCCGATCAGAATGGCATCGGCGATCAGCAGGCCGAGAATGAGCGCGTGCAGGCGCGACAATGACGGAAATTGCAACCGCCGCCTGCCGCCTTTGGCACGCCGCGCCGCAACGGTCTCAATGTCGTCTGCGGGCTCATTCGCCCGAACGCCGTTGCCGTCGGCGTCAATCTCGATGGGCGGCCGCCCAGCATCGAGATCGACCGGTGCGAGCGGCGGCGCCTCCACCTCAACCGTTTCGGCCTCCGGCGTCGCGCTGATGTCCGCTGGATCGGGGTCGCCGACGCCCGCAAGCGCTTCGGGGAGTCCTTGGGCGGACACTTGTGCTGGTCCTTGGGCAGCTACTGGGTCCGGTTGTTCATCCGGAGCTACGTCCGGGAAAGTGTCGGCCTGCACGACATCGCCTGCCGCAGCCGCGGCCATCTCGACATTGGCAACGCTGGCGGCGGCCAGTGGGGACGGGAATGCCGGCGCGCCGGGAGCCAGTGCCTCGGCTGCCGCCGCCAATTGGGCGGCACGGCTTAATTCCGCGCGCCAGACCGTGCGGCAGCGCACGCACCGCACCTGCCGGCCGCCGGCCCCAAGGCTTGCCGGCTCGACATCGTAGGATGTAGCGCAGGACGGGCAGACAATCAGCATCTTCGAATCAGCGGCGCAGCGGCTTTGCGGCAAGCCTAGCCCGCCATCCGTTAACGAATTGGAAACCACGGCGTTGCACCAACATACGGCGGCCGCCGTAATGTTAAGATTGACTGAAGGGGCGAATCGGACGGACGGCCGGGTCGGGTCTCAATGGGCCGCATCTAAGTCTTGGACGAATCCCGGCCCCAATACCGGCTCAGACCCCGCGCGGAACGGTCTGTTGGAGGCACCGCGTGATCGTCTTCGAGAACGTCGGCTTGCGATACGGTCTCGGTACGGAGGTACTGCGCGACCTCACGTTCCGCATCGACAGCCACTCGTTCCAGTTTCTGACCGGCCCATCCGGCGCCGGGAAGACATCGCTGTTGCGGCTGCTGTTCCTGTCGCTGCCGCCGACACGCGGGCTGATCACGATGTTCGACCAAGACACCGCGACACTGTCCAAGGATAGCCGCGCCACCTTACGACGCCGCATCGGCATCGTGTTCCAGGACTTTCGTCTGCTCGATCACATGACCACCTACGAGAACGTTTCGTTGCCACTGCGCGTGCTCGGCCGCGACGAAGCCGAATACCGCGCCGAGGTGGTCGAACTGTTGCAATGGGTCGGTCTCGGCGAGCGGATCGACGCACTGCCGCCGATACTCTCGGGCGGCGAGAAGCAGCGCGCCGCCATCGCGCGTGCCGTGATCGCGCGGCCGCAGCTGTTGCTTGCCGATGAGCCAACCGGCAACGTCGATCCCAATCTCGGTCAGCGGCTGCTGCGGCTGTTCATCGAGCTCAACAAGACGGGCACGTCGATCGTCATCGCCACCCACGATATCGCCTTGATGGACGAATACGACGCGCGGCGTCTGGTCCTGCATGAGGGTCGACTGCATGTCTACGATTGAGCCGCTGGACAGCAGGATCAAGATCCAGGCTGAGCCGTGGGACAATCTGGAAGTCTCGCCGCTGCGCGCGCACTGGCCACGCGTCGCGACGGCGATCGTCGCGAAAGGCTCGATTGCCGGGCGTTCGCTGATCGCCGTCGTCGCCATCATGACGTTCCTGGCGGGGTTGACGGCGGGCGCGGTGATGATGGTGGTGGGCGCGGCAAGCGATTGGAGCTCCGACGTCGGACGCGAGGTCACCCTTCAGGTCCGCCCGGTCGCGGGACGCGACCTCGACGCCGATGTACGCAGAACTGTCGAGATCACGCGCGGCACGCCCGGCATTGCCGACGTGCGGGTCTACAGCAAAGAGGAATCGGCGCGGCTGGTCGAGCCCTGGCTCGGCAACGGTCTCAATCTCAACGACCTGCCAATTCCCCGTATGATCGTGGTCAAGCTCTGGTCCGGCGCGCCGCCGGATTTCGGCGCGCTACGCAAGGCCCTGGCGGCGCAGGTGCCGAGCGCCAGTCTCGACGATCATCGCCGCTGGATCGGCCGCATGCACGACATGGCCGACGCGGCCGCGGCGAGCGGGATCGCCGTACTCGTGCTGGTGCTCATCGTCACCGTACTGTCTGTCACCTTCGCGACGCGCGGCGCCATGGCGGCCAACCGGCCAATCGTCGAAGTGCTGCACTATGTCGGCGCTACCGACAGTTTTGTCGCCAGCCAATTCCAGCGGCACTTTCTGATGCTGGGCTTCAAGGGCGGCGCGATCGGCGGTGGGTTGGCGATTGTCCTGTTCGGCGCCATCCAAGGCATGAACATCTGGCTGAGTGGCACCGCCGCGGGCGACGAGGCCATGGCGCTGTTCGGCAATTTCACGATTGGAGCCACGGGTTATCTAGCCATCCTGGGGCAAGTCATCCTGATGGCTTTGGTGACGGCATTCGCGTCGCGCTACACCGTACGCCATACCTTGAAGAGCATCGATTGAGCCACGAACGCCCCTCATGGCGCCTCTCTGCCAAGCTAACAGCGGAATTTAACGCTATGATGCGTGCCGTGGGGCGCTGCCAGTGGGCGGCCGAACAGAATGGCGCGGAGGACGCGCTCGGCCATGGTAAGTCTTAAGACCGCGGTGCGGACACGCCGGCTGAAGTCGGTTGCCATTCGCGTGGCCGCGCTGTGCCTGCTCGTGCTGCTCCTTGGCTTCGCTGTTTTTGTGCGGCGATTGCCGAACCAGGAAGTCGCACTCTCGCGCGATGCCGACGGCATCGTCGTGCTGACTGGCGGCAACTCGCGCGTTACCGAAGCGCTCGAACTGCTCGCCGCCCATCGCGGTAAGCGGCTGTTGATCACGGGCGTCAATCCGGGCACGACGACCGCCGACATTGCGCACCAGATTCCACACTATGATGCGCTGTTTGCCTGCTGCGTGGACCTCGACTATTCGGCAATCAACACCTTCGGCAACGCCTTGCAGACGCGGCTTTGGGCCGGCAAGCACGATTTTGGTTCGCTGATCGTCGTCACGTCGACCTATCACATGCCGCGCGCGCTGGCAGAACTCGGGCACCAATTGCCCAACACGAAACTCATCCCCTACCCGGTCGTGTCCGATCGCCTGCACATCGAATCGTGGTGGTCGAACCCCGATACGACACGCCTGGTGGTTTCAGAATATCTGAAGTTTCTGTTCGCCGAATTGCGCATGCAGTTCGAGCCGGTGCCGCCCGACGGCGGCAACCGCATCTCGGACGCGCAGCGTTAGCGATGCCGCCGCGACCGGCACACTCGCGCACAGGCGAGCCTATCAATCGTAACGGACGTTCAGTGCCGCGAACCGCTTCGCTCGCCCGCTCGCTGACGTTCAACGCGCTGTTCTACGCCAGCCTGATCGTTCAGATGATCGTGGCGCTGCCGATACTGCTGCTGCCTCGCCGGGCACACCTTGTCTTTATCCGGTCCTACGCGCGCAGCAGTCTGTGGCTGCTGCGTGTTGTCTGCGGGACGACCGTGGAATGGCGCGGGCTCGACAAACTGTCGCCAGGCGCCTGCATCGTCGCCTGCAAGCATCAGTCGGCGTGGGAAACGTTCGCGCTCTACGCCATTCTTGACGATCCGACCTACGTCCTCAAACGCGAGCTGATGTGGATTCCACTATTCGGCTGGCACATGGCGAAGGCCGGCTTGATTCCGATCGACCGACGCGCCGGCATGGCCGCTTTGTCGCAAATGACTGCACGCACGCGCGAAGAGCTCGAACGCGGCCGCCAAGTGGTGATCTTTCCTGAGGGCACGCGCCGGCTGCCGGGCGCCGAACCGGACTACAAACCGGGCGTCGCTCATCTCTATGTCAGATCGGGCGTCGCCTGCGTGCCGGTGGCGCTCAATTCCGGACTGTTCTGGCCGCGCCGCTCGCTGCTGCGCTATCCGGGTACTGTGTTGGTGGAAGTGCTCGACCCGATCGCACCGGGATTAGGCAGTCGCGAATTCCTGGCGCGGTTGCAGGAGGCGCTGGAACCCGCGACGGCGCGCCTGATGCGAGAATCCGAAATGAGAAATCAGGGTCAAGAACCCGGAAAGGCCGAAGGCTTGGTGCCCGAGTCCTGATCGCGGATGGCCGTATCGTGCGCGCCGAGCCGCCGCGCCAGCAGATGCAGATCGGTTTCCCGGTAGCCCAGCGTCTCCAGCGCGCGAACCGCGTCCAGCACATAGTCGCGATTATGACCGGATTGACCGTGCCCCTGCCGCACGTAGTGCACGCGCTCCGCCGACGTCAGGCGACCGGCATATTGCACGTGGCCGCGATCGACGAGGTAGCAGAGCGCGTCGAGTTGCCGCCTGGAACCGTCTTCCAGTTCGATCCGCCGCATTGCTTCGAGATAGACCGAGGTGACCTGTTCGCGTCGGCGCAGGTAGGCGATCGTTTTGGCGCGCGCCGATGCTGCGACCCGGTACGCGATGCCCCGGCACATGCCGCCGCGGTCGAGCCCAAAAACCAGGCCCGGATGCTCCGGGGTTCCCCGATGGACATGCGAAAAAACGCAGAGCGCCCGGTGCAGTCCCCGAAGCCGCGCCGGAATCCGTTCAAGGTAGTCAAAGCCCGGACGCCACATCAGCGAGCCATAGCCGAACACCCATAACTCGCTGTTTTCGTGCTCGTCGATGGCGGCCATGAACTGACGGCTTCCCGCGTCCGATTGCTTCCGGCGGCTTGATCTTGCTCGCCTAGCAGCCCGACAGGAGCGGCACAATGGCGGCCTTCGGGCCGCTTATTGACCTTGAAGTCTTCTTGAAAAGGTCGTTGATCACGTCTTGGAAACGCCGCAGTCGGCAGGCGAAAAGGCCCCATGGCAGGTCAATCTCCACTCAACATGATGCAGGCGGATCGACGTCTGCCGCGGCGCGGCGCGCCGCCAGCAGCGGTCCGTCCCGGGCCCCGCCGCCGGCTATGGCCATTTTTTGGTGTCGCGGCCGCACTCGTTGTGCTGGCGGCCGGCTGGAGCGCGCTCTGGTATTACGCGGCCAATGTGGCTGACCGGACCCTGGCTGGCTGGGTCGCACGCGAGGCCGCAGGCGGCCGGATCTACACCTGCGGCTCCGAAGGCATCTCGGGATTTCCTCTCCGCATCCAGACGCATTGCACCGAGGCGGCAGCCACGCTGAATACGATCCAGCCGCCACTGGCGGTGGCAGCGCAAGGCATCACGTTCACCGCCCAGGTGTTCCGTCCCACCAAGTTGGTGGGCGACATCACAGGTCCCCTCACCATCGCGCCCCCGGGACAGCCGCCGAGCCTGACTGCCAACTGGTCGAGCGCTCGGATCAGCGTCAGTGGCCTGCCGCCCGAACCCGACGCTCTTTCCGTCAGTCTCGCGCAGCCGCAACTCGTTCGCGGCGCCGGCACTGGCACCGCGACTTTGTTCGCAGCGGACGGCACCGACTTTCAGGCGCGCATCATCGAGGGCTCCGCCGACAACCATCCCGTGATTGATGCGGTGCTGCATGTCGCATCGGCCACCGCACCCGCGCTGCATTCCGCGCTCGCCAAGCCATTGCAGGGTGAGATCGAGGTGGTGCTGCGCGGCTTTAGTGATCTCGCGCCAAAACCGTTCGCCCAGCGCTTCCGCGAACTGCAGGCCGCCGGCGGCAGCATCACGATCAAGTCGCTGCACATCGAACGCACGGATGCGGTTGCGGTCGGCACCGGGACGCTCACGCTGAAGCCGGACGGCAAGCTCGACGGCGTTATCACTGTCGCGATCAGCGGCATCGAGAGCATCGTGCCGGAGCTCGGCATCGATAAGATGATCGGCCAGGGCATCGGCCAGCTTGCCGGCATCCCTGGGCAATCCGGCCAAAGCGGGCTTGCCGCACTCGACCGACTGATGCCCGGCCTGAGCGGCGTTGTCACAGCGGGCGCCAACGCCAGCCTGATCAACGATCTCAAAAAGATGGGCCAGCCCACCGAGATCGATGGCAAGCCCGCCACCGCGCTACCGCTGCGCTTTGCCGATGGTGCGGTCTATCTCGGCATGATCAGGATCGGCGAGGTGCCGGCGCTGTTCTAACAAGTTCAGCGCTTGCGATCGGCATGCCAACCGACCGATGCATCGGGCACCGAATCCGTCGACGCGAAATACGGCTTGATGTCGAGCAGCGGCGTGTCGTCGAGGCAATCGACGCCGACGACCGACAGCGTACTGCCGTCAATGCCGATGAGGCGCGCGACTGACAGCGCAATCGGATTGGGCCGCACCGGCGAACGCAGCGCGAAGGTGCCGCGCTGCTCGGCGTAATGACGCGGTGCCTGGAGCACCAAGTCGCGCCGCGCCTGATCCATCCAATAGAGTAGGATCACATGGCTCGCGCTCGCGAGGCCCTTGAGGCCCTCGATCCAGCAGGGATCGAGCACGACGGTACATGAGGCATCGGACTCGCGTGCGTTCTTCGGGCAGTCCTCGCGCCGCGTCCAGGGCGTCCGGATCCGGCCGATGAAATAGAGCGAGGCATCGAACCGCTCCGGCAGCGCGACCGCGACTTCGCCTTCGCGCAGGCCGGTTGGGCTCGATGCCGGGCTGCCCTCGGTATGAATACGACTTGCGGCGTCAGCCATGCGGATCAATTTGCACGCTGGGCCCCCTGCCGCCAAGGCCGCAGACCGGCAAAGCGCCTCGACGGGACATTTCCCACGTTGATGGGCAGCCTCCCATTGCAAACCATCATTTAATCGTATAAAGATATCCTTATGTCCAACCCGAATGGCAAAAACCGTCTGTCATTTCAGGCTTTGACGGGCACGCTCAAAGCTGCCGGTGAAGCCACACGGCTGCGTATTTTGACGCTGCTCTCGGAAACCGAACTGACCGTCTCCGACCTCACCGAAATCCTTAGACAGTCCCAACCGCGGCTTTCGCGGCATCTGCGTCTCCTCGCCGAAGCCGGCCTGGTCGAGCGCTTCCGCGAAGGCTCGTGGGCATTCTTTCGGCTCGGCGAGCACGGCAGCGCCGCGGACATTGCCCACAGCCTGATCGCGCACCTTGACCCCGGCGACCCGGTCATCGCGCGCGACCGCGAACGGCTTGCCGCGGTGCGCAGCGCGCGCGCCGCCGCGGCGCAGAATTATTTTCGCCGTCACGCCGCCGAGTGGGACCGCATCCGCGACCTGCACGTCGCAGACGCTGCCGTCGAACAAGAGGTTCACGGCGCGCTCGCCGACAAGCCGATCCGCTCGCTGCTGGATCTCGGCACCGGCACCGGACGAATGCTCGAACTGTTCGCGCCAGAGATCGAACGCGGCATCGGGCTTGATCTGTCGCGCGACATGCTGGCGCTGGCGCGCGCGCGGCTCGACCGCTCCGGCCTCAAACATTGCAGCGTACGCCATGGCGATATCTATGACCTGACGCTTTTGCGTGAGACGTTCGACGCCGTCATCATCCATCAGGTGCTGCACTTTCTCGACGACGGCGCGCGCGCGATCCGCGAGGCCGCGCGTGTGCTGCGCCCCGGCGGCCGCCTGCTGGTGGTCGATTTCGCGCCGCATGATCTCGAGTTCCTGCGCGAAGAGCACACGCATCGCCGCCTCGGCTTTGCCCCGGAGACTGTGAAGCAATGGCTGGAGGCTGCGGGCCTCGAACCGCTGCGCCAGCAGACTTTGCCGCCGGGGCCACAGGGCAAGATCGCGGTATCGCTCTGGCTGGCGCGCGACCCGCGCATTCTGCTCGCCGCCCCGACGCGCGAGGTGGCGTGATGAACACGATACGCCCGAGCCGCCCTCCCCCTCCCCCTTCCCCGCACGCGGGGGCGAGAACGGATGGGGCGTTGCCGCACAGCGTCCGCGTCTCGTTCGAATTCTTTCCCCCCAAAACGCCCGACATGGAGCAATCGCTGTGGGAGGCGATTGCACGTCTTGCGCCGCTTGAGCCGAATTTTGTCTCGGTCACCTACGGCGCCGGCGGTTCGACGCGCGAGCGCACCCACACAACCGTCAAGCGCATCCTGGGCGAGACCATGCTGACGCCGGCGGCGCATCTGACCTGCGTCGCCGCGAGCCGCGCCGAAATCGACGCGGTCGTTGCCGCCTATCTGGAAGCCGGCGTCCGCCACATCGTGGCGCTGCGCGGCGATATGCCGGGCGGCGCCGGCGAGCGTTATGCGCCGCATCGCGACGGCTACCGCAACGCGGCGGACCTCGTCGCCGGCATCAAACACATCGGCGACATCGAAGTATCAGTTTCGGCCTACCCGGAAAAGCACCCGGACAGCCCTTCGGTCGCAGCCGACATCGACATGCTCAAGGCCAAGGTCGATGCCGGCGCGACACGCGCGATGACGCAGTTCTTCTTCGAGAACAGTCTCTATTTCCGCTATCTCGACCGCGTTCGCGCCAGCGGCATCGATATTCCGATCGTGCCGGGCATCCTGCCGGTTCAGAATTTCAAAACGATGAAAAATTTTGCCGCGCGCTGCGGCACATCGGTGCCCGGCTGGCTCGCCGAGCGCTTCGATGGCCTCGATGACGATGCGGCGACCCGCAAGCTGATCGCCGCCGCCGTCGCCGCCGAACAGGTGCTCGATCTCGTCGATCACGGCGTCACCGACTTTCACTTCTACACGATGAACCGCGCTGATCTGGTCTACGCGATCTGCCATCTGCTCGGTTTGCGGCCGAGCCAGACGAACGGCACGCTATCCCAATCTCACAAGGAAAAAGAGCGGGCCTGATCGATGGGTAAGCCAGCGTCCATATCGCCGACTGAAACACGACTGCGCCGCGCGGCGGCCGAGCGGATTCTCGTGCTCGACGGCGCCATGGGCACGATGATCCAGGCGCTCGGCCTTGACGAGGAAGGTTTTCGCGGCGCGCGGTTCGACGCATGGAACCGCGAAGTGCGCGGCAACAACGACCTTCTCAATCTCAGCCGCCCGGATTCGGTGCGCGCCATCCACCTCGCCTATTTCCGCGCCGGCGCCGACATCGTCTGCACCAACACCTTCTCGTCGACCCGCATTGCGCAGGCCGATTACGGCATGGCGGAGATCGCCTACGAACTGAACGCCGAGGGCGCGCGGCTCGCGCGCGAAGCCGCCCGCCTGGCGCAGGACGAGGACGGCCGCCAACGCTTCGTCGCCGGCGCCATCGGCCCGACCAATCGCACCGCTTCGATTTCGCCCGATGTTTCCAATCCCGGCTTTCGCGCCATCAGCTTCGATGAGCTGCGGCTTGCCTACGGCGAGCAGGTTCGCGGCCTGATTGTCGGCGGCGCCGATCTGCTCTTGGTCGAGACGATCTTCGACACGCTCAACGCCAAGGCGGCGATCTACGCCATCGCCGAAGTCATGGAAGAGCGCGGCCTCAATCTGCCGGTAATGATCTCGGGCACCATCACCGACCGCTCCGGTCGAATTCTGTCCGGGCAGACACCGGAAGCGTTCTGGAATTCGATCGCGCACGCGCTACCGATTTCGATCGGACTTAATTGCGCACTCGGCGCCCGGGAGATGCGCGCGCATGTCGCCGAACTCAGCCGGGTCGCCGATACGCTCGTGTGCGCTTATCCCAATGCGGGTCTGCCCAACGAATTCGGCCACTACGACGAGGGCCCCGAAGCGATGGCGGCGCAGATGGGCGAATTCGCCGCGTCGGGCCTGATCAATATCGCCGGCGGCTGCTGCGGCACGACGCCCGAACACATCCGCGCCATCGCCAGGGCGGTTGCCAGCAAGCCGCCTCGCGCCGTGCCGAAGATCGTGCCGATGCTGCGGCTGTCGGGTCTCGAGGCCTTCACGCTGACGCCGCAGATTCCGTTCGTGAATGTTGGCGAGCGTACCAACGTCACCGGCTCGGCGCGCTTTCGCAAGCTCGTCACCACCGGCGACTATTCGGCCGCGCTCGCCGTGGCGCGCGATCAGGTCGAGAACGGCGCGCAGATCATCGACATCAACATGGACGAAGGCCTGCTCGATTCCGAGAAGGCCATGACGACGTTTCTCAATCTGCTGGCGGCAGAGCCCGATATCGCGCGCGTGCCGGTGATGATCGATTCATCGAAATTCTCCGTGATCGAAGCCGGCCTCAAATGCGTGCAGGGCAAGGCGGTGGTGAACTCGATCTCGCTCAAAGAAGGTGAGGACGCCTTCATCGGCCATGCCCGCATCGTGCGCCGCTACGGCGCCGCAGTCGTCGTCATGGCGTTCGACGAGGCGGGACAGGCCGATACGCTCGAACGCAAGACATCAATCGCCGCGCGCGCGTACGACATTCTGGTCAATCGCGTCGGCTTCCCGCCGCAGGACATCATCATCGATCCCAACATCTTTGCCGTCGCGACCGGCATGGAGGAGCATAACGGCTACGGGGTAGCTTTCATCGAAGCAGCGCGCGCCATCAAGCAAAATCTGCCTTACACCCACATTTCCGGGGGCATCTCCAATCTGTCATTCTCGTTCCGCGGCAACGAGCCGGTGCGCGAGGCGATGCATTCGGTGTTTCTGTATCACGCCATCTCCGCCGGCATGGATATGGGCATCGTCAATGCCGGCCAGATGGCGGTCTATGACGATCTCGATCCGGCGCTGCGCGAGGCGTGCGAAGACGTTGTACTCAATCGCCGCGCCGACGCGGCCGATCGGCTGCTTGCGCTCGCCGAACAGCACCGCGGCACGACCAGGGAAAGGAAGGAAGCCGATCTGTCCTGGCGCGAATGGCCGGTGGAGAAACGCCTCGCCCACGCACTGGTGCACGGCATCACGGACTTCATCGCCGACGATGTCGAAGAAGCGCGCAAAAAGGCAGCGCGGCCGCTCGCCGTCATCGAAGGCCCGCTGATGGACGGCATGAACGTGGTCGGGGATCTTTTCGGTTCCGGCCGCATGTTCCTGCCGCAAGTGGTCAAGTCGGCACGGGTGATGAAGCAGGCAGTCTCTTATCTGATGCCATTCATGGATCAGGATCGCGACGGCCGCGCTCACACCTCATCGAACGGCAAGATCGTGCTCGCGACCGTCAAGGGCGATGTGCATGACATCGGCAAAAACATCGTCGGCGTCGTGCTCCAGTGCAACAACTATCATGTGGTCGATCTTGGCGTGATGGTGCCGGCGGAAAAAATCCTGCAGGCCGCCATCGCCGAGAATGCCGATATCGTCGGCCTCTCCGGCCTCATCACGCCGTCGCTCGACGAGATGTGCCACGTCGCCGCCGAGATGGAGCGCCAGGGCTTCGAGCTGCCGCTCTTGATCGGCGGGGCGACAACGAGCCGCACACATACGGCGGTGAAGATTCATCCGCATTACCGTCGCGGACAGGCGGTCTATGTCAACGACGCCAGTCGCGCGGTCGGCGTGGTGTCGTCCTTGTTGTCGCGCGAGGCCAAGCAGCGGACGATCAGTGACGTCCGCGCCGAATACGCGCGCATCGCCGCCGCGCATGCGCGCGGCGAGCAAAACAAGAAGCGGTTGTCGCTCGACGACGCGCGGGCCAACGCGCTGCGGCTCGATTGGTCCGGCAGCTACGCGCCGCCAGCGCCGCTGCAGATCGGCACGCAAACGTTGGGCGAAATTCCGATCGCCGAGCTCGTCGACTACATCGACTGGTCGCCGTTCTTTGCCACCTGGGAACTGAAAGGCAAATATCCGGCGATCCTCGACGACGAGAAGGTCGGCGCCGCGGCCAGGAACCTGTTTGCCGACGCGCAGGACATGCTGGCGCGGCTCACGGCGGAGGGATGGTTCCGCGCCCGCGCCGTCGCCGGTTTCTATCCGGCGAACAGCGAAGGCGACGACATCCTTTTGTTTGCCGACGAGGCGCGGCGCGAGCCGGTCGCCGTGTTGCACACGCTGCGCCAACAGCTTGCGCGCCGCGACGACCGCGCCAACCTCGCCCTTGCCGACTTCGTCGCGCCGCGGGCCAGCGGTCTTGCCGATTATATCGGCGCTTTCGCGCTTACTGCCGGGATCGGCGAGGAAGCCGTGGTCGAACGCTTCAAAGGCGCCAACGATGATTACTCCGCGATCATGGCGAAGGCGCTTGCCGACCGGTTGGCGGAAGCGCTGGCCGAGCGTCTGCACCAACGCGTGCGTAAGGAATTCTGGGCCTATGCAGCGGACGAGACTTTGGGCAGTGGCGAAATGATCGCCGAGCAATATCGCGGCATCCGCCCGGCCCCTGGTTATCCGGCGCAGCCCGACCATACCGAGAAGGGAATGCTGTTCCAGCTGCTGGATGCCGAGCGGCGGATCGGCGTCAAGCTCACCGAGAGTTTCGCAATGTGGCCCGGCGCCTCGGTGTGCGGACTCTATTTCAGCCACCCGGAGTCTTACTATTTCGGCGTCGGCCGCATCGAACGCGACCAAGTCGAAGATTACGCCGCGCGCAAGGGCTGGACGGCCGAAGAAGCAGAAAAATGGCTGGCGCCGATCCTCAATTACGATCCACTCGGCGTGCGCAGCGCCGCCGAGTAATGGCCGATCAAGCGCAAACGTGGTACCTCTACGCCGTCTCTTGAAAATAGCGAAGGAACACGTTCATGGCTCGGCTCCTTGTAATGTACAAGACACCGCGTGACACGGCCGCATTCGATAAACATTATTTCGAAAGGCATGTCCCGCTCGCCAAGAAAATTCCGGGCCTGCGCAAATACGAGGTTAGCCAAGGCGCGGTCGGCAGCCCGATGGGAAGTTCGAACTATCACTTGGTCGCGATCCTGCATTTCGACGACATGGCCGCCATCCAAAACGCCTTCGGCAGCGCAGAAGGCCAAGCCGCGGTCGCCGACGTACAGACCTTTGCCACCGGCGGCGTCGACATTTTCATGTTCGACAACAAGGACGTTTGAAGCGGCCGGCAGCAGAACGCGCGCCGCCAAATAGATTAACCATACAGGCGCTTCTGTTGTAAAACTACAACAGCCTTGCTCTTTATTTGATCGTCGCCACGGCGTTAATCCGTCTTTGACAGGGCGCGTGCGTTCTGTCGGCCAGCACAACAGACAGGAATGCTGGCCAATGAAACGGACCCTTGTATCTCTCGCCGCGGTCGGAGCCATCGTGCTCGGCGTATCGACGGCGCACGCCGCTGATCTCGCTCCAATGCCGATGTACAAGGCACCTATGCTGCCGCCTCCGGCCTACAGCTGGACCGGTTTCTATGTCGGCGCCAATGGCGGATTTGGCGGCAACAAGTTCGATTATCCGGTCACAGCGGGGCCTGCTTCGGGAACGGCGAGTCTGAACTCGAGCGGCTTCTTTGGCGGCGGCCAGATCGGCTACAATTGGCAACTCTCGCCGCTCTGGGTCGTTGGCTTGGAAACGGATTTCGACGAAGCCGACATCGAGGGTAAGGCGACCGCGTCGACAGCGCTTGGGGGCGCCAGCGCGGGCAGCAAAATCGACTGGTTTGGCACCGTGCGCGGCCGCGCGGGCGCCCTCGTCACCCCTAATACTCTGCTCTATGCGACCGGCGGCTGGGCCTATGGCCACACGACGACGAGTGCCAGCGCGGCCCTCTTGGGAGTAGGCGCGGCCACGTCGATCGGCAGCAATCAAAACGGCTGGGCAGTCGGCGGCGGGCTCGAATACGCCTTCAATTCGTGGCTGTCATTCAAGACGGAATATCTGTACGTCGACCTTGGTACCTCGACGCTTGTCAGCGGCGGTGGCGGCGTTCCTTTCTCGCTCAGCGAGAAGGCCACCGCACACACCGTCAAGGCCGGTATCAACGTCAAGCTCGGCGATTTGGGCGCGGGCTGGATGCGCTAGCCTCTCATCGCTCCACATTTCACGGCTGAAGAAAATAGCGGCGGCGGATCCAGCGTAAGCGTGACCCGCCGCAAGCGTTTGGCCGACGTGTGAAGAAAGCTCGATACAGTCAAGCGAGCCGTTCGAGCGCCTCCTGAAAGGCGGCATTGAGTCGCTTGGTTTCGTCCTCCGCGAAGGTCTTAATGGAGGGCGACACGTCGTGCAGCCGATCGGGGTGACTCTGCTTTATCCGCTTCCTATAGGCGGCCCTGACTTGCTCGATAGTCGTCGGCGGCTCAACGCCGAGCACGGCGAAGCAAGACTCCTCCGCTTCGGGCTCCGTCTTCAAAGAAATGTCCGCGTCGTTCATGCGACCGGCCGGCCCAGGATCCGCGACCGTCTCGGCCGGCGTTTCGGCCAACGCCTTGAGCACGGCGAATTCCATCGCGTATTCACGGGCAAGACCAACCCGCCGCAACAGATAGAATGCGGGAGCGAGCAGCATTCCGAGCGCCGCACCGGCGCCGTTGGCCAGAAAATAGCTGGCATCGAACGGGTACCATACGAGCGTGCTGCGTCCCGCACCTGCCAAATCGTGCGCGGCGGCGCGGACATCCGCGACGTAGAGCGTCAAGACAAGGATGACAAAAGTCCCAATGTGGATCGTGAGCGCTGCACCGACCGCAGCATGAAGACTTAAATCGGCAATCCGTGCCCGCAATCGCCGGAACGGCAAGCTGCGCAACTTGGCAATCGTTGCCCGCAAATGCCGCGCATGCGCCTTGAGGTCCTCGCATTCCTCATCGCCGATCTCAACGCCGGGCTGCAGCGCAAAGACAAGGTGCAAGATGCCTCTTGTCCTCCGGTCTTGCGCTTCAATCTCGGCAAGCCGACCGCAAACATCCTGATAAAGAGCAAGCGCGCGGCCCAATTCCGACGCTTCGGATTTGCGCAGGACAAACTCAGGCCAGATTCGCCGTATCATCAGCGACTGGCGGACATAGGCGATCAGCAAAATCGGCAACGCACCCCACAGCATCAGCAAAATCACATTGAGCAGAGCTACTGGCCAGTCGCCGCCGACAATGCGATCCAGCATGGTTCACGCCTCGCCCGCTGTCTCGAACATCGCCGCATCCATCGCCTCGCGAGCGGATTTGCCGGCCCAAACGACGAACTGCAACGCGGGATAATATCGTTCGCAAGAGTCGAGAGCCGCCCCGAGCACCGCTTCGCATTGCGGCGGCGACGTGGAGACGCCGCCGAGCAGCAACAGCGCGTGGCGAAACATGACCACGCCGCTCTGGTCCCAGACGTCGAAGTGGCCGATCCATAATTGTTCGTTGATCCAGCCCAACAGCTGTCGCACCTGGACCAGGCGCGCAGACGGCACTTTCAATTCGAAGGCGCACGCGAAATGCAGAACCTTGATGTCCTCCATCCAGCTGAATGAAGCCTGATAGTTGGTTCGCTTGCCGGCGACGGCGAGCGTGATCTCGTCATCGACCGTGCGCAGGAACTCCCAATTGTTATGCCGCGCCATGGATTCAACGACGGCTAACGGATGGTCGGCTTCGATCGTCGCGACGGGAGTCAGCGGCATGGCGGCGCGCTCCGGCCCATGCCGGCGAACACGCCGCCCGCACCACAAACAAATTCCGATGCGCCGCGCGAATTGGCGCGGCCGCGCATACACAGATGCGGTGAAATAGAATGCGATCGCTCAGCGGCTAAAGAATAACGCGCCGCTCGCGATCTGCGCCGAAGCGCCGACCCTTCCCCCATTTGACCCCCGCAGCGGGGACCTACGCGTTACGCAAACAAACACACACTTGCGTCACTGGCCCGCAACGTCACATACCCACCCCGTTATGCCGCGCTTAGAATACGCGTCGCCCCCGCCGCGCGGTCGAACATCAGCGTCACTACAGAATGGGGCAGGGTTGTGATCGTGATTTGATGATTCCGGGGCTTGGTTGTGCCAACGTGGCCCGCGGCGTGGATGCGCGCCGGCGCCTTTCAATTGCCCAGTTTGTGCGCGAGCGCCCGCTCAACAAACAGAGCTGCCTCGAGCGCTGAGCGATCACGGCCAAAGCGGCCAACAATCTGCACGCCGAGCGGCAGATCATTCTCGTAAAAACCCGGCAGGTTGATGCACGGCGCGCCCATCAGCGTCCACAGCCGGTTGAACATCGGATCGCCAGTGGCGCCGAGCCCGCGCGGGGCGGCACCAGGCGCAGACGGCGTGAGGATCACGTCGTGTTCAGCCATGGTGTCCGCAAGCGCCTTGCGGGCGCGACTCGAACTGCGCCGCGCCGCGTCGTAGGCGTCGGCCGAAATCGCCGCGGCGCGATCGAGCTGCTCGCGCAACTGCTTGCCGATCCGGTCGCGGTGGCGGTCGTATTCGAAGGCATAGGCGCGAAACGTTTCGTAGTCCTGGATGACGAACTGGCCTGCATAGGCGTCTTCCAATTGCGGCGGCAG
The DNA here is from genome assembly GCA_049300295.1 of Xanthobacteraceae bacterium. GTDB lineage: Bacteria > Pseudomonadota > Alphaproteobacteria > Rhizobiales > Xanthobacteraceae > BOG-931. Next base: position 29,190 of record JBAQJL010000100.1, read on the forward strand.
GCTCACGTCAGCCACTTTTGCGCCGGCAGCTTGCGCGATGCTTGCCGCGCTCTCAACGGCGTTCTGCATCGCGGGGCTGGCTTGTCCCCACAGATGCGTGCGCACGAGCGCGATGCGCGGTGCCGACGGCGTCGCGCCATCGACGCGCAGGTCGCGATCCAGAATCGCAGCCGCCGCGAATGCCACGTCGGCGACGCCCGCGCCGAACAGGCCGGCGGTATCGAGATGCCAAGCCACGTCTTTGACGCCGACCAGCGGAATGAGCCGGTAGGATGGCTTGAAGCCGGTCACGCCGCAGAACGCCGCCGGACGGATCACCGAGCCTGCCGTCTGCGTACCAAAAGCGATCGGCACCATCGCGGCGGCAACCGCGGCGGCCGAGCCCGACGATGAACCGCCCGGTGTATGCGCAGCATTGCGCGGATTGCGCGTCGGCGACGGCACCATCGAGGCGAACTCGGTGGTCACGGTCTTGCCGATGATGTTGCCGCCCGCGCGGCGCGTCAGCGCTACCGCTGCTGCGTCGGCGCGCGGCCGATGCCCCGCATAGATCGGCGAACCGTATTGCGTGGGGAAATCGGCGGTGTCGAAAATATCCTTGAAAGCCACCGGCAGGCCGCGCAGTGGCGTGGAAGCAAGCCGCGGCTCTTCGGCCGCGCGCCGCGCGGCGTCGAGGTCAAGCGCAGCGAAGGCGCCGACTTCTTTCTCCCGCGCCGCGATTGCCTGCGCGCATAGCGCGACGGCCGCCCGCGGCGTCAATTCGCCGGCTTCGATCCGACGCGCCATATCGAGTGCGGAAAGCATCGTTCTCCCCAGCCGTCAGGCATCAGTAATCAGCGATCGGCGGCGAAGCAACCGCACGCCGTGCCGTGCGGCCCGCGACCGTCATGGTTAACGCGCGCTAGTCGGCCGCGCCTGCAAAGCGTTGAAGAGTCCTTAACGGAATTACCTGCATTCTCGGCAGATGACGCCTGGGGTGTGTAAGTCTCTCGTCGGCTCCGTCGTCTTCGCCGCCGTGATCGCTGTCGCTGGCTGCAGTCATTACATGCTGGCCGAGCGCGATTCCTGGCGCCATGACGCTGAAGAGTCCTGCATCAATTCCGGCGTGCCGCAGGAAGTGCCCGGCCGCGTGCGCATCTCGACCATCAGCGGCGCCGGCGCATGCGGCATTGATTATCCACTCAAGGTTTCCGAGCTCGGCGTCAGCGGTCCGCTTGGCTATGACGACGAGCCGATGCAGCCGCCAGGTTCGATCCCCAATGCGGGGCCGCAGCGGTGGCCGGTCGTTCAGTCCCAGCCGCTGCCGCCGTCGCAGCGCTCGCAGCCGGCCGCACCCTACGGGCCGCCTGACGGCGGACCACCGCCCTACAATTCAGAACCGTACGGATCCTCGCAGTACGGTCCGCCGCCTTATGGAGCCGCCCAATACGGCGCAGTACAAGGCTCGTCGCTACAAACCGGCAGGCCGATGTCCCTGTCACCGCCAGGGATGGCACCGCCGGAGGATGTCGACGAAGACGAGGTCGGCGGCGAGTCGCATCCCTACTACGATCAGCGCACGCCGGCCGCCGTCGACATTCCGCCGTCGCTCTATTCGCCGCGACCAATGATGGCGCCGC
>JBAQJL010000101.1:0-2420 GCA_049300295.1 Xanthobacteraceae bacterium
CCCTTGCTTTCGCTGGCTTCTTCGCCGCTGCCGCCAACAGCCTCGTCATGGGCAAATGTTACATCGGTCAGCGTCACGCTGCCCACATCGCTCGCCACGTTGGCGCCGACAAACAACCCACCGCCGAGGCCGGCCCCACCGCCGCCGCCACCGTAGGCGCCGCCGCCAAAGGCGCCGCCGCCGCTACCGCCCTCCGCCAGCATGTTGTCGATGGCGAGGTTGTCGATAGCGACCGTGCCGGCATAGACGAACAGCCCCCACTGGGTACCGCCGCCGTCGAGTGAATATGTGCCGCCCGAGCCGTTAGCCCCGTTGATGGTCAGCGTCGACCCGGTCGGCAGGTTGATCGCCAATAATTCCGTGGTGAGGCTGATGTTGCCGCTAATATCGATGACGTAATTGCCTACTGGTCCGGTATCGATCGTCTCGATCGCGCCGTTGAGCGTCGTCGTATCGATATTGGTGAAGGTGACGCCTTCGCTGCTTACGACGTACGTCGTGGTCATGACGCCTTCCCTTCGCGCAGGTTTTCTAATTTGAATCGAGCGTTTGTGGTTGCCACGCCGCGGAGGCTGCCGGTGGGGTGGCGCAGCTGAGCGTCCGCATTCGATCTGACGAGTTGCAGCATCAAAAATGCCTTCTATAAGGGACGCGCGGCTGACGCCGCGGACGAGTGCGAAGGCTCGGGCGAGGATGCCTGCTGCCGGATATGGGCGGTCACGAACTCGTTGACGTTGAGCCGCACCGGCCGCGTGCGGCCGTCCTTGTAGTAACGCTTGAAATAGAGCGTCTGCTTGCCGCCGACGATCTTGCGCCCTTCATCAACGAGAAATCGATGCACCTTGGTCGAGTCGGCCGACCATGCGTTGAAAACCAGGCAGTCGCCCTGCAGGGCGTCCTCGAACGACAGTGCGCGCAGGCCTTCCACCCAGGCTTCCGCCATTTCCCTGGTGGCCAGAGCCCACCCCACGAAGCCCCTGACCTTGTTGTTGCCGTCGACGACGAAATAGTAGTGGCCACGATGAATCTGACCGACGAGGATGCTGGTCCAACCGCCGAACCGCAGGTTTGCAAAGGCGGGTTTGGACATGAGGTATTTTGCGGCCATGCCCAGCGCGGTATCGGGGTCTCGCGGCCGGAACAATCGGAGCCGTGCGTCGCTCGCGACAAGATTGAGGGGCCGGGTGGTGCTCGCGTTGTGCGTCGTGGTCGCGGTGCTTTCCCTTCGCGCCGGTGTTTCGTCTTGCGAATCGACCCCTTGCGGTTGCCACGCCGCCAGACTGCCGGCTTGTTCGAGTTCGGCGATCAGCGGCGCCAGCGGCGCCGCATAGGTCCGCCAGCGGCCGAGACCGCGCGCATTCACCGGTTGGCGCACCTGGGCGCGACTCACCGTGCGCACGCGGCTGTCGGCTTCGTAAAAGCGTTCGCAGGCGGGATCGTGCGATAGATCGAGATGCGCCAGCACCCGCGCCAGGGTGGCGTCGAAATCCGTCACCCAGTCAGCGAGCTTGACGGTCAGGATCGGGTTCGGCAGCGCGGCGCGCCAATGCGCCATCAGCCGGTCCTGCTGCGTGATGGTCCAGCCGAGATCGGCCAGATCGTGCGCATAGCCGTGATGGCCGTGGAACCGGAAGGTGAAGATCGACAGGCCGATGTCACGCGGGTCGCGCACGCAATGGATGATGCGCGCGCCGGGCAGCAGCAGGCCGACGAGGCCGAGATACAGATAGTTGCCTGGCATCTTGTCGACAATGCGGGTCTTGTCCGGGGCGAGCGCGTGCAGCTCCGCGAGGTAGCGCGCCGCCGCCGCGTCCAGCGCCCCGGCATCCAGTCCGGCGATGCGCCGCACTGCCGCTGCGGTGTCGTGGCCGCCGCCCAGCGCCGCGAACGTCCGCCCGAGCGTGCCCCGTTCGCCGGCGCCATGGACCTGCGCATGGGCGGCAAGAATCTGCTCGCACAGCGTGGTGCCGGAGCGCGGCATGCCGACGATGAACACCGGCGCCGGATCGGCATTGTGGGCGCGCGCGCAGGCCGTCAAGCGGGCGCGGTCAAGCAGCGCGATATTGGCGTCGACGAAACCGCCATGCGCCTCGCGCGAAAATGGCTGGAAGCGGCGCAGCAACGCATGGCCGGCCTGCCAGTGACTGAAGGCGGTGTCGTGCTCGTTCTGGGCGGACCAGAATTTCGCCAGATCGTAATGCGCCATGATCTGGTGTTCGGGGACCGCTTCAGGCCCCATGGCGGCCAGCGCCGCCGCCATCTGCCCGGCTTCGCCGCGAGCGACGGCATGATTGCGCTCTGCAAGCGCCAGCAGCACCAGCCGCCAGTGCCACAGCGGCGCGACCTCCGGCGCGATCGGACCGAGCGCCGCCAGCGCGGCGAGCGCCGGCCGCGCCTCGTCAGGCCGGCCGAGTTGCAGC
>JBAQJL010000102.1:0-4448 GCA_049300295.1 Xanthobacteraceae bacterium
CGCACGCTCACCAATCCGAACAACGGGCCGCGCACCAGCCAGGCGCGCACGCCGCATCAATTGCTCAACGGTACGATCACGCCCGCTGGTCTGCATTTCGTGGTGTCGCGAACCGGCTTCCCCGACATCGACCCGGACAAGCATCGCCTTGTGATCCACGGCCTGGTCAAGCAGCCGATGGTCTTTACGCTCGACGCGCTGGCGCGGTATCCGATGGTGTCGCGCATTCACTTCGTCGAATGCGGCGGCAATAGCGCGCCGCTCTACAGCAAGGATCCGGTTAAGGCCAACGTGCAGGCGATCCACGGCCTGCTCTCCTGCTCGGAGTGGACCGGCGTTCCTCTCTCTACTCTGCTCGACGAGACCGGGATCGACCCAAAGGCAAAATGGTTGCTCGCCGAAGGCGCCGATGGGCCGAGCATGAATCGTTCTATTCCAATGACCAAGGCGCTCGATGACGCGATGATTGCGCTCTATCAGAACGGCGAGCGCGTCGCACCGTCGAACGGTTATCCGATGAGGCTGCTAGTGCCCGGCTACGAAGGCAATATGAACGTGAAATGGCTGCACCGGATCAAGCTGATCGAACAACCAGTCGAGGCGATCAACGAAACCTTGCAGTACACATATCGCGTGGCGGGCCCTAAAATCTGGCAGTTCTTCTTCCCCATGGAGGTAAAATCCTTCATCACCCAGCCGTCGCCGGGGCTGACGCTGAAGGAGCCGGGCTTTTATGAAATTGCCGGGCTCGCCTATTCGGGCAATGGGCGCATCCGAAAGGTCCAGGTCTCCGCCGATGGCGGCAAGAGCTGGGGCGAAGCGGCGCTCGATGAGCCGATATTGAGCAAGGCACTAACCCGCTTCCGCATGCCCTGGCGCTGGGACGGCCAGCCAGCCGTGCTGCAAAGCCGCGCCTGGGACGAAGCCGGCAACTGGCAGCCGACGCGCGATGAGATGTTTGCCGTCCGCGGCGCTCCCAAGATTAACGTGCCCGTGACCGCATTCCCGATGGGGCATATGAATGTCATCACAAGCTGGGCCATCGACAACAAGGGGGAGGTCGCGCATGTGTATGCGTAAGTACTTACCTGTAGTCGCCGCCGTCGCGCTCGCGCTTGGCATGGCCCCAGCGGTGGCGGCTGACCGGCCGAGTCTTGGCAAGCCGATCACAGAAGCCGATCTCGCGTTATGGGACATCAGCATAGGGCCGGACGGGGTAGGATTGCCGCCCGGCAGAGGCACCCCGGCCCAGGGTGCCGCAGTGTTCGCGGCGAAATGCGAAGTCTGCCACGGCAAGGCAGGCACCGGTGGCCTCAGTGCTGCACTCGCCGGTCCGGAGCGCAACGTCGCCAACTACGTGCCCTACGCTACGACGATCTTTGACTTTACGCGGCGGGCGATGCCGTGGACGCAGCCGAAGTCGCTCACCAATGACGAAGTCTACGCTGTCACCGCCTACATCCTCGCTCTGAACAAGATCATCGGCGACAGCGACGTCATGAATGCCGAGACGTTGCCGAAGGTGAAGATGCCGAACCGCGACGGCTTTGTCAGCCGGTATCCGGAGAAGCATTGAGGCTCGTAACTTGTAGCCCGGATTGAGCGCAGCGAAATCGAGGGGAGACCGAGCGGCTCGAACACCGAATCCCAGATTGCGCGTCGCGCAATCCAGGATTTGTTTGCTGCTTCTCCGTCTTCCGCTAGGTAAGCCTGGACAACCTTCAGGCTACCCTGTCGCGCGAGTCTCCTGACGCTTGCGAACTTGCAGCGGATTGCAACGGTTTCTTGGCCTGCCGGAAGGACCGAACCTATTGGTGGCCGGTCAGCACGGCTCCCGACATCCTCGAGAGATCTGCGCTCAGCCATTCGCGCAACTTCGACCAGCGCCGGCGACCGGAGACGTTGCGTACGGCGATAGCGACAGCCTTCTTTTGGCCGACCAACACGACCAGTCGTTTGCCGCGGGTAAGGCCGGTGTAAAGAAGATTCCGTTGCAGCATGGCGTAATGCTGAGTGAGCATCGGGATGACGACGGCCGGATATTCCGAGCCCTGGCTCTTGTGGATGGTGGCAGCATAGGCCGGCACCAGCATATCGAGTTCGCCAAAGCCGTAAGTGACGGACCGACCATCAAAGCTGGCAACGATCTCGCCCGCGTCGGGGTCGACGTCGTCGACGTAGCCAATATCACCGTTGTAGACCTCCTTGTCGTAGTCGTTCTCGATCTGCATGACCTTATCGCCTGGCGCAAAGGTCCAGCCGAACCGCTCCACCTTGCGATCGCCGGCGGGATTGAGTGCTGCCTGCAGTTCGATGTTCAGCGATCGTGCACCCGCGCCGCCGCGGTTCATCGGACAAAGCACCTGGATGTCGCGGATCGGGTCGAGGCCGAACCGTTTCGGGATCCGTGTTTTCACGAGCTCGATGATACGGCCGACGGCCGTTTCGGGATCGTCGGCTTGCACGAAGTAGAAGTCGCTCTCGGTTTGGGGCGGGCTGAGATCAGGGATTGAGCCCTGGTTGATGCGATGAGCGTTGGTGATGATGCGGCTTTGGGCGGCCTGCCGGAATACCTCGGTGAGGCGCACGACCGGCACGGCGCCCGATGAGATGACGTCAGCCAGCACCTGGCCGGGGCCAACCGAGGGGAGCTGGTCGATGTCGCCAACAAGCAAGAGGGCGGTCTTGTCAGGCACCGCCTTCATGAGCGCCTGCATCAGCATCACATCCACCATGGAGGTCTCGTCGACAACCAACAGGTCGCAGTCGAGCGGGTTGTCGTCGCCGCGCTTGAAGCCGCCGCCCTTGGGGTCGACCTCGAGCAGCCTCTAGCGGCAATGAATAATAGTCCTCCCCCGGGAGGGACGCAGTCTTGTCTTGATTGGTGTGAAGCGCACAACAGAACGGTCGCAAGCCGCTATCATTGCCAGAAAGCTTGCGCGAGATATTGGTGCAGAGCGGGCCGGTGCCAGCCTGCGGCTCCCTCTGCACCCGCCAAGGCGTCGCCCGGCCGCGCCGCTCCTACAAGGCCAAATCTCCATCACCCTATTCCTGTGACGACGAAGCAACCCGTTATACTTGAGCGTTCTGGCGGGGGTCACTCCAATGGTAAACACTGAGCCGAAATCGTCGCCGCGAGGTAGGGGCACAATTGCCTCTAGCTTTCGTCGTTCCTTTGCAGTTACTGTCGTTAGCGTCGCGCTGTCTTGCAACGTCGTGGCGGCGCAGGCGGCCAAGGGCGGCCACGGGCCGGCTGCTCCGCCTTCGAGCGCAAGCACCAAGGTCAAGCCGGCTCTAGAGACTTGTCCCTCTGGTCAACATTGCACTGGCATGCCGCACAAAAAATGCACCACCGAGTACGTCGCGGTGTGTCACCGTCATCACGCAGGATGTAAGACTGTAAAAAAGACGGTGTGCATCTAGACCGATACATCGGCCGCTTCGCACCACGATTGTCATGCCAAAGCGCGCCATGTAAGTGACCTCAAAAAGCAGTGTGAAACGCTCCGGGGCCAATTTGGGCTCGTTCAGAGTCAAGCTGCGCGGAAAGAGCGCGAACTCTGTTCAAACGTTTTGAATTCATCTTGCGGATATTCGGAAGTTTGGAAGTTTTCTCCGGCGTGCCTGCCGCCGCTCAGAAGCGCCATCAGTTCAGCGCGTTCGGTTTGGCTGAGTTCGACCCGATAGGGTACATTCATGCGTGCCTCCCTGGGTGAGAAGCACGAACGAACAGCTGAATCGGATGGCCGGCGTGAGTCACGCGGCAAGAAACTTCACGCCCAAGCAGGGCCAGTATCTGGCATTCATCCACCTCTACACGCGGCTGCACCGCCGGCCGCCAGCCGAAACCGACATGCAGCAATTTTTCCGTGTCAGCCCGCCCTCGGTCCACCAGATGGTGCTGACGCTCGAACGCGCCGGCTTCATCCAACGGCGACCAAGGACCCCACGCAGCATCGAACTCCTGATTGATCCAAAACAACTGCCGGAGCTACTTTGACACCCGGCAACCTGTCACAATCCCTGTGCAGCGGTACTAGGCCGTGCCACGGATTCACCGATCCGACAATGCGGAATGTCGCTTGGTGACGATTACGCCGGCTTGATATTGGCTGCTCGGATGACCTTGCCCCACTTGTCGGTTTCATCGGCAATAAACTTGCTGAAGCCGACGGACGAGCCCGCAAATACTGTATACCCCATGGCGCCAAGTCGAGCGCTTAACCCGGGATCGATCAGCGCGGCATTAATTTCGTTGTTGAGTTTGGCCACAATATCGGCAGGCGTTTTCTTTGGCGCGGCGAAGCCCAGGAAGCCGCTCACTTCGAATCCTGGCACAGATTCGCTCACTGTTGGAACGTTCGGCAATGCGTCCAGACGTGTCGCGGTGGTCACCGCCAATGCGCGCAGCTTGCCGGCTTTGACATACTCTATCGATGACACATCGG
>JBAQJL010000103.1:0-8584 GCA_049300295.1 Xanthobacteraceae bacterium
GGAGCTATCGCCGAATCTTGGTGACGGACGGGGTCAGGCGGCAGCGGTTTGAGCGTGCAATCTGACGATCTCGATTCCGTCCTTGAACTTTACACCCATGATGATCTTGGACAACTGGTTGTATCCACGCAGGCGGTTCCAGCTTGCTTCAGCAGATTGTGCGAGCTTGAACGTCATGGCAAGCGCGGTCTTGTTCGAGAGGCAGCCTTTCGATCGCGTTGTCCGATGACGAACGGTCGCGAACGTGCTTTCGATCGGATTGGTCGTGCGCAAGTGTTTCCAGTGTTCGGCGGGGAAGTCGTAGAAAGTCAGTAGCACGTCGCGATCCTTGGTCAGACATTCGACCGCCTTGTCGTACTTCGTGCCGTAGATTTCCACGAACATATCGAGCGCGGCTTCAGCAGCATGCTTGGTCTCGGCCATCCAGATGTTCTGGAGCGCCCGCTTGGCTTTGCCTTGCAGGCTCTTCGGCAGCTTGTTGAGGACGTTGGCGGTCTTGTGTACCCAGCAGCGTTGCTCGCGCGTCTTGGGCCACACCTCGGGAAGCGCCTTCCAGAAACCGAGCGCGCCGTCGGCGACCGCGAGTTCCGGCCCCATCGCGAGTCCACGTCGTTTGAGATCGAGCAGGAGCTCCTTCCACGATTGCGCGCTTTCGCGCACGCCGTCGATCAGGCCGACGAGCTCCTTCTTGCCCTCCGGCGTCGCACCAATGATCACGAGCAGGCACTGCGCGTCATTCTCAAGGCGGGCCTGCACGTGGATGCCGTCGGCCCAGAAATAGACGTAACGCTTGGCGGAGAGATCGCGCTCGCTCCAGCGCAGGTGTTCGTCCAACCAGGCGTCCTTGAGCCTCCCGATGGTCGAGGCTGACAGTCCGCCGGCGTCCTTGCCGAGCAAGGCGGCCAACGCCTCCTCGAAGTCGCCGGTGGAGATGCCCTTCAAGTAGAGGATCGGGATCAGCACTTCGAGGCTTTTCGTGCGCCGGGCGTAGGGCGGCAGAATGCTCGGGCTGAACCGAATCCGTTCACCGCCAATGGCCTCCCGATCGCGCACGCGCGGCTGGCGCACGGCCACCGGCCCGATGCCAGTCATGATCTCGCGCTCGGGCAGATGCCCGTGACGCACGATGCGCTGGTGGCCCGCCGTGCTCTTGAGATCGGCATGCCGCCCCAGAAAGTCAGCGACTTCCGTCTCGACGGCCTGCGTGAGCAGGGCACGCGCTCCGTTGCGCAAAATCTCGGTGAGCGAATCGGTGAAGGTCCCTGGCTGAGCCAGCTTGATGACGTTAGTGTCGGTCACGGCGTATCACTCCTTTGGTCGAGAAGTGGAGGCGTCGAACACCCCCACGATACGTCGCCTTACCCCTTCATGCCGTCACCAACTTCCGCTCATAGCTCGAGCTTACTAGCGATAAGTGAGATCGCCCGCCAAGCCGCGTGCGTGGAGCCGGCGACGGAATTTCCAATAAACAAAATCGCGGAAAGGGATACGTGAGGGTGCAGCGCGTTCTGGCTGTATTGGCGGACATGGCGTTTTCGTGAGCGTTCAAACTGCGCATGGCTCATGCCGTCACCAGAAATCTGCGTGCTGCCCAACCCGATGCCCGCTGTTACGGCAGCTGTCGACGCTAAGCGGACTCAACCCCGAGCTAGGGTGGTATCAACAAGGCCGACGTTTCAAGCCGGCGGTCCGAGCACGCTGCGAAGCCAGGCATGCCAACCCCGGACGCCCACGACCTCCTTCAAGATGCGCCAAAAGTCCTCATAAGCGATGACGAAGGGATTGGTGGGCGAGGATCGCGGATGTGACAGTCCATAGCGTATCTTGATTTTCGGAAGCTCGGCTTGGTACGTGCCAAACAGGTGATCCCAGATCATCAGAACGCCGCCAAAATTCTTGTCGATATACTCGGGATTACTCGCGTGGTGAACACGGTGGGCCGATGGGGTATTGATGACCCAATCCAGCCACCCAATTCGCTTGATCAGTTCGGTGTGAATGAAGAACTGGTAGGTCAGGCTGGCTGACACCGTTCCGAAAACCCAGACTGGATCGTAGCCGATCCAGACAATCGGCAGATAGAATAGGAACACTCCCGACAGGATCGGCGTCCAGGACAGACGGAAGGCGGCCGAGACCACCATGCGTTCGGTGCTGTGATGGACGCTGTGCGAGGCCCACAGCAAGCGAATACGATGCGAACAGCGATGCTCGACGTAGAAGGCGAGATCAGTCAACAGGAAGAGCACGACCAAGCTCGGCCAATTTCCCCATGAGACCGGGATGGTGGTCAGGCGGACCTGATAGACTGCCGCGGCGATGACGCCAAATATAATACCGTGCGCCGCGGCCTGGGTCAGCAGGTGCCCAACCGCGACCAGCGTCGAGATTCCAGTATTTTTCCAGGAGTAATCGCCATGCCGAGCTTGGATCACGACGGCTTCGGCCAGAATGGTGAACAGGAAGACCGGGATGAAGGTCACGGCGATTTTATTCGGTAATCTCTCAAAGAGGTCGGCAAAGCTGAGGTAAAACTCCATTGTCGGCTCCTCCCTGACAGACACTGCGCCTTGCGCGATCCAGCAAAGCCGAAGGTGATTATCGACGCGCCGCCGCGCTCAAGGCGCGGTAGCATGTGGGCGAGAGTGCCGAGGCGTGCTCGGCCAAGCAAGAAAGAAGCCGGCCGCCGCCGAGCTGAACGTCGGGGCACAGCGCGCGTTGGTCGGCGCTACAGATACGCACAATGGCTAGAGCCTCGCGCGGCCGCAGCATCGGCATCGGACCGATTGGCGCCACGGCAGAAGGTGCCGCAGCGTCGACGGGGCTCGCGGCAGGGCTCGCAGCAGGGCCGCCCTGACCTCGGCTTAAGGCCGCGACGGCGCTTCCGCAGGCGCGCGACAGCTGCCCCGTATGTTGTTGCAGGCACCGCAATGCTGCGGGCCCTCCCGGTTGAACGCCGGAGCAGTGCGCCATGAAATCGGATCGGCAGGCGGCCCGAACGGCCTTGAGCTGCCGGTCACTCGGCCTTTGCGCGGCAGGGGGCGCTTGGCTAGGAGGTGGCGGCGCTGGAGATTTCATGGCTGTCGGGGGTGGCGACGGCGCGGGCGCCACCGTGGCAGAATCCACACCGGCAGGGGGAGGGGATTGCACCGCATCCAGACAAGCCGGCGACAAACCCGCCGTATTCGCTCTCAGGCAGAGTACGAGTTCAGGGCTCGTCGGCGCGATCCAAGAACAATGCGCCAGCAAGTCGTTCAGCGTGCAGGCTTGCTGAACGGCTTTGATTTGATCCTCGCGAGACTTGACCGCTGGGGACCCCGCCGAAGCCGGCGGGGCACTCGTCGCGGGCGCAACTTTGGTCGGATTTGCATGCGGCGAAGCAACGACATCGACCGCGGCCTTACACGAGCCCGATAGATTGCCACTGTGCTCCACAAGGCAATTCAGCGCTTCCCTGCCGCCTGGCTGGACCCCAGAGCAATTGGCCATGAAATCGGATCGGCAGGCCGCCCGAATGGCGTCGCGCTGCTGCGGCGTCGGACCTTGCGCAGCAACCGCGTGTATGTCGAGTGTTATAGACAGTGCGGCAAACGCAAAAAGTTTGAAAAACCTGGACATGACGCAACTCCCCAACAAAGCTGCGGCTGAGCCTGCATTTATGTAACAAGCTAGTCTATTGGAATTAAGGGCGCATTGTCAGCCATCTTTATTGCGCCAAGATTTATTGCGCCAAGATTTATTGCGCCAAGACACAAGTCTGCCGTTAGGCACGGTTATCGGCGATCGACGGCCGGTGCGGCGCACCGGCATGTCGGCTTTTCGGGATCGGCGACTATGAGCCGACATCGGCAAGATGACTCGGCAAGACGACGCCGACGCCGCGCGCTCCGACGCGATGACGGCTCAACCCAACAATGCGCCGAGCTTGTCCTTCACCTCCGCCTTCACCGTCTCGGCGGCGCGCAGGATCGCGGTCGCCTGCGGGAAATCGAGGGTGCGGAAGATGGTGACGTTCGGCCGGATCAACAAATCCGGCGCCGCGTGCGCGAGCTTGGCGGCGAGGATGGCGCCGCCCATCACCAGGATCGTGGTGTAGACGGCTTCCCAGGTGCCCGGCATGTCGTCGCGCTCCGCTGCCGGAATGCCGAACACGTCGACCGCAACGACAGCGTCGGCACGCCCGAACAGGACATCGAACGGCAGCAGATTGGTGGTGCCGCCGTCGATCAGGATGCGGCCGTCGAACGTCACCGGCCGGAACAGTCCGGGGATGGCAAGCGAGGCGGCGATGGCTGGCGGCGCTTTACGCCCCGCTCCAGGTCATGTTCCCGGAGCCCGGATACGCGCCGCCGTTGCGCGCGATCGCGCGTACCAGAAGGCGCATCGCAAGATCGGCCTCACCCTGTCCGAATACGCCATCAGCCTGATGGCCAGCAATCCAGCGATGCTGCTCTTCATGAACCGGGAAGCCGGAACGGTGATCCTGATGAAGCTTGTGCAAGACGTTGACGAGGGACTGGACGCGCCGCGCCGGCACATGTTCTTCGCCGACGTGGCGGAGAGGTTCGGCATATCGCGCACAGATGTGCGCATCACCCTGCGCGACGCTCAAGAGGCTGGCCTGGTCCGTATGACCGGGCAGTCCATTGTCCTGTGCAGCCGATCGTCGGAGCGCTCGAGCGATTTGTCGCCGATACCATGGCGGGGCACGAATTCATGTTCCGTCATGCGCGAGTTCGCGGGCTAGACCGGTCTTCGGAAGAGATCACGCTCCATCAAGAATCTTGGATTTCGTTGCAAATTAAAGTTAACCGGGGAGCGGGTCCGGCCGCGATCACGCGTGGCTTCCGGCCGTTCGTTAAAAAACAGCTCTCTTTCATGGAAAACTTTGCATCTATCCGGAACTTGGTCGGATTTGTCTTGCCTTTGGCGAAAGCCAAGCAAACATCGCGGCTGGAAGCAGCGAGGGTTTGAGGGAACTTCTGCGACGCCCAGATATCCGGTTCCGCGATCACTCCCGCGGGAGGTCTGGCCTTTTGCGCGAGCTGACCCGACCCGAAGAAGCGCGATGCCGTCGCTGACAGCGACAATTCAAAATCGAGGATCGCTCGGCGCGATGCTTGACGTGGATGCAGTGAAGCGGCCGTGAGTAAGAAGGACTGATGCCGAACAGCATGCCGACGATCATCAGCGCGTATGACGCGGCGCCCGACGCGTTGAAGCCTTCCAAGCCGGTGCAAAAACCGCTGCCGAATGACGTCGCCACGCTGATCCGCGCCGCGGTTTCGTTATTGAACAACGCCGCGGCGTGACGGCAAACAAATATGCAGCAAGGCATCCACTTCATCTCCGGCCTGCCGCGTTCCGGTTCGACTTTGCTCGCCGCGCTGCTGCGGCAGAACCCGGCTTTGCACGCCAACATCACGAGCCCGCTGGGCTCGCTGGTCGGCACCGTGCTGGTGGATATGAGCCAGGGCAATGAGACCTCAGTATTCATCGACGACAGCCAGCGCGTGACGCTGCTGCGCGGTCTCTTCGACGGCTATTACCACGCCATTCATCCGACAAAGACCGTGTTCGACACCAACCGCGGTTGGACGATCCGGCTGAATCTGCTCGCCACCTTGTTTCCGGAAGCGAAGATGGTTTGCTGTGTGCGCCATATCCCGTGGATCCTCGACTCGATCGAGCGCCTGCTCCGCAGGAACGAGTTGGAGCCGTCGAAGATGTTCGCGTTCGAAGCGGGCGGCACGGCCTATTCGCGCGCGGAAGGCCTCATGAGCGCGTCCGGCATGGTCGGCTTCGCGCTTAATGCGCTCAAGCAGGCGATGCACGGCGCGCAGTCCGACCGCCTGCTGCTGTTGCCGTACGACGCGCTGGTCCGCGCGCCGGCCACGGCGCTCGAAGCGATCTATGCGTTCACCGGGTTGCCGGCCTTCACGCACGATTTCGACAATTTGGTCTTTGACGCGACGGAGTTCGACGCGCGGCTTGGCACGCCGGGCCTGCACGACATCCGCCCGAAGGTCGAACCGGTGGACCGCACCTCGATCCTGCCACCCGATCTCTGGCAGCGCTTCGAAGGGGCGAGCATCTGGCGCGATCCGACGTTCAACACGCGGGCGGTCAAGCTGGTGGCGTGAGGAGACGCAAAATGCGGACGCTTTCGCCACACGCCGTGAAAATTCCTAAAAACCCGCTCGGGAGTGCGTAACATGGGCACCTATAATCCCACTGGCCACGCAGCAATGTTCACCGCCACGACTGGCGGCACGTACAAGATCATCGCTTACGGCGCGCAGGGCGGCAGTTCCACCGATGCCGGCGGTCACACCGGCGGTGACGGCGCCGAGATGGGCGGCACGTTCACGCTGACGGCGGGCGAAACGCTGCAAATCGTCGTCGGCGGCGCCGGCCCCAACTATGCGATCCAGGGTGGACTCGGCGGCGGCGGCGGCAGTTTCGTTTTTGAGAAGACGGGAAGCCCAGGCGCCTACACCTATACCCCGCTGTTGATTGCCGGCGGCGGCGGCGGCGCCGACAGTAACGGCAACGGCGGCTATGGCCTCACCAGCGTCGGCAATAACGGCTCGGGCGGCGGCGGCGGCTCTTCCGCTGGCTCCTCGGGCTTTGGGGGTGGTGGGGGTTCCGGAATCAAAAGCGACGGCGGCGGAGGTGCAAACCGTTATGGCGTGAAGACCGACGGCGGGGGCGGCGGCACTAACAGAAGCGGCGGCTACCGTGGCGGTTTGGGCTATGGCGGTAACAAGCCCGTCAGCGTCGGCGGCTTCGGCGGCGGCGGCGGCGGCGCCGACCAGGGCGGTGGCGGCGGCGGCGGTTACAGCGGTGGTGGTGGCGGGTCCGGCGGCGGCGGTGGCGGCGGCGGGTCGATCGACAAAGGCACCTCGTTCGTCGCGATTTCCGGCGAGAACGCGGGCAACGGCAAGGTCGTCATCACCCAGGTCGTCCAGGCACCGCCAACGGGCCTGGCGCAGGCGGGCAGCGCGAACAACGGCGGCACGGTGGAGATCACCGGCACCGGCGATGCGTCGGGCGACACCATCACGATTTACAACGGCGACACGGTGGTCGGCTCGGGGAAGGCCGGCGCCGGCGGCACCTTCGAGATCACGACGTCGGCGACGTTCGCCGACGGCATCTACCAACTGACGGCGACCGATACCGGCAGCCTTGGCACAAGCACCAATTCGTCGCCGGCCAAGGTGGTGGTCGGCGCGGCCGCGCCTTCGATCACGGCGGTTGTCGGCCAGCCGGTGAATGGCGGCACAATCGAACTGCAAGGCTCCGGCGATGCGCCAGGCGACACCATCACGATTTACAACGGCAGCACGGCGGTCGGCTCGGGCACGGCCGGTGCCGGCGACGCCTTCGACTTTTCCACGACCGCGAAGTTCGCCGACGGCACCTACGAACTGACAGCGACCGACACCGGCAGCCTTGGCACAAGCGCCAACTCGTCGCCCGCCAAAGTGGTGGTGGGCGCAACCGCGCCTTCGATCACGGCGGTTGTCGGCCAGCCGGTGAATGGCGGCACAATCGAACTGCAAGGCTCCGGCGATGCGTCGGGCGACACCGTCACGATTTACAACGGCAGCACGGCGGTCGGCTCAGGCACGGCCGGCGCCGGCGGCGCCTTCGATTTCGCCACGACCGCGAAGTTCTCCGACGGCATCTACCAACTCACCGCGACCGACACCAGCGCGGACACCACCGTGACCAGCGCCAACTCGTCGCCCATCACGGTCGATGTCGATCCGAGCGCGCCGACGATCACGGCGGTGGTCGGTCAGCCGGTGAATGGCGGCACAATCGACGTCCAGGGCACCGGCGATGTCGGCGACACGGTCGACCTCTATGCCGACGGCAATGCCAACACGATCGTCGGCACCGAGACAATCGGCAGCGGTGGGACCTTCGATATCACCCCGACGGGGAGCTTTGCCCACGGCGTACACAGCTTCACCGCGACCGAGACCGACGCGGCCAATCTGACCAGCGCGCAATCGGCGGTGTCCCCCCCGGTCATGGGAACCGATAACTATAGCGGCAGCATCCAAAAAGTGACGGTGACGGTCACCGGTAGTTACGACATCACCGCCTATGGCGCCCAAGGCGGCAAGTTTTCCAATGCTGTATCCTCAACAGCCGGCGGCAATGGCGCCGAGATCGAAGGCAAATTCAACCTCACCGCCGGTGAAACGCTGGAGATCGTCGTCGGTGGGTACGGCGGCGCTGGCGGGGGGTCCGGCGGTGGCGGCGGCGGCGGCACCTTTGTCCTCGCCAATACCGGCCCCGGCGGATCCTATGTCCCGCTAATTATCGCCGGCGGCGGCGGGGGCGCCGGACGCCTTCACAACGCCGGTTCCGGCGGCTCAGTCACGGCTGGCAGCGGCGCTGGCGGCGGCGGCTACAGCAGTTACAGCGGCTACGGCGGTGGCGGCGGCGGCGCCGGCTTCAATGGTTCAGGCGGGGCTGGCGTACGTGGCATTTCCTACGGCGCCGGGACCGGCGGTGAGCGCTTCGATTTCGGCGGCGGCTACTACACCGGCGAGGAGTCTGGCGG
>JBAQJL010000104.1:0-35021 GCA_049300295.1 Xanthobacteraceae bacterium
ACCACGGCGTCCTCGAACTCGCCGAGGTTCGGATCGCCGTTGCGCGAGAACGCCACGGCCCCCGCATTGGTCTCGTTGGACGCCCCCGCCTTGGCACGCCGGATCGCGCCGCCGCTTGGGCATTCGACGGCCTGGCCGCGAGGCGCCCTCTACCGGCGAGAATGCCAAAGCCACGGAGTAGATCATGACATTCTTCCTCCAATCGGGGCTGATTAGCGAACCAAAAGAGAACTAGAGTCAAGCGTGGCCAGGCATAGGAGCGCGGGCTGAGTTCCGGCCTCCTCCATTTGGCGTCTCGTCCACCGCTAATCCCCCAGATGTGGGATTCTATTTGACTTGACGATCAATCAATATATCCTGTGCAATTGTATTAATAGGAGCGTCGTCGGAGGACGGTGATGAGCCAACAATCGAAGATCGACGAGCTGGAGCGGCTCCTCAACAGCGAGGAGGAGACGCCGATTCAGATTTTGCCGAACGGCGAAATCAGGCAGCTCGGCCAAGCCACGGCGGCAGACACCGGCAACAAGAAGCCGCTGACCATGAAAGAGAATCTCGGCGGCGAATACTGGGGGTAAACAATGGACATCGCCCGCGTCCAACGCGAGTTCGCCGACGCGGAGAGGACCTTCGCGCTGGTGGAGTTGCACCCGACCACCGATGGCAAGGTCTACGCCCGCGCCGCGTTGCAGACTGCGGCCAGCTTCCAATACGTCCTCTCGATCAAATTCCCCGACACCTACCCCTACGAGATGCCGCGCGTCTTCATCGATGCGCCGGCGATCATCTCCTATGCGCCACACCGCTATAACGCCGGCAACATCTGCTACTTGCACCCGTCGATGTGGAATCCGGGCACGCACCACCTGACCTTCGTCATCGGGCGCGCCGCGAAGTGGCTCGGAAAATACGAAGTCTGGCGCAACAACGGCAGTTGGCCAGGCGCCGCGATCAAGCATTGAGGGGCGGAATTTGAAAGTCGACTTCAAGACCTTGAAAATGATGGAGCTGCGAAGCTCGCCTGGCGAGGTCCTCGACCGCGTGGCGCGGGACGGCGAGGTGTTCGTCGTGGAGAGAAACGGCCACCCCAAAGCCTGTCTCGTCCCTGTTTCTTTTTTGCTCCCGGATATTCCGCCCGACCGCATCGCCAAGGAGCTGAGCAAGCTCGACGGCAAAAACGAGAACTACAAACTCACCATCAACGATCATAAAGAGCTCGAGATTAGCAGCCTTGAGACCGCCGCTGGCGAGGACATCGCCATCAGCATCGTTTTGCCGCACGGTTATCCGAACACTGCGCCTCGGATTTACGCCGAGCCGGTCGCGCCCGACACGCCAAAGCGGTGGCTGGACGGCTCACTGTCAATCTTTGGCGTGACAGCCGCATGGAACGTCAAGACCCATGACGCGGCGCACGCGCTGAGCCTGGCGAGGCTCTGGCTCAAGCACTACGCCAAATGGCGCAAGACCGGCATATGGCCGGAAAGGACGGATGCACCATGAATGATCGCACCTTCGAGCGTATCGAGTCGCTCTTCGACATTGCATCGTTCGCCAACGTCAAGGTTCTTGTCGCCGGCTGCGGCTCGGGAGGTGCCAACGTCGCCCTTCAGCTCGTCATGTCCGGCATCCGAAATTTCACCCTCATCGACAGTGACATCCTCGGACCCGAAAACGTCATCCGGCATGTTTGCGGCCGCCGTTACATCGGTCAGAAGAAGGTTGATGCTGTCGCCGACGTGTTGCTCGACCGCAATCCCAACGCGAGCATCAGGAAGATCGACGCCGACATCATGAGCCATCCGGGGCTCGCGTCGGAGATCGCCATGGCCGACGTGGTGGTGCTCGCCACCGACAACGAGCCGACGCGCTACGCTATCAACGATCTGTGCGTGCGCAAACAGGTTCCCTTTGTCGTCGGCCGCGTCTTCACGCGCGGCATCGGCGGCGAAGTGTTCGCCTACCGGCCGCCCGACGGCGCTTGCCTCGCCTGCCTCGAAGCTACATTGGAACGCACAAAATTCCGCGAGGGCATTCGCGAGATTGATCTTCTCTCTGAGGTGGAGCGCGAAAAAGTCTACGGCATGGAGATCACCGAGATCAAGGACTCCCCCGGTCTTACGGTCGATATCACCTTCATCACTTCGTTCCACGCCCGGTTCGTCCTCGATGCTATCGCGCGGCGGCTGCCCGAGCGGCCCAAGTTCCTCGATCCGATCAACGAGAATTACCTCGTTTGGGGTAACCGGCCGGTTCATCCCTTCGAAAAGCATTTTCAGCTGCAACGGATCGAGTTCAGCCCGCAGGAGCAATGCGCGGTCTGTGCTGCGAGGAGCCTCGCCCATGCTGTTTAAATCGAAAAAGCCGACCTTTTCGATTACGGTTGCGCGCGGCGCGGTCGAATCCATCTTCGACGAATGCGACAAGTACGACGCCGACGAAACCGGCGGGCGGCTGCTCGGCACGTACCGGCACAAGGGCGACCACCACGATATCGAGGTCAAGGGCGTGCTGGAGCCGGGACCGAATGCGCAACGTTCGCCGACCTACTTCCTGCAAGACGGCGACCACCAGGAGCGGCTATTCCGCGCCATCGAGGCCAGCCACCCCGACGTCGAGCATCTCGGCAACTGGCACACGCACCACGTCAATGGTCTCTCGACGCTGAGCGGCGGCGACAAGCAGACCTACTTTAAAACCGTCAATCACGCCAAACACAACACCGACTTCTTCTATGCGTTGCTCGTCGTCAGCAAGAACCGCGCCGGGAATCCGCGCTACGCGATCAAGCATTTCATCTTCCGCCGCGGCGACGACGCGATTTACGAAATTCCAGAAAGCCAGGTGCGGCTTGTCGATGCTCCGCCGCTCCGGCCGGGCAAGATCGCCGAGCCGCGCGACCCGCCGCCGCAGAATGAGCCGAGCGCGGCGAACCCCGAGCGTGCCAAGGACCGCGAGTTCTTCACCGAGTTCTATCCCGACCTCAAGCCGCTGCTCGCGAAAGACATCGGTGCGCCCTACTGGAAGGGTCCGCTGTCGCTGGTCGATGGCTCGCGCGCCGAGGTCGTGGCCATGGAAGATCCCGGCGACACGGCGCGGTCCTATTCGATCGCCAGCTCGTCAAAGAACCCAGACATCACGGACATCCTCGAACAGTACAAGGAACGCAAATTCCGCTCCGCGCGGCACGCCGTCCTGCACCTCGAACGCGACCTCAATCAGGCGCTTTATCGGGGCAAGAAGGGGTAGGGGTCATGAAAATCATCACGGTGAACGTCGGCCAGGGTGCCCTCGCCATCGTGCGGCACCAGAAAGAGGCCATCATCGTCGATTGCCGCGTCCCGCCGTCGGACGACCGCACGGTGGCCTACGTCAAGGAAATGATGGCGCTGTCCCTCAAGGACCACGACGTGAAGGGGCTCATCCTGACCGGGTTCGACAGCGATCACACCGAGGTCGTTGGCGCCTCGCTCGTACTGCGCAAATACCGTCCCGACTGGATAATGTATCCCAAATATTACAAGGACAGCGACGAGGCCAAAAAGGTCTTTGCCCTCATCGACGCTGAGGAGAAGTCACGGCGCACATCGAGCTGCGCGCTCGAACGGAGATCGGTCCGCGTCGATCAGCTTGCCAACCGTAAGCTCACCGGCCTCTCGGACAAATTCGATTTCGAGCTGTTCTCGCCGCACATCGAGGACATGGACTGCTCGAATAATTGCAGCATCGTGCTCAAGCTTACGGGCCGCGGATCGGGTGGCTTTTCATACCTGATCACTGGCGACACCGAGAATCCGCGCTGGGAGCGGATCAACAAGCTGTTCGGCGCCGCGCTGAAATCGCACGTGCTTGCCGCACCCCATCACGGATCGAAAGGCGCGACGCATCCCGCGTCGCTGCTCAACATCGCCCCGCACACGGTTTTAATCAGCGCGGGCGTAGACAGCCAATACGGCCACCCGCATCCGCGGGCCCTTCAAGTCTACAGCCGCGTCGCCAAGCACGTCTTCGCGACCAACATGGAGGGCGGCGTCTCGCTTCTAACCCAGCCCGGCGGCACGGAAATCACGACCACCCTCATCACGCCACGCAACGCCCAGGCGGCTTGAGCGGAGCGGCGGCCATGAGCGAAGCCACCTCCCGGAAAATCGGCTTGGCTCTGTCCGGCGGCGGCGCCCGTGCCATCGCCTTTCATCTCGGCTGCCTCCGTGCGCTCAACCGGCTGGGGCTTCTCGACCGCGTCGCCGTCCTTTCGACGGTGTCGGGCGGCAGCGTGATCGGCGCTTATTTCCATGCGCATCGCGGCGACTTCGCCTCGTTCGAGGCGAGAATCCACGGGCTGCTGGCTCGGGGACTTGCGGCGCCGATGTGGGGCAAACTGTTCAGCGTGCTCGGCGCTAAGGTCGTTGCGGCCTTCATTTTGGTCGGAACCGTGGCGCTCGGTGTCGCCGTGATCAAGGTGGGCCTAAAGATCGTAAGCATGGTCACGCCACGATCCCTCACGGCTCACTTCGAGCGCTTCGCAATCAGATCGCCGCTCCATCGGTTCGCTAGCCGCACGACCCTGCTGCAAGCGGCACTTGACGATCTTCTGTTCAAAGGTGCTTCGATAAAGGACTTGCCGGCGCAGCCTCATCTCGTGATCAACGCTACCGAACTGAGGACCGGCTCGGCATTTCGCTTCGGCACCAAGGAATCGGGCTCATGGCGCTGGGGCAAGCTCTACCGCAACGAAGTGTCGGTCGCCCACGCGGTTGCCGCCTCGGCGGCCTATCCACTCATGCTTCCCGCCTTCGACGAGACAATCGTCTTTGAAAAAGACGGCGCTCTTAAGAGCAGCCGCGTCATCCTGACCGATGGCGGCATCTACGACAATCTCGGCCTTGGCTGTCTCTGGCCCGATCGTTCGCCCGATGTCAGCCTGAATGTCATTCCTGTCGATACGATCATTTGCTGCTCGGCGGGCTATGGTCTGCGACAGGACCCTCCGTCTCAGTTTATTTTTGCCCGGATGGCCAGCGCGTTCAGCGCAGTCTTTGATCGCGCCCAGAATGCCGCCATACACCGAATGCACGAGGCAGAACGGACCGGCCAAATCAAAGGTTTCCTGTTCCCGTATCTCGGACAACAAGACCGGCAATTGCCGAGCCCGCCCGCAGACCTCGTGCGGCGGGAGGAGGCGCATGCCTACCCGACCGACTTTTACGCGATGCCAGAGGAATGGATCGACCGTCTCAGCTTGCGCGGCGAGCAACTGACCTTATGCCTGGCTCGCGCTTATCTTCCTCATCTCGTCAAACCATCCGCATCTGAAGGACCTCATCATGCGCTTTGACATTTTCGATGTCGGTCACGGCCAATGTGCCGTCATCACGGCGCCGAACGGGCGGCGCATGATGCTTGATTGTGGCGATCGCCGGGGCGACGACCGCTTCTGGACGCCTTCACTGCATTTCTTCCGGCAGACGATCGACCAGCTGGCCTTGATGAATCTCGACGAGGACCACCTCAGCGATTTCAAGAACGTGATGCAGGAATGTGTGGTCCCCTGTATCATCAGTAATCCGACTATAGGCCCGCGGGAGTTCGCGGTGCTGAAGAAAGACGGTATGGGGCCCGGTGCGCAAGCCGTCGCGGCCTGGCTGGCCCAACCCAAGAACCCGCAGCCCGGCCAGCAAGCGGATTTTGGGGACGTCCAAATCCGCTGGTACTACCCGTTCTACATTCAGGGCGCAGACAATAAGACCAACGATCTCAGCCTCGCGGTAATTGCCCAGTTCGGCGCATTTAAGATTGTGTTCGCGGGCGATCTTGAGGTTGCGGGCTGGCGGCGCTTACTCACAATCTCGGCGTTTCGCCAGGATGTGCAGGGCGCCACCGTCTTCGTCGCTTCGCATCACGGCCGCGAGAGCGGGTGCTGCACCGAGCTGTTCGAGCTTCTGCGGCCGCAGCTTGTCATCATCTCCGATGACGAACGCCAATACGATAGCCAGGATACCGACGATTGGTATCGAACCCGCTGCACCGGGGCAGTCTTCACCACGAATGAACGCCGTTACGTCGCTACGACGCGAAAGGATGGCTCCATGCGCATCGACGTTGCCGCCGACGGACGCTGGACGATTCAGCGCGTAACAGTACAAGACTGGCCCTGCAAAACCTCACCTCCCCAGCCGCAACTCGGTCTGAGTGCGCTTACGGGTTTCGGCCTCGGGCAGAATCCATTCGCTATCGGTCTCGGCGATCTGCTATCGCAATTGCCGCCGTATTCGCCAAAGCGGTGAGACAGCATTCGGAGCGCGGCTGCTTTCGCAACGGCTTGGCGTCCCCTCGCTGCGTAAAGTCGCGCTCTATTCGCTGAACGCGAACGGAGCCGCCGCACGGTGTTCGGGTGTTGCCGCGCCACGGCGTAATGCGAATAGGGGAATACTACAAAACCCGCTACAAGATTGCGGAGAGCGGCGGCAAAATCTGCAATAATATCAAGGTCTAATGCCGGCAGGGGCGGTTTCCCTTCACCCGCTCCAACCTGCTGATATTGCTTTTAAAAGCTTCGACAATTGGCGGCAAAAAGGGTGGCTGAAGCTTTGTGCCGGAACCGGTGCGAGGGGCCAGCTCCAGAGAATTTTTTCGACGGCGTCCGGAACCAATCGGCAGGTCTTGCGTTTTCCTCGGTTCAGAAGGGGAGGCCGCGCATGCCGGACTACCAGGCGCAGAGGCTGCTCAACTATGGGCTCGACTGGCGGGCGCTCTTCATCTGGACTGTCATTATCGGCGCGTTTTCCGTGCTGTCCCTGGTGAGCGTCGTATTCTTTCGCTAAGGCAACAGCGCGCTCAGCGTCTTAAGGCCACTCGCCGATCTCCAAATTACGTGCGAATTACCTGGACGTCGCAGCGAGGGCTCCGCCTCATTTCCCCTGCAGATGCTGCAAAAAATGCAGCACGTCGCCGTTGAACTGAGCAGGGTCCTGCAGAAATGAGAAGTGACTGACCTGCGGCTGGATCAGAAGGCCGCTGCCGGGAATGTTGTCGGCCATGAACAATGTGTTGTCGCGTTTGATCGCTTCGTCGTGATCGGCGTCGACGATCCAGGTCGGCACTTCGATGCCGTGCAGCCGGTCGGCGGTCCAGTGCGGCTCGCCTCCCCACATTTTTTCGATCTGTTTGAGGAAGGCATCGTATTCCGTCGGCGTCGGCGACAGCGTCTCGTATTCCCCGCGGGCGCGAGCGATGAAAGCGCTGAACACCGGATCATGCTCCACGTCTTTGACCGCGCTCGGGTCTGAGTTGGCCGCGAACGCGAACAGTTTCGATAGCCGCTGCGGATGGCGCAGCGCGATGTCGAGGCCGATGATGGCGCCGTCGCTCCAGCCGACCAGCGCCGCCTTGTCGATTTTCAGATAGTCCATCAGTCCAACAACGTCGTCGGCCATCAGGTCATAGCCGTAGGGGCGCGCGTCGCGCGACGAGCGGCCGTGGCCGCGGCTGTCCACGACGATGACGCGGTAGTGCGGCGCAAGCGCCCGCACCAGAAGTCCCCAGTAATTGGAATTGGCGAGGCCGCCGTGTAACAGGATCACCGGCGCGCCTTGACCGAACTCAGCGTACCAGAGCTTGATGCCATTGACCGGCGCGAGGCCGCTCTGTGCCGCGGTCGGCAAAGTAGGCGTCGGCGGCAGTGTGAGCCATTGCGGCTCGGCATGCGCTGCGGCGGTGAAGCTGAGAAACAAAAGTGCAGAGGCGAAAGCGAAGTGTCGCATGATTGGCTCTCCGCTGGTTTACCCGAGAACAGGTCAAGGCGTCACGGCGTTCCATGCCGTGCCCTCGCCCCTTGTGGGAGAGGGCAGCTCAGAGATTCAACAACAAGAATGGGTGAGGGGTCTGGGCCGCGACCCCTCACCCATCCGCGTCTGCTGAAACTCTTGCGCTGCCCTCTCCCGCAAGGGGCGAGGGCGCAGCGATCGGGGCTTCGATTTTTCCGGCGCGGACGAAATCACCGCGTCCCGTAGGCCCGATCGCCGGCGTCACCGAGGCCCGGAACAATGAAGGCGTGCTCGTCGAGCGTGTCGTCGATCCCCGCAGTCCAGATCGTCACATCGGGATGCAGGCCGCGCATATGCTCGATGCCCGGTGGAGCGCAGACCAGCGTCACCAGCCTGATGTCCCTGGCGCCGCGTTCCTTAAGGCGATCGACGGCAGCAACCGCGGTATTGCCGGTGGCGAGCACCGGCGCGACCACGATCGCCAGACGCTCGCTCAGATCGTTCGGCGCCTTGAAGAAATACTCGACCGCGGTGAAGGTCTCCGGTTCGCGATAAAGTCCGATATGAGCGACGCGTGCAGCCGGGACAAGATCGAGCATGCCTTCGGCGAAGGTGAGGCCGGAGCGCAGGATCGGCACGAATACCAGTTTTTTGCCGGCAAGGCGCGGTGCCATCATTTTGGCGAGCGGCGTCTCGATCTCGACGGTCGTCAGCGGCAGGTCGCGCGTGACTTCGTAGCACAGCAGCATGCCGATCTCCTTGAGCAGCTCGCGGAATGATTTTGTTGAGCGGCTCTTGTCGCGGATGAGCGTCAGCTTGTGCTGCACCAGCGGATGATCGACGATCTTGACGCCTTGCATGGTTGTTCTCCCCGGCGCGGATTTTTGCTTTAAAACACCGTGCCGTCACTGATAATTTTGAGCGGCGGACTGCCGTCGGCGCGGCGTGCAAACGCGAGCTCGCGGCCGGCCGCCCAGGTGCCGCCTTGCAGGATTTTTGCAAGCGGCAGGTCCGCCGCGCCGCGGTTCAGTCTGGCGCGCACGGCGAGCGCGAGGCGATCGAGCAGCGCCACGGTGAGCGCGCGCCATTCGACGACGAGCGGATCGCCGACCTCATGCGCGCGCGCGGCGTCAGCCAGATTGCGCGGCACCAGCACGCCGCCGTCCACGAACAGACCGCCGTTACGGTATTCGGCAAGGCCGGTCAGTCCGTCGATGTCAGTCACCGTGAAGGCCGCCCGTTGTAGTGGCTCGATCAGCGAATAGGCGAGCCATTGTGACAGCTTGTGCAGCGGCACGAGTTCGCTTGTAGCGTCATCGCTCGCCAGCGCCGGATGCCGCCAGCAATCGCCCATTGGCACACCGCCGAGTGTAAGCCGCGAAGGCCAGATCGGCCCGAACTGCTGCAACAATTCGGACAAGATCAATGGCGCGGATATTGTGTTGTTGTCGGCCTTGGCGGCGAGATGATCGAAAAAGCCGCCGGGGCGCGGACTGTCTTCGCGAGCGAAAATTGCTGGGCGCGACGCGGCGAGTTCGCCCAGCGCCCGCAACAGCGTGGCGCGGCCTTCCAGACCGACGAGCGTATTGCCGGGGGCGATCTGAAAACCTTGCGCGATAGTTGCAGTATCGAGCTGTGCCAACACGGATGCATCGGCGCGCAGCGGATTCTTGTCGGCCTGGGAGGAAAACGCGCCACGCACGAACATATCGCGGCTCGCTAGCGCAAGTCCCTCGGAGCGGCCGATGCTTTCGCTCGTCGCGGCATCGCGATAGCGCCATCGCGGCCCGGCTCCGGCATCGAGCAAGACGCTGACGATGACGAGGTCGAAGGCCGCACGCGCCCGTTCGCGTCGATCGGAGAGGCGTTGAGCGAGAATTTCGGCGCGATCGTTGCCGTTCACCGTGAAATGCCGCCAGCGCGAATGAAACGGCACGTCGAGCGTCGGATAATTCTTCCGCGTCGTTGCGGCGACAAGATCGGCAGCGTGGTCGAGCTGGGCGAGGTCGATGCGGAAATGCGGCAGCTTATCGTCGAGCCCAAGCGCCAGCATGCGCTTAGCCCGCGTGCGCACGGCTGCGGCGTTCAAAAGCGAGAGAGCAGCGGCCGTATCATCACTCATAACTGTGCCGAGGCAAAAGCCGACGCTCAGTACTTATCGAGCGCGCGCCCGGTTGTGTCGCCCGCGTCGGCTGCTTGCGGTACCGGCGTGAAATAGCCGGCGGCCTTCTTGGCTTCCATCTCGACATGGGCGTCGGCCGGCACCAGTTCATCGGGCAGTGGCACGCGTTCCACCACCTCCACGCCCTGGTCGACCAGCGCGTCGTATTTCATATCGCTCATCGACACAAAGCGATCGATGCGCCGGAGGCCGAGCCAATGAATCGCGTCGGGCATTAACTGCTGGAAGCGCGCATCCTGCACGCCGGCGACACATTCGGTGCGCTCGAAATAGGCGCTCGCCAGGTCGCCGCCCTCCTGCCGCTTGCGCGCGTTGTAGACCAGAAACTTGGTGACCTCGCCGAGCGCGCGGCCTTCCTTGCGGTTATAGACGATGAGACCGAGGCCGCCTTCCTGGGCGCCGCGGGCGCATTCTTCGATGCCGTGAATGAGATACGGCCGGCAGGTGCAGATGTCGGAGCCGAACACGTCGGAGCCGTTGCACTCGTCGTGGACGCGGCAGGTGATCTTGGTCGTCGGATCAGCCAGCTTCGCCACATCGCCGAACAGATAAATCGTGGCGCCGCCGATCGGCGGCAGGAACACGTTCATGTCGGGCCGCGTCACAAGTTCCGGAAACATGCCGGCGGTCTGCTCAAACAGGGTGCGCCGCAGCACGGTTTCGGCGCAGCCGAAGCGCTGCGCAATGCAGGGCAGATACCAGACCGGATCGATCGCGACCTTGGAAACCGCGATGCTGCCGTTGG
Source organism: Xanthobacteraceae bacterium (assembly GCA_049300295.1). Taxonomy (GTDB): domain Bacteria; phylum Pseudomonadota; class Alphaproteobacteria; order Rhizobiales; family Xanthobacteraceae; genus BOG-931. The sequence continues at coordinate 10,691 of JBAQJL010000104.1, forward strand.
CGTGGACGAGGTCGCCGTCGGCCTTGAGCCGTCCGGCGGCCAGCGCCGCCTGCATCTCGTGCAGGTCGAGCCGGGCCTTGGTGACGGCGATGGTCGGACGGATGTCGACGCCCTCGGCGATCTCAGTCTTGAACGCCTGAGCGGCGAGATGGCCCCACGGATCGAGCGAGACGATCTTGCCCGGCTCGCTCCATTGCGCGAACGGCCCAATGCTCACGGCGGGGTCGGTGTTGGTCAGGTCCGGCCGGCGGATCGGATCGAGCGCGCCCGACGACACCGCGAGCGCGCGATAAAGCGCGTAGGAACCGCCATGGCTGCCGATGGCATTGCGGTCGCCGGGCCGCGATACCGTGCCGATGATCGGGCCGCGTTCGCGCGCAGTCGGTGCACCCCAATGAATCGGGAAGCGCGGCTTGCCGCCGGGCTCAGGATGCGAAGTGATACGGATGTGGTCGGTCCGGTTTGGGCGATTCATTTGTCGAATCCAAAAAGCCATCGGCCCGCCGGTGGCGGCGGGCCAAATGGTCAAATTTCGCTAGCATCTTCGGGGCGCCGCCAAGGGCTGCCCGCCCCATCTATATAGCAGTTTCCGGCTCTCGGCGCAATGAAGCCTTCGGCGCGTTGGCTCCGACCTATTGCTTGCTCCACTTGGTGCCGTCGGACCAGTCGATCGATTTGTCCGGGCGCACGATGCCGAACGAGTTGAAGGTGCCGCCGGCGCTGATCGTGCTGGCGCTGGTCATCTTGGCGTCGGAGGTGGCGCCGTCGGCGCCTTTGATCTGCAGATCATTGCCGGACTGTGTGATCGAAGGCGAAGCTCCGGGCCACGTGCACGGATCCGGATTGGGCTTGCATTGCCAGGTGCCGCTCACCGAATTCTGCGCGTTGGCTGGTTCCGCCGCGGCCGGTTTGGCGGCGCCTTGGGCGAGCGCGCTCGCCGTCATTGTCAGGCCGCACAGAACGGCCAGCACGGCGCACGGCAAAATTTTCTTCGTCGGTTTTTGTTTGAGCATTCGGTTCCTCCATTGACGTTCTGATGTTGTGCCCCCGGTCACGCTTTGCAACGGCCGTGCGTTTTATCAAAGTGCATACAATCCGCGAAGCGTATTCGGCTTCTCATGCGGCGTCCAAGTAATGTTGCCGATCTTCCACGCACCGTTGGTCTTGACCAAGTCGAGGACGATCGCGCTGTCGCGTTTGTAACTGGTGAACTTGACGGTCGCGCTGGCCTTGCCGGGGCCGGCGTCGCTCACCGCGATGTCGAATGCGGCGATCTCCCAGTCCTGGGCGTCGACGAACGGATCGAAGTCGAGCGTGCCGACTTCCTGCCGGCGCGCAGCCGCACGGCGATCCTTGATCATGGCTGCCGCGAGCTTCGGTTCGAAATAGCGGCGGATGTCGGCATCGTTGTCGAGCGGACGGCCGTGAGCGTCCTTGCCCTTATAGGCGTCGTAGATCGTGGTGACGAAGTCGCGCGGCGATGGCTCTGCGGCGAATGCCGGGCGGGCAATGGCAGCCCCGGCAGCTGCGAAGATGATCTCGCGTCGTGTCGGCATCAATTTGCGGCCCTTTGAATTATGAGATGCAAAACGGCTGCGGTTTTATGGAGCCAAGCCTGCAAGAAAACAATGCGGCCAATCGGGAGCAGGGCGCCCCTGTGCGTCGGGGTCTTGCGCCGCCGCGCCACAGAGGGCATGACAAAGCCCGCCGTGAAGGAGTGTAGCTCAACTGGCTAGAGCACCGGTCTCCAAAACCGGGGGTTGGGGGTTCGAGTCCCTCCACTCCTGCCAGGCCTGATATGCCGACCCGGAGACATGGGTGACGGAACGTACCTAAGACATGGGTGACAATCTCGTGCCGAACGGATTGTCAATAGTCTGCAAGGTCCTCTGTTCCAGCTCGGTATAACCAAGATCATAGTGCATGAAGGGGACGAGCCAAATGCCGTCGCCGACTTCCTTGATGCCGAGTTTCTGCGCGCGCCAGCTAGTCGGCGTTGTAAGCTCTTGATTTGTTCATGGTGCGCGGCGTCGCGTCAGGGACGAGAGGGATCCCAGCCTACCGCGTCGAATTCCACGGGACTCGGCATCACTTCGGGTTCTTCTGTCGCCTTCCGCAATATGACATCGCTGCGGTTGGTGTCTGATCGCTCTGTGGGAACGCCTTTCCTGTTCAGTGCGAGAACGCCGACAAGATCGATAGAAACGCTCATGATGTATCGATCCGCCGAATCGAGGAGTCGCCCCGCCTCGTCGCGTATAAACTCTGGCGACCACTCAGGAGGCAATCCCTTCACTGCCGCGAATTCTTCTGCGGGAATTGAGAGCGCGTGTCGGCGTATCTCGTCGATCGTCCTGCGCGGCGAAAAGTTTGGCGGTTTACCGGCGGCGGCCAGGATTAGCGGACCGAGTGGACAATAGTTGGCTCCGATTGCGATCAGGTCGGCTATGTCCCGGGCTTTTGAGCGTCCGGCAGCAGCGAGTATCTTGTTGACTGCGAGGTCTGCCTGGTGAAGACGAGCACCCCATTCTTCATCTCTCACAAGTGGGAAGAAGCGGCGCTTGGTGTCAGCGGCCCATTGAATGATCGTAGATGATCTTTCGTCGGAAACGGTCGCGTCCACGGCGCCATAGGTGATGAAATCGGTATGCGTCGTGAAACCTGCAGATCCAAGCAAGGCGATGTCGGCCTTCGCAGTTCCTGCTACTTCTTCATCGGTGTCATGGAAGATGTCGATGTCGTCCGAACGCCTGTGCCAGTCTTTGTTGAGCATCAGCCCTCCCGCCAAGTAGCTCGTTTCCGAGCGGTTCTTGGCGAGAGTTCGAAGGATTTTGCTTTGCAGCTGCGTTAAAGCCATCTTACGCCCGTACTACTGCCGCTACGCGGTCGAGCATTTCCCGAGCCATGGCAAATGCACGGGCATCGCCACGATCGATCATCGCGCGGGCAGCCACCGCGGCACGCGATCGCAGATCGGGGAGCCGGTCCAGATCGACGTTGTCAAGTATACGCGCTCCATAGAGGCGGAGTGCGTTGTCGTAGAGTGACCGCAACTCTTTATTGCCGCGATGTGCCGCGCGGAGCCGCGAAGCGTGGGCCACGATCTCATCGCGGGCCATGGGCGGAATAAGCACCTCCACCCGAATGAGGTCTGCCGCCCCGCCTTCCTTGCGGTACTTTTCGACCCGGCTTCGTGCGGCTTTCATCGCGGCTCCCTCGCCTGCTGCATCAAGGATAACATCTGTATCCCGGTTATACAAGAATATATCCCGGTTACGGAAATTACTCTACTCCTGGTCATGTCCATAAATGAGTGATATATCAATGGTTTAATCAAGATCAAAGGCACGTGCGCCACATGTAGGGGCGATGCCCCTCCGTGTGGGCCCGCAACTGCTGCCGACGGATGACAGCTGGCAACCGCGCCTTTGACATGGACCCCGCCTCAAAGAGGAATCTTGTCCTTGGTCAGGCCAGCCGGGACGTCAGCCAACACGTTATTTTGAGAACGGGTCTCGACAGCTTCGCTCGGAGCAGAACAGACATTGCCTCGCGTCTGACGATTTTCGAAGTTGACCGGCCGGAGCCACAGGCCTGGAAGCGTCAGCGGCTCATCGTGAGGCGGGTTTTCGGGCCGCCGAACAGGTGTCGGCGTTGCCGGCAGAACGGACGGCCTTCGTATTGCGGCGACGTGAGCATCCGATCGGAACGGCCGTTGAGAATGAAATGACGGGCCTATCCTCTTGATTCATTTTCGTTCCTTCGCCGGCTTTGCTTCGCGGTTAGGCTCTTGACCGTGGCAAGTTGCGGCTGTACATACCCGCCATCGCTAGCGGCCCGGCAACGGACTTCCGCGGCGAACCCAATCCCAAACAGGAACCGGTGTTATCGGTCTCGTCCTTAAACTTGGGCGGGAAATGCCTATTTGGTGCGAGCAATGGCGAAAATCAGTCCGTTCAAGTTTTTGCAGGAAGTACGCGCCGAGGCGCAGAAAGTTACTTGGCCGACCCGCAAGGAGACCACGGTGACCACCATCATGGTTTTCGTCATGGTGGCCGTCGCCTCGATCTTCTTTCTGCTGGCGGATCAGGTCATGCGCATCGCCGTGAGTTTTGTGCTCGGCATCAACACCTAAGCGGGCATAATTGACCAAGAATTCATAGTCTCGACAGATCTGGACATCGTGACATGACGAGCCGTTGGTACGCCGTACACGCCTATTCGAATTTCGAGCGCAAGGTCGCCGAATCGATCCGTGAACAGGCCAAGCAGCGTGGGCTGGAACCTTTGTTCGAGGAAATCCTGGTACCGATCGAAAAGGTCGTCGAGGTCCGCCGCGGGCGCAAGGTCGAGGGCGAGCGCAAGCTGTTGCCCGGCTATGTGCTGGTGAAGATGCAGATGACCGACGACGCTTACCACCTGATCAAGAATACACCGAAGGTCACGGGTTTCCTCGGCTCCGAGAACAAGCCGATGCCGCTGCCCGATTCCGAGGCGCAATCGCTTATCCGGCAGATGGAGGAGGGCGCTGTACGGGGCCCGACCGCCACCGTCAAGTTCGAGATTGGCGAGCAGGTGCGCGTCTCGGACGGGCCGTTTGCGTCGTTCAACGGCACTGTGGAAGAAGTCGATCAGGATCGTTCCCGGCTCAAGGTCGCGGTTTCGATCTTCGGCCGCGCCACTCCGGTGGAGCTGGAATTCGAACAGGTAGAGAAGGTATAGGTTCGCCACTTCCCGCAATCGGGGAGGGAGTTGCAACGTGGGAGGCAAGCGCGGTGTGCCAGCCGCGGTGAAGCCGCACCACTAACAGGAGTCTGGAATGGCAAAGAAAATTACCGGCTACATCAAGCTGCAGGTGCCGGCGGGGGCGGCCAATCCGTCGCCGCCAATCGGCCCCGCGCTCGGCCAGCGCGGCCTTAACATCATGGAATTCTGCAAGGCGTTTAACGCCCAGACGCAGAAGCTTGAGAAGGGCACGCCGATCCCCGTCACCATCACGGTCTATGCCGACCGCTCGTTTACCTTCGAGCTGCGCACGCCGCCGGTTTCGCACTTCTTGAAGAAGGCGGCGAAACTCGAGAGCGGCTCGAAGACGCCCGGCCGCGACGTGGCCGGCTCGGTGACCAAGGCGCAGGTGCGCGAGATCGCCGAAGAGAAGATGAAGGATCTGAACTGCGACACCATCGAATCGGCGATGCGCATGATCGAAGGGTCGGCGCGGTCCATGGGGCTGGAGGTGAAGGCATGAGCGGGCTCGGCAAACGCACCAAGGCGGGGCGCGAAGGCGTCGACCGCGAAAAGCTTTATCCGCTTTCGGACGCAGTGAAGCTCGTCAAGGATCGCGCCAAGGCCAAATTCGATGAGACCATCGAGGTAGCGATGAATCTCGGCGTCGACCCGCGCCATGCCGATCAACAGGTGCGCGGCGTCGTCAACCTGCCGAACGGCTCCGGCCGCTCGGTCCGTGTTGCCGTGTTCGCCCGCGGCGCCAAGGCCGACGAGGCCAAGGCCGCTGGCGCCGACGTGGTCGGCGCCGAGGATCTCGTTGAGAAAGTGCAGGGCGGCACCATCGACTTCGATCGTGTCGTGGCCACGCCAGACCTGATGCCTTTGGTCGGCCGCCTCGGCAAGGTTTTGGGGCCGCGCGGACTCATGCCCAATCCCAAGGTTGGCACCGTGACCATGGACGTGACCACCGCAGTCAAGGGCGCCAAGGGCGGCTCGGTCGAGTTCCGCGCTGAAAAGGCCGGCATCATTCAGGCTGGCGTCGGCAAGGCGTCGTTCTCGGCGGACAGCCTGATGCAGAACATCATGGCGTTTGCCGATGCCGTTCAGAAGGCCCGGCCGGCCGGCGCCAAAGGCCAGTTCATCAACCGCGTGGCGATTTCCTCCACCATGGGCCCCGGCGTGAAGGTCGACCCGGCAAGCCTATTTGGCGTCGCCTCGAACTGAATTTGACGGCCACTCGCGCGGCGAAGTTCGAGCAGGGGCTGTCAAAGCCGATCGCGGCCGGGTTTTCTTCGACCGCGATCGCGCAGCCGGAAATGATGCAATCTGTCAAAGGGAACGGGCTGCTCAGCTTCGACCTGGCGGCACAATCTGGTGGAGATATCCGGGGTCGAATTCGCCCAGCGCGGCGAGTTTCGACCAGGAGCGGATAAGCAGCTTGCCGGCTCTGTGATCGGCGGCTTTGGTTTGCCGCAGCGCCTGCAAGTGTCGATTGATACTCACGAGCGACATGCCGAGCATTTCGCCGAGCTGGGTTTGAGTGAGCGGCAGCGTGCAAGAGTTGGCGTCTGCGAGCCCGGCGAATTTGGCTCTATGAAATTGCTCGCAGAAGAAATGAGCGATCCGTGCCGTGCCATGCCGGCTCGCATTATTGGTGATGCTTTCGCGAAAGATCGCCGCGTCAATGAGCGTTTCCCGCCAAACCGCAAATCCTATCGCGGGCCGCTCCTCGAAGGTTTTCATGAGCGGCTCGTGGGCGATGGAGCAAACCAAGGCCCGCCCCATGGCGCAGACTGAATGATCCATGCGCTGCAGAAAAAGCCCCTGGGCGTCCGGCCAATCGCCCGGGTAATGCAGGCTGAGATACTGCCGCGCGCCCGAGCGCAACGAGTGAAAGCGGGCCATGATGCCCTCGACGACGATCGCCGCGGCCTTCGGCTTGTCGCCTTGTCTTATGAACTCTTCGCCGGCGACGAATTCGCGGATTTCGCAACGCAGGCGGCGGATCGCGGCGACATCAGCGCCATCGATGGCAGAGTGATACTGAAGTTTTCGCAGAAGGATATCGCTTGGCGCCATTTTTTCTGAGGCCCCGATGATTGATCTGCATCAACGTGCCGGCCTCGGCTTGGTTCATTATCAAATGATAAAACCTCACGGTTGCGGCCCGCTATAACAGTGTCGCCACAGAGGGTGCGCCATGCCGATCCGTCCTTTTCTTGCCGGCCAGCCGTTCGACCCCGAAGTCATTGCCGTGATGTCTGCAGCGCTGGAAAGCGTCTGCAAGGCGCTGGGCCTCCACATCGTGGACGACCCCGCCACGCGGCTTGTTGCGCAGAAGATCATCGAACTGGCGCAGCGCGGGATGCGAGATGCGCCGATACTGAGCGCAGCAGTGTTGAGCGAATTCAAGGGCGATTGACAGCAGTCGAAGTTTTGGGGCGGCGGCGAGTTTGCTGCCATTTGACTTGCCCCAGTCTTCCGTCACTATTGGTCGCGGTATTTTATCGTAAGATGGGGCGCCGGTCGAAACGGGACGGCTCTGTCGCAACCGGGCGGTCACCCATGAATCAATCCCTCCTGTCGCTGCAAATGCCGTCACCGCCCGATCCGGTCGCGGTGGTCCTCGACCCGGCAACGACGGCATTACTCATCTTCGACATCGTTGATCCCATTTGCACGCGCCAACCAAACTGCAAGGCGAAAATGGCGCCGGCGATCGCTTCGCTGCTGGCGCGGGCGCGGAAGGCGGGGGTGACCGTCGGCTACGGGACCCGGGCGCCGACCATGTCAAAGTGGTTGCCGGAAGTGCTTCCTGCGCCGGGCGACATCAAGATCGAAAGCCAGGCCCAGGACCGATTCTACAAAACCGACCTCGACAACATGCTGAAGGCCAAAGGGATCACGACACTCATACTGACCGGCTGGAAGGTGAGCGGATCGGTGACCTATACGTCGGTCGGAGCGACGCTCCGCGGTTACACGGTCGTTGTTCCGATCGATGCGAGTATGGACGCGACGGATTATGAAATTGCCATCGGGCAATACCAGATCCTGCATCAGCACAGTGCCAATGAGGCGAATGAGCCTTTGAAGGCTGCGTCCTCAACGTTGAGCAGAACGGATTTGATCACGTTCAAATAGCGGTATCGCAAGCGTCGATGCGGTTTATCAGGACACAACCCCGCGAATGAGACCGAAAGGCTTGCTCTCGGGTCTCTGGCCTGCCGGCTTGGCCCTTGTTGTCACCTGCCTGCTGCCGGCGACGCTTCAGGCGGCGGATAGTCCGAGCCAAATCAGAGCCGTGGCGGATCGTGCCTTTCCGTCGCTCATGACGAAGTATGACGTGCCGGGGCTCGCCGTCGCGGTGACGGTCGATGGCCGGCAATATTTTTTCAATTACGGTGTGGCGTCGAAAGCCGACAATAAACCGGTGACGAAGGACACACTGTTCGAGGTCGGCTCTGTCAGTAAGACATTCACAGCGACGCTCGCCGCTTACGCGCAGACGCTCGGCAAGCTTTCGCTCGACGACCATCCTGGCAAATACATGCCGCAGCTGCGCGGCAGCGCCATCGACAAGGCAAGCCTCATCAATCTCGGCACCTTCACCGCGGGCGGCCTGCCGCTGCAGTTGCCCGACGCCGTGACGAATGACGCCAAGATGATCGATTATTTCCGGCACTGGCAGCCCTCCGCCGCTCCGGGCGTGCTGCGGCGATACTCCAACCCCAGCATCGGCTTGTTCGGCTACGTTACCGCGCTGGCGATGAACCGCAATTTCGCAGACCTCATTGAATCAGAGATATTTCCCAAGCTTGGCCTCGGCCACAGCTACATCCGTGTGCCGCAAGTGGCGATGAAGGACTACGCCTGGGGCTATGGCAAAAACAATAAACCGATCCGGGTGAGCCCTAGTGTGTTCGACGTGGAGGCTTACGGGGTCAAGGCGACAGCCGCCGACATGATCCATTTCGTTGAAGCCAACATCCGGCCGGACGATCTCGCTACGCCGATGCGGCGCGCCGTCGAGGGCACCCACGTCGGCTATTTTCGGACCGGTGACATGGTGCAGGGACTCGGCTGGGAGCAATACGCTTATCCGGTCACGCTCGACCGGCTGTTGGCCGGTAATTCCGACGCGATGATCATGAAGGCCAGCGCTGCGCAGCAGATTATGCCGCCGCAGCCCCCTTCGCGGCCGACGCTGTTCAACAAGACCGGCTCGACGAACGGGTTCGGCAGCTATGTGGCGTTCGTACCCGAAAAACGCATCGGGATCGTGATGCTGGCGAACAAGAACGTTCCAATTCCCGCACGCATCACGGCAGCGTATGCGGTGCTTGAAGTGCTTTCGCAAGGACCATAGGCATTAGGCCGCGGCCTGCTTGCCCCACAGCATTGTCGTCGCGATACGCGCGCCTTCGGCGAGTGATTTCAGCTTCGCCCACATGATCGATGGATGAACGCGCCGCGCGAAGGGACTCTGGGCGAAGCCGCAATCGGTGCCGCCCATGACATTCTCCCGCCCGACGATTTTGGCGAGCCGCACGATGCGCTCCGCCACGAGCTCCGGATGCTCGACGATGTTGGTGGCATGGGAGATCACGCCGGGGATCAGCACCTGGCCGGGCCGCAGCTTCACCGTCTCCCACACGCGCCATTCGTGGGCGTGGCGCGGATTGGCGGCCTCGAACGAGTAGTGGCCGACGCGCACCTGAAGCACGAGATCAATGATGTCTTTGAGCGGCACATCGAAGGCATGCGGTCCGTTCCAACTGCCCCAGCAGATGTGATAGCGCGAACGCTCTTCCGGGATGCCGCGCAGCGCCTGGTTGAGCGCATCGACGCGAAGCTGCGCCCAGCGTCGATAGTCCGCGTTCGACATCGGCGGCACCATGCGTTCGTGCATGTAGGGGAGGAAGGCGTCGTCGATCTGAACGTAGAGGCCGGCATCGACGATGGCCTTGTATTCCTGGTGCAGGGCATCGGCGAGCGCCGACATGAAGCTTTCTTCGTCCTTGTAATGTTCAAGCTTGGCACCGGGCAGCGCGCTCGCCGGTGCAACCACGGGCAGGAACGCGGCCAGCGCCGGATGCTGCTGCTTCGCCTTGGCAAGCGCGGCCTTGAGGTTGCCGATGTCGCGCGATACCTGCTGCGCCGAATATTGCAGCGGGCCGTTGATCACGATGCGGTTGCCGAGCCGCTTACCCAAGCCCGAGGCGGCGTCGTACTCGGCATAGAATTCGGGAAACGCCTGGACGTCGCGGCCACCGCGCATCGAGGCCATCGGATCCTTGCTCTCCTCGGGCGTTGCCGGGCGCACCGCGATGCCTGACAGCCGCTTGAAGATGTAGAACGCCCAGTTGACGCCTTTGGCAAATTCGCCGTCGCTGACGATGTCGATCCCGGCGTCGGCCTGCTGGCGCACGACCTCGGCGACGGATTCGGTGAGACACGCCTCGAACGCGGCTTCGTCGTAGGGCTTGCCGTCTTCGATCGCCCGCCAGAATTCAATCAGCTTCGGCGGCCGGATCAGGCTGCCGACATGGGTAGTGAGAATGCGATCCGCATTCTGTGGCATGGTGGTCCTCCCTCACTTTGATCATGATGGTATGCCGGAGTGGGCTTTCGGCAAAGCGCGGGAGTGGTGCGATGCAGACGAAAGACATGGTTGAGATGAACGGCGCATGTCACTGTGGGACTGTACGATTTCGTGTGAAGTTGACAGATGGCTTTAACAATGTCCGCCGCTGCACCTGCTCCTATTGCCGGATGCGTGGCGGAGTCGCGGTGTCGGCGAGCGTTGGTGACCTCATGTTTCAGGCCGGTGAGGACGCGCTGACGCTTTATCAATTCAACACGCGCATCGCGCAGCACTATTTCTGTTCGAAATGCGGCATCTATGCCTACCACCGGCGTCGCTCAAATCCGAACCAGCTTAGCGTCAACGTCGCCTGCTTGGAGGGCGTAAGCCCGTTCGATTTCGACGACATCCCGGTCATCGATGGGGTCAACCACCCGACGGATCAGGGCGCCAAGCCTGGCACGGGTTATCAGATCGCCGGCCACCTGCGGTATGTTCGCGGCGATGCCACGTCGCCTTGATTCCGTTCAGTCCCGTACGCGGCCTTTGGCGGCGCTGGCTCGCGCCTTGTAGGCAATCCGGCCGGACTGATCTGTCGTCAGGTGTTCGCGCAGATACGCCTTGACGCGCTCCATTTCCGTTGCGGGCATGGATCTCAGATATTGCACGGTGGTGTTGGCGAGCGCGGTCTGGCTCGTCCAATAGGCATCGAAATCGGAGTAGGACACATCGATCTCGATTATGCGCGTCGCAACGTCATCGAGCGATGCTGCCTTGAAGATTCTGTCGAGCGCTTCGCGTCTGGAGTTTTCATGGCCTTGCATGTGAGTGACCGTGACGCCGGCGGCTTCGATCGCCTCGCGCAACGGCTGCTGCGGCGAACCGCCATTGGTAAAATCCCACACGTAGGTTCCGATCATGCCGCCCGGCTTCACCACGCGCTTCATCTCCGCGAGCGCCTTGGCGGGATCGGGAATGAAGGTGATCACCAGTGCCATGGCGACGACATCGAATTCGCGATCACCGAACGGCAGTGCCTGCGCGTCGCCGACCCTGAAGTCCACCGTCTTCGCCGCGAGCGTCGTGCGGGCGAAAGCGATCTGGTCGGCCGAGGGATCGACGGCGCGGACCTCTTTGGGCGCGCACCGGTCGACGAGCAATTGGGTGAAGGCACCGGTGCCGCAGCCGATGTCGGCCCAGCGCAGGCCTTGCGGCAGAGAGAGCCAGTCCAGAAAGACCTCGCCGGCGGTTCGGCTCCAGCGACCCATCATCCGTTCGTAGGCCCCGCCGTCGGTGAAAAAGCTCTTCGTTTGGGTCATCGAGTGTCCCTCTGGCGCCAGCGTTCTGTCTTCCTTTCATATCAGCACAATTATTGCCGCGAACGGCCAGAATCTCCTTGGCAAAACCGGGGCGAGGGGCTAGATATCCGCGATGGGCGTGCCGGCCCGGTTTGTCGGCACGCCTTTGTGCGCTTCTCGAAAACCTAGAGGTGAGACCCTTCTTAGACCTAGTCCTGTGTGGATTATCTAAGAGGAGGAGGAGCTTGGCGGTATTCGGGACGCGTCCTGTCCAAGACTGCAGGCGCCGGCAACGGCCTAAGTCGCAAGAACCTGCATAGACGGGTGTAGACCGGGACCTCCTCCCTTCCTCCCACAACGGGAGGAACGGTGGAGGCCTTTGGTTCTAACCTCGACGGCCCGGAACGGCCCCTGTGGCTGTGCCGGTGGGCAGGGTACCTGGCGGCGTGACCGCCAACCGGAGAGAGAACTTGGATCGCGCGGAAAAAAGCGAACTCGTCAGCACCCTTGGCGAGGTCTTCAAATCCACCACGGTCGTTGTCGTCGCCCATTACGCGGGCCTGACGGTCGCCCAGATGCAGACTCTGCGACGGCAGATGAAGCAGGCGGGCGCGAGCGTGAAGGTGGCAAAGAACCGCCTGGCCAAGATCGCTCTGGAAGGCACTGACGTCGCCTCGATTGCGCCGCTACTCAAAGGACCGGCCCTGATCGCCTTCTCTGGCGATCCGGTTGCTGCGCCCAAGGTGGCGGTCGATTTCGCCAAGACGAACGAGCGTTTCGTCATTCTTGGTGGCGCAATGGGCACGACCGCGCTCGACCCCAACGGGGTTAAGGCGCTGGCCGCGCTGCCGTCGCTCGATGAACTGCGCGCGAAGATCGTCGGCCTGATCCAGGCGCCGGCGACCAAGATCGCTCAGCTCGTCAACGCGCCGGCCGCCAAGGTCGCTCGCGTAGTCCAGGCGTATGCCTCAAAGAGCACAGAAGACGCGGCGGCGTAAACGCGTCCCGCATCGCAACGGTTAGAATTGAAGGACGAAACTCATGGCTGATCTGCAGAAAATCGTAAGTGACCTCTCCAGCCTCACGGTGCTGGAGGCCTCCGAGCTGGCGAAGCTCCTCGAAGAAAAGTGGGGCGTGTCGGCAGCCGCCGCGGTTGCGGTCGCGGCCGGTCCCGCTGCTGCCGCGCCGGCCGCCGAGGAACAGACCGAGTTCACGGTGATGCTCACGGCCGTCGGCGATAAGAAGATCGAGGTCATTAAAGAAGTCCGCGCCATCACCGGCCTGGGCCTCAAGGAGGCCAAGGATCTGGTCGAGGGCGCGCCGAAGCCGGTCAAGGAAGGCGTCAACAAGGATGAAGCCGGCAAGATCAAGGCGCAGCTCGAAAAGGTCGGCGCCAAGGTTGAGTTGAAATAGGTGAATGCATATCTCAGCGAAATCCCCGGGCGAGCGCAGCGAGACCCGGGGATCCCGTAACGTTTAAGGCGCGGATGGCCGGGTAAGCCCGGCCATGACGAGTGAAAAGTGCGGTGTGGTCCGGTCTGCAGCCGGATCACAGAAAAGTGAGAATCGGGCGTCCGACGCCTGTCCCGACGGTCGCGATGGATTGCGGCCTTCTGGAGAGTCGTCTTGGTCGCTTCGACGTTCCGGACCCGAGCAGGGTCCGGGCGCGATGGTTTGAGCCTGTGATGCTTTGAGCCGGCGGGGTTCAAATGTCGCGGTTCGATTGAGCGAGAGGACATGATGGCGCAGACGTTTATCGGTCGGAAGCGCGTACGGAAGTTTTTCGGAAAAATCGAAGAAGTCGCGGAGATGCCGAACCTCATCGAGGTTCAGAAGGCGTCCTACGACCAATTCCTGCTGGTGAAGGAGCCCGAAGGCGGTCGGCCCAACGAGGGCCTGCAGGCCGTCTTCAAATCGGTATTTCCGATCTCCGATTTCTCGTCGACCTCGATGCTCGAATTCGTGAAATACGAATTCGAAGCGCCGAAATACGACGTCGACGAGTGCCGCCAGCGCGGCATGACCTACGCTGCGCCACTCAAGGTCACGCTGCGGCTGATCGTGTTCGATATCGACGAAGAGACCGGCGCCAAGTCGGTCAAGGACATCAAAGAACAAGATGTCTACATGGGCGATATCCCGCTCATGACCAACAACGGCACGTTTGTCGTCAACGGCACCGAGCGCGTCATCGTCTCGCAGATGCATCGTTCGCCGGGCGTGTTCTTCGACCACGACAAGGGCAAGACCCATTCGTCGGGCAAGCTCCTGTTTGCCGCACGCATCATTCCGTATCGCGGCTCCTGGCTCGACATCGAGTTCGACGCCAAAGATATCGTGCACGCGCGCATCGACCGGCGCCGCAAGATCCCGGTGACGTCGCTGCTCTATGCGCTCGGCTTGAGCGGCGAGGATATTCTCAACACCTTCTACAAACAGGTGCCCTACAAGCGCACCAAGGACGGCTGGCGCGTGCCGTTCGATGCCAACCGGCTGCGCGGTTACAAGGCGATCAACGATTTGGTCGATGCCGACACCGGGAAGGTCGTGCTCGAAGCCGGTAAGAAACTTACCGTGCGTCAGGCGCGACAGCTCGCCGAGAAGGGCCTCAAGGCGCTGCGGCTTTCGGATGAAGAACTTTACGGCCAGTACCTTGCCGAGGACCTCGTCAATTCGAAGACCGGCGAAATCTACGCCGAGGCCGGCGAGGAAATTACCGAGAAGAATCTGAAGGTTCTCAATGAGCAGGGCTACAAGGAACTGCCACTGCTTAACATCGATCACGTCAATGTCGGCGCCTACATCCGCAACACGCTTGCCGTCGACAAGAACATGACACGCGAGGATGCGCTGTTCGACATCTACCGTGTCATGCGTCCGGGCGAGCCGCCGACGATCGATACGGCTTCGACCATGTTCAACTCGCTGTTCTTCGATTCGGAGCGCTACGATCTCTCCGCGGTCGGGCGCGTCAAGATGAACATGCGGCTCGACCTCGATGCGCCCGACACCATGCGGGTGCTGCGCAGGGAAGACGTCATCGCGGTAATCCGCACGCTGGTCGATCTGCGCGACGGCAAGGGCGAAATCGACGACATCGACCATCTCGGCAATCGCCGGGTGCGCTCGGTCGGCGAGCTGATGGAAAATCAGTATCGCATCGGGCTGCTGCGCATGGAGCGCGCCATCAAGGAGCGCATGTCATCGGTCGACATCGACACGGTGATGCCGCAGGACCTGATCAACGCCAAGCCGGCGGCGGCGGCGGTGCGCGAGTTCTTTGGCTCGTCGCAGCTCTCGCAGTTCATGGATCAGACCAATCCGCTGTCGGAGATCACCCACAAGCGGCGCCTGTCGGCGCTCGGCCCGGGCGGACTCACGCGCGAGCGCGCCGGCTTCGAGGTGCGCGACGTGCACCCGACCCATTACGGCCGCATCTGTCCGATCGAAACGCCGGAAGGGCCGAATATCGGACTGATCAACTCGCTCGCCACCTTCGCGCGGGTGAACAAATACGGCTTCGTCGAGACGCCGTACCGCAAGGTCAAGGACGGCCGCGTCACCGATGAGGTGATCTATCTGTCGGCCATGGAAGAAGGCCGCTACACGGTCGCCCAGGCGAACTCCACCATCGACCCCAAGGGCCGCTTCACCGACGACCTCGTGGTCGTGCGCCATGCCGGCGACGTGCAGCTCATTCCGCCCGACAAGGTGGATTTCATGGACGTGTCGCCGAAGCAGCTCGTTTCGGTGGCCGCGGCGCTCATTCCGTTTCTTGAGAACGACGACGCCAACCGCGCGCTTATGGGCTCCAACATGCAGCGTCAGGCGGTGCCGCTGGTGCGCGCCGAGGCGCCGTTCGTCGGTACCGGCATGGAAGGCGTCGTTGCCCGCGATTCCGGCGCCGCCATCGCGGCGCGCCGCACCGGCGTGGTCGATCAGGTCGACTCGACCCGTATCGTCATCCGCGCCACCGATGAAGCCGACCCGACCAAACCGGGCGTCGACATCTATCGGCTGATGAAATTCCAGCGCTCCAACCAGAACACCTGCATCAACCAGCGGCCGCTGGTGAAAGTAAGCGATCAGGTCAAGAAGGGCGACATCATTGCCGACGGTCCGTCGACCGATCTCGGCGAGCTCGCACTCGGCCGCAACGTGCTGGTCGCGTTCATGCCGTGGAACGGCTACAACTTCGAGGATTCGATCCTGCTCTCCGAGCGGATCGTCAAGGATGACGTCTTCACTTCGATCCACATCGAAGAATTCGAAGTGATGGCGCGCGACACCAAGCTCGGCCCCGAGGAAATCACCCGCGATATTCCGAACGTTTCGGAAGAGACGCTGAAGAATCTCGACGAGGCCGGCATCGTCTATATCGGCGCCGAGGTTCGCGCCGGTGATATTCTGGTCGGCAAGATCACGCCGAAGGGCGAAAGCCCGATGACGCCGGAAGAGAAGCTTCTGCGCGCCATCTTCGGCGAGAAGGCCTCGGACGTGCGCGACACTTCGCTGCGGGTGCCGCCGGGCGTGCAGGGCACGGTCGTCGAAGTCCGTGTGTTCAACCGGCACGGTGTCGAGAAGGACGAGCGCGCGCTCGCCATCGAGCGTGAAGAGATTGAACGGCTGGCCAAGGACCGCGACGACGAGCAGGCGATCCTTGACCGTAACGTCTATGGCCGCCTTGCCGAGCTTCTGGAAGGGCGCCAAGGCATTGCCGGGCCGAAGGGCTTCAAGAAGGACACCAAGATCACGCGTGCGATCCTGGAAGAATATCCACGCTCGCAGTGGTGGCTGTTTGCTTCGCCGAACGACAAGATCATGGCGGAGATCGAAGCTATCCGTAAGCAGTACGACGAATCGAAGAAGCGGCTGGAACAGCGCTTCCTCGACAAGGTCGAAAAGCTGCAGCGCGGCGACGAACTGCCGCCCGGCGTCATGAAGATGGTCAAGGTCTTCGTCGCCGTGAAGCGCAAGATCCAGCCCGGCGACAAAATGGCCGGCCGCCACGGCAACAAGGGCGTGGTGTCGAAGATCGTGCCGCTCGAGGATATGCCGTTCCTTGCCGACGGCACGCCGGTCGACATCGTGCTCAATCCGCTTGGTGTGCCGAGCCGCATGAATGTCGGGCAGATCCTGGAGACCCACCTCGGCTGGGCCTGCGCAGGCCTTGGCTTGAAGATCGGGCACGCCGTCGACCTGTACAACAGCAAACACGATGCGAAGCCGCTCAAGGAGTTGCTGCGCAAGGTCTACGGCGAGGACGAGACCATCAAGTCGTTGGATGAGAAGGGCCTCATCGAACTCGGCTCCAATCTGCGTCACGGCGTGCCGATTTCAACGCCGGTGTTTGACGGAGCCAAGGAGGCGGACATCGAGCACATGCTCGATCTCGCGGGTCTCGACCATTCCGGACAGGTCAGACTGTTCGATGGGCGCACCGGCGAGGGGTTCGACCGGCAAGTCACAGTCGGGCACATCTACATGCTCAAGCTGCACCACCTGGTCGACGACAAGATCCACGCGCGTTCGATCGGCCCCTACAGCCTCGTCACCCAGCAGCCGCTGGGCGGCAAGGCGCAGTTCGGCGGCCAGCGGTTCGGCGAAATGGAGGTGTGGGCGCTCGAAGCCTATGGCGCCGCCTACACGCTGCAGGAAATGCTCACGGTGAAGTCGGACGACGTTGCCGGCCGCACCAAGGTCTACGAATCGATCGTGCGTGGCGACGACTCGTTTGAGTCCGGTATTCCGGAATCGTTCAACGTCCTGGTCAAGGAGATGCGCTCGCTCGGCCTCAACGTCGACCTGCACAACTCCAAGCAACAGCGCGGCGGCGGCGAAGCCGCCGAGGCGGCCGAGTAATCGTCATGGCCGGGCTTGTCCCGGCCATCTACGCCTTTCCTTAGCGAGAGGCGAAGACGTGGATGCCCGGCACAAGGCCGGCATGACGGGTGAGAGCAGAATTTAAGTCAGCGGCCGATACGATCGGCAAGCGGAGAAGACGATGAACCAAGAGATCATGAATCTTTTCAGCCCGCAGGTGCCGGCTCAGGTCTTCGACCAGATCCGGATTTCGATCGCGAGCCCGGAAAAGATTCTGTCCTGGTCGTACGGCGAGATCAAAAAGCCGGAGACCATCAATTACCGCACCTTCAAGCCCGAGCGCGACGGTCTGTTCTGCGCGCGCATCTTCGGGCCGATCAAGGACTACGAGTGCTTGTGCGGCAAGTACAAGCGGATGAAGTACAAGGGCATCATCTGCGAGAAATGCTCGGTTGAAGTGACGCTGTCGCGGGTGCGGCGCGAGCGCATGGGCCACATC
Organism: Xanthobacteraceae bacterium; assembly: GCA_049300295.1. GTDB lineage: Bacteria > Pseudomonadota > Alphaproteobacteria > Rhizobiales > Xanthobacteraceae > BOG-931. Next base: position 28,626 of record JBAQJL010000104.1, read on the forward strand.
GAGCTGGCGGCGCCCGTCGCGCACATCTGGTTCTTGAAGTCGCTGCCGAGCCGCATCGGTCTGTTGCTCGACATGACCCTGAAGGACCTCGAGCGCATTCTGTATTTCGAATACTACGTCGTCATCGAGCCGGGCACCACGACACTGAAAGAAGGTCAGCTCCTGTCCGAGGACGAGTTCGTCAAGGCGCAGGATTCGCTCGGCCCCGATACGTTTACGGCGATGATCGGCGCGGAAGCCATCCGCGAGATGCTCAAAGCGCTCGATCTGGAAAGAATGGCCGCGGACTTGCGCGTCGAGATCGCGGAATCGAAATCCGAGCTTAAGCCGAAAAAGCTCGCCAAGCGGCTCAAGCTGATCGAGGCCTTCACCCAATCCGGCAACAAGCCGGAATGGATGATCCTGACGCATGTGCCGGTGATCCCGCCCGATCTGCGCCCGCTGGTGCCGCTCGACGGCGGCCGATTCGCCACGTCCGATCTCAACGACCTGTACCGGCGCGTCATCAACCGCAACAACCGCCTGAAGCGGCTGATCGAACTGCGCGCGCCTGATATCATCATCCGCAACGAAAAGCGGATGTTGCAGGAGGCCGTCGACGCGCTGTTCGACAACGGCCGCCGTGGCCGCGTCATCACCGGCGCCAACAAGCGGCCGCTGAAGTCGCTCGCCGACATGCTCAAAGGCAAGCAGGGCCGGTTCCGGCAGAACCTGCTCGGCAAGCGCGTCGACTATTCGGGCCGTTCGGTCATCGTGGTCGGTCCCGAACTGAAGCTGCATCAGTGCGGGCTGCCGAAGAAGATGGCGCTCGAACTATTCAAGCCGTTCATCTATTCGCGGCTCGACGCCAAGGGTCTGTCGACGACGGTGAAGCAGGCGAAGAAGCTGGTCGAGAAGGAGAAGCCCGAAGTCTGGGATATTCTCGATGAAGTGATTCGTGAGCATCCGGTGATGCTCAACCGCGCACCGACGCTGCATCGCCTCGGCATTCAGGCGTTCGAGCCGGTGCTCATCGAAGGCAAGGCGATTCAGCTGCATCCGCTGGTCTGCGCGGCGTTCAACGCCGACTTCGACGGCGACCAAATGGCGGTGCATGTGCCACTGTCACTCGAAGCGCAGCTTGAGGCGCGCGTGCTGATGATGTCGACCAATAACATCCTGCATCCGGCAAACGGCTCGCCGATCATTGTGCCGTCGCAGGATATCGTGCTCGGCCTCTACTATCTGTCCATCGTCAGTGAGAATGGCCCCGGCCAGTTCAAGCTCGAACTGCACACGCCGGAGCAGCTCAAGAGCGATCCGAAGAAGCGGAACATCGTGCAGGGCTATTTCCGCAACGTCAGCGAGATCGAGCACGCGCTCGCCGAGAAGGCCGTTGGCCTGCACAGCAAGATCAAATATTCGTGGCTGGGCGTCGACGAGAACGGCAAGAACTTCCGCAAGACGTATGAGACGACGCCGGGCCGCGTGCTGTTGGGCGATGTGCTGCCCAAGCATTTCAAGGTTCCGTTCGACCTCGTCAACAAACTGATGACGAAGCGTGAAATCTCGTCGATGATCGATACGGTCTATCGCCACTGCGGGCAGAAGGAGACGGTGATCTTCTGCGACCGCGTGATGGCGCTCGGCTTCTTTCATGCGTTCAAGGCGGGTATCTCGTTCGGCAAGGACGACATGGTGGTGCCGCGCTCGAAGCGTTCGATCGTCGAGAAGACGCGCGAGCTGGTCAAGGAATTCGAGCAGCAGTACAACGACGGCGTCATCACTCAAGGCGAGAAGTACAATAAGGTCGTTGATGCATGGTCGAAATGCACCAAGCACATCGCCGACGAGATGATGAAGGAGATCTCGACCTCGCGGCCCGGCGCCGACAAGAATGCCGAGGCACAGGTCAATTCGATCTACATGATGGCGCATTCCGGCGCTCGTGGTTCGAGCGAGCAGATGCGTCAGCTTGCCGGCATGCGCGGACTGATGGCGAAGCCGTCGGGCGAGATCATCGAGAGCCCGATCATTTCCAACTTTAAGGAAGGACTCTCGGTGCTCGAGTATTTCAACTCGACGCACGGCGCCCGCAAGGGCCTCGCCGATACCGCGCTGAAGACCGCGAACTCGGGTTATCTGACGCGGCGTTTGGTCGACGTCGCGCAGGACTGCATCATCACCGAAGAGGATTGCGGCACCACGCAGGGCATCAAGGTGCGCGCCATCATCGACGCCGGCACCGTCGTGGCCTCGCTGGCCAGCCGCATTCTCGGCCGCACCGTGGCTGAGGACGTGCGCTCGCCGTCCAGTACCGAGGTACTGGTGCCGAAGGGCACACTGCTCGAAGAGAAGGACATCGAGCGGGTGGTCAATGGCGGGGTTCAGGAGGTGCGTATCCGTTCGGTGCTCACCTGCGAAACCACGAGCGGCGTGTGTGGCATGTGCTACGGGCGCGATCTCGCCCGCGGTACGCCGGTCAACATGGGTGAGGCGGTGGGCGTCATCGCCGCGCAGTCGATCGGCGAACCGGGCACGCAGCTGACGATGCGCACGTTCCACATCGGCGGCGCGGCGCAGCTCTCCGAGCAGTCGTTCGTCGAATCGAACTTCGAGGGCACCGTCAAGATCAAGAACAAGAACGTGATGCGCAACTCGGACGGCGCCGACATCGTCATGAGCCGCAACCTCGTCGTTACGGTGGTCGATCCGGACGGTACCGAGCGCGCTATGCATCGCATCCCCTATGGCGGCCGGCTCCGGGTCGCCGACGATGCGCACATCGCCCGCGGTCAGCGCATCGCCGAGTGGGATCCGTACACGCGGCCGATCCTCACCGAAGTCGAGGGCTCGATCGGCTTCGAGGATCTGATTGAGGGTCAGTCGATATCGGAAACGCTCGACGAGACCACCGGCATCGCCAAGCGTTCGGTGATCGATTGGCGGACTGGCTCAGGCCGCGGTCAGCAGGATTTGCGGCCGGCGCTTGTCATCAAGGGCAAGGACGGCAAGATCCTGAAGCTCGCGCGCGGCGGCGACGCCCGGTACATTCTCGCTGTCGATGCGATCATCTCCTTCGATCCGGACTCGCACGTTAAAGCCGGCGACGTCATCGCCCGCATTTCGACCGAAAGCGCCAAGACGCGCGACATCACCGGCGGTCTGCCGCGTGTTGCCGAGCTATTCGAGGCGCGGCGGCCGAAGGAGGCGGCGGTCATCGCCGAAATTTCCGGCACGGTGCGCTTCGGCCGCGACTACAAGAACAAGCGGCGCATCACCATCGAGCCTACCGAGAAGGATGGAGAGCCCAGGGAGTATCTCGTTGCGAAGGGCAAGCACATCCACTTGCAGGACGGTGACGCGATCGAAAAGGGCGACTTCATCGTCGAAGGCAACCCGGCGCCGCACGACATTCTGGCGATCAAGGGCGTCGAGGAACTGGCGGGCTACCTGGTCAACGAAATCCAGGATGTCTATCGGCTCCAGGGTGTCGCCATCAACGACAAGCACATCGAAGTGATCGTGCGGCAGATGCTGCAGAAGGTGGAGATCGACGACTCAGGCGAGACCGACATGATCCAAGGCGATCAGATCGACCGTATCGAGTTCGATGAGCTCAACGTCCGGGCGGTGGAAGAAGGCAAGAAGCCGGCAACCGCGCACCCGGTGCTACTCGGCATCACCAAGGCCTCGTTGCAGACCCGCTCGTTCATCTCGGCAGCGTCGTTCCAGGAGACCACGCGCGTGCTGACGGAGGCTGCGGTCAACGGTAAAGCCGACACACTCGACGGGCTCAAGGAGAACGTCATCGTCGGCCGGCTGATCCCGGCCGGCACGGGTGCGATGATGAACAAGGTGCGCGAGATCGCGATCAAGCGCGACGCGCTCATCCTCGCCGAGCGCGAAAAAGAGGCGGCGCTGAAGGCCGAAGCTCCGGCCGAGCCCGTGGCGCTGCCGGCGGCGGAATAACCGTTTCGCTCCAACAGATCGAAGGGCCGCCGCGTTGGCGGCCCTTTTGTTTAATGAATACGAGGGAGGGCATGCGCCATGGATCTGAAAATCCTCAGCGGCGGCGCAATGCAGGGCCTGATGGCTGAGGCGGTGCCGCTGTTTGAGCGCGCCGGCGGCTGCAAAGTCGCCGTCGAGATCGGGCTGACGTCGGCATTACGAAAAGCGATTGCGGACGGTGCGGTATTCGACATTGCTTTGTTGCCGCGGGCCGATATCGACGCCCTGGCGCGTGACGGCAGGATCGCAACTGGCAGCGCGACCGACATCGCCCGCTCGGCGATCGGGATTGCGGTGCGCGCCGGCGCTCCGAAGCCTGACATCGCGACCGTCGATTCTTTCAAGCGTGCCGTGTTGCAGGCCGGCTCGGTGACCTATAGCGACGGGCCGAGCGGGATTTACATCGCCGGTCTCATGCAGCGGCTTGGGTTGGCCGAGGCTATAAAATCCAAGACGAAATTGACCACTGGGCCCGTAGCCGAACTCCTGGCAAGGGGGGAGGCCGAACTCGGCCTTCAGCAGATCGTGGCAATCCTGCCCGTCAAGGGTGCGGAGCTGGTCGGACCGCTGCCCAGCGAGTTGCAGAACATCATCGTTTACGCCGCCGGTGTTTCGGCCAAGGCCCAACAAAGCGCCGCAGCGCGTGATTTTATCGAGTTTTTGGCGACGCCCGAAGTCGTGCGCATCATTCGAGCCAAGGGCTTGGAGCCAAGCTGAGCCGGCTTCGGGCGACGCCGCAGATGTGCTTGTGCCATCGCGCTTTTCAGGCCGGATCGTCTTGACTTCGCCGCCCTGCGCCGATACATACGCCACACTTTTCGGCAGGCGGTGAGCTTCGCCCGTCGGAACGGCCTGCCGGGTCCCCCTTTAAGTCCTTGAAAGCCGTTGCTTTCTCGGTTCGGACTCGGCCTGACGCCTCGACACAAGCAGGCTCAAACGCTGCCTCTGACTAAGACGAAGTCAGATTTTTGATGCATGACCGCGGTCGCAAGCCGTGGTCCTCTGCGATGGCCAAGCGCCCCTCCGCAACGCGAAGCGGGATGGCGCGATTTGGCTTTGCGTGAAGGATTCAGCCGGGGCGCGAGCCTTGGCGCAGCGACGGGGCATGGGTCCCGTTCAGAAGCGAGACTGACGGATGCCGACGATTAACCAGCTCATTCGCAAGCCGCGCGTTGTGCAGCATGCGAAGAAGAAAGTGCCGGCTTTGCAGCAGTCGCCGCAAAAGCGCGGCGTCTGTACGCGCGTCTACACGACGACGCCGAAGAAGCCGAATTCCGCGCTGCGCAAGGTCGCCAAGGTGCGGTTGACCAATGGCTTCGAGGTCATCGGCTACATCCCGGGCGAGGGCCATAATCTGCAAGAGCACTCGGTGGTGATGATCCGCGGCGGCCGCGTGAAGGACCTTCCGGGCGTGCGCTATCACATTCTGCGCGGCGTGCTCGATACCCAAGGCGTCAAGAACCGCAAGCAGCGCAGGTCGAAGTACGGAGCCAAGAGGCCGAAATAGTCGGCCTCTTTGCGTTCATAGAGAGCGAGAGACGAAGGAATAACGAGATGTCCCGCCGCCACAGGGCAGACAAGCGCGATATCCTGCCGGACCCGAAGTTCGGCAATATCGTCGTCAGCAAATTCATGAACTCTGTCATGCATGCCGGCAAAAAGTCGGTGGCGGAGGGCATTGTCTACGGCGCCCTCGAAATGATCGAAGGCAAGACCAGGTCGTCGCCGATCAACGTGTTCCAGCAGGCGTTGGATAACGTCATGCCGTCGATCGAGGTGCGCTCCCGCCGCGTCGGCGGCGCCACCTATCAGGTGCCCGTCGAAGTTCGCACGTCGCGGCGTCAGGCGCTCGGCATCCGATGGATTATCTCCGCGGCGCGTGACCGCAACGAAAAGACGATGACCGAGCGGCTATCCGCGGAGCTGCTCGATGCATCCAATAACAGGGGGAACGCCGTAAAGAAGCGCGAGGACACGCACCGGATGGCCGAAGCCAATCGGGCCTTCTCGCACTATCGCTGGTGAACCTGGCGACAGCGAAGGAAATATCCCCATGCCCCGCACCCATCCCATCGAGGATTACCGCAACTTCGGCATCATGGCTCACATTGATGCCGGAAAGACGACGACGACCGAGCGCGTCCTCTATTACACCGGCAAAAGCCACAAAATGGGCGAGGTGCATGAAGGCGCCGCGACCATGGATTGGATGGAGCAGGAGCAGGAGCGCGGCATCACCATCACGTCGGCTGCCACCACCGCGATCTGGAACGGCAAGCGGCTCAATATCATCGACACGCCCGGCCACGTCGATTTCACCATCGAGGTGGAACGCAGCCTGCGCGTGCTCGACGGCGCGGTATGCGTGCTGGATTCCAATCAGGGCGTCGAGCCGCAGACCGAAAC
>JBAQJL010000105.1:0-12829 GCA_049300295.1 Xanthobacteraceae bacterium
CCAGCTTGATGACGTTAGTGTCGGTCACGGCGTATCACTCCTTTGGTCGAGAAGTGGAGGCGTCGAACACCCCCACGATACGTCGCCTTACCCCTTCATGCCGTCACCAACTTCCGCTCATAGCTCCGACGTGATCGCCGGAAATGTACTTAGGGCAATGGGTTTGCCGCCAGACAGGACAGAAAGCGCTCTTCAGATTCTAAAGGAAAATGGGCGCTATGCCGGAATTATACGTGAGACACCTACCGGTCCGTTCATAAACCTCGATTCACCTGGCGTACCCGCGCCAACTGCGACCCCCGACCTGCCCGAACAGGGTGCGCTTGATGCACTCGAGGCGGGTGCGATGGGGGATGCGGCAAAAGCTGCGGAAAGTACCGCCAGCGCGGCTCTACACGCGCATCCGCCAGTTAGTGCCAAGACCAATCGCGTTTTCATTTCGCACGGGAAGCAAAAAGCAATCGTGATCCAAATTAAAGAGCTGCTAGCGTTCGGTAATTTCGAGCCCGTGGTGTCGGTCGAGCGTGAGGCCACGGCAATTCCGGTGCCTGAGAAGGTCTTTGAAGATATGCGATCTTGCGGCGCAGGCGTGATTCACGTTGGTGCGGAAGGAAAATATCTAGACCCGGATGGAAATGAGCTGACGAAGCTAAACGACAACGTCCTGATCGAGATAGGCGCCGCAATGGCGCTTTATGGAAAGAAAGTTATTTTATTAGTAGAGCGTGGCGTGACGCTTCCCTCCAATCTCCAAGGTTTATATCGGTGCGACTTTGAGGGCGACAAGTTGGAATACGAGTCGACCATGAAGCTTCTGAAGACCTTTAGCCAGTTCCGCTGATGTGCGCTGTATATGCGGGGATAGCCGGCTAGCACGTAGGGCGAATTAGCCGACAACGCAATCCGCCGCCCCCATCGAGGCGAGATATCACCCGATAGCGGATTTACGCTGTGCTAATCACCCTATGCGGCGCCCCACGCGATACGCCCTCACGGCACCCCCTCAACCGCCGGCCGCCTGAACGCCGTCCCCACCCACGCCAGCAGTAACTTCAGCATGAATTTTCCGGAGTGGCCCGGATAGTTGGGCATGTCGTCCGGCAAGATCACGCCCGCGGGCCGGTCGGCGGTCATCATCCGCATGGCGGGAGGCGGGATGTCGGCGGGAAGGCGGCCGCGATAGAGCGAGAGCCAGTGGCCTTTGGTGAAGTCGGCGGCCATGGCGGTGTTGCAGCAGTGCGCGAACAGCCGGCGCGTCGGCGAATCCGGTTTCAGCCGCCGCTCTTCCAACAAGTCGCCGCCGTTGACGCAGCGGACGCGATCCTTGCGATACAGAACGTAGTCGGTGCCGCCATCCTCGGCCACGACAGGATCAGCGCCGGGCGCCGCCTGATGCCGGCGGCCCGCCTCCTGGCAGCTCGCGCAATAACAAATGCCGCGCAAGATCGGAGCGCCGGTGAGTTGGAGTTTCACCTTGCCGCAGCGGCACGAGGCCGAGGTGGGTACGTCCGCCATTCCGCATCGCCTTCGATTTGCCCGTGAGCTGCGAGCGCAGCATGTAGGGTGGGTTGAGCGTCAGCGAAACCCATCATGCAGCCTTCGCGGCCGACGATGGGTTTCACTTCGTTCAACCCATCCTACGCGCTCGCGCAATAGCAAATGCCGCGCAAAATCGGAGCACCGGCGAGCTGGAGCTGCACCTTGCCGCAGCGGCACGAGGCCGAAGTAGGTACGTCCGTCATTTCACATCGCCTTCGATTTGCCCGTGAGCTGCAAGCGCAGCATGTAGGATGGGTTGAGCGTCAGCGAAACCCATCATGCAGCCTTCGCGGCCCGACGATGGGTTTTACTTCCGCCTTCGCGCTCCGCGCTTCGGCGCGACTCAAACCGCGCCGTAGCTCGCGCAGCGAGCGTAGGCGGGTCGTTCAACCCATCCTACGCAAACTCAAATCCAGTTCTTCCACTTGAACCAGATCAGCGGCAGCAGCGCCGAGATCACGATCAGACCCAGGCTCCATTGATAGCCCCAGGCCCAGTCGTACTCGTGAATGTTCTTGAAATTCATGCCGTAGATGCCGGCGATCAGCACCGGCGGAATGCCGACCACCGAAGCGATGGTCAGAACCTTGATGACGTCGTTCTGATCGTTGCTGATGATACCGACCGCGGCGTCCTGCAGAAGCTGCACGCGGCTGACCAGGCCTTCGGAGAAATTCACCAGCGAGACGGCGTCGGAACTGATCGATTGCAGCCGCGCCGCCATATCGGGCTTGAGCCAATCGCGCGCGCGGTCGCACGTGAATTTCGCCATCCGGTCGAGGCAGACCAGCGTGTAATGGAGCCGCGCCATGCGTTCGCTGGTGCGGCCGGCGCTGATCAGGAAGCGGCGCAGCAGCGCGGATTCGTGCGACAGCCGCTTCTGCCGATCCGGCCGAAAAATGGCGTGCGATCCCTCGTCAAGATCGCGGCTGGCCTGCTCCAGAAGATCGGCCAGGTGATCGATCAATTCCTCAATGAGGCGCACGAACACGGCGGCCGGATCGGATTTTTCCGCAGCGCCCGTTTCCTTCGCCACCGCGTCGAACGCGGCCGATGGCGCCACGCGCACGGTCATCAGCAGCTGTTTGGACAAAACGAACCCGACCGGCGTCGGAAACCAGGGCTCGTTTCCGGTGGCAAAGATCAGCGGCGCCGTCATGTACAGCGCGTCATTCTTGATCTTCAGCCGGCTGGTCGCTTCGATCTCGCCAAGGTCGTTCTCGCTCGGCACGCTCAGGCCGCTGGCGCGCTCGAAGGCTGAGCGTTCGGCTTCGGTCGGGGAGACGAGGTCAACCCAGGTCCGATCGGCCATTTCGCGCCCCGAGAGCGGAGCGCCTTCGGCGAGGGGTCTGGGATAGGCGTTCAACATCGCGGTTCTCCACCACAGCGTTCCCGGATTATTGGCATAACGCGCGTGAGCAAGCGTAGCCTGGATTTCGCGGCGCTCAAGCCGGGCACCTTGCTCCTGGTCTTCCCGTTGCGCGGTTGCGCCTTCGGCGCATCCGCCCTAAGTGCTAAGAAGCTCGCCGCAATCCGCGTTCCCGCAACGGACCGACGCCGCATGCATTTCGTGGCTTATGTGTATTCCGTCTTGGCTTTCGCCGAGGTGCTGGTGCTGTTCGGGTCGATCATCGGCATCCTGGTGCTTGTCGGGAGGCAAGCGGTCAGGGGACTCAACGCCTTGATGGACGCACTCGATGCGGCACTCGATGCGCGCTCGCGCGGTGCAGACCCGCGCCCTCGGACACCGGCCAATCTGAACCTCGCGGTCGAAAGTCGCTCTCGCAAAATTCCGGGCGGACACAATGAGCGCTTCTGAGGTGCCACCCGGCATGTTCCGTGCTCACCGCGGTTGGCAGTGACGCTCGCACCGGATAGCCCCGCGTTTTTTCAACGCCGGTCAGACGCATCAGCTTTCGAAAAGACATGCTTTTGCGCTGCGTCGCACTGCTTAACCGCCCCTTAAGCAAATCGGGGTTAGTTGGCTCGATTGCACCACGGCGGCACCGAAGACATTCCCGATCATGGCGCGGCGCAAAGAAGCCCACGGCGGCGGACACGGCTGGTTCGTCACGTTCGCCGATCTCATGGGATTGCTGGTCAGCTTCTTTGTGATGCTGGTCGCTTTCTCCACCCAGGATTCAAAGCAGATGCGAGCCGTGGCGGGCTCAATGCGTGAAGCGTTCGGCGTTCAGGATAAACTGCACTATGCCGGCCTCACCGAAGCGGGCGGGCTCGTCACCCGTGACAAGCTCTTGTATTCGGCGCACGTTCAGCCGGACGACGCATCGAACACACCCACGCCCGATGAGCAAGGCTCCGACGCTGCGCGCGACCGGGCCTTTAAACTGGCTGCGGCCTCGCTGCGCAACGCGCTGGAGAATCTGCCGGATCTGACCGAGGCTTCGCGGCATGTCAGCATCGAGGAGAGCCGTGAGGGACTCAACATCGAGCTTGTCGATCAGGACGGCGAATCGATGTTCCGAAAGGGCTCCAAAGAACCCAACGAGCGCACCCGCCGTATTCTTGAAAAGCTCGCGGGGCCCCTGAGGGCCGCGCCGTTTCGGATTGCCATTACCGGCCATACCGCGACGGCGCCGACCGCCGGCGCCAAAAATTGGCAACTCTCGATCGATCGCGCCAATGCGGTCCGGCAAATTCTTGAAGAAACCGGTTATCCGTCCTCCAATGTCTACCGGGTCGCAGGCAAGGCCGACACCGATCCTCTGATGCGGGAGGACCCGTCGCTGGCGCCCAACCGTCGCGTCACCATCACGCTGGTCTACGAACCGCCAAGCGTGCCGCCCGATCTGCAGCCTTAGGGCTTCCCGACTACGTTGAATCGCGAAGCGCTTCGCCGGGCGATACGCCTATAGGCTGATAATCTTGCCCGGATTGAGGATGTCGAGCGGGTCGAGCGCGGTCTTGATGGCACGCATCGCGTTGAGTGCCGGCGCACCATGCTCGGCGAGGAGATATTTCATCTTGCCCTGGCCGACGCCGTGCTCGCCGGTGCAAGTGCCGCCCATCGCCAGCGCCCGATCGACCAGCCGCTCCAGCAGATCCTCGGCGCGCTTGACCTCGGCGTGATCTTTGTTGTCGACCAGAAGCAGCATGTGGAAATTGCCGTCGCCGACATGGCCCACCATGGGGGCGATGAAGCCGCTAGTCTCGGCATCGCGCTGGGTCTCGGTGACGCATTCGGCGAGCCGCGAGATCGGCACGCACACGTCCGATGACAGCGCCTCAGTCCCGGGGCGCAGCTGACGGATCGACCAATAGCTGTCGTGGCGCGCCTGCCATAGCTTGGTGCGGTCCTCGGCCTTTGTCGCCCAGTCGAACGGGCCGCCGCCCAGCTCCTTGGCGATCTCGCCGAAGCGTTCCGACTGCTCGGCGACGCCGGCGTCGGTGCCGTGGAATTCCAGAAGCAGCATCGGCGTCTCCGGCAACGACAGCTTTGAATACAGGTTACAGGCTTTGACCTGCAGCGCATCGAGCAATTCGATGCGCGCGACCGGGATGCCGGACTGGATCGTGAGGATCGCGGCGTTGCAAGCTGCCTCCACGGACGGAAACTGACAGGTCGCGGCGGCAATCGCTTCCGGAATGCCGGCGAGCCGCAGCGTCAGTTCGGTGATGATGCCGAGTGTGCCCTCGGAGCCGACCATGAGGCGGGTGAGATCGTAGCCGGCCGAGGATTTCTTCGCGCGCCGCGCCGTGGTGACGACTTCACCGTTGGCGAGCACGACTTTGAGCGCCAGCACATTGTCCTTCATGGTGCCGTAGCGCACCGCGTTGGTGCCGGACGCCCGGGTCGCCGCCATGCCGCCGAGCGAGGCATCGGCGCCCGGATCGATCGGGAAGAACACGCCCTTGTCGCGCAGATATTCGTTGAGCTGCTTGCGGGTGACGCCGGGCTCGATGACGCAATCGAGATCCTCGGCATGCACGGCCAGCACTTTGTTCATGTCGTGGAAGTCGAGGCAGATGCCGCCGCGCGGCGCGTTGACCTGGCCCTCGAGCGAGGTGCCGGTGCCGTAGCCGATCACCGGCACGCGATGCGCCGCGCAAAGCCGCACGACGTCCTGCACGTCTTCGGTGGTCTGCGCAAACACCACCGCGTCCGGCGGCTGGTTCGCGATCCAGGTGGTAGTGTGGCCGTGCTGCTCGCGCACCGCCTGCGAGGTGACGAGGCGGTTGCCGAACCTTGCCGCCAGCTTGGCGATCACCGCATCGACCGCCGCTTGGTCACGTGCCGTCGTCCCCGTCGCCTCGCCCGTCGCCTCGGCCAAAACCATCGTGGCTCCTTGCTCTTTCCATCAAAACTGGCGGCTCCCGGCGCCGCGGTCAAGCATCGCGAACCCGCAGCGCGGCCGGGACGCACGGCATTTACACCCCCGCGCCGCCGCATGTTATGGATGCCCGCATGCTCGACCGCCAAATCACCGACGGCAATGCGCCCGAACCCGCCTTTTTCGCCCCGTTCGTGTCCTCGGTGATGCGGGTCGAACCGGCCTGGATCGACTACAACGGCCATCTCAACATGGCCTACTATAATGTGCTGTTCGACCGCGCCGTCGACGAGGTCTACGAGCTGCTCGGCCTCGGGCTCAGCTACGTCCGCACCACCCGGCATTCCACGTTCACGGCCGAGGTCCATGTCCGCTATCTGCGCGAGCTATTGGTCGATGCGCCGGTGCGCGTCACCTTCCAGCTGCTCGGCTTCGATGAAAAGCGCATGCACTATTTCGAGCAGCTCTGTCACGCCGAGGAAGGCTGGCTGTCGGCCACCTCTGAGAACATGGCGCTCAACGTCAACATCGTGGCGAAGAAGGTCGCCGCCTTCCCCGACAACGTGATGGAACGGCTCGCCAAGATGAAAGCCGCCCACGACCGGCTGCCGGTGCCGCACGGCGCCGGCCGCCGCATCGCCATGCAGAAAGCCTAAGCGACGAAAGACCAACCATGTCCAAAATCACCATCCGCGAACACAAAATCCCGAGCGCCGACTCCAAGCCCTACATCGCCGCGCAGGGCCCGGACGACGCGCTGTGGTTCTGCGAGAGCGGCGCCGCCAAGATCGGCCGCTTCGATCCGCACGGCGCGACGTTCACCGAGTTCGCGCTCGCCGCCAAGACCGCGACGCCGATCGGCATCGTCACCGGCGGCGATGGCAATCTGTGGTTCTGCCAGAAGGCCGCCAACTGCATCGGCCGCATCACGCCGCGCGGCGAGATCGCCGAATTCCCGATTCCCTCGCCCTATGCGGGACCCGACGGCATCGCGCTTGGGCCGGACGGCAACGTGTGGTTCTCCGAGAGCGAGATCAGCAAGATCGGCCGCATCACGCCGGACGGGCACATCGCCGAATTCGGCGAGGGCATTTCGTTCGGCGCGCGGCCGCTGTCGATCGTGGTGCGCGACGGCGCGATGTGGTTTTCCGAGGCCGCCGGCAATCGCATCGGCCGCATCACCGTGGACGGCCAGATCAGCGAAATTCCGATCCCGAGCCACGACAGCCAGCCGCGCGCCATGGCGGCGCATCCCGACGGCTCGATCTGGTTCGTCGAGACCTCGACCAACGCGCTTGGCCGCCTCGATCGCGACGGCCGCATCACCGAACACAAGGTGCCGACGCCGGACTCCTCGCTGCGCGGCGTCGCGGTCGGCGCCGACGGCGACCTTTGGTACACCGCCAACGCGGTCAACAAGATCGGCCGCATGGCGCCGGACGGCACCGTGCGCGGCGAGTACGACATCCCCACACCGGCGAGCGGCGCCCGCTGCATCACCGTGCTGGCTGACGGCCGCGTATTTTTCACGCAATACGATGCCGGGATGATTGGGGAAGTTATTCTCGGCTAACCGTCATTCCGGGGCGCAGGCATCCGCGAGCGGGAATCCATAATTGCTGACCTTCCTTCCGCATGGGAGGATCAACGTAAGTCCCAGGAGATGAAATGAAGCGTCTTTTTGTTCTGCTCGCCGCCTGCGCGCTGGCCAATGTGGCTCACGCCCAGAATTATCCGACCCATGCGATCAGGATGATCGTGCCGATCTCGGTCGGCTCGGTCACTGACGTGGCGGCGCGGTTGATGGCGCAAGCCCTGCAACAACGGTTCGGCCAGCCGGTCATCGTCGTCAACAAGCCCGGCGCCGCCATGGTGCTCGGCGGCAGCGAATGCGCCAAGTCGGCGCCCGACGGTTACACGCTCTGCCTGGTCAGCCCCGACACCATGTCGTTCAACCCGCTGACGGTTGCCAATCTGCCGTACGATCCGCAGAAGGACTTCGTTCCCGTCATCGACATGTATCATGTCACCGAAGGCGTCATGGTGCCTACGTCGTCGGGAGTCGGCACGCTCGACGCGCTGCGCAGCAAGGCCGCGGCCGCGCCCGGCAAGCTCAACTACGGCACGCTCGGCGAGCGCACCACCACCGACGCATTCCGCCAATGGCTCGGCGATTATTGGCACACCAAGTTTGTGGCTATTCCCTACAAGGGCGGCAGCGAGATCATGGACGCGCTGCTCAGCGACGACATCGACGTCGCCAAGATCGGCGTCGGCAACATGGTGAGCCAGTTGAAGGCGGCAAAGATCAAGGTGCTGGCGTTGACCGCATCGCAGCGCGCGGCCGATATGCCGAACGTGCCGACCTTCAAGGAAACCGGCCTGAACGGTTTCCCCGGCGGCCCGATCTACTGGGGCGTGGTTGTGCCCACCGGCACGCCGGCGCCGCTCGTCGCGCGTCTGCATGACGAATTGGCGACCATCATCCACAGCCAGAAATTCACCGGCTTCGCCAAGCAGAATTACCTCGAGCCGGTGGGCGGCACGACCGGCGACTTTGCCGCCTTCCTGAAGAAGGACCGCCAGGACGCCAAGGTGGTGGTCGACAAGTATATGAAGTGACGCAAATAAATGACCCATCATCGCAAGGAGCCATAGCGATGAAGCAATTCAGGACGGTTAGCGCCTCGTAAAGGCCGGTATGAGTACCACCGGCAGCCAGGAATCCTCACCGCCCCGGCGGCGTGATGTGCTATGAAAGGATCGTTTCCGGATAAAGATCATCGAGACAAACGGAGTTTTCCATGACCCTGTATTCTCGAATTGCTCGCGCGCTTCTCGTTGTTGCATTGACCTGCGTGTCGATCAGTTTGGCTCAAGCGCGGCGCATGATCCCTGACGACAATCTGGCGTATCCTGTTCTGATCATCCTGAAGCACAAAAGCGGGGCAGTGGTTGCCTTTGGCTCAGGCGTCTATTTGGGCACAGCGACCGCGGAATATTTGGTCACCGCAAAGCATGTCATTGCGGAGGGGCTACCCGACGAAAAAACCCACAAGGCCGATGTTCCGGATTTGGTCCTCGAACTCGTGTCGTACTCAAAGGACCAGCCGACGCAACAGCGGATTTTGCTGACGGTCGACTTCCCGATGCTGCTGGCTAGAGGCGACGTGCGGGCGCACAAAACCAGGGATGTGGCGGCCATCAAGCTTGGGGTTCTGAAGGAACAGCCGGATCACTCACTGATGACGTTCTTCTCACCGGGAGTGACGAAAGTTCAATTCGCCGACAGCGGCCTGGTCAGCGCCGGAATGGTCGCGGTGCGCAAATTCGACGACGTTCTCGTCGGCAACGATGCTATTTTGTATGGCTATCCCGTATCGCTCGGTCTTCCCAACTCGCTGCAATTCGATCCACTGCGGCCGCTGCTGAGGCGGGCATTTATTGCTGGAAAAGATCCGGAGAAACATTCTTTGATCGTCGAC
Source organism: Xanthobacteraceae bacterium (assembly GCA_049300295.1). GTDB lineage: Bacteria > Pseudomonadota > Alphaproteobacteria > Rhizobiales > Xanthobacteraceae > BOG-931. The sequence goes on from JBAQJL010000105.1 coordinate 9,317, forward strand.
GGCCCGGTCTACCGGGGCAACAGCGGTGGGCCGCTGTTCGAAATCGAGCCGGTGCCGGGTTCTGACATCCATTCGCCCCCGGATTTGCAGTTTCATCTCATCGGCATCATGACCGAGTTTGTGCCGCTGACGGAGCAGGCGGCGGATTTCACCATGCTGCTGAACTCCGGGTATTCGATTGCGGAACCGATGGATTTTGTGCTGGAGCTTATTCAATAGATTTGACGCAGTTCGGCGCTGAAAAACCGAAGGCGCCGCGCGGGCATCTGCCGGCGGCGGGTGGCGGAGCGGCGTGCCGGGAAGGCTTGTTCGCCCGTCGGGCGCATCGCCTCGCAAAAGCCGCGCGCAAATGCCATGTTCTGGCGGTGAGAATCAGCGGTATCGCGACCATTGCCTGACCCATTGAAGCGCACATTCGAGCCCGCCGAACCGCCCGTCCCCGCGCCGGGCGGCATCGCCGCGCGCGCCCGCGCCGCGGCAGGTGGCGGCGCGGCCTATCTGGCCGGCCTCAATGCCGAGCAGCGGCTCGCGGTCGAGACGCTCGACGGCCCCGTGCTGGTGCTGGCCGGCGCCGGGACCGGAAAGACCCGTGTGCTCACCGTGCGCATCGCCCACATCCTGGCCACCGGCCGCGCCCGGCCGGGCGAAATCCTCGCCGTCACCTTCACCAACAAGGCGGCGCGCGAGATGAAGGGCCGCGTCGGCGACATCGTCGGCCACGTCGTCGAGGGCATGCCGTGGCTCGGCACCTTCCACTCGATCGGCGTGAAAATCCTGCGCCGCCACGCCGAGATGGTCGGGCTCAAAAGCGATTTCACCATCCTCGACGTCGACGACCAGATCCGGCTGCTCAAGCAGCTTTTGGCGGCCGAGAACATCGACGAGAAGCGCTGGCCGGCGCGCGTGCTCGCCATGCTGATCGACGGCTGGAAGAACCGCGGCCTCACCCCCGAGCAGGTGCCGCCGGGCGAGGCCGCCGCCTTCGCCAACGGCAAGGGGCTGAAACTCTACAAGGCGTTCCAGGAGCGGCTGAAGATCCTCAACGCCTGCGACTTCGGCGATCTGTTGCTGGAGTGCATCCGCCTGTTCCGCGAGCAGCCCGAAGTGTTGCGCCAATATCAGGTGCGCTTTCGTTTCATCCTGGTCGACGAATACCAGGACACCAACGTCGCGCAGTATCTGTGGCTGCGGTTATTGGCGCAGCGAGCAAGCGCGCCGCACGCTCCCTCTTCCCCCTCTCCCCTTGCGGGAGAGGACGCCGAGCGGAGCGAGGCGGGTGAGGGCCCGGGCTGGGCCGCAGCGCTGCGGCCCTCACCCGCCCCCACCCTACCCTCCCCCGCAAGCGGGGGAGGTCGGGAGGGGGCACCCTCTCCCGCGAGGGGAGAGGGCAATAAAAACATCTGCTGCGTTGGCGACGACGATCAGTCGATCTACGGCTGGCGCGGCGCCGAGGTCGACAACATCCTGCGCTTCGAGCACGACTTTCCGGGCGCCACCGTGATTCGCCTGGAGCGCAACTACCGCTCCACCGGCCATATCCTCGCCGCCGCCTCGCACCTGATCGCCCACAACGAAGGCCGGCTCGGCAAGACGCTGCGCACCGACGACGAGCTCGGCGAAAAAGTCTCCGTCACCGGCTCCTGGGATTCCGAAGAGGAAGCCCGCGCCATCGGCGAGGAGATCGAACAGCTGCAGCGCGGAGATCAATCCGGCAAACCGCACAAGCTCAACCAGATCTCCATCCTGGTGCGCGCCTCGTTCCAGATGCGCGAATTCGAGGACCGCTTCGTCACGCTCGGCCTGCCCTACCGCGTCATCGGCGGCCCGCGTTTTTACGAGCGCGCCGAAATCCGCGACGCGCTCGCCTATCTGCGCGTGGTCAATTCGCCGACTGACGACCTCGCCTTCGAGCGCATCGTCAACGTGCCCAAGCGCGGCCTCGGCGACGCCACCGTGCAACTCCTCCACGACCACGCCCGCAAGCGCCGCGTACCGCTGACCGTCGCTGCGCGCGCCATGGTCGACACCGACGAACTGAAACCGAAGCCGCGCGGCAGCTTGCGCGGCCTGCTCGATTCGATCGAGCGCTGGCGCCACCAGCGCGACGCGCTGCCGCACACTGAGTTGGCCGAAATCATTCTCGACGAGAGCGGCTACACCGAGATGTGGCAGAAGGACCGCTCCGCCGACGCCGCCGGCCGCCTGGAGAACCTGAAAGAGCTGGTGCGCTCCATGGAGGACTTTGAGAACCTCGCGGGCTTTCTCGAACACATCTCGCTGGTGATGGACAACGAGAAAGGCGCCGACGCCGACGCCGTCAACATCATGACGTTGCACGCCGCCAAGGGGCTCGAATTCGACACCGTGTTTCTGCCCGGCTGGGAAGAAGGCGTGTTTCCCAACCAGCGCGCACTCGACGACCAGGGCCGCGCCGGCCTGGAGGAAGAGCGCCGGCTCGGCCACGTCGGCATCACCCGCGCCAAACGACGCGCCAAGATCTATTTCGCCACCAACCGGCGCATGCACGGCCTGTGGCAGACCAACATCCCGTCGCGCTTTCTTGACGAACTGCCGGAGGCCAATGTCGAGGTCACCGAACAGCAATCAGGCTTCGGCGGCTACGCGGGCTACGGCGCCTCGCGCTTCGACAGCGCGACCTCGTTCGGCTCGAGCTACAACACCCCCGGTTGGCAGCGCGCGCAGGCGAAGCAGTCCCGCGACGGCTTTGAAGAAGCCGACGAGGATTACGAGGCGGACGCGCCCCCCTCCCCCCTCTCCCGTTCCGGGAGAGGGCGCGCCGAAGGCGCGGGTGAGGGCCCACGGAATCCCAGCGCCAAACCCCGCATCCCCCTGACCATCGAAGGCGAGCTGATCGCCAAATCCACCGGCACCACCTCAGCCTTCACGCTCGGCGAGCGCGTCTTCCACCAGAAATTCGGCAACGGCAATGTCATCGCCATCGACGGCAACAAGCTGACGATCCAGTTCGACAAGGCGGGCCAGAAGCGGGTGGTGGATAGCTTTGTGGGGAGGGTGTGAAGGCATACTTGGATGCAACCCACACGGACGAAAACGGTCTCGCGATTTGATGCCGTCTGCGAACAAATCAGCTCGGCAATACGTTCATTCTTTCTTTGGGATGAATTGGTCTCCGCGGTAACATTGGCTGGAGCGGCTGAACGCGTTCTGTCCGACTTGCAGCCACAAGACGGAATACTTGGAGTGGATGCGTATTCCATTCGCTCGATGATCAATCTTTACATCAAAGAGGGGCATCATAAGGATGCCGCCAAGGCGTTCAGAAAAGACTATGACTTCTTTAGGCATGCGGATCGCACCGTCGCGGAGAATAACTATGAGCTAAAAGAGAGCTCGGTGGCATGGTTGAGAGCTATGAGCGGAAGTTGGTGACGGCATGAAGGGGTAAGGCGACGTATCGTGGGGGTGTTCGACGCCTCCACTTCTCGACCAAAGGAGTGATACGCCGTGACCGACACTAACGTCATCAAGCTG
>JBAQJL010000106.1:0-3075 GCA_049300295.1 Xanthobacteraceae bacterium
GTTCCATGTCGCGCGGGGACTCATCGATATAGAGATCGACGATGCTGGCGCGCCGCAGCGGGTTGCCCAAGGGATAGCCGAAAATGTCGTGGACTCCGGCAGTCCAGCTCAGGCGCTCTGTCTCGAGTTCGCATTCCCAGGCGCCGATGCGCGCGAGATCCAGCGCCTGATCGTAAAGACGCACGCGAACCCCGTCCGGGAGAATCGCGGCGGCGGGGTCGGCTTCATCTGTCATAGATGCTCCGGCAGCATCCCGGATGTTGTCCATGTGTCCTAGTACTACTGAGTCAGTAAGTCGCAGATTTTGATCGAGAGAATCACTTATTTTGCGAGATTCACGCTTCGGCATAGGAGGCTGAGATGGATTTTCGGCGATCGAAAGCTATTGAATCGCGATTTGCGGGTTATGTCGAGGGGCTGACGAGCGTGATTGGGCACGCCGACCGGGCCAGGCCGCTGCGGGACTATTGTGTGGGCCTGATGATGCCTTGCGAGCGCAAGAGCGTCGAGCCGATGGCGGCGATCACGGCGCCGGAGCGAACGGCGGCCCAGCATCAATCGTTGCTGCATTTTGTTGGCGAAGGCAAGTGGTCGGACGAGAAGGTATTGGCCAAGGTCCGCGAATTGGTATTGCCGAAGATTGAGCGGCACGGGCCGATCGAAGCCTGGATCATCGACGACACGGGCTTTCCCAAGAAGGGGAAACACTCGGTCGGGGTAGCGCGGCAATATTGCGGCCAGCTCGGCAAACAGGACAATTGTCAAGTTGCGGTGTCGTTGTCGCTCGCCAACCGCCACGCCAGCCTGCCGGTGGCCTACCGGCTGTATCTGCCGGAAGACTGGGCGAGGGACGACAAACGTCGGCGCAAGGCGGGGGTGCCTGAGGAGATTGGCTTCAGGACCAAGCCCGAGATCGCGCTTGAGCAGATCACGGCAGCCTGCAAGGCCGGCCTTCCTCGCGGCGTGTTGCTGATGGACGCCGGTTATGGCTGCAACACAAATCTGCGCACCAGCGTCAGCGCGCTGGCGTTGGAGTATGTCGCCGGCATCTTGCCAAATACCAGTGTGTGGGCGCTGGGCACGGGGCCGCTGCCGCCAAGAAAGTGGTCAGGCTCCGGTCGGCCACCGACGCTGCTGCGCCGCAGCGGCAAGCATCAACCGGTCTCCGTCAAAGAACTTGCGCTCGGTCTGCCCAAGCGCGCCTGGCGCTCGATCAAGTGGCGGGAGGGGACGGCTGAATGGCTGTCCTCGCGCTTTGCTCGGGTGCGGGTTCGTGCCGCGAACCGTGATTACAATCTCACCGAAAGCCGGCCGGAAGAGTGGCTGCTGGTCGAGTGGCCCGAAGGCGAGAAGGAGCCAACCAAATATTGGATGTCGAACCTTCCGAAAAACATCGCATTCCGCCAACTGGTCGATATCGCCAAGCTGCGCTGGCGCATCGAACGCGATTATCAGGAACTCAAACAGGAAGTCGGGCTCGGCCATTTTGAAGGACGAGGATGGCGCGGCTTCCACCACCACGCCACACTGTGCATCGCAGCCTACGGATTCCTGGTCTCCGAGAGGGAGACGATTCCCACCCTCACGACCTCGTTCCTCGGCGTGGTTCAAGGAACTTGCCGTTCCCGACGGTTACCGACCCCGAGGCTCCGCCATTGCGGCCTGAACGCCACGTCCCGAACTCAATCGCCACCATGCGCCGACGCTTGATCGTCGCGCTCGTTAAGTCCTTATCGCGGTGTCCATGCTGCGCGGCATCGATCGTCAGCAATAAAGTCGTGACGAAATTTGTGATGCAGTAGTACTAGAGCAATTTCCGATCACGTTGCATCGTATCCTGCGGCGACGAGGTAGTTTCGGCATTCGTCTGACGTGAAGCGCTTGAGAGCATCGGCGATTGCTTGCCAGAGATCCGGCATAGTGCGCGCGGCAGCGGCGCGCAACAGCGCCTTCAATTTAGAGAAGGCCATCTCGATCGGATTGAAGTCCGGACTGTATGGCGGCAGATAGAGCAGGCTGGCGCCGACTGCTTGGATGGCCTCTTGCACGCCATGGACTTTGTGAGCGGGCAAGTTGTCCATGATGACGGTGTCGCCCGGCCGCAGCGATGGCGCGAGTAATTGTTCGACATAGGCCAGGAAAGCCTCGCCATCCATCGGACCGTCCAGAACGAGCGGCGCGACAAGACCGTCCGAGCGTAATCCGGCTGTAAAGGTTGTCGTCTTCCAGTGCCCGTGAGGGACGGCAGCCCGGCATCGCTCGCCGCGTGGCGAGCGCCCATAAAGACGCGCCATTTTGGTGTTGGCGCTGGTTTCGTCGATGAAGACGAGGCGCTCAGGGTCAAGATCGATTTGCCCTTCGAACCAGTCCTCTCGCGCAGCATTTATATCGCCGCGCCGTTGCTCGGCGGCGTGCGCTGTCTTTTTTTAAGCGTGATCTTCCTGCGCTGGAAGAAGCGCCAAAGTGAAGCGATGCCGGCCGATATTCCACGGCGATTCAACAGGTCCCGCAACTCGGCCAGCGTAATATCCGGCTTCGCTGTCACCGCATCCAAAATCAGTTGTGAGTGCGCCTCGATGCGTTGCGATTTGCGGTCCCCGCCTTGCTGCCTGGGAGCGATGCCTCCGGCTTCTTTGAGACGACCGCGCCAGCGGATCGCACTGGCCGCGCTAACGCCAAAACGCTCGGCGGCCTGTCGACAGGATAAGCCGCCATCAATCGCGGCTACCACCCTTTGCCGAAGATCAACGGAAAGTGCCTTGGCCATACATGCCGGCCTCCTTCGCCAGCATGTAGCTTGAATCTGACTCGCGCCGTCTTGGGAATCCCCGACGATTCATTCCGGTCGGAAAATGCTCTAGCTCGCGAGTGAAACGCGACTGCCAGGATGAAACCTACAGCCAAGCAGTAGGCAAGAACTGCCATCTTAGGACTATTCATCGTTGATCCTCCCAGAACACCCGGCATCCAACCGCAGCCGGCAGGGGGCCTTAAGTATCCCGCTTCAGCTTCAAAACGAGCAACGGCAAGCAATCGGCCGCTGGCGCCGCACTCGTATCCGACGGGGCCTTGCTG
>JBAQJL010000107.1:0-11371 GCA_049300295.1 Xanthobacteraceae bacterium
ACAATACCAAGACCGCTGTGATCAAGGCCTGTCTCTACGATCCCGAGGTCAACCGGACCTACGCGGAAATGGCGACGCACTACGACACCGCCATTTTGCCAGCGAGGCCGCGACGGCCGCGGGATAAAGCAAAGGTCGAGCAGGCGGTGCTCATCGTTGAGCGATGGCTTCTCGGGTCCGCGCTACTACAATTAGGAGAGATAAACTTGCTCAAACATCCAACCCTCGATCAACTCCACGCTCTTGGCCTGCATGGTATGGCCAAGGCCTTCGCCGAAATTGCGGCCGGCGGTGAGGCCGACGGTCTTGGCCATCACGAATGGCTGGGGCTCCTGCTTGATCGCGAAGCATCATGGCGACAGGACAAACGCCTCGCGGCGCGACTGCGTGTCGCCAAATTGCGCCAACAGGCCTGCGTCGAAGATGTCGACTATCGCAATCCCCGCGGTCTTGATCGCGCCCTGTTCCAAAAATTGGTCGAGGGCGAATGGATCAACGCTCACGATAATCTGGCGCTCATCGGTCCAACCGGCGTCGGCAAGAGCTGGTTGGCTTCGGCGCTCGGCCACAAGGCGTGTCGTGACAACCGCTCGGTCATCTATCAACGGGTACCCAGGCTCTTCGAAGCCCTTGCCCTGGCGCGGGGTGACGGACGCCATCCGCGTCTGCTGCGCAATCTCGGACGTGCCGATCTGCTCATTCTCGATGACTGGGGCTTGGAGCCGCTTGACGCCGCCGCACGGCACGATCTTCTCGAAATCCTCGAGGAACGCTACGGACGCCGCTCCACGATGATTACTTCCCAGCTTCCAATAGACCGATGGCACGAAATAATCGGCGACCCGACCTATGCCGATGCCATCCTGGACCGTCTCGTTCACAACGCCCACCGCATCGAACTCGCCGGCGAAAGCATGCGCCGTAACCGAGGCAAACAGAACCAGAAGGCTTGACCAAACATCATCGCCAGTGACACAAAGCCTTCGGCCAGCGAGGCTCGCGACCCGGGCGGCATCATTCCGTTACGGTGGGCGGCTTCATTCAGGAATCCCGGGCGGCATTATCCCGTTATACCCGGGCGGCTTCGTCGGAATCCGCAGCCTGACGCCACCCGCGATCAAATCGACGGGATAGGGAAGCTGCGGCGCTCACCGAATGCTGACGCAGAATCGAACTGCCGGCCGCTCCGGGCAAGTCACCAGACTAATATGCGAGGTGGGATTTTCACCCACGAACGGGGAATTGAACCTCCGTTGCCCGTTTGCCTGTGAAAAGAGACGAGCGGCGAACCTTCCGGCTCTTGAACTACGCCGCGACAAATTTCTTGGTCGAGCCGTCCGTGAGGACAAGGTCAACTTCAGAAACATCGGGCGTCACGGTATTTACCGGCATTTGCGCGGCAACGGCCGCAGCTACGGCCTGGTCGGTGTACGACTGCGGGAAGAAGTCCGTCGTCGAGCCATCGTTATTGGTGACAGTGATTTTCATGATGATGCGATTAGCTAATATGCAATCATAATAGCACTCGTTTTGTCTTCGTACTCCGCGATTTTGGCTTTGAAGTCTTCCGCCGTCCATTTGCTCGGCTTGTGATAGTTGGTTTCGAGGTCCCAGAGCGTAACAATCCCATACGTCCGTAATATAAAAGCTCGATATGCAGGGCGATTTCCCTCAAGTCCGAGATTGCACCGCGTACATTGCGCGTGGACATTTCGCTCGGAAAAATAATACTCGTTCCCGCAAGCTCCCCGAGCGATGTAGTGTCCAGCACCCATGCCGGGGCCGCGTTGTTGTCGGCCGCAGGTGACGCAAGTCCAGTTGTCTCGGGTTTTAACATAGAGGGCGAAGGCTTTCCACAAACGCTGCTTCAGAACGGAAAGACTGTCGGAGTTGCGGCGTTTGCGCCTCACACAATAATAATTGTAACATGCGTGTGCGCAGCAAACCGATGGATGTGCACATGTGCGATGATGAGATGGAATTTAGGCGTGAGGTCTACTCGAAGCTCGCTCTTATCGAGCGCAAGATTGATTGGGTCGCTTTATTCGGAGTGGCTGCCTGTGCATTAGGGGTAGCATACGTTCTGCGCTGGTTTGTCATGGACATGTTCGGCGACTCGGCAAAAGCGTATGCCAACATTGGAGCGGCAATACTTTATTTTGTCCTGCTTCCGATATTTCGATACGACTACAAAAGAAGGGCCCGCGAAGGAGCAAGGAAAAGCGATTTGGAGTCAGCACAAGGCGGAGCGGCATGGCGCAAATAATCGTCGGAATCGTCATATCTGCGATTGGGCTGGGAATTCTGGGTAGCCGTGCTGTAGCAGACTACGTTGTTCGAGGGTTCTCCGAAAGCATTCTGGTGCGAGATGTATTCGGTATGCGAGCGGCGCTTGTCGCGGTTCACGGTATTGCCTGGGTCACTGCGCTGGGCGGCGCTGTCATGGCTGTTCTTGGTGTGATGTCTTTCTATCGGTAAAGAAAAGCCCCAACCTTTCGATTGGGGATAACCTCGCACTGTCTTCGCGGATCATCACGGTATGCCAGCCCCAGTAGGCGCGGCAATTTCCGCTAACCGCTCGCTTGAGGCTTTAATCGACCTTGAAGAGCGTCGGTTCTGCGAAGCGGCGATCGGAGGTGGTGGTCGTTGCCGGCCGCACATCGTCCTTCAGCTCAAAGAGTACAAGCTGTTTGGCGCGGCGCTCTTCGGCGCGTTGCTGTTTGTAGCGCTGCAACACTTCCCTTATGGGATAGCGTTTGCCGTCCAGCTCGACGCACCGCATCAATGCACCCGTTCACAAACTCCGTCGATAACCTTATGGAGCTGCTCAGTGAGCGTGGGGCGTTCTGCGACCTGTTGTAACCGCGGCTAACGGAAAGGACGCTTTGGAGAAGCTCTCTTCGGATGAGCGTATCGACATCCTGATTACGGATATCAACATGCCCGGCATGGACGGCTACGAGCTAGCCGAAAGGGCCACGCGGATGCGAGAACGATTGAAAGTGATCGTTCTATCTGGTCGGGGACAGAAGCCCGCCGCCTTTCCGTTCATACGAAAGCCGTTCCTGGAAAGCGATCTGAAGCGGACTATGGCGCAACACACTGGGCTATGTTGAGACATTTGTGTCTTCGATTATCCGAGCGCGGAGTACAGAAGATGCGCACCATTGAAGAAGAGGAACAGGGCGAACAAACCGGCCAGTGCGCGCGACGGTAACCGGTGCGCGGTCACAACACCGAGACGCACGGTCAACAGTGTTCCCAAAACCAAGGCAAGCGCCGCGGGCATATCTATATAACCGATTGCCCATTGGTCGCCCGAGACGCCCCAGCCCTGCCAGCCATAAGCCAGCACGCCCGCTAAGCTTATTGGCAAACCGATCGCGGCTGATGTGCCTATAGCGAGCTTCGGCTCCATTCCGGACGCCTTGAAGTATGGAATGAACAGTGTGCCTCCGCCGATCCCGACCATTGCGGCGACACCACCAAAAAATAGTGAGAAGAAACCAAGGGCAACTCCGCCCCTTGCCAGCGATTGCAACGTGACCAGCTTCGATACATCGGTCAGCATCAAGAGGGCCGCTAATAGTTGAAAGCCACCGACGAAGACGAGTAGGGGATGTGCCGGTATTCGCACAGCGATCGAGCCGCCAATCAAGACCCCGGCAACGACCCAAGGGGCGGCAAGGCGGATCTTCTCGAGCGAAGCACTGCCCTTGTAATAATGACCATACGCGCTTTGCGCGGAGGAGAAGACGATCGCGGCCATCGACGTCCCGAGGGCCATCGCCAGGATATGATCGCTGACCATTCCTGTTGTCTTGAAAGCGTAGACGAGGATCGGCACCATGATCAGGCCGCCGCCGATCCCGAATAGGCCCGCGAAAAAGCCAGACGCGATCCCACCCAGTCCAAACACGGCAAATAAAAGTACAGTGCTCATGGAAGCCCTTCGTCTGCCGGGACCTTTGGCGCAGCGTCCGCTCGCGGACCTGACAGAAAGCGATAAGGCTTATTTGGGCCGAGATATGTGATGTCCAGCACACACAAATCTCGTTTCTTGCGCCTCATGCTGAGAAACGGCGCCGGAGTTCATCGACGCCGTCGAGGGGCATCGATCATAGTCGCATAAATGAGCTGTGGCTTAGCGCGTAACTTCGCGTCCACAATCCGCCAAATGACGCCACTAGGTGGCAGTATTAATGAAGGACGAAGAGAATAGTAATGCGCAAACTGTGGCCGACAAGCCGATCGCGCAGAGTACAAGAACGACAAACAGATCGGGACTCCACAGTATGTCGAAGACCTGAGACCACCGGGGCTCTGGTGCGCCCTTCTGCCAAGCTGCGCGCATTGTCGGAGCTGGAAGCTCACCCCTTATCGGCATAACTGGATCTCCTATCAGAGCTGTCCGAGCCGAGAAGTCAGAGGGTGGTTTGGGCATGTCTAGATTCAGGGCTCAGTTGCAACCTATGTCGCGTTTATGGAGGCAGTTGCACATAACCCAACTGGGTTAGATTTCGCGTTTTGGCTGAAATTCGTGTAAAGCCGCCGCCATTTCTTCGCGCCGAGACTAAAATTCTTTGCCTTTCTTCGCGCCGAGACTAAAATTCTTTGCTTTAGGGGCTTTCCGCGAGGTAGGTTGCGTTTCATCCAAAGGCTGCGATTTCCGAATTGCCCCATTTCAACGCTTCAAAACTGGAGAATATCGTCGCGAGATTTTACGAGGCGGCCATAGACAGTCGCCTATGGCCCGTCGCTCTCGACGAGCTGTCGCGGACAGTCGGCGCCCAAGGCGCGAGCTTGGTAGAGCGCCGATCAAATTGTGGGGCGGGAATGGTATGTTCCACCAGCATCGAGGAGGCGATGGATGTATTCGTCCGTGAAAATTGGTCCGCCAGAAATTATCGATTTGAGCGCGGCATCGCGGTGGCCAAGCAAAATGGTGTCGTCACTGAAGGCATGATTGCGAGTTCGAGAGAACTCGACCGAGAGCCGATGCAGACCGGGTTTCTTCAGCGTTTCGGGTTGCGATGGTTTGCAGGTCTGGCGGTTGTCAGCGAACCCGACGCGGACATCCTGATGTCAATAGATCGCAAAGCGACTAGCGAACCCTTTTCTCGATCCGAAGTGTCTGTTCTGCGTAGAGCGTTGCCGCACATAAAGCGCGCTGGTCAACTGGCGCTGGCATCCTCGGCGTCACTCTCAAGCGGAATATTGCGGGGACTGGATCAATTCGGCCGGGCCGCAATATTGCTCGACAAAGGCGAAAGGGTGCTGGAAGCGAATGAACGCGCGGAAACGCTGCTCGGGAACGGAATAAGTATCGTTGACGGTCGTCTCGCGGCAACCTCTCGTGACGTTAATCCCGAATTTCAGCGTCTCCTGAACAGTGCAACCAGAGTTTTTCAGGGCGAAATATTGGGGCCAATGGCGTTGCCCCGACTGTCACGGCGGCCGCTGATTGCGCATGTCGCTCCAATCGTGAGGTCAGGCGATGAGATATTCCGACGCGCCAAAGTGCTGGTTATGTTCGTCGATCCGGAGGAAAAAAAGCAAACCGCAGCGCATCTTCTCCGTCGGGCGTTTGGTCTAACGGCTGCCGAGGCCAACATCGCGTTGTCGATCTCAATGGGAGAAGATCTTCGTCGTGCGGCTGATGTGAACCGCATCGCGTATGAGACAGCCCGCGTCCACCTTAAGGCAATATTCGTTAAGACACAGACACGCCGTCAGGTCGAACTCGCAATACTCGTCAACCGTCTCGACATCTAGAACTATAATCCCGTCAGGGGAAAGCGGCGTTGTTGGTTCGGCTTTTGTGCCGAATGTCGGCTTATGCGCTGATCCACACTGACATCCAGGCGTGCTGTGTCACTCGGCATGGGATCCCGACGCCGATCGGCACGCTAAGTTGTTGATCCATTTCACATCTGGGGGGTCACACTTCCGCGCGTATTCGCAGCATCGTCTGCACCGGCCAACACCGCAAGCGGTTGGTCATGCAAGTCGAAGCCCGGCATTCCGCACCTTGGGTGCACCGGTGACCCGCCTCACTTTGGTGGGCATTGAAGGGAAGTCCGAAGGCGTCAGGAAGAACCCGCCGACCACCCGGCTGGTTCTTTACCCCGACACGCCGAGCTAAGTCAGGAAAGAGTGGATGAAGCGATTGCTCACGTTCGCTGTGCTGGGGCCGCCTTTAGGAATGCTCACCGGGATGTTCGGAATATTGCCGGTGTTGAATTGGGCAGTCGGGGCACCGCAAACTCAATATGACTACCACCAAATCGTCTTGCTACCTGCAGCTTACATGGTCGGGTTTGTCCCTGCGCTCCTAGCCGGAGTTTTCGACGGCGTTTTGGCCAAGCGGCACGTACGACATCGGGTCTTTTGGTGTGCGCTTGCTGGTTTCGCAGTAAGCTTCCTTCCGATCGCCGGGGCATTGTCGATGGGATATATACACGGACCGTTCTTGCTCCTGTTCGGCTTGCTTGGCGCGGTGCCGGGCGCGGTGTGCTCATGGTTAGCCAGCAGGTGGGCTTAGCTCCTCCATTGACGAGCGGAATGACTACGCCGAGAGCGGCCAGATTTCCCATAGGTCGAGAATCCATAAGCCCGACAAACGATACCCGCTCGGGCTGCCCATGATGCACTGCATCGAAGTCGGTCCCTCAACTGTCGCGATGGGCCCATAACCGGTCATGTCCGTGTTCCGAGTCAGCTCGTCGTCGGCCTGCTCCAGATCCGATGTGAGATGCCCGCAATCACGAGGTAGATGACGCCCAAGGGTGCAAAGAGCATCACGGCCAACCAATAAACCGTAAATGCGGGCGAAGGGTCCAGCGTATAAGGGTGGTACGGCCCTTTCATGAAAACGAACAAGATTAGCGCGACCAAACCGGCCAATGGAATGAGCGCCGCGGTACGCCAACGGCCAGCCCACGCGTAGCCGAACCATGCTTGGAGGAGGAGATAGAGCGGGATGAGCAGCACCCACGCAAGCATCAGCAATGCAATCCAGGGGTGAGACATCGGATGCATCGGATCAAAATTCTCCATGGCTGCGTTCCTCTTGCGCCCGTAATTAATGGGATTCCACGACCTGTTTGTATGAGGTGACCGGTTTGTTCGGGCCACTTCCCCAGTTTGTTGCGCGACTTGAGATTTCGGTTCACTCATCGGCCCCGCGGTTATTCCAGCGGCCTTGATGACGTGGGCCCATTTTGCGATCTCGTCGGCGACAAGGTTGCCAAATAAGGAAGGCGGTCCAGAAATCACACTGCCGCCAAGATTATTGAGGCGCTTCTTGACTGCAGCATCTCCTAGGGCAGCGTTTGTTGCTACATTGAGTCTTTGAACTATCTCCGTGGGTGTTTTTATCGGCGCGCCGAGACCATACCAGGCGCTCGCCTCAAAACCAGTGACATACTCCCCAACCGTAGCGATCCCTGGAAGCGCCTCGGCGGGTGTTGCACTCGTCACCGCCAGTGCTCGCAGCTTTCCGGATCGGATAAGCTCGATGGACGAAGGCAAAGGATCGAACGTGACCTGCGCTTCGCCGGCCATCAACGCGGTAAGGGCCGCGGGCGAACCGCGATATGGGACATGGACCATTTGCACCCCCGTCATCTGCTTGAACATCTCACCGCAGAGATGTTGCAAGGTCCCGTTCCCGGCTGAAGCCATGTTGATCTTGCCGGGATTGGCCTTGGCGTATGCGATGAATTCCGGAACAGTATTGGCGGGGAATGACGGGTTAACTTCCATTACACCGGGCACCCGCATAATGCCGGCGACCGGCGCGATGTCCCGAGCCAAGCTGAAATTCGAGTCCCGATCGAGAGCGGCGTTGATCGCCGCGCTCACGCTGACGAGCAAAAGGGTATAACCATCGGGTGCGGTGTCAATCGGCGTCCGATGGGGACCCCTGATCGGCGTCCAAAAGGGACCCCGCCTTGTTACGTCTCGAACGACTAGCGCTCGCGCCGTCAGAGCTGGCCGGGGTTGCGGAGACGGCGCGAGCGCGGGTTGGCGTGTGATCGATCTCGCGGCTCTTGAACCGCCAGCTGTCATTGCCGGTTTCGACGATATCGCAATGGTGGGTCAGGCGATCGAGCAGCGCGGTGGTCATTTTGGGGCTCACCGGTGCGCTGCTCGACCGGCTCACCCATCACGTCCATATCCTGGAAATGAATGGCGACAGCTACAGGCTCAATCAAAGCAGGCGACGCCCACGCCCTGCCAGCCCCGATACCGCGCCGGATAATCCCACGCAGGCTTGATGCCAGACGAAAAAGGCCCCCAGTTCGGAGGCCTTCTTGCCAGCATCGCTGATGTATTTTTGCTCCGGCCAGCCGATGCATTTTTGCCCCGGCGTTGACACCGATCCCATCCTGACCCTCAATCTCGCCGCGGCTGACATCTCAACGGTCATTTGGGCAAACGGGTTTCGGTATGACTTTAACTGGGTGACCTCCCAATCTTTTCGAACGGGACACGGTCATGCGGCCACGTCCCAGCGCACAAGCGTGGCATTACGAAAGTTCCCGGCGTCTATTTTCTCGGCCTGCCTTGGCTCCACAAACTCAAGTCTGCATTTCTGAACGGCGTTGGCGAAGATGCAGAGCATCTTGCGGAGCAAATCGCAGGTGATGCTCGACCATGACCCTCGTTTTGGTTCCGGCAAGGGAAGTTGCTCTGATAGCGCGCAATTGGCAGTGAAATAGACTCATATGGCCCGGAACGTTACTTGCCGCGATGCAGCGATTCGGTAGCGATCAGAGGCATACCGGACCCGCCCCCGACATCGCCGAACCTACGTGGATGATGTGGTGGACGGCGCCCACTCTGCGGCCTCGAAGTGCCATAGGGTGGCTGTGTCGAAACGCAACCACATTGAGGGGAGCCGTCCATGGGTGAGGTTATGGGGATGTGAGGTTACGTCGAGCGCGCACAGGAACGTCGAGGGTGATGATGGTTTGATGCGAACCGGTTGGACCGGGATCGGGAGAACCCGCGAATGGGTCAAGCGTTGTCGAGCGCGAGTGAATGATAGGGACCCGATCTGCGGATCACATCAGGGCCAGCGGTCATAAGCACCGCGCAAACAGGCCGGACACATGACTTGCACCCGACCGCAAGCTGAAAACCAAAAGAATCCCTTGACCCGTGGGTGCCGTCCACACATGACCCAAAACGGCAAAACTTGCTGTGTTGCCGTGGTACGACACCGCTCTCGGCTGCGGCAAGTGCTTGAGACCAACCGGCCGATGGGAGCGCGCGAACATCTCCTTCCTTTCAGATAAAAGGATTCATATACTCGGCGACAAGCTTAACGAGATCGGCCTGGCGCTTAGTTCCGGTCTTGGCAAAGACTCGCTTCAAGTGCGTCTTCACAGTGTCGAGCGATATGCCGAATGCGCTCGCCACTTGCGGTGCGCCGCCAATTTCAATAACTGCGAAAAACACCCGAAGCTCGCTCGGCGTCAGCTTGAACTGTGTCGCGACGGCTTCAATCAAGCTGGGCCTGTGCAGCGTGGCTTTGTGGACGAACATCGCAATGGTCGCTTTATAGAGACGGCCCATCGTCTTGCGCGCGCCTGAGGTAAGAGAAAGGATATAGGCCATGTAACGCTGCCCATCGCGCGATTCCAACGGAATGGCGATACCCCCGGAGCGTGAACCGATGTCGCCTTCCACCGCGTCCAAGAAGGCCCTGTGAAGGGTCGCTCGCGCGTGTTCATTTGCTGGATGGACAACGCCGTTCGCCGACCGCAACAAATTGCCGTCCTTTAAGAGGGCGTGGCCAGCTTTGTTCGCGTGGGCGATCTGGCCATTTTCCTGCAGGAGAAAAACGCCTGCCGCGAGTGAGTCGAAGGTGTCGGCGAGTAGGGCGTTTTCGATCTTACTCAGTTCGACGATCTTTGAGATTGTCACAGCGCGGCAAATATGCGGCGCCAGAAGTCTCATTCGCTGGCGCGCTTCCTCGTTTACCGGCGAATCTCGCATGTAGTGGGCGACGGCCAAGTGCGCGAAGCTTTTCGCGGACTTTTCAATCACAACCGTGGTGACATCGCCGTAGTCTTGTGGCTTTGCCCATTCCTTGAACAAACGGGATTGCAGAAACTCGTCATGCGGCATGACGGACGACAGAGAGCAGACCTCACCGGGTTTTACCGACAGAGCAACGGGGACCGCCGAAGGATTTATTTTGGCATATTTCGTTCGAAACAGTTCGCTGTAATGCGGATCGTCACCCCAAGAATAGTGAAAACTCCCGGTGCCGCCTCCGATTTCCTCCGAAGCCAGCACGGAAGTCTTCGCTTGCATGAAACGAGCGATCTGTTCGAGAGCTCCCGTCCAGCGACCGGGATCAAGGGTCGTATCGTAGATTTCTCCGATGAGGCGTGAAAGCCGTTCTGCATCCGTCATGATTTCAGACACTTGGGCATCACCCGATCGGGTGACGCGAAAGATGCCACCGCTGCGGTAGTCTAGGGGCGAACGATGCCCTCAGTCAAAGCCGTGCGACGGACGTACTTCGCGGGTTCGCGGCTGTTACACCCCTCGCCGCCCCAGCCGAGCGACAATCGGCAATTTCAAGGCGGTGATTTTCCAGGCCGGCACCTCACACCAGCGGGAGGGAGCGACTCATGGTGACGACGACATTTACGGTGAGCAGCATTGCTGCACTTAACGCAGCGATCAACAATATGAACGCCCAGGGCGTGGATGCGGCGTCGAACACCAGTTACACAATCAACATTGCCGGGCCGATCAGCGTCTCCGGTACCGAGTTGAATGCGATCAACTTACTGTCCGGGTCGTCGGTCACGATCGAGGGCACCAATGCCGGAGGCACCAGTGCGGCGGTCGAGACGATAAACGGTGGAAATCTTGCGCGCGGATTCTTTGTCTACAGCGGCAGCGTCACGCTGGAGAACCTGACGCTCGCAAACATGGTGGCCGGTGCGTTCGGCAACGGCGGCAGCGGCGCCGAGGGCGGCGGCGGCGGCGCGGGGCTCGGCGGTGGCTTGTTCGTGGCGTCCGGCGGCAACGTTTCGTTGATCGGCGTCGCCTTCAGCGGCAACAGCGCCACTGGCGGCAAGGGCGGTTCCGCGACCAGCGTCGTTAACGGCCGCGGCGGCGGCGGCGGCATGGCTGGCGCCTCGGGCGGCAACGGCGGAACGGCATCCTCCGCCGGCGGCGGCGGCGGCCTTGGCTACTTCGCCCGAGGCGGCAGCGCCAATAATACGTTGACTAATCAACCAGCCGGCGGCGCGGGCATCGTCGACGGCGTGGCGGGAGGCGGGCAGGGCGGCTTTCCCGCTGCCACACCTGGCCAAGGCGGTGCCGGCGGCCTCTACGGCGG
>JBAQJL010000108.1:0-9796 GCA_049300295.1 Xanthobacteraceae bacterium
GGACAACGCTCCGCGTTGCCCACAAGACCCACAGCCGCAACAGTAGCAGCAGCAACGCTGAACAAAACCAGAAATGTGTTACCCATGTCCCCGGTCAGAAGTGTCACCCATGTTGCCGGTTGCTCAGGGTGGGGGTCGGGAGGCGACGAAGTTCGGTTGGGCTTGGCGTCGTTGCCTCGCGACCTCCACCACTATCTCCTCCCCACAAGGGGGAGGAGAAGAGTTTGCCGCGCCGCCTGCGCTCAAGAACCGGCTACAATTTGTCCGCCTCGGCCCGCAACTTGAACCGCTGAATCTTCCCAGTCGCCGTCTTCGGCAGTTCGGTGCGGAATTCGATCCAGCGCGGGTATTTGAAGGGCGCGAGATTTTTGCGGCAGTGGTCCTGCAGCGCGCGGGCAAAATCGCTGCCGCCCTTCTCGGGCGATTTGAGCACAACGAAGGCCTTCGGCTTGATCAGCTTCTCGTCATCGGGCCATCCGACCACGGCGACTTCCAGAACGTCGGGATGGCTCTGCAGCGCGCCCTCAACTTCGAACGGCGATACGTACATGCCCGAGACCTTCAGCATGTCGTCGCGCCGGCCGCAGTAGACGAAATAGCCGTCGTCGTCCTCGATGTATTTATCGCCGGTGCGGGTCCACTCGCCGATAAACGTCGTCCGCGACTGCTCGCGCTTGTTCCAGTACATCACGGCGCTGGTCGGTCCGCGCACCTGCAGCTCGCCCATCTCATTGCGTTGTTTGATTTCGTTGCCGTTGTCGTCGATGAGGCGAAGGTCGTAGCCCGGCAGCCGCCTGCCGCTGGTGCCGTATTTGACCGCGCCTGAGCGGTTGCTGAGGTAAATGTGCAGCATCTCGGTCGAGCCGATGCCGTCGAGAACGTCGACGCCGTAGCGCTCGCGCCAGCGCCGCCCCACCTCCGGCGGCAGCGCCTCCCCGGCGGATATGCAGCAGCGTAGTTTCACGGCAGCGCGTTCCGGCGCGGCTGGGCTCGCCAGGAAGCCGGCGTAAAAGGTCGGCACCGCGTAGAACACTGTGACTTGGTGCTTTTTCAGGAGCTCGGCGACCACATCCGGGGTCGGCCGCGAGGACAGCAGTACGGTCGTGGCGCCAACCGACATCGGGAACGTCAGCGCGTTGCCGAGCCCGTAGGCGAAGAACAGTTTTGCCACCGAGTAGCAGACATCGTTCTCGGCGATGCCAAGCACCGGCTTGGCGTAAAGATCGTCGGTGAGTTTCAGATCGGCGTGGGTATGGACGGCGCCCTTGGGTTTGCCGGTCGAACCCGATGTGTAGAGCCAGAAGCCCATGTCGTCGCGTGTGGTCGGCGCGGTGAACGGTTCGGCCGGCGCGGCCGCGAGCAGATCGGTGAAGCGCCTTTGTCCGTGCGCGTTGTCACCGGATACAACAACGTGCTCGAGGTCCTTGCTGGCAGTGATTGCTGCGGCGAACTTCGGATAGACTTCATCGGACAGGACCAAGAGCCGAGCCCGGCTGTCTTCGAGCATGTAAGCGTAATCGTCCTCGGTGAGCAGCGTATTGACCGGGACGGGAACGACGCCGACCTTGATGGCGCCGAGGAATGCGGTTGGCCAATCGATGGTGTCGGTCAAACAAATGAGGATGCGTTCTTCGCGGCGGATGCCGAGCGTGCGCAGCGCGTGGCCGAAACGTTCGGCGCGTTCGGCCAGTTCGCCGTACGTAGTGCTGCCGCGGGCATCGATATAGGCGGCCTTGCCGGCGCGGCCGGCAGCGAGATTGCGCTCCAAAATATCGGCCGCAAAATTGTAGCCGCGCGGGATTGTGTCGACCGGCGCATTCATCGCAGCTTTTCCTCCCCGGGGCGGGGCTTTTGCCCACTCGCGCCCGCTTCAAAGCATTATGCCGACGGGCAAATTCGGTCGCAACGGCCCCTTTCAAGCGCGGTAAATTGCGCTATGAAGTTCGTCATTGCGAGCGAAGCGAAGCAATCCAGGGTCGGTCACTCGGAACAAGCGGCCCCTGGATTGCTTCGTCGCTTCGCTCCTCGCAATGACAATGGTGGAAAACCCATGATTTTCAGCCGCGATCGCATTCTCACCACTCATGTCGGCAGCCTGCCGCGCAACGAGAAGCTGAGCGACCTCCTGGTGGCGCAGGAGGACGGTAAAATCGCCGATCCGAAAGCACTCACTGCCGAAATGGACAAGGCGGTTCGGTACGTCGTGCAGAAGCAGATGGAGGCCGGCATCGACGTCGGCAATGACGGCGAGCAGCGGCGGATCGGCTTTCAGACCTACGTGCCGCAGCGGGTGTCGGGCTTTGCGGGTGTTTCGAAACGCCGCCGTGGCCGCGAGTTTGAGGAATTTCCCGAGCTTTTGAGCTACCTGATGCGGCGGTTTCCCAACCCGCCGAAGAGCCAGCAGGGCGCACCCGAGGCGCAGGCCGAGATCAAATATCGCGATCTTGCGCCGATCACCGAGGAAACCGAAGGCCTCAACCGCATCGCCGACGAGCTGCATGCGTTTTCGGAGCGGTTCATGACCGCGGCCTCACCCGGCATCATTTCGACCACGATGTTGAATGCCCACTATCCGTCCCACGACGCATATCTTGACGCCATCGCGCGCGAGATGGGCAACGAATACCGGGCGATCAATAAAGCCGGTCTTGTGCTGCAAATCGACGCACCGGACCTCGCGATGGACCGCACTATGATGTACCGCGACCTGTCGGATGCGGAGTTCGTCAAGCGTTGCGAACGGCATGTCGAGGCCATCAACAAGGGCATCGAGGGCATCCCGCGCGATCGCGTGCGCCTGCACATCTGTTACGGCAACTGGGAAGGTCCGCACATTCACGACATCGCGCTCGATAAAATCCTGCCCGCGCTTTACCAGGCCAAGGTCGGGGCGCTGTCGATCGAGTTCTCCAATCCACGCCACGCCCACGAATATGCGGCGCTCAAGCGTGTGCCGTTCCCAAAAGACATGATCCTCATTCCGGGCGTGGTCGAAACCACGAGCAATTTTGTCGAGCATCCCGAAGTGGTGGCGCGGCGCATCGAAGAGGCGGTGGCGGCGGTCGGCGATCGCGAGCGCGTCGTCGCCTCGACCGATTGCGGCTTCGGCACCTTTACCAGACGTGAGTGGGTGATCGAGCCGGCGGTGTGGCTCAAGCTTGCGGCGATCCGCCAGGGCGCCGACATCGCCTCGGCGCGGCTGTGGGGCAAGAAGGCGGCGTGAGAGTGCACCCCGGTCATCATCCGCGAAAGCGGATGATCCAGTATACGATGGCGAATTGGAGAAATTACCAAATAGGTAGCGACTACTGGATGCCCGCTTTCGCGGGCATGACAATTACGAGTGAAACGGACATCAACCAACAACAGGACCAAAACCGTGATCGATCTTTACACCTGGACGACGCCGAACGGCCGCAAGGCTTCCATCGCACTCGAAGAAATGGGCCTGCCCTATACGGTTCACGCCGTCGACATCGGCAAAGACGAACAGTTCAAGCCGGAGTTTCTTAAAATATCCCCGAACAACCGCATCCCGGCGATCGTCGATCGCGACAACGGCATGAGCCTGATGGAGTCGGGCGCGATCCTGATTTATCTCGCCGACAAGTGCGGCAAGCTGCTGCCGAAAAGCGGCGAGGAGCGCTACCACACCATCGAATGGCTGATGTGGCAGATGGGCGGCCCCGGACCGATGTTCGGGCAGGTGCACCATTTCACCAAATACAATCCCGGCAAGGCGCCGTATGCGCAGGAGCGGTATCTGAAAGAAGCGCACCGGCTCTACGGCGTACTCAACAAGCGCCTTGCCGATCATGAGTTTGTTGCCGATGCGTATTCGATCGCCGACATCGCCATCTGGCCGTGGGTGTCGCGCTACGAATGGCAGACGGTCGATCTCAATCAGTATCCGAACGTCAAGCGCTGGTACGTCGCCATCGCCAAGCGCCCGGCGACGCAAAAGGGCTATAAGGTGCCCAAGGACGTCGGCGACGTGCCGATTCCTGCTTAACGGGACCGCGTTCCCCGGATGCGGTGCAGCGCGCAGCGGTGCTCCGCTGATCCGGGGCCGTTCCAAACTCGGCGCTTTGTCATTCGGAGTCTGTAACGATCCCGGGTCTGCAGCGCACCACTTCGCTTTGCTACGTGCTGCGCTGCGCCCGGGAAACGAGGCGGCGATCGGTATGCGCGGGCGCTTCTTCGTTTACGTTCTCGCCAACCGACCAAAGGGAGTCCTCTACGTCGGAGTCACCAGTGATCTTGCACGGCGTATCTTCGAGCACAGGACAAAAGCCGCCCCGGGCTTCACAAGCAAATATGGACTGATGCGATTGGTCTATTACGAAGAATACGCTTCAATACTCGAGGCGAGGGCGCGTGAGTACGCTTTGAAGCGATGGCGACGCGCTTGGAAGTTTGAACTCGTCGAGAAGGTCAATCCGAGTTGGCGCGACTTATACGATGAACTGGTCTTGCTCTAAAACATCGTTCCCCGGATGCGGTGCAGCACGAAGTGATGCACCGCTGATCCGGGGCCGTTCCAAACTCGGCGCTCTGTTACTCGGAACTTGTAACGATCCCGGGTCTGCAGCGCACCACTTCGCTGCGCTTCGTGCTGCGCCGCGCCCGGGAAACGCATATAGTAGGCGTCAAAGCCACTGAGGAGCTTATAATGGACGACATCACCCGCGAACTGACGGCGATCCGCGCCGAGGACATCAACCCGCGCTACAATTGGGGGCGCGCGCTGCCGGCGCTCGGCACCATGGCGGTCGATTTCGAGGAGCGGGTCGATTACCGGCGCCTGCACCGCTATCGGCTCGGCCGCGTCAGGCAGGCGCTGGAGAAATCCGAGCTCGGCGCGCTGCTGGTGTTCGACGTCAACAACATCCGCTACTGTACTTCGACTAAGATCGGCGAGTGGGAGCGCGACAAGCTCTGCCGCTGGGCGCTGATCACGCGCACCAGCCCCGATCCGATCCTGTGGGATTTCGGCTCGGCTGCCGTGCACCACCAGCTCTACACGCCGTGGCTCAAGCCGGAGAACTGCAAGGCCGGACTGATCGGCCTGCGCGGCACCGTCAATCCGGCATTCGGGCTGATGGAGCGCCACGCCAAGGAGATCGCCTCGCTGCTCAAGGAGGCCGGCGTCGAGAAAATGCCGATCGGCGTCGACATCATCGAGCCGCCGATGATGTTCGAACTGCAAAAGGCGGGTCTCAAAGTGGCCGACGGCCAGCAGACCATGCTGGAAGCGCGGGAAATCAAATCGGCCGATGAGATCGCGCTGCTCAACCGCTCGGCTGCGATGGTGGACGGCGCCTATCACCTGATCCACGAGCAGCTCAAACCCGGCGTGCGTGAAAACGACATCGTCGCCGAGGTCAACAAGTTCCTCTATCACCACGGCTCCGACGACGTCGAAGCCATCAATGCGATCTCGGGCGAACGCTGCAATCCGCACCCGCACAATTTCACCGACCGCATGCTGCGGCCCGGCGATCAGGCGTTCTTCGACATTCTGCAAAGCTTCATGGGCTACCGCACCTGCTACTACCGCACCTTCAACGTCGGCCGCGCCACGCCGGTGCAGCATGACGCCTATAAGAAGGCGCGCGAGTGGCTCGATCTCGCGATCGACCTGATCAAGCCGGGCGTCATGACCAACGAGGTCTGCAGCGTGTGGCCGAAGGCGGAGGAGTTCGGTTTCCCCGACGAGATGTCGGCGTTCGGCCTGCAGTTCGGCCACGGCATCGGCTGCGCCATCCACGAGCGGCCGATCATCTCGCGCGTGGTCTCGCTCGATCATCCGACCGAGATCAAGGAAGGCATGGTGTTCGCGCTGGAAACCTACTGCCCCGCCAAAGACGGCTTCTCGGCCGCGCGCATCGAGGAAGAGATGGTGGTGACCGACAAAGGCTGCCGCGTCATCACGCTGTTCCCGGCCGAGGAATTGCCGATCGCGAACCGGTATTAGGTTCCTCGTCATTGCGAGGAGCGAAGCGACGAAGCAATCCAGAGCGGCGCCGCGGCGCTGGATTGCTTCGCTTCGCTCGCAATGACGACGTGAAATCGTTCACTATTTTCAAATGGCACGCCACTCATGTCCGCCAACGACCTCCCTAAAGTCGCACTTGCGGAAATTCTCGCGCAAAAAATCTGTGTGCTCGACGCGGCGCGCTTGCCGCAAGCCGTCCGCGCCAAGTGCGAAGCGCTGCTGATCGACGTGGTCGGGCTCGCGGTCACGGCGCGCCACGAGGATTACGTGCGCGCCACGCTCGCGGCCTGTGAGGATGACGGGCCGTGCACGGCGATCGGCCATGCCCGCACCCTGGCGGCGACGGGCGCCGCGATCGTCAACGGCACCGCGGTGCATGGCGAAGACTTTGACGACACCTTCGAGGGCGGCCCCGTGCATGCCGGCGCCGTTATCGTGCCGGCCGTATTGGCGGCCTGCGAGCGGCACAAGCTGGATGGCCGCGCGGCGCTTCTTGGCATCGCGGTCGGCGTCGAGACCATGTGCCGGCTCGCCACCGTGGCGCCTACGCTCACCCACAAGGCCGGCTTTCATCCGACCGCGGTGTTCGGCGCCATGGGGGCAGCCGCCGGCGTCGGCGCGGCGCTGAAACTCAACGCCCGGCAACTGGTGGACGCGCTCGGCACTGCCGCTTCGATGGCGTCGGGCATCATCGAATATCTGGCCGAGGGCGCCTGGACCAAGCGGCTGCATGCCGGCTGGTCGGCACAATCGGGTCTGCAGGCCGCTTTGTTCGGCCGTGCCGGCTTTTCCGGCCCGCGCACTGTGTTTGAAGGCGTGCACGGCTTCTTCCACGCCTTCGCCCACACCACGAAAGGCGATTACGACGCGCTGACCCGCGGCTTCGGCGAAACATGGGTGACCGAGACGCTCGCCTTCAAGCCGTATCCGTGCGGGACCATGACGCATCCGTATATCGATTGCGCGCGCCGCCTGGCCGCGCGCGGCATCAAGGCCGACGATGTCGTCGAGATGGTCTGCGACGTCGGCGAAGGGACCGTGCACCGGCTGTGGGAGCCGCTGGCCGCGAAGCAGACACCGGCCAACGGTTATGCGGGCAAATTCTCGACGCCCTACTGCATCGCCGCAGGCTTCGTGCGCGGCAATGTCGGCTTGGATGATTTCACCGATGCGGCGGTGCGCGAACCGCAGGTCGTCGCGCTCGCCGGCAAGGTGCGTTACCGGATCGATCCGCAGAATCCGTATCCGAAAAACTTCACCGGCCACATCCGCGCCCTCTTGCGCGATGGTTCGGCCGTGGAAGAGCGCCAGCCCTATATGCGCGGCGGCGCGCAAGAGCCGCTGACGCGCGCCGACATCGAGCAAAAATTCCTGCTCAACACCCAGCACGGCGGCTGGAGCACGGGGCGGGCGAAGCAGGTGCTCGATTTGACCAAAAGGCTATTTGACGGTCCGGTCGATCTCGCGCTGCTCCGCGGTTAATACCCGGCCCTTGTGACTCTGACTCGTCATGCCCGCGCTTGTCGCGGGCATCCACGTCTTAACCGAGCATCAAAAAGACGGAGATAGCCGGAACAAGTCCGGCCATGACACGCAGTGGAATGGCCGGCGCTCAATTACCGTTGCTGCTTTATGTGCGTTTTACTTTCGGCCTGCGCCTTTCTTCCTTCGTCGCGCCCGCCGGGCGTAATCCTGCACGCAGCGTTGCAGGTCGATAAAATTCTGCCGCAACTGCTCCAGCGTGAAGCCGAGCGCGAACACCGGTTCGACTTCGTTGGCGGTGAGCGGCAGCGTCAGGCCTTCGCTGCGGACCGCCTCGACCTCGACCGTGTACGCGTCCAGCGCGGCTTCGTAGCCGTCCAGCGGCGGCGGGGCGTTGCGCTCGGCGAGCGCTGTCGCGCTGGCGCTGAGAAAATCGCTCGCCGCCGCGCCGACGCGGGTTAATGGCGTGCCCAGGCGCGCGAGCAGCGGCTCGGGCAGCGGCCTCATTCCGGCGCGGCCGATGATCACCAGGTCGTGGCGCAGCCGCAGCATCGTGCGCGACAGCGGCCCGGGATCGGGCTGCGCCGCGAACGTGATCATCAGCTCGTGCTGCGCCTCCGCCGTGATTTGTTGGAACTCTGAAACCGCGGCGCCGATGTCGTTCTGGATGCCGCTGTTTGTGGCCACATCGAGCTCGCCCGTGAAGCCGGCGAGGAGCCGCGGCAGCTCACGCGCAAGCCGCCGCATCAGGCCGACGGCCACGTTCAGCCGCATCTGCTGCGCGCGCTCGGGGAAAACCAGGAGCGAAACGACCACCGCGATCAAGCCGCCCAGCGCCACTTCGGCCGTCCGTATGAGGGCCGATTCGATCGGGCCTTCGCCGAACTGCCCGGCGAGCAGCAGAACCAGCACCGCCGAAAACGGCGCCACGCGGAAGTTCGGATTGAATGCGGCGACGAGCCCAAGCGGGGCAATTGCGAGCGCCAGAACCCCAATCTCCACAAGCGGCGTTCCATGCGGAATCAGGATACCGAGGATGGCCGCATACACGGCGCCGCCAACCGTGCCGATGATGTATTGGAGCGTCGCGCGTACCGATCCGCCGGCGCTCGCTTGCGTGACCACGATGGCGGTCAGAATCATCCAAAGGCCCTGCAAGGGAAGCCGCATGACTTGGGCGGCGGCGTAGGCCAGCAGGCCGGACGCGGTCACGCGTGCGGCAAAACGCCAGCGCGGCCGGGAGGTCCGGAGCAGGGTGCGGATGCGGGGCCAGATCGACAAGCGGTCCATGAGTGCTAACGCAAATGCCCGGATTCGGGAAAAACTACCAGTTTGCGGCCATGGTGGTAATGCCAGGACATGCCGTGGCCTGATCGATGGCCCGATCGCAACCTGAGCAAACGGGCGCGCCATTTCGGCCTTGAATTGCGGTCCTGCCATGCGGCCGCGGCGGCTTTGCCGGCACCGCCGGCGTGTTAAGCGACCCGCCTTCAGGTCAAAACGGAAAATGGAAAAAATGGAAATGAGGGTAAGCCGATATGTGGCGCGCGGCGTTGCAACAACGTTCTGCGCGGCGATGGCTTCTGCGCTGTGTGCGGTGTCGTCCCCGGCAGCGGCGCAAGGGGCGAAGACCTATGTGATGAAGCTCTCCACGGCGACGCTCAACGACACGCAGCACGAGTGGATGAAGCGCTTTGCCGCGGCGGTGACCAAGGATGCCGCCGGCCGCATCAAGGCCGAGGTCTATCCGGCCAGCCAGCTCGGCTCGATTCCGCGCCAGATCGAGGGCGCGCAATTCGGTTCGATCCAGGCCTGGATCGGTCCGCCGGAATTTCTGGTCGGCGTCGATCAGCGCTATGAGGCGCTCAGCGCGCCGGGCATGTTTGCCAGCCAGGATCAGGATGTGAAAGTCATTCAGGATCCTGCCGTCAAGGCCATGATGCTCGGGCTCGGCGCCAACAAGGGTTTGGCCGGGATCGCGCTGCTGCCGCTTGGGCCGTCGTCGGTCGTACTGCGCAAGCCCGTTCGGCATCTGGCCGAGTTCAAAGGCACGCGCATCCGCGTGCTGGCTTCACCGTTTCAGCTCGAAATGATCAAGCGCATGGATGCATCGCCGGTGGCGATGTCGTTGGCCGACGTACTGCCGGCTTTGCAGCAGGGCACCGTCGACGGCGCGCTCGGCACCGTTCCGGTGTTCGGCACGCTGCACTATCTCGACGCCGCCAAATACATCACCGAGATCGGCCAGCCCTATGTGAACACCATCGTGGTGATGAACAAAAAGTGGCTGGAAGCGCTGCCGCCCGATCTGCAAAA
>JBAQJL010000109.1:0-28981 GCA_049300295.1 Xanthobacteraceae bacterium
GCTGTTGAGCTGATCCCATTTGTCCTTCAGCCAGCCGAGCCCCTTGAAGAACGGCTCGTCGGTGAACGAATGGCCGGTGCCCAGCGGATCGGTCGGATCGCCCTTGCCGCCGAACAGAAATTTCTTACTGCCTTCCGAAAGCTTGCCCGATCTCACGTCGCCATAGAGATGCAAGAGTGTCTGGAGGTCTTTGATGGATTCCTTGACCGCGGCCGAAACGTCTTTGAGGACATTCAGCAGGTCGCTGCGGTTTTCATCGACGAACTTGCGGATCGCATTCACGGCCTGCGTGAACGAGTCCGCCAGATCGGTACCGACGTCGACCTTGAGCTTATCGACCGAATCCCGCATCCGATCGATTGCGACTTCGAAGGCGTCCGCTTTTCTCTGTTCATCAGGCCCCCACACGCCGATACTTTTTCGCACCTCGGCGAATATGCTACGCAGACGATCAATCGGAACGTCGGCGTAGTTTTCCGGCAGTCCCAGCATCCTCAGAAATTTGGTTTTCTCTTGCGGATCATGGATGGTTTGCAAAAATCCGAGCGCGCGTGACAGCGCCTGCTGGATCGGCATATTGGCGATCGAGCGAACGAAATTATTCGTCGCGACATTGCCGCCACTCAGCCAAGTATCGATCTCGGCCGGCACCATGCGCCGCAGGTCGTGCATATGTTGCGCGAACTGCCGCATGCTCTGGCGCATGCTATCGGGCGCGATATTGAGTCGCCGTCCCACCGCTTCAAGTTCGCGAAGTCTCTGGACGGAGAAGCCAGTCTCGCGCGAAAGCATCGACAGTTGACGTCCGGTTTCGCCAAAGCCCAGCACCGTATCTTTGAGCGTGGCGACCGCGGCGCCGGCCGACAGCGTGGTCACGCCCAGCGCGGCGATGGTCGGAATCACGCTGCCCTTGACGCGCTCTTCGACCTTGCCGAATGCCTTGTCGAGCCGGCCAATCTCTTCGCGATGCTCTTTGGCGCCCCGCTTGCTCTGCTCGTTGCTCTTCCTGGTATAGTCGGTCAGGTCGCGTAGCGAGCGCTGCATCTGCCGCAAAACCGGCGAGTATTTATCGACAACTTCGGCTGCAAGACGCATGGTATCGGATTCGGACATTCCCGCCTCCTATCATTGACCTGGCGCCGGCGCGCCGAGCTGCGGCAAGATATCGGCGCCGCCTCCATTCGACTGCACTCCGCCAAAGCCGCCCAGCGCTCCCGGATGGCAAACCTCGATGATCGTCTGCGTGCCGCTCTCGTTGTTCTGACGGTGGGTAATGCCTTTAATGGCGAGCGTCAGATCGCCGCCCGGCACCAGCATCGGCGAATAGATCGTTACCAAATCTCCGACGTGCTCGATCCAGAGCGACCCATCATCCATAAACCAGCCAGGCACCGTGATTCTGCCGTCAATGTACGTCGCCAAATTGAATGCCGCGACCCGCGCGGCATACATCGCCGCATCCTGATTATCACCGGGATGCGGCAGGGCCACGGTCTGAGGTGCGTCGGTCGGCATGTTCGGCGACGTGATAGTGGCGCTCACGTCGCGCGCGGCATCATCGTCAGTCGTCGTCAAACTACCGACAAAATTAGCGCCGACTGAACGCACTGGATTGCCGTATTCGGGAATCCCCAATGTCAGCACCGCAGACTCGATATTCTTTCCCTCCACGAGCTCGGCTATGACGCTGCCCGTGCCCTGTGTTGCCAGCAGCGTCCCTTTTGCGTCATCGACAAGAAAGAGATTCCGTGCGGCGGCCAAGCGAGCAATAAAGTCAAAACGCCTTTCCCCAATGTGCTCGGAGACGCGCGGGAACGGCTTCGCGGCTCCGCCGGCTGCGCCCCGGAGAATGACGTTGACCCCGACCTTATTGGCGACCGCGTTCGCGATCCCCTCAAAGGGATAGCCTTGATAAAAACCCGGTACGCCGTCGACTGTCGAGCGCACCAGTTTCTGTGTCTGCGACGCAACGACAATGAGTGTCTGATGGCTGTCCTTGTCGTATGAAACCTGGCGCGTCGAGACGACGCCACTGATTGCCAATATCCCAGCGAGATAGCCCTGTGCCGTGTCCTTCGGCATCAGTTCCGGATTGGCGCCCCCGCTCGCGGAGCCGCTCGATTGCTCGGCGACCAGCAACCGCATGTGGCTGACAACCTGCTCATAGCTGCGCTCGATTTCGATCTGGGTCCAGCCGCTATACGTCATGCCGTTTGCGGTGACGGTCGCTATCTCTGCAGGATTTGGCATGCGATATTTTCTCAATCCCCCTTGGATAGGTTGCCGATCCGAGCCGCCAGCACATCCAAGTCTGCGCCGATTCGCTGTCCATAGTTCCTCATTGGACAGCTGGCCCGCACCTTGTGCCCACCGATCGGTGAAACAATATTTGGACGTCTGCCCGTCGAGAGCGTCGACGCGCTTGGCTAACTGGTCCAGAGATGCGCCATAACTGGCAAAGTTAATTTCAAGACCCGTTACGCGCCCAGCTACAGCGCGCGGAAAATACTTTTCCGCCAGCAACGTCGGCGTCCCCTTATCGATCGCACTAACCACCGCGGCCTGCGCATCAAGGGCTGCGCCGATCGGGCCGTATGCAATGACGGGCCCGCTACCAAAACTGTCAAACGGATTTTGATCCGCAATCACCGCGGCGCTGACAAGTCGCTCTGCAAAATAACTCATATCGTCCTCTCCTAACGTTTACCGGCCATTTGTTTCCTGAAATACTCAATGAGCTCGTCCCTCACGCGAAAGCTTTCATTACCGGTGAAATAGGCTCCGCCAAACTGCAAAGCGTACAACGATGCCTCACTAATCGAACCGCCGGCGAGCACCGGCGTGACGCCGTCAAATCGTTCCGCCGGGCCTCTGCGGTCCACAACCTCAAAGGTCTCGATCCGCCACGCCAGCACCGGCTCTTTGATCAGCTCGATACCGCCATCATTCGGCAACTCATCTGGAAAAACTGCGAACCAACCCGGCAATGCCGGCACGTGACTGGCGTGAATGGGTGGCTTGAGCGTGCTCATATGTTTGTGTGTTCTCCGCCAAAATTCTCTGAAGGGACGGCAGTCACGCAAAGCACATGAACAGACTCACCTTAAGGGTGTGGGGGCGGTGCTCGGCCGCGCCGGAGATTAATCGAAACGCGACCGAGCACCATTGAGTGCAAAGGAATCGAGACACGATGGGTTGGCGTGTCCGTTTTTCTCCGCACCCTCCACCGTCCGCGCCGGGAGGGCCACTCTTCAGCGCGGAGTTTTTTTAGCCTGGATACCGTATTCGCACCTGCGGTATTTCTCTTAAAGGTCTTCCGGAGCTGACAGGCTTCGGCAATTGCCCCGCGATAACCTTTTTCCACGAGTCCGTAGCAGGCCTGCCTCCGTAAATCTGCAGACCCAGCTCCCACAGAACGCCTTCGTTCTCGACGCCCACCACGAACGGGACATCACCAACAGCGATGCACGCCGCGAGGAATGCCAGGCCTTTTCGGATTCGCGGCTGGCCCCGTGCGTCGAGCCATTCATTCGCTGCGTCCAAAAACCAGCCGACCGAGTATTGTTTGCTCGGAGTCTGCGTGCGGCCGATGCTGAGAAGACAGCCGAACGCTGCGCAAAAATCCTTAAAGCCGTCCGGATCATCATCCTCATTCGCTCGATACAGGTAGCCAGCCCGTTCGGGGCGGAACTGCAAGTTCGGGTACGCCGCCAGCACAATTCGATGCAGACTGCGGAGCTGCTTCTCGTCGGGCATGAGAGATGCGTTGACGGGATTCAAGAGCGTGGTGACCGTAGCGCCGTCCGGCTTTTCTGCGCGCGGGTGAAGCGGAGCCTGAGGCGCCGGCGGCTTGCCGTCGAGCTCCGCTTCGATTTCACCAAGCCGCGCTTTCAACGTGGTGACTTCGGCCTTTAGCTCCTGCTTTCGATTTTCACTGATCATTTTTGGCCTCACCTCTCGCCTTCCTGCCGGCGTCGACGATTGCTTTTGCCAACCCCGTTGGCTCCGGCGGCTCATGGCCGCCGCGCTCCGCGGTTCCGACTGCCCTTAAAATCGCGCCTGCACGAAAGGCGGCCCGATCCTGCTGCTGCGTTCGTCCCAGATGTGCAAAGGGCCCGTTGCCAGGGTTCAGCAGCGTCGGCAGGAGATTTAGGAGCTCCTCGTGGGCCTCTTCGCGGGCCTCTTTACGGCCCTGATTGCGACCGTCCTTACGAGCATCGTTCTGCCAGCTCTCGGAACTGGTGCGCAGGACAAATTTGCTCTCGCTGAAGAGGCCGTGATGACTAATTTTCAACTCATCAGCCCGTTTGGACATATCGGCGCGCGCTTGGGATAGCTGACGCTCGGCAGTTTCGACCCGCATGCGCTCCCTGTAGAGTGGGTCCATCGTCATTTCGGTTCCTTCCCTCGGTGAACTGCCCGCGACACGCGGTCGAAAGGGGATAACTGTCCCGGCCATCGGATTTAGAGACATCGTCGACTCCGCGTGACCATATGAAAAGCACGAATGGTGCGGATACAAGCCGCACAGGCGCACAGACCCTGACCCAAGCCTTAAATCGCCGGCTTGCCGCGCACCTGATCGCTCATCACCAGGTCGCGGACCTTTTCGTGGATGAACCGACCGCGAGCAGCGCTGTCACAGCGCAAAATCCGGATTTTGCACCAAATCCTGAATTGTTCCGGATCAATCGGAACGCGAATGGCGCGCACGCCGGATGCTACTATGCGGCGCTCCGCCTCCTCCGCCCTCTTCAGCCAATGCGAATAGAGCAGCGGAAGCCGATCGCCATCGGCCATGATCCGGCGAATCTGCAGGTAATCGTCGACCTCGTACCAGGGAATTCCAGTCGCGTCGGGGCGCATTTGAGGCATCTCTGACTGCTCCTCCACTCCGCCGCATTCAATGTGGCAGTAAACCTGCGATGGACTTGCGCCGCTCGTGCTTTTGCGCACTGAGCAGGTCCTCTAAGTCACCTTGCACGGATGCCGTCGACTCTCGCTCCGCTGCAATCCGCTCCCAGCCTTTGTCGGAAAGACCAAACACGCCGTATTTGATCGCAGCTCCGGTCGCCTGCACGAAGGTATCCAGCGCCTCATTGTCCTGCCGATCATCCTTGATCCATCGAAATACGGTAAAGCCGTTGCGCTTCACAGGAGCCCGGCGCTCGGCAGTCAGCTCCTGGAAATACTCATCATCCAAGCCGGACGGGAATTCCACATAGCCGCTCGTTAGCGGATCGTCCTTCGCAAGGTCGCGGTATAGACCCATTTTCAGGGCGCTCGTTCCAAGATTGTAGAAACGTTTCGAATATTTGAGCAGCCTGCCGGTCTTCTCGTTCCGCTCGCGCTTGACGAGGGCGAGACGCGGCGCCGCATCATCGCCGCGGCCGCGGATCATGATAAGTTTCGACGATGGATGCCGGCGCGCGAACGTCCAAACGTCTTCCGTCCAGGCGTTACCGTCGATCGCCGTCATATCTATGCCGATTTGCCGTCCCGCGGCGTTTTTCCAGGTCCGCTGGAGCACCAGGTCGAGATTGCGCTGACAATCCGGGTCGCTGATGTGGCGATCGACAATTCCGTATTCGACCACATACCGGCGATAGTCCCGACCAAAGCCGATCAGCTGCCACTCGACGCGATCATGCTGGCAATCGATGCCCATCATCAGCAACAGCGCGCCGGCCGGCATCGTGCCCCGCACATAGTGCGACTGAGCGGCCCGATCGCGCAGCTCCTCCCATGGCCGAGCCTCTCCATGGGCACGGTAGGGCTTGCCGGCCGTATCGTTGAGGAACACCTTCTCGGCGCCGGGATCGCCGCGCGCCTTGAGATATTCCTGCACGATCCGCGGCCACGATTGCAGGTACGAGTAAGCGGACCAAATCCAAAAGCTGCGATGCTCGCGCTTGGCCGCTGGGTTTTGCGCGCGCCATTCGAAGCATTCGAGCATCCGAGGCCGATGATGCTCCTCGATCAAGGCGCCGCAGGCAATGCAGGTGAAATGCGCGTCATCCGGTTTCGACGGATCGAACCCGGCGAGCATGTTGTCCCATTCCAAAACCTGAAAGTGATTGCAGTGCGGACACGGCACGTAGGGCATTTCCCGGCTGCCCGATTCGAAGTCGCGAGTAATCCTGCATCCGGGCACGACCAAAGGGGTAGACACCTTGAGGACCTTGGCGAATTCGATCGCCCGCGATCGATTATCAGCCTGCGTTTCCGGATCTCCGGCGCTGTTCATCTCCCATTTGGAAAGATCGTCTTGCACCTGGCTCGCGATCGTGACCTGAGAGAGCGACGCCGGCGAGTTGGCTCCGGTGATAAGCAGCGACGCCAGGCCGTCCTTGCGTTCTTTGTACATTACGCTGTCGGCAATATCCCTGGCGCGCTGAGGGAAATTCTCGCGCATAATCGCGATGGTTCGCATCATCGGTGCAAACTTCATTTTAGACCATCGTCGCGCGTTCTCCTCGGTCGGGTGCACGTAAAGAAAATTCCCTTTCGACATCACCAGCGAACCGCAGGTGAAAATATTCGCCACCGTTGTCTTTCCAATTTGCGCCGATCCCATCAAGGTGACGAAGCGGCAGGGATCGTCCGGACCAAGCGCCTTTAGAATTTCGTCGAAATATGGGAATAGCGATCGATTATAAGGACCGGGGAACGAACCGTCCTCGATCACGACGTGGCGCGTCGCGAAGCTTAGATAATCGATCGGCGGCGGCGGCTTGAGCGCAGCAGCCATCACCTCGGAAGAGACCCGATCGGCGTTGGCAAGAGCGATCGTCATGCAGAAGCCCCCGCGTCCTCACCATCTGGTTGCGCCTGGCCGCCATCCTCCGCACTGTCGCCTGCGTCACCAATCATAGCCGGAAGCGCCGCCGAGACGCCGGCCTCTCTTTCCGAACCGCGCTCACGCGCCGCGCGCCAGGTCGCCCGCAACAAATGCAAGGCATCGCGCGTCGTCATGTTGGAGCTTGCCGCGATCGCCGCTGCGAACTCGGGCAGAGAGCTTTCGAACAGCGTCATCAGCCCCGAGGCGACGCGCCCCATCTGTCGGCGAGCATCGTCTGCAAGCATGTAGACGCCGGCGCGCGCCGCGCGCTCTTCCCTCGCGCGCTCATTTTGCAGCTGGATTTGTTCAAGCCGCTCTTTCTTTAGCTCATCCTCGATCGTCGGCGCTGCAGGCTCGCCCTTTGGAGCGGCACCGCCGAAGTCCAATGTCGCCTTCGCGTTCGCGCCGGTGCGTTGATTTACGTCAAGGTTGCGCTTGAGCTGCTCGAGCGCGACCGGCACACGGATGCGAGCATGCCTTCCTTCGCCGACGATAGCATCTCCGGAAATCTGGCCGCGGGTAATCCATTGTGACACGCGACTCGCATGCACGTTCGTCAGTGCGGCAAATGCTAATTTGCTGACAACGTCGTCGCTCAAGATCGTTGAACCCCGGATGTGTTTATTTGATCTTCAAGTTGACGCTTCACACAACATCAAAAACTAGAATTGATCCGCGCTCGCGCGTGACCCGTGGAGCCGGGGGACCCTCCAGAGGGACCCGTGAATGCCATGGCCCCGGCCAACGGCTCGACGGGCTGCGGTTCGTAGGTTGCTGCCAAGGGCCCAATCGTTGACGATCACCGCGCGCCAGCATTGCTTTATCGGCCGTCGTATGTGAGTGCGCGATCACCCCGGAAGGCCCACAGAATCGCACGGCACCATCTTGGCAACCAAACCATCCGCTCACGTATCAGTCGACCGAGATACCGTTCTAAATCGATTCGCGTGCTGGTGAATGGTGTCTCAGCCCTGCCGCACAGTTCGCGCCGCTTCATCGGGACGCTTCCGTTCATTTTGGTAAGTTGGCCACAATATACTTTCATTGGTTTTTGCGCCTCGCCTTGAGAAAGCGTTTCACCATTCGCTCGCCGAACTCGCGACCGGCTGGCGGGCGCCTATCGGCAGCTTGCGATAACGTCCCCACTGTCCCACGCAAGACTGCGGTGAACGCCTCGCCGGCTTTCCGCTTCGCGTCCATCCAAATCACGTAGTCGCGCCAATCGGGGTTTGCTTCGGCGGCTTCCAGAACGCATTGGGCCTTACGCAACGTGCCCGGCGCGAATCCGACGCATCTCGCAATGAACTTGCGCGAGTCGAAGCCAGAGTAATTTGGGCGCTCGTTGATCGAGCGCCCTGGCGCAGTTGCACCGTGCGCCTGGCAGTGGCGCGCCACCTGTTTGGCTACCGGCCTCAGGGCACGCGCAATTGAAACCGCTTGCGAGGGCGTAAAAGGCCCACGCTCCTGAAAATAGGCGACGGCATCTTGGTTCAACAAATCGAATGGAAGCTTTGCCGGAAGGATGTTGGAAGGATGCAGGCTCGATCCCTGATGCGTTCCAACCGTGCGATTTAGCTGTCTTTTCAAAGACTTCTCCTTTTGCTTTGGAAGCGACGGAAGGATTGGAAGCTTTTTCCGGCATGACTATGCATATTTAATTTGGGTTCTTCATCATGAGGGACGTTAGCGCAGCATGCTCGCGCGCATGCGCGGTCATTGTTAAAATCCTTCCAATCCTTCCACATCCTTCCAATCCCTTTTCGATCAGTACCTTAGCGACGGCTTTGATCGCAGACATCCTTCCAACATCCTTCCAATTCGACTCCCAATCCTTCCAAACCGATTATCTCACCACGTCGTTGTCATCTTCGTCGTAGCTCGCGCCGCCGTGCGCCGGTACTGTTGGCCCCGCCTCCTCGACATCAAAATCTCTAACCGACCGGACTAGGCGGACGTCGAGCCAGCGCATGCCGTTTGAATGCATCGATTCGTACCGTCGATCTTTAAGTGCACCGGCCAACCCTTTTTGCGTCCACACGGATGCGGCATTTGCCTTTGCCCAAGCGACGAACAGAGCGTACATCTCGCCCGAGCGCACGTGCTGGCCGGGCGCATTCTCCACGCATTCGCCAAGAAAGCGTCCGAGCGGGTCCGACCGTGCGCGATATTCTTCTGTTGCTTCGACAATCGGCTTCGGCATGACGAGGCCGCGGTCGATCCAATCGCGCAGGCCGTCCAACAGCCGATTGAGGATCCCGCTGCCCTCACGGCGTAGTTTCTGCGCCAGCGTCTTGTCGCGACGATCCGGCGCGATCATGACCGGCCACGGCACCTCCACGACGCGTGACCAAATGCCTGCATCGGCGCCGGTGATTTTCGGCTCATGATTGCCGAACATTGTCAGCTTGAATTGCGGCACGAATGGAAAGAACTCGCGGTTGAGGTGGCGCGCTTCGATTGTATCGCCGCCAGTCGTGGATTTGATAAGCGCTTCGTCCAGTCTTGCGCCTTTCTGCGGCTCTGACGTTCGCAGCATGCGCACGCCCGGCAACTTGGCGAGATGCGGAGTCGCCTGGCCGCCGCTTTGCATCTTCCCGGCGTCGAGAAACGTTTGGATTTGAGTATTGGCTGCGTAGTCGCCGGCAACGAAGGCCCATGTTTCCAGAAGCGTCGATTTGCCGTTACGGCCTTCACCCCACCAAAAACACATCTTATGCTCGCCAATATCGCCGGTGAGTGACAGACCTCCCCACTGATGCAAAAACCGCCGCACTGTCGCATCGGGTTGGACCTCCGCGAGGAAGCGATCGTAGATCGGGCATGTCGCATCGGGCTGATATTCAACCGAGCATATCTTGGTGATCAGATCAGCAACATCGTGCGGCCGAAAGCTGATGCAATCTCGCTCACGGTCCCGCTCGTGAGACACGATCAACGTGCCGTTAAGTACATTGATCTGCAGCGGGTTTGCATCCAACTTTTCGGCAGGCACTGCCAGATAAGGTGCTGCCAATCCCGGTCGCACGTGATCGTCGCGAGCGATGCACGCGAGCTTTCCCGCGCTCTCGCTGGCGCGGCCCCATTTCCTTAGCGCGTCAGACCACATCACCGGCGGCTTGGTAGCCGTCGCTGGTGCAATCTCAAAGTCCACGCCTGATTTTATAACCGCATCCGCTTCGCCCTGAATGTCGCGATGTGTTTGATGCACCGCAGATTCGACGAGTCCGCTGGCGGCATTTCGTGTCCAACGAGTGCCATCCCAAGCCAGCCATCCGGCGCTCGGGCAATATCGGAAGCGCTCACCGTTACGCTCGATAAACCGCTCGGCATTGCCGAGATCCGTCAACGGGCGCCGCGCACAGCGAATATCGAGGTCGCCGTCTCGGCCGCCGTCGCCCCCTCCTGGCGCAGCCTCGGGCACGTCGCCGCCGGCGCCCGCCTCGCGCGATGGCGCAGTCGCGGTGACGTCACCAGCGGCATCAGCGTTGCGCACCGCCTCGCGCCGCCGCCCTTTGACTTTGCGCGAGTTGGCGAGTTTGCAAACGAACGCTTGATAGGAATCCGTTTGCGTGGGGTCCTCGATCGGACCGGCCCCATCGAAAATTTCGATGATGCGTCGCCACCCCGGTACGCTCGGCTCTGCGGGAACGCCTGCATCATTATCTGGCACGGCGTGCGCTCCGCGACGAGCCTGCAGCATTAGTTCCGACGAGGGTGGCGCTGAGGTGTGCGTGTCGAACGCGAACTTTCTCTATTTCATCCCATGAGCGGCGACCGTCCCTGCCCCGCCTATCGGCAGTACGAAACGCCGATGCCATCCGACAGAGAAGCGACCAGGCGCGCGCTTGGCGGGCTTTCTCGCGTTCGAAGCGCACCGCCATGAACACGTCGTATAGATCGGCCCCGCGTAGAGCGCGGCGGTTGTTAAACCGTCTCCGGCATGGCGCGTTACAAAATTTGCGCAGCCCGCGCGTCTGCCCGTGAAGCGGAGCTCCGCACTCTTTACACAGCAGGGGCGCGACGGACATTTGCGGGGCAGTCTAGCTGTTGCGTCTAGACGGCTTCGCTAGCGCGTCCGCCCGTGCGTGGCCAGCCGCACAGGGCGCACCAGCCCGTCGAATGACGGTAACGCCAGCTCCCTCCTTCTTACGGTCACGCCACGCGCGAAATTCGTGAGTGAATTCGTCTGCCTCGTCTATGATCGACTCGGTATCAATAAACCCTGCCTTCGGTGCTTTGATTTTCCCGCTCTTAATTCGCCGCCAAAAAAATCGGTCGCCGTGTTTGAGCTCCCGCGCCAAAAATACTACGCGAAGCTCGCGGGCGAAGGGGTCGTCCATCTTTTTTGCGTCCTCCTCAGCCCCGCGCAACCCATCCGCATCGCGGCCGCCGTTTTTGATGTTTGTCGCGCGCGCCTCGGCCATATCGCGCTGCAATCCGATTAAGTGTTGGCGTAATTCAACAACCCCTTTTGTCTGATCCTTCATATGGCATTCGATGCGGCGAAGAAGATGCACCAAGTCACCTTTCGTTGTGCTGCCATCGTGTTTTTGAGCGAGAGATTGCTCGATCGCTGAAAGTCGCTTCAGCACCCCGGCGCAGAATGATGAGTCGGCCTCCTGCAGCGTTGTCCGTCCCAAGTCGCGTAGCTCATCCACATGATGCGTCTGCCGCTGTCCGCCCAGCTTCATTTTTCCGGCTCTCCCGACCGCGGTGCAAGCAATCGTTCTGCCCAGTTCACGCGCCCTTTGAGCGTCATCGCCCACTTCCCAACATGAGCGCGTCGCGGACCCGCATGCCGACACGCCGCGGGGAAAGCCGGATGATCTTATCGATGTGCCGACGTTTGAGCGTGTCGCGCGACAAACCCGAAAGGCGTGCAGCCTCTTTTAGATCGACAATACGTTGCAGCTCTTGCGGACCGAGACCGCCTTGAGTGTCACTGGCGCTTGTTCCGGACATGATGCTTTAACTCCCGTCTCCGAAGCGCATAAGATCGCGCTACATGGCGGGAGCTAGCACGAGATTTTTTGAGGGTTCCATCCGTAAATAATTCAGGCAGCCTTTTCTTTGGCATGGCGCAGAAGCCGCGCCGCTGCCCGGCTTAGTGGCCCGTCTGCAGGCGGAAAATTGCTCCGCAACGACTGATCGATGCGACGACTGAGCTGATCGAGAACCTCGGTCCAACCGGCCGCGCGCATACGCTTCAACAGGAGCTCCGCTGCGCCGGCATCGTTGGCACCCAATTTCACCAGGAGGAGGCTGATGTTGTTGGCCGAATCGAAAAGCCAAGCCCGTTCATTCTCGTTGGCACGCGCAATAGCTTCCGGCGCTTTGCGGCGAATCCGATCGGCGTGGCCGAGAACGCGACCACGATGCAACGTCGTTGATTTAAGCAGAGCACCGTCGATGCTTTCGGTCGTAATCGGCCGGTCCGAGGTAATGAGCGCTATCGTTAAATAGGCCGCCGGGTAGGGGCCAAGCCCTAATTCGGTCAAAGCCAACCATACGGCCAACTCGAAGCGACCGGCATCTTCCAGCAACCGGACCGCGGTACCTCTTGGACGCCCGCGCTTAGCCATCCGCGTTGTGCCCCATCACACTTTGCGCAGCGGCACGATCTTACTGGCGCGCCTCTCCATCGCTAGGACATGCTCCCCCCAAATATCGAGCGCCGCGCGCTTCTCGCGCTCGTAGGCCGCGCGGTTGTAAACGCCGGCGACGCCGCTCCGACTGCCGATGTGATTCAGCAAGGCCTCGATAATATGCGGCTGCACGCCAAGCCGGTCTGCCATGACGGTCGCCGCCGTGCGCCGCATGTCGTGCAGCGTCCAATGCGCAATGCTCGAGCCGGCGCGTTCCTTAATTCTCGCGTCGAGCATTGCCTTGCTATCCGACCAGCCGGAAAATGGGCCGCCGCGCAAGCCGAACACAAGGTCGCGCGGCGCGCCGTCGGCAAGAGCACGACGCGACTGCGCCTTCAAGATCGCCAGAGCCGGCGCGCTTAGCGGTACGACGTGCTCTCGCTTGTTCTTGGTGCGGGTCGGCGGAAGCGTGACAGCTGCCTTGTCGAAATCAATCTCGGAAAAGCAGACCGCACCGATCTCATCGCGACGCTGCGCGGTAAGCAAAAGCAATTTGACGATTGCGCCATATTGATCGCCTTCGAGCGCATGCCAGATAGCCCGCAACTCATCGTCACTCAGCACGCGCTCACGGGCGCCCGCCTCGGTCGCTATCTCGGTTCCGAAGACGGGATTAGCGTCAACCAGGCCCTGCTTTAGGCACCAAACAAAAAAGCCCGAAAGACTGGCGCGGAGTCGATTCCTTGCGGCAGGCCCGCTGTCCTTGCCGACAGCCGTAAGCAATCCGGCGATGGTGCGCCGGTCGATTTGGGCGAGCTGAAGCCCATGCAGGGGTTTGGCGTGCTTGAGCAGATGCCGCTCGTTTTCTTCATAGCTTCGCGGCTTGAGGCGCCCCTTCTGGACCGGCAAAAAGGACCGTAATGCCGCGTCCATCGTCTCCGCAGCCCTGCTACGGCTTTCGGCCTTTTCGCTGGCCGGGTCGCGCCCGAGCCGGACCATGGCGTGCAGCTTGCCGGCGGTCGCACGCGCGTCTTCGGGCTTGACCGCTGGGAAGGCCCCCAGCGTCACGCGGCGTTGCTTGGTGCCGAGCTTGTATTGATAGACCCATGAGCGCGACCCGCCCGCCCGCAGTCTTAGGCCGAAGCCGGCAATATCGTC
The DNA here is from genome assembly GCA_049300295.1 of Xanthobacteraceae bacterium. Lineage (GTDB taxonomy): Bacteria > Pseudomonadota > Alphaproteobacteria > Rhizobiales > Xanthobacteraceae > BOG-931. Next base: position 13,585 of record JBAQJL010000109.1, read on the forward strand.
GTCAAAGAAAATTGCCTCACGCTTGCTCTTAGGCACCGCGAGAGCGGCAATCGCCTTCTGGGTGAGCCTCATCTTTCCAGCCCCCAAATGGAGGACACAATCTTCGGCCTGGGAAGATCATGGGAAGATACGTACTGCATTTTGCTGCTCTCTCATGCCGCGATTAGACTGAGGGTATGAGAGCAATTCCAAATAATTACAATAGCATACGTGTGCATAAGCACGCAGGAGACAGGCTTTTTCTCTTTCTGGGGGACTGGGGGTCCCGAGTTCAAATCTCGGCGCTCCGACCACTGCTCAGCCGAGCGTTCGTTTTACACCATGTAACGTAACGCCGGTCCCCTCCGTATCGTGAAAATCACCGAGATGACTGCAACAGACTCGCAATCGCCCGCCGGCGCCTACGATCCATCAGCGCACCGCATGTTGAGCTTCCATGACGCCGCCGTGCGGTTTGTTGCGGGCGCTGACACGCCGCGCGCTTATCTCGAACGCTGCATCGCGCGCATCGAGGCGCTCGAACCCACAGTCATGGCATTCGCCTTTCTCAACTTGGCGCGCGCGCGTGACGCAGCAGATCAAGCGGGCGCACGTTACAAAGCTGGCCGGCCGCTCGGCCCGGTCGACGGCATGCCGGTTGGGATCAAGGATCTGATCGAGACCTACGACATGCCGACCGAGTTCGGCAGCGAACTGTTCCGCGGCCATCAGCCGATGACGGATGCCGCCACGGTGCGGGCACTGCGCCAGGGCGGTGCTGTGCTGGTCGGCAAAACTGTGACTGTCTGCTTCGGCGGCGGAGATCCGGCGCGCACGCGCAATCCGTTCGACACGCGCCGAACGCCCGGTGGGTCGTCGAGCGGCACCGCGGCGGCCGTCGCGTCCGGCATGCTCCCGGCCGCACTCGGCACCCACGCCCGCGGCTCGACTATCCGTCCGGCTAGCTTCTGCGGCGTCTATGCGCTCAAGCCGACTTTCGGCGCCATCAACCGGCAAGGCTCATTTTCCATGGCCTACAGTATGGACCACGTCGGCGTGTTTGCCGGCACGCTGTCCGACATGTGGCGAACGGCGCGATATATTGCCGGACAGGCCGGAGGCGATCCCTCGCATCCCGGTCTCTACGGCGGTGAAACCTCCCCCGCCCCACATAAGCCCACCCGTCTTATCCGCCTCGATACCGCGGGCTGGCCGTTAGCCGAACCGACCGCCAAGGAGCAATTCGAACGCTTCGTCGCGCGGCTGACGCACGACGGAGTCGAGATCGTGACGCGACGCGACGATCCGGCCATCGAAGCCTACGAAACCGCGCACATGCGCACGCCGACATTGTGGGCGAACCTCTACCGCTACGAAATGCACTGGCCGATGCTGCAATACCGCGAGCGGTTTGCCGATAAGATGCCGCCGCGACTGCTCAGAGGCATCGAGGACGGCGCTCATATGACGCTGGAAACCTACCGGACTGCTCTCACTGAGCGCGAAAACTTCCGCGCCATGCATGAAGAGCTGGCGCGGCGCGCGGACGGCTTCATCACGCTGTCGTCACCCGGTCCCGGTCCGATCGGCATGGATCAGGGCAGTGCAATCTTCAACGAGGCTTCCTCGATTCTGGGCGCACCCGCGATCAACCTGCCGCTGCTTGCGGTTGACGCCGCACCCCTCGGTATACAGCTTCTTGGCGGCTGGCACGGCGACGAACGGCTCACGGCCGTCTCGCGATGGCTCGCCGAAATGCATTTCGGCAACCCGGCGTAGCAGCCGCTGCTGCGGCCGTCCGACGCTGGCGCGTCCGGTCGATTGGCGCTAACATTTTTGCTTCCGGGCACGCGGGGGAAAGTCATGCGTCTGCTGATCGGTCTATTCGCGGTTCTGTTGATGGCTCTGCCGATGAGCGGCGCCGCAAGCGCGGCTCCGCAAGGCAAGCGCGTCCTTATACTCGCCACAGCCAACACCAATCCGTACATCGGCGCCTGGTCGTCGACCTTCACCAAGCTTGCGACCGCGGCCGGCATGCAGGTGACCAACCTGAGCGCCAACTACGATGCCGCACTGCAGGCACAGCAGCTCGATGACGGGCTCGCGCAAAAATACGACATGATCGTGCTCTGCTACGTTAACGATCAAGCCGTGATCCCGGCGCTCACGCGTGCAAAGGCGGCTGGCATTCCCGTCATCCTGTTTGCGACGCCAATGAACAAAGAACAGGAAGATCTCTGGACCTCCTATATCGGCACCGAGAACGCTGATCTCGGCCGGCTGGCCGGCGAGGAGCTGGTCCAGGGCCTCGCCGCGGAAGGCAAGACAACCGCCAAGGTCGTCGCCGTCACCGGCTCGGCACAGCAGACCAATGTCAAGGCGCGCATGGACGCCTTCAAGGCCGTGCTGGCGCAGCACCCCGGCATCAAGCTGGTCGATACCGAAGACGGCAAATGGAATACCGTGGTGTCCGAGAAGATCACTGGCCAGCTTCTGGTGCGCTTCAGTAGCCAAGGCGGCATCGACGGTATTTTCGACATGGCCGACAATCAGGCCACCGGCTCGATCAACGCTATCCAGTCCGCCGACGTGCCGCTTGGCGTCGCCAAAAAGGGCATCGTCGTTGTTGGCAGCAACTGCATGAAGGATGGGATCATTCACATCCGCTCAGGCGAGCAATACGGCACCGCGACCCAAATCCCGACCGAAGAGGCGACGTACGCGGCAAAAAAGGTCATCGCCTATTTTAACGGCGGCCAGCTGAAGAAATATGACATCATTCCGGTCTACGGCATCACTAAAAACAACGTCGATAAGTTCGCCGCAGGCTGCTCATACTAAAGCCTGATGTCCGTTCTTGCCGTAGCCGGTGTCACCAAGCGCTTTGGGCCGAACGCGGTCCTTAAAAATGTCAGCCTTGCACTCGAGGCTGGCGAGGTGCGGGCCATCTGCGGCGAGAACGGTGCCGGCAAGAGCACGCTGGTCAAGCTCATCACTGGACTCTATTCGCCCGATGAAGGCGCGGTGTGCGTCGACGGCCAGCCGGTCGCGGTTACTGGTCCGCAGCACGCCCAGGAACTCGGCATCGCGCTGGTAGCGCAGGAACTGAGCCTCGCACCTGCCCTCTCCGTGCTCGACAACATCTGGCTCGGCAATCGCAAGGTGCCGCTGTTCCATCGCCGCAAAGAGCTGCGCACCCGCGCGCGCGGCGCGCTCGACAAGATCGGCCTTGCCGATATTTCACTCGATATGCCGGCCTCGATGTTGAGCATCGGTCGCCGCCAGCTCGTCGAGATTGCCCGCATGCTGACCCGCGACGCCCGCGTCTTCATTCTGGACGAGCCGACGGCGACACTGTCCGACGTCGAGATCGAGCGCATCTTCGCGGCTTTGCGCTCGCTCAAGGCCGAAGGCAATTCGATCATCTACATTACGCACCGGCTCGGCGAAGTGTTCGATATATGCGACACCGTCTCGGTGCTGCGGAACGGCGAATTGGTCGGTACCCACCCCACCAAAGAGATTGATCGCGGCAGGTTGATGCAGATGATGCTCGGCCGCAGTCTTGGCGAGATGTATCCGGCGTGGGAAAACATTCAGGGCGGCCCGATGCTGACGGTGCGGAATCTCGCGGTGCCGCCGCTGGTCACCAGCTTCGATCTAACTGCCGAGCGCGGCACCGTGACTTGTCTCGCCGGGCAGGTCGGCTCCGGCGCCATCACCGTGCTGCGGGCGCTCGCCGGACTCACGCCCGGCGCCAGCGGCGACGTCAGCGTTCTCGACAAACCGATGCAGTTGCGCTCGGTGGCAAACGCACAGGCAGCCAATGTCAAGTTCATCTCCGAGGATCGCGCCGGCGAAGGCATCTTCCTGCGGCTTAGTGCAGGACAGAACCTGATCGCCACGAAGCTCAAGGAGTACACGACGTTAGGCGTGTTAGCGCGGCGCGGCCTGCGCGCCACGGCCGCAAGGCTTGCCATCGCGGTCGGCGTCGATCGCAAACGGCTGCGATCGCCGGCTGATGAACTGAGCGGCGGCAACCAGCAAAAGCTTGCATTCGGTCGTTGGATCGGTGGCGACAAACCGGGCGTACTCTTGATGAACGAGCCAACACGCGGCGTCGATGTTGGCGCGCGTGCCGAAATCTACCGCCTGATCCGCCAATTCTGCGACCGCGGCTATTGCGTGGTGATGGCCTCGTCCGACATCGAGGAAGTGCTGGGCATGAGCGACGTCGTGGTCAGCATGTATCGCGGCCGGCAGGTGGCGCGGTACCGGCGCGGCGAGGCCGACATGCAGCGCGTGCTCGCCGACATCACGCACCCGGTCGCAGCATGACCGTAATCGCACTCCCCGCCATGCTGCGCCGAAGCCTGCCGCGCGCACGGCATGTCTCGCTCGCGATCCGCCTCATTGCCGCAGCGGTTATCACTATCTATGCGCTGACGACGCCCGGGTTCCTGACGCCGCTGAGCTTCAACGCGCTCCTTACTGCGATCTCGTTTGTCGGCTGCGTCGCCGTCGGCATGACGTTCATCACGCTGACAGGCAACATCATGTCGCTAGCGCTCGGCGCCACCGTATCGGCATCGGCGCTGATGTTTCTTGCGTGCCTGTCCTTCGGCATCCTCCCGGCATTTCTGGCGGCAGTCGTGTTCGGCATCGTCATCACGGGAGCGCAGGGCTTTCTGGTTGGGCATTTCCGCGCCAACCCGATTCTGGTCAGTGTCGCCGCCTTGTCGCTCCTGCTCGGCGCCGCCGCTTTCGCCACTGGCGGGCATCGCATTTATCCGGGCGGCTCCGGCCTCGAAATCTTCAAAGCCCGCGTCGCCGGCATTCCTATCAATGCGTGGTGCTTCTTCATCACTGTCGCCGCCGGGCAACTCATCCTGTCGTGGACACGAATCGGCCGACTCATGGTCATGGTCGGCTGCAACGTTCGCGCCGCGACCGCGGCCGGTGTCCCGACGACGGTGGCGGTCACCGTCGCTTACGTCATTGCCGGCGCCTGCGCGGCGATTTCCGGCATCCTTCTCGCAGCGCGCTACGGTTCGGGCGACATGGAAGTCGGCGCCGGCTACGATTACACCGCCATCGCTGCGGTGCTGGTCGGCGGCACCGGCATTTCCGGCGGCACCGGCTCAACCGTGCGTACGTTGATCGGCGTCTTTGTCATCGCCGTCATCGAAGTGGTGTTACTGCTGCGCGGCTATAGCGAACAACTGCAATACCTGATTACGGGTCTGATCGTTCTCTGCGTCATCATGCTGCACACGCTGGGAGATCGGCGATGACGGTCCGGACCGTCGCGCAGCGTCTGCTGGCGCCGTCGGCGAGGCCTTACACCATCGCGATCAGCACGATCATCGTTCTCGGACTGATCGACCACGGCACCGGCTACTTCTTCAGCGTCGGCACGATTTTCAGCGTGATGCAATTGTTTGCCACGCTGGGACTGGTCGCGCTCGGTCTTGGGTTGTCGATGCTGATCCGCGAATTCGACCTGTCGGTGTCCGGCATGGTCGGGATGGCCGGCTGCATCGCGGTGCTGACGGGAGCCCGCGATCCATGGCTGGGCGCGGCGCTTGGCGTCGGCGCTGGCCTGATGGCCGGCTTGATTCAGGGTCTGATCATGACACGCCTTAATCTCAGTTCGGTCGGCGTCACACTGGGCGGGCTCTTGACGCTGCAAGGCCTCACCTACGTGCTTACCGACAATCAGACCATCAACTATCCGAACATGAAAGTCGCGCTCGGCCTCAACGCGCCGCTGGCCGGACTGTTCTCAGTTCGCAGCGTCGTGGCATTGGCGGTCTTCGCGCTCGCCGCGGCGGTGATGCGCTACACCCGGCTCGGTCGTGACGTGATCGCGACCGGTAGCGATCGGCGCGCCAGCCGCATCGCCGGCCTGAACACCGACCGCGTCGTCATCGGCGTATTCGCCGCGTCGGGCGCATCTTCAGCGCTGGCCGGGGTGCTGCTCAATTACAGCCTCGGCGCAGCTTCACCGGTGGCGCTGTCGGACGTGTTAGGCCCGGCGGCGGCGGCGGCAATCGTCGGCGGCGTCTCAGTGGTTGGCGGCCGCGGTAGCCCGATGGGCATCGCTGCCGGCGTGCTGACACTGTGTGTTTTGAGTTCCGGCCTGAGCGCGATCGGAGTGCCGCCCTTTGTCCACGATCTCGTGACCGGAGGCATTCTGCTCGTCATCGCTGTGCTCGACGCACCCGATCTCGCACGGCACATGACCGCATGGCGCTTCTCCCGCGCCGAGCGCCTCGCTCATACATACTCCAAGGAATCTCGCGATGCCGCAGCCACTTGACGGACTGCCTTCATCCTATCCGTTCGTTCCGCTGCCGGATCGGCCGCCGCTGAGATTTCCGGGCGGCGCGCACGTCGCGCTGATCTTTACGATCAACATCGAATACTGGGAGCCGTTTCGTCCCGGTCAGAAGGAACCGCTGTTTCCGGGCGGTCCGGCAACGATTCCCCACTCGCTGCCGGGTGATGTTCTCGACACGGCGAATTGGACCTGGCGCGAATATGGCCAGCGGGTCGGGGTCTGGCGGCTCATGGATGCATTCGATGCCGCCCGCATCGCACCCTCCTGTACCTGCAACGGCGCAATTCTCGTAGAGCGGCGGCGCATCGTCGATGCCGTCAAAGAGCGTGGCTGGGAGCTCGTGCCGCACAATTGGGCGCAAACCGACCTGCTCGCCTTCTACGCTCACGAGCCGGAGCAAGAGCGCGCGCTGATCCAGCGCACGCTCGACACCTATGCGGAGGTGGTCGGCAAGCCTGCCAAGGCATGGCTATCGTCGGCCATCCGCGGCACGCCACACACACCGGCTTTTCTGAAGGAATTTGGCCTCATCGCCTACTGCGATTACCTCAACGACGACCAGCCCTACTTGATCGATACCCTTCATGGACCCATCGTCTGCGTGCCGTATTCAAACGACATCAACGACTTCAATATGTTCGCGCGCGGCGGCCTGTCGACGCGCGACGGCATCGACATGCTGCGGCAATGTTTCGATCAACTCTATGCCGAAGGCGCGGCTACCGGGCGCATCATGAATGTCGGGCTGCACCCGCACGTGGCCGGACAGCCGCATCGCATCGCGGCATTGCGCGAGTTCATCGCCTACGTGCAGAGCAAACCGCGGGTCTGGTATCCGACACGAGAAGAAATCGCGACGTGGTACCTCGCGCAAAGTCAGCGGGACACTGGGCAATAGTTCAGCTACTCCGCCGCGTCTCGATTTGAGCCGGCCGCCTCGATGGCATCGGGCACCGCCAGCGCCGCTTCCAGCAGCCGATTGCAGGCGACGAGTTCGTCCAGCGCCGCACGCAACTTGCGCCGGTCGTCACCGCCAATGGCCGGGATTTTCGCCGGCGCTGCGACCGGCCCTACAGCTAAAGCCGCCTCGCGCCGCTCGGCTGAATGGTCCCCACCGGCGGCTTCGACGAGCCGCGGCGAGGCAGCGAAGGCCGACAGATCAGGCTCGGGTCGGCCAGGCGCCGGTGTGGCGGCGATCTCGTCCTCTTCTTCCCTGTCTTGGGCATCTGGCGGGGGCACCTCGGCACCGGCACGCCAGATCGACTGCACAAAGGCCGCTCCCTGCTCGCGCAGAATGCGCTGCACACCGCGGATGGTGTAACCTTCGCCGTAAAGCAGATGGCGCACGCCGCGCAGCAGATCGACATCTTCGGGACGATAAAAGCGCCGACCGCCTCCGCGTTTCATCGGCCGAATCTGCGTGAACCGGCTTTCCCAGAAACGCAGCACGTGCTGCGGCACGTCGATTTCGTCGGCCACCTCGCTGATGGTGCGGAATGCCCCCGGCGCTTTGTCCATTGGCCTGTCCCCCCGCAAAGATTCGTGTTCGCTGCCGCCCGTTACGGCGTTGCTTCGGCGGCCGCCTCGGAATTGATCCGCTGCTTAAGAATCGCCGAGGGCTTGAACACCATCACACGCCGCGGCGAAATCGGTACTTCTTTGCCGGTCTTCGGGTTCCGCCCAATACGCTGACCCTTCTTGCGCACCACAAACGAGCCGAACGACGATAGCTTTACCGTCTCGCCGCGTTCGAGGCAGTCGGTAATTTCCTTAAGCACCAGTTCCACGAGTGCAGCGGATTCGCTGCGAGAGAGGCCGACCTTTTGATAGACCGCCTCACACAGATCCGCACGCGTGATCGTCTTACCCATCATGGCCAGCCCCGCCCAGCACGACCCCGAGTCACCCAGCGACCCCATATCGTGCTGAATTATCTACGATATTAGCTTGTCGGGACAGGGTCAACGGGGCTTTGCGGGGCTACCAGCGAACCAGTGCCGCACCCCAGGTAAAGCCACCCCCCATGGCTTCCAGCAGCAGCAGGTCGCCGCGCTTGATACGCCGCTCGGCGAGCGCGTCGGCGAGTGCCAATGGAATAGACGCCGCCGAAGTATTGCCGTGGCGGTCGACCGTGGTCACGACCTTTGCCGGGGCGATACCCAGCTTATGCGCTGAGCCGTCGATGATGCGCTTATTGGCCTGATGCGGAATGAACCAATCGATGTCGTCAGCGGTATATCCCGTCGCCTTGAATGCGTCCTCGACCACGTCGGTGATCATCGCCACGGCGTGGCGGAACACTTCGCGGCCCTCCATGCGTAGATGCCCGACAGTGCCGGTCGATGACGGGCCGCCGTCGACGTAGAGCTTCGACTTGTGCCGGCCGTCGGAACGCAGATGGATCGTGAGAATGCCGCGTGCTTCGCGCGTCTCCGGCTGGTCCTGCGCGTCGAGCACCACCGCGCCGGCGCCATCGCCGAACAGCACGCAAGTTGAGCGATCAGTCCAATCGAGAATGCGCGAAAAAGTCTCCGCGCCAATGACGAGCGCGCGCGAAAACCCGCCGGCTTTGAGCAGTGCATCCGCCGTCGCCAGCGCGTAGACGAAGCCCGAGCACACCGCCTGAAGATCGAAGGCAGCTCCGCGCGTGATGCCAAGATCGGCCTGTACCGATACGGCGCTTGCCGGGAATGTATTGTCAGGCGTCGAGGTCGCCAGCACTATCAGGTCAATAGACTGCGCGTCGACATGAGCGTGCGCGAGCGCGGAACGCGCCGCCTGCGTGGCCATCTGCGAGGTCAATTCGCCCGGTGCGGCAATGCGGCGCTCGTGGATACCCGTGCGCTGCACGATCCATTCGTCCGACGTATCGACTTTACGCGCCAGGTCGTCGTTGGTTACGACTTGACTCGGCAGATAGGCACCACAGCCGAGAATAACCGAACGGCGAACGCTCACGAAGCCGCTCCACCGAGCGCACGCTGCTGGTCGTTGTGATGGCGCCCGATCGCTCCTGTGATCTTCTCGAGCAATCCATCCCGGACCACGCCATATCCCACTTCGACCGCTGCGGAGAAGCCTTGGGCATCGGTCGAGCCATGGCTTTTGATGACGATCCCGTTGAGCCCCAGAAAGATGCCGCCATTGGAGCGGCGCGGATCGATACGCTCCCTCAACTCGCGAAACGCGGAGCGTGCAAACAGGTAGCCAATCCGCGAACTGAGCGAGCGAGTCATCGCATTCCTGATGTACTCGGCCATTTGCCGCGCCGTGCCTTCCGCCGATTTAAGCGCGATGTTCCCGGCAAAGCCTTCGGTGACAACGACATCGACTTTGCCGCGGCCGATATCATCGCCTTCGACAAAGCCCAGATAGTCCAGGTCCGGCAGCTTTTCCTCGCGCAGGATGCGGCCGGCTTCGCGCACCGGCTCAAGCCCCTTCACTTCCTCAACGCCGATATTGAGCAAGCCCACGGTCGGGTGCGGAATTCCAAACAAGATGCGCGCGGTCGCGGCTCCCATCACCGCCAAGTCGACGAGATGGTCGGCGTCGGCGCCAATCGAGGCACCGAGATCGAGCACAATCGAACGGCCGCGTGTCGTCGGCCACAAGGCCGCGATCGCCGGCCGCTCGATGCCGGCGAGCATCTTGAGCTCGAATTTCGCCATGGCCATGAGGGCGCCGGTATTACCGCAGGACACGGCAACGTCGGCGTCGCGCTTTTTAACCGCCTCTATCGCCAGCCACATCGACGACTTCCAACGGCCGTATCGCAGCGCCTGGCTCGGCTTGGCATCCATGCGTACCGCAACGTCCGTATGTAGAAGGCTCGAGGCAGCTTTGAGCCGCGGATGGGCGTCAATCAGCGGCGCGATCTGCGCGGCATCGCCAAAGAAAATGAACTCGCAATCCGGATGGTGTTGTAACGCAATTTCGGCTCCCTCCACGACGACGGCGGGGCCGTTGTCTCCTCCCATCGCATCGAGCGCAATACGCACCTTGTTAGGCATCGAATGAATGACCCTGCGGTTTCGCGTGGCTGGATTGCAAAGTTGGCGTGCAGGTGCAGCACGCACTCACGCCGACATCGCAGTCAAAGGAACGCGAGCAAACCATGATTCTAGCGCAGCTTTTGGCTTTGCAATCGAGGTCCCGACGTTGCGGCAGAAGCTTCAAACCCATCGCGCCAGAGTCCGGGAGACAGGTTGCCGGAGGCGGACGCGACAATAGCGCCTCGGCGCTCCGACACAAGGCGATCACCGGCCGTTTTGGCCCTTCGACCAGCCAGCGAGCGCCGCGAATGGCCCCGCGTCCGAGCCGTGCTCCTGCGGCGCTTCGAACACCACCCCTGGCTTGCGCGGATACGGATCGAGACCAAGGATGAGGAATTCAACGGCAAGCGCCCCAAGGTCAACGACACCGTCAAGGAGCGGTTCGGGGCCGTTCAACTTGGCCTCTGCGGATGCGCGCAGCGGCTCATTGTCGGCCAAAGGCTCTGGAGAGATGATCTGTGGCATGAATAGCAGGTCGACATTCTGCTCGATCGCGTTGAGCAACGGCTCGAGTGTAACGACGCAAGTCTGTTCAGCAGTTGCGGAAACCTGTCCGACGACGCGAAGTCCGTCAGCGTCTCGTCGGGTCAGATCGAATGTCGCCGCGAGCTGCGGCAAATCGCGCAAGCCGGCGGCGGCCGCTATTGCGGCGCGCGTTTCGGCATCCGGCTCCAGCGTGAATGACCGGCCGTCTTCGGGAATGTCCCGCACCACGACCGGAACGTGCCACGGCATTGCTGATGCTCTTTCGGTCTTATGATCGTCCATTAGCAAAGGCCTCGGGGCTCGGAAAAGCGAGTTTACCTCCCAGCAAAGCGCCCTCCTCCTGGGCATCGAGTTCGTGGGCCGCTACGCGTCCGTAACGCGCCAGATCGGCCGCCTGCTCTGGCGCCTCACCCTCCAAGATATTGCGCGCCAGTGCGTTCTCAAAGTCCTTGGGGTCGAGAGAGTCGAGTCCGCCGAGATAGGCCGCCTGCCGGCCGTAAAAGGCCTCGCCGAAGCGCTGCATGCGCTTTGGAACCGCGAGGTCGCCAACGCCCATCTCGCGCAGGTTTCCGTCGAGGTCGCGGCAAAACGCGTCGAACAGCCGCTGCCCGAACTGGCGGCCCTGATCGCCGGCCCGGTCGAGGCGACGCAGCAGGAGCACGAGGTGCAGCACGATCAGGTCGAATCGGCCCTGCACCGTATCGGGCACGCCATAATCGGCGTAAAATGCAGGCTGTCGGGCCTGCGCCACGATCATGCCATAGAGAGAAGCGATGTTGCGCGCCTCGGCGCTACGCCGAAACGGTCGTGGGATCATAGGGATAGCCCGTTTCGGTAAGCACCCGGAAAAGGGTGCATTGCCAATGGCGAGTCTCCGGGGTACGGCAGCGAGCGGATCGACGCAAGGTGGAATGGGGATGCGGGGCACAGCTAGCGTAAGCAGCAGCGGTATTTTCGGCCAGCTTCGAACGCGGCGGACCACCGCCGCGTGCCTGTTTGTGCTCGCCCTCGGTCTGATGCCGGGTGGCTGCTTCGGCGAGACATTTCAACGCGGTTACGTGCTGCCCGAAGGGGCGCTGCAACAGATTCCGCTGGGTGCCTCGCAGGAGCAGGTTCTGATCGTGCTCGGCACACCTTCGACCGTAGCGACCGTCAGCGGCGAAGCATTCTACTACATCTCGCAACGCGCCGAACGACCGGTGTCGTTCCTGAACATGAAAGTGGTCGACCAGCGCGTCATCGCAGTCTATTTCGACAAGAACCGCAAGGTGCGGCGGCTCGCCGAATACGGCCTCAAGGACGGCAAGCTGTTCGACTTCGTCAGCCGTACGACACCAACCAGCGGCTCCGATCTCAGCCTGCTGAACGGGCTGTTCCGCATCATCTCCGACAAGACGACGTGACGTCGAAAATCTGAAATCAGCAGTCTGAAATCGAAAGCTGTAATCGGAGTCCGCAATTGATACGGCCTCCGGATTTCGGACTTCCGACCTCGATCAGTGCGCCAACACTGCGAGCAGCAGCAGCGCCACGATATTGGTGATCTTGATCATCGGGTTGACCGCTGGCCCCGCCGTATCCTTGTAGGGGTCGCCGACCGTGTCACCGGTCACCGCCGCCTTGTGAGCATCGGAGCCCTTGCCGCCGTAATGGCCGTCTTCGATGTATTTCTTGGCATTGTCCCAGGCGCCGCCGCCTGACGTCATCGAGATGGCAACGAACAGCCCGTTCACGATCACGCCGAGCAGCATGCCGCCAAGCGCCGAAAAGGCCGCTGACTTGCCTGGGGCGCCACCGCCGGCAACGAAATAGATGATGAAATAGCCGACGATCGGCGACAGCACCGGCAGCAGCGACGGCACGATCATTTCCTTGATCGCCGCCCGAGTCAGCAGGTCGACGGCGCGACCATAATCGGGCTTTTCCGTGCCTTTCATGATCCCGGGGTGCTCGCGGAACTGGCGGCGCACCTCCTCGACGATCGCGGACGCCGCACGGCCGACTGCCGTCATGCCCATCGCGCCGAACAGATAGGGCAGCAGGCCGCCAAACAGCAGGCCGACCACCACATAAGGATTGCTCAGCGAGAAATTCAGCGACACACCCTGGAAATACGGGTGCGCCGTCGCATTGGAGATGAAGAAGGTGAGATCCTGATTGTACGCCGCAAACAACACCAGCGCACCGAGGCCCGCAGAACCGATGGCATAGCCCTTGGTCACCGCCTTGGTGGTGTTGCCGACGGCGTCGAGCGCATCTGTCGATTTGCGCACTTCTTTCGGCAATCCGGCCATTTCGGCGATGCCGCCGGCGTTGTCGGTCACCGGACCGAACGCATCGAGCGCCACCACGATACCGGCGAGCGCCAGCATTGTCGTCACAGCGATGGCGATGCCGAACAGGCTGGCGAGGTTATAGCTCACCAGAATGCCGGCGATGATGACAATCGCCGGCCCGGCGGTTGATTCGAGCGACACCGCAAGACCTTGAATCACGTTGGTGCCGTGCCCCGTCACCGAGGCGAGCGCAATCGAGCGCACCGGGCGGTAGTCGGTGCCGGTGTAGTACTCGGTGATCCAAATGATCAGCCCGGTGACAGCCAAGCCGGTGACGCCGCAATAGAACAGGTCGGCGCCTGAATAGTCGACGCCCGCAAGCTTGCCGAAGCCGATCAGGTAATAAACGACACCGGCGATGCCGATCAGCGACAGAATCGCAGTGGCGATCATGCCCTTATAGAGCGCGCCCATGATCGACTGATTGGCGCCGAGTTTGACGAAGAACGTGCCGATGATGGATGCGATGATGCACACCCCGCCGATGGCGAGCGGAAACGTCATCATCCGCGTCACCATTTCGGGCGATACGGGGCTGAAGAAGATCGCGGCCAGCACCATCGTGGCAACCGTCGTTACGGCGTAAGTCTCGAACAGGTCCGCTGCCATGCCGGCGCAATCGCCGACATTGTCGCCGACGTTATCGGCGATGGTGGCGGGGTTGCGTGGATCGTCCTCCGGAATTCCGGCCTCGACTTTGCCAACTAGATCGCCGCCGACATCGGCCCCTTTGGTGAAGATGCCGCCTCCGAGACGGGCAAAGATCGAAATCAGCGAAGCGCCAAAGCCGAGCGCCACCATCGAATCCACGACCGTGCGATCGTTGGGCGCCAAGTGTAGCGTGCCGGTGAGAAACCCGAAATAGAGCGTGACGCCGAGGAGCGCGAGTCCGGCGACCAGCAGACCGGTGATGGCGCCGGCCCGGAAGGCAAGTTCAAGCCCGCCGGCGAGCGAACTGATCGCCGCCTGCGCCGTGCGCACGTTGGCGCGCACCGAAATGTTCATGCCAATGAAGCCGGTCGCTCCGGAAAGGATCGCGCCGACAGCAAAGCCGACGCCGACAAGCCAACCGAGGAAGTAGCCGACGATGAGAAAAATCACGACGCCGACGACGGCAATGGTGGAGTATTGCCGGCGCAGGTAGGCCTGCGCGCCTTCGCGCACCGCCGCGGCTATTTCCTGCATGCGATCGCTGCCGGGATCGGCCTGCAACACTGAATATGTGGCCCAGATGGCGAAAGCGATGGCAAGTACGCCGCACAACACGATGAGCCACAAGATTTGCATGGCAACGACCCCGGTTTGTCATTAAGGGCCGAAACTCAACGAGTTGGCCCAAGTGGAAAGGCCCGCAACGGTCAATAGCGACACGTCGCAGCCAAATTTGGCGCGAGATTGCACAAAACCCCCTCCCCGCGCAACGGCTTAACCCCATTCGAGGTTGCGGCGCGGCAATTCCCAGGTCTGTTGTAACGACGCGGATTTTTGCGCGACTCAAACGCTCAATCTGTTCTGATTTCAACCCCGCGAGCATTCCAGCAGGGGCGTGAGCGCGACTGTGCTCGAATCGGCTCAAGGCGCTTTCGCGCTCTATCTGGCGGCTGGAAAAGGGCACGACCCAGCGCCCACCGCGACAACGGATTCCGTGGTTGAGGCGATTCGCCCGGCAAAGTGCCAGTCGCTTCGCACATCGACCCTGCTTGGACCTGCCACGCGCTTTTTAAAATCAGCTCTCGGCCGCTGGCTGACGTATGTCGGCCATTGGCTTATCAAACGAATTTTCGATCTTCCACGTTCCAACCATCACAATACGTGAAGGTCTGCAGCCTCTACGGGGCAGGATTCTACTACATGCCCGGCACCGATATGTGCCTGAAAATCGGTGGCTGGGTGCGGGCGGAAGCGACCTGGGGAGTCAACGGCTCGTCGACCACGGGCCTCTCTGGAACGCCTAACTATAACAACCGCTACACCAACAACCTCTGGACGCGGGAACGTGGCTATATCACGGCCGACGCTCGCGAACAGACGGCTTACGGCGTAGCCCGCGGCTATATCGCGGTCGGCGTTTCGACCAATAACAATGGCACCGAGGTTCCTGGCTCGGCGACCTTCAGCTCGAACCGCGCGTTCGTGCAGTGGGCGGGCTTCACGGCCGGCCAGTCGGTGTCGTTCTTCGACTTCTACCCGGCCGCCGCGTT
>JBAQJL010000110.1:0-21679 GCA_049300295.1 Xanthobacteraceae bacterium
CATCGGGACGGTTGATGTCGACGCGGTCAACGAAGATCAGGCGGACATTGCAGTCCTTGGCGGGGCCGGAGGTTGCGACGAATGGCTCCCAGCCGTCAGGCAAAAGCGCCTTGAGCGCCGCGGGAGAAACGGCCAGGTCGAGTTGCATGCGCACCTCGGCGCTAGATTCGCGGAGGGTTTGGGCGTGTGCTGCAGCGGTCAGCCCGAGCGAGATGACGAGGGCGGCGCCGATAGCGGCCGCACCGTTTGCGCGCATGCATTCCTCCCCTGTGGCCGTTCCGGCCTGTTTTCGACCTTTATCCTAATCGAAATCATCGGCGTACCGCCATGCCAAATCAGCAGAGCCGCCTTATCGCCGCCGATTATTGATCTTGGCGCTTCAGGCTAACGGTCGAGGTGGCACGGCGACTCCGGTTGGTCGTCGCCCAGCGTATCGAGGTCATTGGTCTGATGCAGGAAGCCCTCGATCGGCGCGCTTTCCACTACCTCATAGGGCGCCGCCAGCAGCACTGCCTGGCGGACTTGATGATCCCAGCGGCGCACGCTGACGGCAAGACCTTTGTCGCCGTCGAAGCTGTTGCCGCCGAGAATGAAGGCGCGGTCTTTGGTAAAGTCCGTGGAGCGCGTGTGCAGCACAGCTTGCACGATCATCTTCACGGCCATCCAGGCAGCCCAGTCGGCGCCCGCCATGCGACGGCCGTTCGCCTTCTTTTCGAACCGCGAATTGACTTGCGGCGCGCCGTTATGGTCCCAGGTCCAGTGCCAGGCAACCGGCTCAAGGTCGATGCTGCCGATCACCGGCCGTGGACGCACAAGGTGATAAGGCACGGTGCGAACGAAGTCGAAATCGCTGTCGGCAACGAACACAGCGTCGAAATCGCGGTTGATGGCGCTGAGCAGCGCCGGGTCGTTCTGCTCGCGCTGGCGCGGATCGGTGCCTGGCGTGAATTTTTTCTGCGCGACAATACGCGCGCCGAATTTCTTGGCGGAATGCTCGAATGCCGCGGTCATGGCGGCGTCGTCTCGAGAAGGACCGTCGAATTCCAACAAGTTGGTCCACTTGCGCGACACGACGTATTGGATGAGACCGTCCATCAACTGGGCTCGGCTCGGATAAACGTGAACGAATTCGGGAGCGCATAGCTGGCGGCGTAGCGCGTCATCCGGCTCCGAGACGTTGAACAGCAGGACGTCGCGGCCGTGCATCGCCGCTGCCACCGGCGCATAAGCTTCTGCCGGCGCGTCGACCAGGAAGAAGTGTGTGCCGGCGTCTGCGGCCTGCTTGATCGCCGCCGCTACGTCGGCCGGAGATTTGACGGCAATGCGATCAAGCGAAAAGTCGGTGCTTAGGATGCGCTGGAGCGGTGCGGCATCATCGATGCTGACCTGAGCTCCCTCAAACGGATGTTCGGGCTTTTTGAGGACGATACGATCGCTGGCGATAACTGGAGCATAGCGCGGGTCGCTATCCACTTGGACGAAAGCGATTTTCACGTGTTGCTGCGTCGGCGCAGACGTCGTGCGCGCGGGCGCAGGCGCATCCTGGGCTGCTGCCGCGGCCGCCCAGGCAAGGCCGAGAAACCCAATCGCCGCCAATCGCGGCAGCGCCCTCGTCCCGCCGGCCCTATTCATCGACGACAACGCCCCACGGTACGCGGCCTACTGGGATCGCAATGATCGGCTTGCGGCTCGCCGTATCGATGATGCTGATGTCATCGCCGAGCCCATTGGCGACGTAGAGCGTCTTCTCGTCCTTGGACAGCGTGATACCCCATGAGCGTTTGCCGACCAGAATGTAGCCCAGGACCTTGCGCGTCGGCACGTCAACCACCGCCACATGCGCGGCATGCCCAAGTGTTACGTAAGCGGTTTTTCCGTCCTTGGTCATCGCCAAGCCAACAGGCGTGACGTCGGACTGGCGCATGCCGGGCGGCAGGAAGTCGATCTTGCCGGTAACGACGAATTTCTGTCGGTCGATGATGTATACCTCGCCCGCCATTTCGGTCGACACCCAAAGCTCCTTGCCGTCGGGAGTCGCGGCGAAACGGCGCGGGCGCGTGCCGACCACGACGTCCCGCGTGACATACCCGCCATCGGCGTCGATCGCGTGGACGAGATCGCCGACTTCGGAGGTCACATAGACGGTCTTGCCGTCTTTGCTGACCATCACGCCTTCCGGCTCTGCGCCGGTCGGCACCTCCTTCTCAATAATATTCTTGTCCATGTCGATAATCGCGAGCGTCGAGGCCTCTTCATCGGAAACGTAAATTCGCCGCCGCGCTTCATCCATCGCGAAAGTTTCCGGACTTGATCCCGTCACGAGCTTGTCGACGACTTTTCCTGAGGCGACATCGAGCACGTCGATGACGTCGTCGTCGCCGCAGGCGACGTAGAGCTTGGTGTGATCGGCATTGAAATGCATGTCGCGCGGCCGCCGCGACATCGGTATGTCTTTGACGATCTTGTAGCTCTTGGGATCGATAACGAGAATATTGTTGCTCTTCTCGTTGCTGACATAGATCAGGCCGGTATTCTTAGCCGACGCTGGCGCGACGGCGAACGCCGGGCCGAACAGCAAGCCGAGCGCCACGATCAGTCTGAGCATTGTACGACCATCGATTGCTTCCGTCCTATGCTACGATCACCCGGCTGGCAGCGGACACCTCAGCATAGATGCGTTACTATGGCGCCGAGCAACGGAAGCGGCGAACAATAGCAAATTTCGCATCAGGCCGAATATCGCGACCTTATAAAGCGGCACCGCTGTCATTTCGATGACTGTCCACGATTGTCCAATACGATATAGTCGTTTTAGCATGAACGATAGAGAGGTTCTTAAATGAGAACTGCGCAGGCGGTCGAAATAAGCGTATGTGCAGGCCTTCTTGTGGGCGTGACGCTTGGATTTGTCGCTGGCGTCGGATTGGTCGTCAAGAAGCCGGGGCGATTTGGTCTGGTGCATGTGGGATCCGGAGCGCTCCCCGGCACGTACAATTCGGGAGTGCCAAATTCCGTGAATGGCACGGGGCCAAAGACCGGCGCGCGAGGGGCTGAGGCGCCGAACACCGGGGCTGGCAGCGGCAAGTAACCTGCCGTCGGCAACGCCCTCGCAGAGACCGGACTGGCTGGCTGGGGCGGGAGGGATCGAACCTCCGAATGGCGGAATCAAAATCCGCTGCCTTACCACTTGGCTACGCCCCAAAACGCGACTGGAATCCCTGCTGGCGGCGGCAAGATAGCGACGCCCGCCTGACGGATCAATGTTCGTGGTGTTGCCGGCGCGCGCCTTATAATAATGTATCCGCGAAGAGTCGATGCGGGCCGAAAAGTAGCCGCTCGGGCGGCGCGGCCGACGGAAAGCACCATGTCCGATCAAGTTCTCGTGGCCGACGACGGCGGCGTACGCACCATCCGGCTGAACCGGCCGGAGAAAAAGAACGCGCTGACGCAGCCGATGTACGAGGTGATGACCCGGTCGCTGCGCGAGGCAGCGGCGAGCGAGGCCATCCGCGCTATCGTGCTGGCCGGGGCGCCCGGCGCGTTCTGCGCCGGCGCCGACATCGGCGAGTTTCTCGAAGCCGCGCAGAGCGGCGGATTGCGGCCGAAGACCGTCGCGTTCCTGCATGCGCTGGCGCGCAATCCGAAGCCCCTCGTGGCCGCGGTCGGCGGGCTTGCGGTCGGCATCGGCACCACGATGCTGCTGCATTGCGATTACGTCGTTGCCGCGACCAACGCCACATTTGTCACGCCGTTCTCGCGACTCGGCCTCATCCCCGAAGCCGGATCGAGCCTGCTGGCGCCGCGGCGCATGGGCCACGCACGCGCCTTCGCGCTGCTCGCCATGGGCCGGCCACTGTCCGCCGCAGACGCCAAGGAAGCCGGCATCGTCAACGAGGTGGTCGATCCCGCCGATGTCGACAAGGCGGCATTCAAGGCCGCGCAGGACATTGCGGCGCTGCCGCCGGGCGCCATCGCTGTGTCGCGGCGGCTGTTGCGCGGCGAACTTGACGATGTGGTCGAGCGGATCGATACCGAAACCGCGTTGTTTTGCGAACGCCTGCAGTCCGACGAGGCGCGTGCCGCGTTCGCGACCTTTCTGTCGCGCAAGAAGTGAGGGGCGATGGGGCTTGCTGGAAAGACGCTTTTCATCACCGGCGCGTCGCGCGGCATCGGGCTTACGATTGCGCTGCGGGCCGCGCGCGATGGCGCCAACATCGCCATCGCCGCCAAGACGGCGCAGCCGCATCCGAAATTGTCCGGCACCATCTACACAGCCGCAGAAGACATCGAACGCGCCGGCGGCAAGGCGCTGCCGCTCGTCGTTGACGTGCGTGACGAGGCGAACGTCAAAGACGCGCTGGAACAGACGGCGCGGAAATTCGGCGGCATCGACATCGTGGTCAACAATGCCAGCGCGATTTCGCTCACCAGCGTCGCCGATACCGACATGAAGCGCTTCGATCTGATGTATCAGATCAATACGCGCGGCACGTTCGTCGTCTCCAAGTGGGCCATTGCGCATCTGGAAAAAGCGACTAATCCGCACATTCTGATGATCTCGCCTCCGCTCGACATGGAAGAAAAATGGTTCGCGCCGCACACCGCCTATTCGATTGCGAAATTCGGCATGAGCCTGGTGGTGCTCGGCCTGGCAGGCGAATTGCGCGACAAGGGCATCGCGGTGAACGCGTTGTGGCCGCGCACCATCATCGCCACCGCGGCCATTCAGAACCTGCTCGGCGGCGAGGAGCGGATACATCAGGCGCGCAAGCCGGACATCGTGGCGGATGCGGCCTACGCGATTTTCAACACGCCGGCGCGCGAGCTTACCGGACAGTTTCTGATCGACGACAGCTTTCTGGCCTCACGCGGTGTCGCCGATTTCGAGCACTATCGCGTCGACCCGACCAAAGATCTGGCGGCGGATTTTTTCCTGCCCGCTGACAGTGCGCCGCCGCCCAACGTCCACACGGTCGAAACCTATGGAGATCGCCGATGACATATCGCGCTCCACTTGCCGACATCGGCGCCGCGCTCAAATACGCCGCCGGACTTCCCGCCGCGATCGACGAAGGCTTGTTTGGCGATCTCACCATGGAGGACGTCGACGCGGTGCTGACCGAGGCCGGCCGCTTCGCCGCCGAGGTGATCGCGCCACTCAACCGCGTCGGCGACACGTTCGGCACCCCGTTCAAGGACGGCGCGGTGACCACGGCGCCGGGCTGGAAGGACGCGTATCGCGGCTGGTGCACCGGCGGCTGGAACGGGCTTGCCGCGCCGGCCGAATGGGGCGGCCAGGCGCTGCCGCAGACACTCAGCATGGCGTGCCAGGAAATGTGGAACTCCGCGTCGATGGGGTTCGCGGTCGGCCCATTGCTGACCATCGCGGCGGTCGATGCGCTTTACGCCCATGGCTCCGAAACGCTCAAACAGACCTATCTGAAAAAGCTCGTGTCCGGCGAATGGACGGGCAGCATGCAGCTCACCGAACCGCAGGCCGGCTCCGATGTCGGTGCGCTGCGCACGCGCGCCGATCGCGCGACCGACGGCAGCTATCGCCTCAAGGGCCAGAAGATTTTCATCACTTACGGCGAGCATGATCTCACCGACAACATTATCCATTTCGTGCTCGCGCGGCTGCCCGACGCGCCGCCCGGTACGCGCGGCATTTCGCTGTTCCTGGTGCCGAAATTTCTGCTCAACGCCGACGGCTCGCTCGGCGCCCGCAACGACATCCGCGCCCACTCGGTCGAGCACAAGCTCGGCATCCATGGTTCGCCGACCTGCACCATGATGCTGGGCGATCGCGACGGTGCGATCGGCTATCTGATCGGTGAAGAAAATGCCGGCATGGCGTGCATGTTCACCATGATGAACCGCGCGCGGCTCGCCGTCGGGCTGCAGGGCGTCGGCATCGCCGAATGCGCTACGCAGCAGGCGCTGGCCTACGCGCGGGAGCGCAAACAAGGCCGCACCGCCGGAATGAAGGCGACCGAGTCGGCGCCGATCATCGCTCACCCCGACGTGCGCCGCATGCTGCTGTCGATGCGCGCGCTGACCGGCGCCGCGCGCGCCATCTGCTACGCCACCGCGATCGCGCTCGACCGCTCCGAGCGGAGCAAGGATGCCGCGGCGCGCAAAGCTGCGCACGAGCGCGCCTCGCTGTTGACGCCGACCGCCAAGGCGTTTTCGTCCGACATCGGCATCGAAGTCGCCTCGCTCGGCGTGCAGGTATATGGCGGCATGGGTTTCATCGAGGAAACCGGCGCGGCGCTGCTTTATCGCGACGCTCGGATCGCGGCGATCTACGAAGGCACGAACGGCATTCACGGCATCGATCTCGTCACGCGCAAGCTGCCGCTGTCGGGCGGCGCGGCTGTCGCGGCACACATCAAAGACCTGCGCGGTATCGTCGAGGCGGTGGAGGCGAGTAACGATCCGGCATTCGGCTGGACCGCCGTGCGGCTTGGCGAAGCGGTCGAAAGTCTCGACCGCGCCACCGCGTGGATGCTCGGGCGAGGCGGCGACGACACCGACGCGGCGCTCGCCGGGGCAACGCCGTATCTGCGCCTCTACGGCCTTGCCAGTGGCGGCTGCCTGTTGGCGAACGAGGCGCTCGCTGCGCAGCGGGCCGGCGACGACGCGGCCGCACGCACGGCGCTGGCGCGGTTCTTTGCCGAAAACTTCGCCGTCCAATCCGGCGCGCTGGAGCGCACCGTGATCGAAGCCGCGCCGGGACTGCTCGACGGCGATGCCGCGCTGGCCTAACTCTGAAACACCGCGGTATCCCGGATGCGGCGCACCACTTCGTGCTGCGCTGCGCCGGGCAAACAGGCTGCATGACGGGTTTCGCTGGCGCGCAACCCGTCCTACATTGCGCAAATGTCGACCCTCCTCATCACCCACCCGGCCTGTCTCGATCACCTGACGCCTGACGGCCATCCCGAGCGGCCCGAGCGGCTGCGCGCTGTCGAGCACGCGCTGGAGGCGGAAAAATTCCAAGCCCTGGCGCGCGTCAGCGCGCCGCTGGCACCGCTCGATATTGTCGCGCTGTGCCATCCGATGGACTACATCGAGGAAATCCGCGACGCCTCGCCTAAAGAAGGTCTGGTGCATATCGACGCCGACACATCGATGTCGCCCGGCACGTTCGAGGCCGCGTTGCGCGCGGTCGGCGGCGGCATGTATGCGGTCGACGAGGTGATGGCGAAAAAGGCCGCCAACGCCTTCGTCGCCACGCGTCCACCCGGCCATCATGCCGAGACCGCGCGGCCGATGGGCTTTTGCCTGTTCGACAACGCAGCCATCGCCGCGCGCTACGCGCAGAAAAAGCATGGCATCGCCCGCGCCGCCATCGTCGATTTCGACGTGCATCACGGCAACGGCTCGCAGGAAATTTTCTGGTCGGACAAATCGGTGATGTATTGTTCGACTCATCAGATGCCGCTGTTTCCCGGTACTGGCGCGACGGGCGAGTCCGGCGACCACAATACGATCGTCAACGCACCGCTGCGCCCCGGCGACGGCGGCGAAGTCTTTCGCGAGGCCTTCGCCAGTCGCATCCTGCCGCGGCTTGAGAACTACCGGCCCGAGCTGATCGTGATCTCCGCCGGCTTCGACGCCCACTACCGCGACCCACTCGCCAATATCAATCTGGAAGAAGAGGATTTTGCCTGGGCGACGCAGAAGCTGATGGACATCGCCGACCGCTTCTGCGGGGGCCGCGTGGTATCGATGCTCGAAGGCGGCTACGACCTTCAGGCGCTCGGCAATTCGGCCGCCGCGCATGTTACCGCGTTGATGCGCGGCTAGCGGTGCACTGACTTTTCGCTCATTCCCGCTGGAATCCGGAACGAGGCTGTTATGGTAGAGAAGAACGGCAAGCAAGCAGGCGACATCGCGCAGATGCCGTTCGAGCGCGCGATCGAAGAACTGGAATCGATCGTCAAGCGACTCGAAGAGGGTAAAGTGCCGCTCGAGGAATCCGTCGCCATCTATGAGCGCGGCGAATCGCTCAAGCGCCGCTGCGAGGATTTGCTGCGCCAGGCCGAAGCGCGCGTGGAAAAGATCACACTCGACGCCCAGGGCAAACCCACCGGCACCACCCCACTGGATGTAGAATAATTCGTTCGCCATCGCCTCTCCCGCGTCTTTGAATTCCTCATCCCGAGTTGCCAGGCGCTTTCCCTCATCCGTAGGGGCGGGCCTCGTGCCCGCCCTCGGCAACCGCGGTGCGGGCGGCCACAAGGGCCGCCCCTACGGAAAAGCAACTCCGTTCTCGCGCTGCGCTTTTGTTCGCGCCCCGAGGTTTGCCAACGTTTTCACGAAACGGCCTCCCCAAAAAGGGGAGGCGGAGCGCCGAAAGGCGCATACTGAGAGACCGCTCCGCGCAATCCGAGCGTTGCCGCTGGGCGGGTTCGCGGCGCGCGTCCCCTTTTAAGGGGCGCGCTCGCCTTCCGGCGCTCTACCGCGGCTCTTGCCAAAACCTTTCGGCGTTGGCTCAGTCCGGTCCCGCGCTTCATGGCAGCGCCAACGGATCACTCCGTCCGCCACCCGGGCAGCGAGCTCCTCGCAGACCGGCGTCGGGGCCGGCCGGGCGGGTTTCCGAACCGCCCGAACGCAGTTTGCGAAACCGCGCACGGGCACCGCACTCGCTCCACCTTCAGGATCGCATCCGGAATGTGCCCTTCGATGAGCGAAGCTGATTCGGGCAGTAACTAATCCAGAGATAAATGTCAACATAAATCTCTTTATCGGCGACAATCACTACGGCTTGGGGCTGCGGCAGGCCAGAAACCCCTGGATTTTGTGGCTCTTTACAACATCGAACAAAGAGAGAACGATACGCCGTCTGAACCCCAGCGAAGGAAGCGAATCATGGGTAAGCCGATGGGTCCGGACAAGCGCAGCGCCTGGCTGAGAAAGCTCGACGAGGAATGTCCCTATCAGGTGGTGCTGCCGCGACGGCAATTGTTTGACGACAGCGAGATCATGGATTTCCTCATCAAACATGTCGGCAATTTCGACATGTATGTGGAAGACGACTACGCCGCCTTCGTGCGCTACTGCTTCGAAGACCCGATGGACGCCGACGTTTTCCGCACACGCTTTGAGCCGAAGGACGAGCGGCTCAAGCTGGCGGGGTAATGTCGGCCCTGCAATCGCCGCCGGCGCTATCCGCGCCGCGCTGCCTCCCAGACGCCGGCACAAGAGCCGGCGGTGCCTTGGCCGCGCCAAGTGCCGCTGCCCGTTGTCGCCGACAACCGACCACCGCCATCGGCGTGCTGACCGCCGCCGGAAACGCTCACCTGTATGGCGCCGTTCGGGGCAACCCTGCCCTGCAAGCTGACAGCGTCGCCGAATTCGTTGACGACATTGCCGTTGCTGATGCGTACCGGGAAGCGATACGTGCGGTCGCACGGGCCCTCTCGGGTAATGATTTGCACGCTCCAGGCGCCGTCAAATGCGCGCGCCGTTGCAGGAACTGGCTGTGCCGGGATCGCTGCGCGCAGTCTGCGCGGCACTGGACGCGCGCGACTCAGACGAGGTGGAGGCGCGACAGGGACCGCCCATTGGCCGAGATCGCGCTGCCAGACGGAGCCGCGCCGAAACCATATGGTCATGCCGTCGGCCGAATACACGGCGCCCTCGTCCCAGCTTTGCACCCAGATATGGCCGGGCCGGTCGATCCAGGCGCGCGCCGGCACCCCCGCCTCATTGACCAGGCGCAGTTCCCAGCCGCGCTGCGATACGTAAGCCGGCTGACCGAGCCCCGCATCGCATCCTTGTACGCAGCGAAACTGACCGCTCAAATTCAGCACGTCCTGCGCCGACACCGTCGCCGAAAACATGAACCCCAGCGCGACCAATACAAACAACTTTACTTTCATGGCTATGACCTTTCGCTCCGGCGTCGTTGATCGATTGCCCGCAATCGTGAACGCCGGCGCATGAACGCGTATCCGCGCCGAGCAGTACCATTTTTGTCACGGGCTGACCAAAATTCCGTGACAAATGGGTAAATTAGGGGTTTCGTAAGCGCACCACCAGTCGCCATTCGCATTATTGGGTCTTGCTCCGGGAGAGTCTGCATGAAGCGTTTTTGCACAATCCTGATGATGGCGGCCTCGCCGCTGATCGCAGCATCCAGCTCTCACGCCGAAGCGCTGGTGACGCATCGGATTCCGGCGGCGCTGGCCGCGGAAGCGGTGACTGAAGCCGTCGCGTCCTGCGCCAAGCAGGGTTACCGCGAAACCGCCGTCATGCTCGATACCGATGGCGCGATCATTGCCGCATTGCGCGGCGACGGCGCCGGCATTCACACGCTCGATAGCGCCCACGACAAGGCCTATACGGCGGTGTCGTTTAAGACCGACACACTCGCCCTGGCCGATCGCGCCAAGGGCGAAGGCTCGATCGCAACGCTCGCCAAGCTGCCGCACGTCATGTTCTTCGGCGGCGGCGTGGTGATCAAGCTCGGCAACGAAATCATCGGCGCCATAGGCGCCGCCGGTGCGCCCGGCGCCAAGCTCGACGATGCCTGCGCGCATGCGGGGATCAGTAAGATCAGCGATCGACTGAAGTGACGTGAAAGATCGCCGTCAAACGTGACCGGAACGCGTGACATTGGCGGCGCGGCTTCATCGTCCGAGTTTTACTTCGGCAGCTTCTGCCGCACCTTTCCAATGTCACGCCAGGAGTCCTGGCGGAACTGCTTCTTCAGATTGAGCACGGTGTACTGGTTTGCTCCTGCAGTACGGCCCAACTGCTCCCACGTGACCGGCGCGGAAACCGGCGCGCCGGGCCGCGCGCGGCTCGAATACGCCGCCACCGATGTCGCTTCGCGCGAATTGCGGAAATAGTCGATGAAGATACGGCCCTTGCGCAGCGACTTCGTCATCTTGGCGAGATAAAGCCGCGGGCTGTCGGCCGCCATCGCGAAGGCGATCTTTTGGGCAAAATCCTTCGCCGTGTCCCAGTCCGCGTCCGCGATCGGCAGCACCACATGGATGCCCTTGCCACCGGACAGTTTGACGAAGCTTTCAAGCTTTAAGTCTTTGAGCCGATCACGCGTCTCGCGCGCGGCGGCGACGATGTCTTTCCACGACACGCCCTCGCCCGGGTCGAGATCGAACACGATGCGGTCGCAAGTCTCCAGACTGTCGAGCCGCGAACCGCGCACGTGAATCTCAAGCGCCCCGGATTGCACCAGCGCGATCAGATCGGCGAGGTTTTCGACGGCGATGACGTCGTGATCCTTGCCCGGCACCGTGTGGCGCAGCGGCGAGCCCTTGACGTTGGCGGCGATATGCTTCTGGAAAAATGTTTCGCCCTCGATGCCTCCCGGCGCGCGCACCAGCGACAGCGCGCGGCCGAGAATGTGCGGCTTGATCCAATCCCACACCGACGCGTAGTACTCGGCCAGTTGCTTTTTGGTGACGCCGTCGTCAGGCCAATAGACCCGATCGGGATGGGTCAGGCGCACATCGGCCACGGTGTCGCTGCGCGGCGCCCGCGCCGCCGGCGGCCTGTCTCGCGTGGTCGCACTACCCGCCGAGCGTCGCACCGCCTGCCCCCGCGTAGCGGCCGCCGACGCGACGGCGACTGGCCGTTCGCGCACCACCTCACGCGCGGGCTTGTCTTCGCGCAAACCCTTGTAGGCGGCCTGCCGCAGAAGCCCGTCATGGGTGATGCCGCGATATTCGGCCTCGACGACAACGTCGGGCTTCACCCAGATCACGTCCTTGCGCCGCTCGGTCTGCGGCACTGCAAGCGCCGGCCGATCGGTACGCAGCTTGTCCAAGCGCTGCCACAGATCAT
Source organism: Xanthobacteraceae bacterium (assembly GCA_049300295.1). Taxonomy (GTDB): domain Bacteria; phylum Pseudomonadota; class Alphaproteobacteria; order Rhizobiales; family Xanthobacteraceae; genus BOG-931. The sequence goes on from JBAQJL010000110.1 coordinate 11,821, forward strand.
GCGCCACCTCGCGCGTGTAACCGGTGCCGACGCGTCCGGCGTAGCGCAGTTCGCCGTCGTCATGGAACGCAACCGTCAGCGCGCCGATGGCGCGCGGCATCGCTGCGGATGGCGAAAACCCGGCGACGACAAATTCCTGCTCGTCGTGAGTTTTGATCTTGATGAAATTCTCGGTGCGGCCGGAACGGTAAGGTGCGTCGCGCAGTTTGGAGACGATGCCTTCGAGATTGAGTTTTTCGGCCTGCTCGAAAATCGCGCGGCCATCGCCGTCGAAATGTTCGACATAGCGGATCGGGCCGTCGCCCTTCGCCGGCAACAGTCGCTGCAGCTCGGCCTTGCGCTCGATCAGCGGCAATTCGGTAAGATCGCGGCCGTCGAGACAGAGAAGATCGAACACGTTGTAGACGAAGCCATTGCTGCGGCCGGCTTTGAGATCGGACTGCAGCAGCGAAAAACTCGACACGCCGTTTTGGTCCTCGGCGACGAGTTCGCCGTCAAGCAGCGCGCTCTCCGCCTTGAGCTTGGCGACCGCCGCGGCGATCGACTTGAAGCGATGGGTCCAATCCTGCCGGTTGCGCGTCAGCAACGTGACCTCGCCGCGATCGAGTCGCGCTTCGATGCGGTAGCCGTCGAACTTGACCTCGTGCAGCCATGCGGCGCCGCTCGGCGGCGCGGCGCGTAGCGTGGCGAGGCTCGGCGGAATGAAATCGGGCAGGCGCACGCGCTTGCCGGATTTTGCATCACCGCCCGCCGCGGGGGCGCGCGAACTCGCTTTCTTCTTTGATTTCGCAGCCGACTTCTCGCGTGAACGCGATGACGATGTTTTGCGCGGAGCTTTTGCTTGTGCGCTCGACTTTGCTCGCAACGCGCGCAGCTCCTCCTTGAACGACTTTTGCGACCGTTGCGGATCGGCCGCGCCACTGGCGCCGCGGTTGCTGTGCCAGACCCGTTTCTTGCCTTTGAGGCCGGCAATTTCGTCCATGGTGCGCCCGCTGGCGGCCGAGTCCGGCGCTTCCTCCAAAATGTCCTCTTGGCCCGCGCTGCGAGCCTCGCCGTCTTTCGCCTTGATGAGCAACCAATTGTCGTGCCGCTCGTTCGGCCGGCCGTGCATGCGCACGAGGTGCCAGCGGCCGTGCAATTTTTCGCCATCGAGGTCGAACACGAGGTGCCCTTTGGCGTAGCCTTTGTGCGGATCGCCCTCCGGGTGCCACGTGCCGCGGTCCCAGATCATCACCGTGCCGCCGCCGTACTCACCGTCCGGAATCGTGCCTTCGAAGCTGTTGTATTCGACCGGGTGATCTTCAACGTGGACCGCGAGCCGCTTGTCGGCGGGGTCGAGGCTCGGCCCGCGAGTGACCGCCCAGCTCTTCATCACCCCGGCCAGTTCAAGCCGCAAATCGTAGTGCAGCCGCCGCGCTGCATGCTTTTGAATGACAAAACGGTTACCGCCGCGCCGGGTCGCCCGGCCACGCGGCTCCGGCGTCACGCCGAACTTTCGTTTGTTTCGGTATGCCTCGAGCGCCACGGCACCCTGCCCCTTTTAGCCGCCGAGAGTTCCGTAACCCCCAGTAATTGCACCAATTTCGCCATAAGGCGATTACCGCCATAGCAAAAGCAGCCCTCAGCCCCTACCATATGATGGAGCGTTTGGGGCCTCGGAGTCTTAACCGTAATGAACCCATCAGGCGGGGTGCGAGTTCCCATGATGGGGGTGCCGTGAAATTGCTTCCCTGGCGCAGACTGGTGTAAAACCAGCGAAATTTACGTGTTCCGGTGGGTAACTGGGCACTCAACCCCAATAAGGGCCGTTAGGCCGAAAAATCGTGGAGCATAGCGTGACCAATCGATCAACTCCTTTGCTCGATATTATAAAAACTCCGGACGATCTACGCCGCCTGGAAGAGAGCCAGTTGCGTCAGGTCGCGGACGAACTGCGCCAGGAGACGGTCGATGCCGTCGCCACGACCGGCGGCCATCTCGGCGCCGGCCTCGGCGTGATCGAACTGACGGTAGCGCTGCACTACGTGTTCGACACCCCGCGCGATCGGGTGGTCTGGGACGTCGGCCATCAGGCCTATCCGCACAAGATCCTGACCGGACGGCGCGACCGCATCCGCACGTTGCGGATGGGCGGCGGGCTGTCCGGCTTCACCAAACGCGCCGAGAGCGAGTACGACCCGTTCGGCGCCGCGCATTCCTCGACTTCGATTTCGGCCACCCTCGGCATGGCGGTGGCCCGCGACCTGCAGCACAAGGACAACAATGTCATCGCCGTGATCGGCGACGGCGCGATGTCGGCCGGCATGGCCTATGAGGCCATGAACAATGCCGGGTCGATGGATTCCCGCCTGATCGTCGTGCTCAACGACAACGACATGTCGATCGCGCCGCCGGTCGGCGCGCTGTCGGCCTATCTGGCGCGTCGCGTCTCCGGCCGTGGCTATCACCGCGTCCGCAAGATGTTCCGTCAGATCGCCAAACACATTCCGAGCAAGACGCTGGAGCAGCGCGCGCTCGCCATGGAGCAGTATGCGCGCGGGCTGGTCACCGGCGGCACGCTGTTCGACGAACTCGGCTTCTTCTACGTCGGTCCGATCGACGGTCACAACATCGACCACTTGCTGCCGGTGCTTAAGAATGTCCGCGACATGAAGAATGGGCCGATCCTCGTTCACGTCGTGACGCAGAAGGGCAAAGGCTACGAGCCGGCCGAAAAGTCCGCCGACAAGTATCACGGCGTGGTCAAGTTCGACGTCGCCACCGGCGCCCAGGTCAAGTCCAAGCCGACCGCGCCCGCCTACCAGAAGGTCTATGGCGAAAGCCTGATCAAGGAAGCGCGCAAGGACGACAAGATCATCGCCATTACGGCCGCCATGCCGTCGGGTACCGGCATCGATCTGTTCGAGAAGGAATTCCCCGACCGCACCTTCGATGTCGGCATTGCCGAACAGCATGGCGTGACCTTCGCGGCGGGGCTGGCCACCGAGGGCTTCAAGCCGTTCGCCACAATCTACTCGACCTTCCTGCAGCGCGCTTACGATCAGATCGTGCACGACGTCGCCATCCAGCGTCTTCCGGTGCGCTTCGCCATGGACCGCGCCGGGCTGGTCGGTGCCGACGGGCCGACGCACGCCGGCTCGTTCGATATCGCCTACCTCGGCTGCCTGCCGGGTTTCGTGCTGATGGCGCCGTCCGACGAAGCCGAACTGGCGCACATGGTCGCGACCGCGGTGGCGATCGATGACCGGCCGTCGGCGCTGCGCTATCCGCGCGGCGAAGGCCGTGGCGTCCCTATGCCCGAGGAGGGCAAGCCGCTCGAGATCGGTAAGGGCCGCATCGTGCGCGAGGGCACCAAGATCGCGCTGTTCTCGTACGGCGCGCGGCTCGGCGAATGCCTCACCGCAGCCGACGAGCTCGCCACATTCGGGCTGTCGACCACGGTTGCGGACGCGCGCTTTGCCAAGCCGCTCGACGTCGACCTTTTGCTGCGGCTCGCCCGCGAACACGAAGTCCTGCTGACCATCGAAGAAGGTTCGATCGGCGGCTTCGGCTCCTTCGTGCTGCAGGCGCTGGCAGAGCACGGCGCGCTCGACCGCGGCCTCAAGGTCCGCTCGATGGTGCTGCCCGACTTCTTTATCGATCAGGACTCGCCAAACGCCATGTACGCCAAGGCCGGCCTCGACTCCAAAGGCATCGTCGCCAAGGCGTTTGAAGCGCTCGGCCAGAATATCCGCGGCGAGACGGTAAAGCTCGTCGGGTCGTAAAGTTGGCAAATGCCCTTCAGCCTCGTCATGCCCGGCCTTGTGCCGGGCATCCACGTCTTTAGGGCTTCGCGAATCCAAAGGCGTGGATGGCCGGGCCTTCGCCGCGCCGAAGCGGCTATGGCCGCGCAGGCGGGACAAGCCCGGCCATGACGCGCAAACTGAAACGATGACCAAACAACGCGCCGACCGGCTCCTGGTGGCGCGCGGCTTGTTTGAAAGCCGCGCCCGCGCCCAGGCGGCGATTGCCGCAGGCATGGTCCGCGCCGATGGCGTGACGCTGCGCAAAGCCTCCGAAGAGATTTCCGCTGCGGCAGCCATCGAGGCCGCGCCCGAACATCCTTACGTCTCGCGCGGCGGCGTCAAGCTTGTGGCGGCGCTGGACCAGTTCGCGCTCGACGTGAAAGACCGCATTTGCCTCGATGTCGGCGCCTCGACTGGCGGCTTCACCGAAGTCCTGCTGCAACGTGGCGCACGGTGCGTCTATGCGGTCGATGTCGGCCGCGGGCAGCTGCATGCGCGGCTGCGCGGCAACGAACAGATCGTCTCGATCGAGAACACCGACATTCGCACGCTCAACGGCGCGCAGCTTGCGGAGCGTCCGGATTTCGCCACCATCGACGTGAGCTTCATCTCGCTCAAGCTGGTGTTGCCGGCGGTTGAAATGCTTCTCGCAGACCGTGCAACCCTGATCGCGCTGATCAAGCCGCAATTCGAGGCGGGTCGCGGCGCGGTGAAGAAGGGCATCGTACGCAATGCCGAAGTGCACGCGGCGGTGTGCGCGGGCATCGCTGAGTTTCTCGCCGCGCGCGGCTGGCGCGTCGGCGACGTTCTCCCCTCGCCTGTTGCGGGCGGCGACGGCAATCGCGAGTTTCTCATCGAGGGCGAGCGTGGTTGAACGGCTCGTCATCGCCCGGCTCGGCCACCGCGGTGACGGCATCGCCGACGGCCCCGAAGGGCCGCTCTACGTTGCCGGCGCGTTGCCGGGCGAAACCGTCGAAGCCGAAGCGTGGCCCGGCCATCCCGACCGACGCCAATTGTTGAACGTCGAACAGCCGAGCGGCGAGCGCGTCGCGCCGATCTGTCCGCATTTCGGCGTCTGCGGCGGGTGCACGCTGCAGCACTGGCAAAGCGCGCCGTACCGGGCGTGGAAACGCAGCCTCGTGGTCGATGCCCTTCGGCAAGTTGGCCTCGACGCGCCGGTCGGCGATCTCATCGACGCGCACGGCGAGGGCCGCCGCCGTGCCGTGTTTCACGCCCGCCGCGGCGCGCACGATGTTCTGGAAGTCGGATTCTCGGCGGCGCGTGCGCATCGCATCATTTCCATCGACCGTTGTCCGGTGCTGGCTAAAAATCTCGATGGCGCGCTTGCGGCCGCGTGGGCCATCGCCGAGGCGCTCAACGTGACGGAGAAGCCGCTCGACATCGCGGTAACCGCGACCGACGCCGGCCTCGATATCGACGTGCGCGGCTCGGGGCCTCTCAAACCTGCATTGATGGCCGCGCTTACGCGCATCGCCGTGGCGCGGAATCTGGCGCGGCTCACTCGCCACGGCGAGCTAATCGCGCAACCTCGCACGCCGACCCTGCGCATTGGCGCCGCGACCGTGGCGCTACCACCCGCCGCATTCCTGCAGGCAACGGCGGAGGGTGAAGCCACCCTCGCGCGACTAGTGCTCGCCGCCTGCGCCGATGCCAAATACGTCGCCGATCTGTTTTGCGGCGTCGGCCCGTTTGCGCTGCGGCTCGCCGCGAACACGAGGGTGCTGGCCGCCGACGACGACGAAGCCGCCATCGCCGCGCTCAAGCGCGCCGCGTCGACGGCCACAGGTTTGAAGCCGGTCGAGACCGCAACACGTGATCTATTCAAGGACCCGCTGGCCGTGGCGGAACTAAAAAAACTCGACGCCGTGGTGTTCGACCCGCCGCGCCAGGGTGCACAGGCACAGGCGCGCGCGCTGGCGGCGAGCCACGTGCCGCGCATCATCGCCATCTCCTGCAATGCCGGAACATTCGCGCGCGACGCCGCCGAACTCGTGCGCGGCGGCTATCGCCTCATCGACGTCACGCCGGTCGATCAGTTTCGCTATTCGGAGCATATTGAGATCATCGCACGACTGGAGCGGTAAGATTTTTATGGTGGGACTTGGGGTCTCGTCATTGCGAGGAGCCAACGGGTCCGGCCCGAAGTGGCCGGCCCGATGACAAGCTCCGCGACGAAGCAATCCAGTTCAGCGGCAATACGTGCGCGAGCCTGCTGGATTGCTTCGCTTCGCTCGCAATGACGAAACAGTTACGCCGCGGCGCGCACGTGCGACGGAACCGTCAGTGCCGTGTTGGCGCTGTTGAGGAACTCGATGGTCATGAAGACCATCTCGTTGTCGCCGAGATTTTCCAGATCGTGCACCTTGTACTCGCCTCGCCCGTAAGTCTCGTGCCGGGTTTCGCCGGGCTTGTAGGTGAATTCGACCGTGGTGCCGTCCATCAGGTGCTGGCGGCCCTTGCCGCCCGATACCGAGGTCCAGAAATAGTCGAGCACGTGCCGGTGGAAGCCGATGCGCTCGCCGGGCGCCAGCCGGATGATCCAGACCCGCACGCGCTCATCCTCGGACAACAGCGTCGAACCAACGCAGCCGTTGTGGTTCTGCTCTTCGCGGTCGAACTCGGCGGCAATCGCGGGCGGCCACGTCGACTTGTCGGCGCGATCGGTGGATTTATCCAGCATCGTCAAAGCCATGGCATACCTCCAGGGATTCTGGGCAGAATATAGAAAATCGCCGCGATTTTTGAAATAGCTTGATGAACGGCAGGATTCTTCGCGCATGACAATGCAACGCCGCGCGCTGGTGATCGGCGGCTCGATGAGCGGGCTTCTGGCCGCCATCATGCTGCGGCGGCGCGGCTGGACCGTCGACGTATTCGAGCGCGTGGAGAGCGAACTCGACGGCCGCGGCGCAGGCATCGTGGCGCAGGCCGAGCTGATCGCACGGCTCGACGCGCTCGGGCTCGATACGCGCGATCTCGGTGTACCGGCGCGAACCCGAAAGCTCCTCGACATCGACGGCCGCACCGCGCTGACCGTCGAATGTCTCCAGGTGTTGACCGCCTGGGAGCGCGTTTACCGCGTCCTGCGCGATGCGTTTGCGCCCGCGCATTATCATCGCGGCCGCGCGCTGCAGGCGTTTACGCAGAACGAAACGGGCGTCGTCGCGCAGTTTGCCGGCGGCGCGACCGCCGAAGGCGACGTGCTGATCGGCGCCGACGGCCTGCGCTCGACGGTGCGCGGCCAATGCCTGCCCGACGCCGTCCCGCTCTATGCCGGCTATTGCGCGTGGCGCGCGCTGTTGCCCGAGAGCGCCATTCCGCCCGCGATTCATCGTGAGCTGTTCGAGGCGATGACGTTCTGCTTGCCGCCCGGCGAGCAATGCCTGTTCTATCCGGTAGCCGGGCCGAATGGCGATCTGCGCCCGGGATACCGCCGCTGCAACGTCGTCTGGTATCGGCCCGCGGACGAAGCGCGCGAACTGCCGTGGCTTCTCACCGACGACAGTGGCGTCACGCATTCGATCTCGATTCCGCCGCCGCTCATCCGCCGCGAAGCGGTCGCCGCGATGCGCGCGGCGGCCGAGCGGCTGTTGCCGCCGCAGTTTCGCGCCATCGTCCGGCTGATCGACGAACCGATCCTGCAGCCGATCTACGATCTGGCGAGCCCGCGGCTTGCCTTCGGCCGCGTCGCCATCGTCGGCGACGCCGCCTTCGTGGCGCGGCCGCACGTCGCCGCCGGCGTCTCCAAGGCGGCCGACGATGCCGCCGCGCTCGCGACCGCGCTCGACGGCGAGGACGTGGTAGCCGGTTTGCGTCGCTTCGAGGCCGAGCGCCTGCCCGAAGGCAACAGAATCATCGAGCGCGCCCGCCATCTCGGCGCCTATCTGCAGGCGACCCAGAGCGCCGAGGAGCGCACGCGCTCGGCGCGCCACTCGATCCCCGAAGCGGTGCTGGCTGAGACCGCTGTGCTCGATTTTTTGTATGCTTGAACTCCTGCACCCCGATCGCCGTCCAAAACTCTTCGGGCACAATTCCATCGCGATTTGGCCATAGGCCGTCATCCGACCATGCCGGAAAAGACTCCCCTGCACCGCCGCCTGCGTGCCGCAATCGTCATCGCGGCGGCGCTTGCTGTGCTGGGTGCGTTGCTCTTCCTGCCGCCAACCGCCAGCGCGATCGGCGCTCTGCTCGCGCATTCCGCGGATGGCGAGACGATCGCCGCGTATCCGCAATGGCTGCGACAGCAAACCGCTCGACATCATCGCGGCTACGTCGAGCATGCCGACATACCGACCTGTCTCACGCAGGCTCTTATTTCCGTCGAGGACAAGCGCTTTCTGCTGCATGGCGGCATCGACCCGCTGGCACTGGCACGGGCGCTATTCGAGGACGCGCAGAATCCACACATCGATCACGGCGGCAGCACGATCACGCTGCAACTCGCGCGGATGATGCTGCAGGTTCCGCGCCACCAGCCTTCGGAGACCGCGGAACTCGCGAGCCAGCTTCGGGTCGTGCGTGGCGGCCTCATCGTCGAGCACGATTTCAGCAAGCAGCAAATCCTGGAGCTGTATTTGAACGCTGTTTATCTCGGACGGCGGACCACCGGCGTAATGGCTGCTGCGGACGCCTATTTTCACACGCCGCTCCAGCAGCTCGACCAGGGTCAATGCATCTACATGGCCGGCCTGCCTAACGATCCCGCGCGCTTCGGCGCCGATCCATCCGGACCGCGCGCGATGGCCCGCTACCGGCATGTGATCGCGACCATGGAGCGCAATGGCTACCTGACCGAGAATCAAGGGATCGCGCTGGCTGACGACCCGTTGTTTCCGCGTCTCTCTGCACGGTAAGTTTCACACACAGCGCTTTTTCCGTCCGGCGGCCGATACAACAGTGATGAGCAAAATCCGGCGCGTATTGGTGGTCGGCGGTGGCGTCGGCGGGCTATCGGCGGCTACTGCTTTCGCGCAGCGCGGCGTCGAAGTTTTGCTGATCGAACGGCGGCCGGCGTTCGACGTGCCGGGCGTCGGTCTCGGCCAGCCGGCCAATGCGCTGCGCATCTACGACGCGCTCGGCGTTCTGCCGGAAATCCTGGCCAGCGGCTTCGCCTACGACCGGATGTGGATCTGTGATTCCAGCAGGAAGCCGATCGTCGAACACAAATTTCTGATGGGCGACGTCGGGGTGCCAGCGGTGTGTGCGCTGTCGCGGTTGCGGCTGCACGAGATTCTACTGGCAGCGGCGCAGCGCGCCAAGGTCACGGTGCGCACCGGCGTGACGGTGAGCCACATCGATGACGGCGGCAGCGGCGCATCCGTGAAATTCTCCGATGGCCGGACCGAGACGTTCGATCTGGTCGCCGGCTTCGACGGCATCCGCTCGGCGACGCGCGCGTATTTGTTTGGCAGCGCGTTCGCGCCGCGGCCATCCGGCTATGGCGGCTGGCGCGTGCAGGTGCCCCGGCGCGAAGACGTGCGCGGCATGGAATTTTTGCAAGGCATCGGCAGCAAGACCGGCGCCATGCCGCTCGCCGACAACCTGATGTACCTGTTTCACATCCGCGCTGAAGCCCCCGACGCGGTCTTTGCGCGCGAAGACTACGCCGATCTGTTCCGCCAGCGGCTTTCCGGCTACGGCAGCTACGTCGCCGAGGTTGCGGCTGCGCTCAACGAAAAGTCCGACATCGTTTACAGCCCGATCGAGCCGCTGCTGATGCCGTGGCCGTGGTTCCGGGGCAGGGTCGCGCTCGGCGGCGACGCCGCGCATACCTTCCCGCCGCATCTCACCCAAGGCGCCGCCATGGCGGCGGAGGACGGCTACGTGCTGGCGCGTGAAATGCTGGCCGACGACGCGCCGCTCGACACGCGGCTCATGCGCTACTCGCAAATGCGCTACGCGCGCTGCGCCTTCGTCTACGCGTTCTCCTATCGGTGGATGCTGGACGAACAGTCGGTGCACACGCCTGCCGACCTCGCGGCGGCGCGCGGCGAACTCACCGCCAACGCCTCGGCGCGCATCGCCGCGAGCGACCGCATGCTCGATAGCCGGGT
>JBAQJL010000111.1:0-2216 GCA_049300295.1 Xanthobacteraceae bacterium
CCTCTACGCCATGGGCTTCGAAATCCGGCCGCTGATCGGCGACGCCTACCGGGACTTCATCGCGGCGGACCTGGAAAAATGGCGCGCGGTGGCGAAGGCGGGCAATATCAAGATCGAGAAGTGAGGATGACTTCCACACCCGTCCGCGCGCGTAAATACACGCCGGACGCCAACTGCCGCCGCCGTGAAAAACCTCAGATTTGTCACGTACATAGGGACTCAGCCGTGCGAATCATCGTCTCACGGCTGAGCCGACGTGCCGCCAAGCACTCAAGGGCAGGCCGAAAACCCTCGAAAAATCAAAGCGTGGTCGCTTGAGCCGCGACAATGCTTGACTATAGTCGCGGTTTTTGTAAGAGAATGTCCCGTCAAATCTCGCTCGGTGAAGGACGCCTTCGGCCGAGGGTAAAACCGAAAGCGGAGCGAGTGCGGTACCCGCGGGCGGGCTTACCACCCGGTCTCGGGCGGCGTCGGGCATCAGCCCGCCGGCACTATGACCGGCGCGTGAGGTGCTCACTGTACGGGGACAGTTGTTTCGTTGGTTTTCCGGCGCGGGTAACACCCGTGGAGCTGCGCACGATCCTCGCCCCGGTTGGCGGTCCATAGGATCGAGCGCTCCGGACTGTCTCCCGAAGCATGGCCTGATGCAGAGCCTTGGAGACCAGCTGTCGCCCTGGCAAGAGCCGCGGTGGGACGCCGAGAGGCGAGCGCCCCCGCAAGGGGCGCCCCGTGCCCGCAAGGCGCGGGTATTAGCTACGCGTCTCTCGGCGTTCCGCTTCCCCTTTGTGGCGGCCTGGGTCGGCACAGGAAAACCCAGGAAATAGCGCAAGCGGGGAAGCCGTTAGCAACATGGTGGGACAGAAAACTCGCGCGCGAACAAAATTCGCGCCGCGAGATCGGGAGCGCTTGCGTCATTGCGAGCCAACGGACCCGCGCAAAGTCGCGCGGTCCGATGGCTCCTCGCAATGACGGGCGCGCACCAAGAATGGTAATGTTTCCGCGCGCGGCGCAACAACGATGAAGGACCAGAAATGACCTCACCCATCCCCGTCGGCCTGATCGGCATCGGCCTCATGGGTGAAGTCTATACGCGCCGGCTGATCGCCGCGGGATTTTCCGTGGTCGGCTTTGACATCGATCCTGCCAGGGGCGAACGCCTTGAAGCGATCGGCGGCCGCTCGGGCTCGCTCGTCGAGGTCGCACAACGCTGCGAGCCGATCGTGCTGGCGGTGTTCAATACCGATCAGGTCGAGGACGTGGTCGAGCATGCGCTCGTGCCAGCCGCGTCCGGCAAGATCGTGCTTTGCACCTCGACCTGTGACCCCGACCGCATCGCCGCACTCGCGGCGCGGATAGGCGACCGGCTGCGCTTTCTGGAAACGCCGGTTTCGGGCACGAGCGAACAGGTCCGGACGGGCGATGGCGTTGGCTTGATCGGCGGCGATGCCAAGATCGCGCAAGCCGCCGCGGGCGTGCTCGATGCGCTGTTTCCGAAACGCTTTCACATCGGCAGGGCCGGCGACGGCGGCCGCGCCAAGCTCGCGGTCAATCACATCTTGGCGCTCAACCGGCTGGCGCTGGCCGAAGGGTTGGTGTTCGCCTCCCGCCTTGGCCTCGATCCGGCGGCGTTCCTCAAGGTGGCGCGCGAAACGGCTGCGGCCTCGCAGGTGATGGATACCAAGGGGCCGAAGATGATCGCCGGCGAATTCTCGCCGGAAGGTCGCGTACGGCAGTCGCTCAAAGACACCCATCTGATGCTCGACCAGGCCCGCAAGGCCAGCCAGAAGCTGCCGCTGCTGGAAATTCACGCCCAGGTGCTGGAGGCCTGCGTGGCTCACGGCGAGGCCGAGCGCGACAACTCCATCGTCATCGAGGAAATCCGCCGGCGAAGGGGGTGATGCGGGCGATCGACGGGCGCAAAATAACTGCGTTTCCCGGGCGCAGCGCAGCATGGAGCGAAGCGGAATGATGCGCTGCAGACCCGGGATCGTCACGGACGCGGGGTCTGCGACGGTCCCGGATCAGCGGCGCACCGCTGCGCGCTGCACCGCATCCGGGACACCGGCCGGGGGCGGCTTGCGCAGGCCGGCCAAGATTGCTTCCCTGCGGTCCGCCGATGGGCACCTTTCAGCATGCAACGGAGCGAAACTTGTCCGATCAGAAATTCACCGGCCGCCGCGAAGATGTTCGCCTGGTGACCGGCCACGGCCGCTACA
>JBAQJL010000112.1:0-41855 GCA_049300295.1 Xanthobacteraceae bacterium
CCGACATGCTGATGCGCAACAGCAATACCGGCGCATTCGAAGTCTACGACATCGCCAACAACGCCATCACGTTTGCGGGGCCGATGGGCCAGGTCGGTCTGGAGTGGTCGATTGCGGGCTTCGGCGATTTTTCGACCCGCGCCAACGAGACCGACATGCTGATGCGCAACGGCAATACCGGCGCATTCGAGGTCTTCGACGTCAGTGGCAACGCCATCACATCGTTCGCCTCCATGGGCCAGGTCGGGCTGGAATGGTCGATTGCGGGCTTTGGCGATTTCTCGACCCGCGCCAACGAGACTGACATGCTGATGCGCAACTCGAATACCGGCGCATTCGAGGTCTACGACATCAGCAACAACACCATCGCATCGTTCGCCCCCATGGGCCAGATCGGGCTGGAATGGACGATTGCGGGCTTTGGCGATTTCTCCGGCAATGCCAACGAAACCGACATGCTGATGCGCAATTCGAATACCAGCGTGTTAGAACTCTTCGACATCAGCAACAACACCGTCACGCCGGTGACCGCCCCGTTCGGCCAGGTCGGCCTGGAATGGTCGATCAGCGGCGTATCGGCTACTCCGGCCGGCGCGCCGCCCGCCACGCAGCTCAGCGGCGTTGCCGCCGATCCAGCGGGCGCCTCGCTCAGCCAACTCACGCAAGCGATGGCGTCGTTCGCACCAGCCGTCGGCGCGCCTGCCACATCCTCGCCGATCAATCAAACGACTATAGTGCCGTCCATAACCAACAATCTACTGACCGCATCGAACCATGCGTAGCCGATGTTGCAGAGGTTGGAGGTGTTACGGCCGTACGCTCCAAAATTTGGCCTGCCGCTGCAGGTAGCGCTACCTATCGCTATCGCGATCGAATTTCGCGCCATGTCGGCCATCGGCACGTTACGACGGCCGGTGCGGCGCATCGGCATGTCGGCTTTTTGGGATTAGCGACTATGAGCCGACATCGGCAAGACAGCGCTGAAACTACGCGCGCTCGACCGCGATGACGGCTCAACCCAACAATGCGCCGAGCTTGTCCTTCACCTCTGCCTTCACCGCCTCGGCGGTGCGCAGGATCGCGGTCGCCTGCGGGAAATCGAGCGTGCGGAAGATGGTGACGTTCGGCCGGATCAACAAATCAGGTGCGGCGTGCGCGAGTTTGGCGGCGAGGATGGCGCCGCCCATCACCAGGATCGTGGTGTAGACGGCTTCCCAGGTGCCCGGCATGTCGTCGCGCTCCGCTGCCGGAATGCCGAACACGTCGACCGCAACGACAACGTCGGCACGCCCGAACAGAACATCGAACGGCAGCGGGTTAGTGGTACCGCCATCGATCAGGATGCGGCCGTCGATCGTGACCGGCCGGAACAGGCCCGGGATGGCGAGCGAGGCGGCGATGGCGGGACGCAGTGCGCCGGAATTCAGCGGCGCTTCGGCGCGCCGATGCAGGTCGGTCGCCATGACGGTGAGGGGAATTTGCAGCGCGGCAAAGTCCGCGGGCACGCTGTCCGGCAGGAACTGCGTGCAGAATTTCTCCGGGTCGAGCAGTGTTGCCTGGCCGAATAGGCCCGACAGCAGATCGGCGAACGAGCCGGAGCGCGCGGCAAGCAAGCGGCGCCGCGTCTCGTTCGGTTTATGCGCGATCTCGAGCACGTGGCGGCGGATGTCGTGCCCGCGCATGCCCGCGGCATAAGCCGCGCCGATCAGCGCGCCGATCGAAGCCCCGGCAATGGCCGCAGGCTTGACGCCCATGTCGTCGAGCGCCTCGATCACCGCGATATGGGCGAGCCCGCGCGCGCCGCCGGAGCCGAGCGCCAGTGCGAAGGTTTTCATGCGAAGGTTTTCATGCCATTGCCGCGACGGCGAAGCTCCACGCTTTCGCCGCCAGTGGCCCGACCATCTCGGCTTTCGCCGCCGCGTAGGCGCTGGTTGCGGTGCCGTCGCGCACCCGGCCGACGATGCCTTGCAGGATCGCGGCGAGACGAAAGAAATTGTAAGCGAAATAGACCGGCAGATGCGGGCGCGGATCGAGGCCGGTGCGCCTGACATAGGCGTCGACGTAGGCGTCGAGCGTGGGAATGCCGAGCGCCGCGAGATCCTGCCCGACCAGCGAGCCGGTGCCGGCGTCCGACGGCGGCATGTGCCATTGCATCAGATGATAGGAGAAATCGGCGAGCGGATCGCCGAGCGTCGAGAGCTCCCAATCGAGCACGGCGGCGATGTCCGGCACGTGGAGCTTGAGGATGATGTTGTCGAGCCGGTAATCGCCGTGAACGATGCGCGGCTGCTGCTGCGGCGGCAGATGCGCGGGGAGCCACGCGATCAAGCGCTCCATCGCCTCGATCGTTTCGGTTTGCGAGGCGCGATACTGCTTCGACCAGCGGTCAACCTGCCGCGCCACGTAGTTCTCGCCACGGCCGTAGTCGCCAAGTCCAATCACCGCCGGATCATAGCTGTGCAGCCGCGCCAGCGCCGCGTTCATCGCGTCGTATACCGCGGCGCGTTCGGCCGGATTGGAGCCCGGCATTTGCGGCTCCCAGAACACGCGGCCGTCGACATGGGCCATGACGAAGAACGCGGTGCCGACGATGCTGTCGTCGGCGCAATACAGCACCGGTTCGGCGACCGGAAAGCCCTGCGCGTAGAGCGCGCTGATGATGCGGTGCTCGCGATCCACGGCGTGCGCCGAAGGCAGGAGTTTTCCAGGCGGCTTCCGCCGCAGCACATAGCGGCGCAATGGCGTCTCGATCAGATACGTCGGGTTCGACTGGCCGCCCTTGAATTGGCTCACTAGCATCGGACCGGCAAAGCCCGCCACGTGGTCGCGCAGATACGCTTCCAGCCGCGGGATATCGAAGCGCAGCCGTTCGGCGACCTCGCGGGTGCCGGAAAAGGCGCTCTGGCGGTCAATTGTCGTCATGACGGAATTTTAGAGCATGACGGCGAAAAAAGCCTGGGAAGAAAGCCTCGCGCCATAGGGGAACTGTCGAGACCTTTAAGCCGCGGTAATGCTTCGCTCGAGTCGGCAGGATGTCTTTTTTATCGAGCGCGTGAACGACAAACAGCACGGCTGGCTCCCGCGGTTAACACTGATGTTGAGCCCGTTGCTCCCCTGCGGGGAGGGGGCAGGCTGCGGCGGCGCTCGGGAGGAACCGGCGTGCCGCCGGTCTCATCCGAAGAGGATAGCCAAGCGATTCGGTTTTCAGCTTGCGAATAAAATCCTGCTTCACGGCAAGGTCGCGCTTTGAGCCGTGCTTGTGGTGGCTTAGGCTGGCTGCCGGGGCGGCCGAATGAGGAACACGTGGTCACACGCGTCCAAGGCAGCTGACGGCCACGCGACATTGGTTACCGACACGCCGCAAATGACGAGTGGCGAGATCGTTCGACGGCGGACCCAAAAATGTACTGCGATCCGAGCAATTTTCCCTTCGTAACCGCCTTGACGCAGAATTGGCGTGTCGTGCGGAGCGAGTTCGAAGCGTTGGCGCCGCAGAACATGATACCGTGGCCTGAGCGCTTTCTCTACGACCAAGGCTGGGACGTTTACGGCCTCCATGCTTTTGGCTCGAAGCTAACGGCCAATTGTGAGCGTTGCCCCGGAACCACGCGCCTCGTCGAGGCAATTCCCGGAATGACCACGGCGGGATTTTCGATCCTGCAACCGGGCACGCACATACGGCCTCATGTCGGCTACACAAGCGCGGTGCTTCGCTGCCATCTCGGCCTGGTGACGCCGCCAGGATGTACGATGCGTGTTGGCGCCGAGGTGCGGACCTGGGATGAAGGTCAATGCTTGATCTTCGACGATACGGTGGAACATGAAGTCTGGCACAAGGGCGATGCGGCTCGTGCCATTCTGCTCATCGATTTTGCCAAGCCGGGTGGCGCCGTACGAGCGGCGGGCTGACCGGCCATCGTGGCCGCGACGCATGATATGCGCCGATTCAAACAAGGCACATTGCGGCTTCTCGTGCGCGCGGGGCTGCGTCAAATCTATAGTCGTCTTTCAGACTCATGTCACCTCAATCTGTCCGAGCGCAAAAGCACTGCGATTTGTCCGCTCGTCCCCCAACTGGAAATTCGGCATAAGCACTGTCTCGGGTGCCTCTATTTCAATTTCGGTGAAGCATGACCTGTCACGCATGAGCGATTTTGGAATCGCGAATTCATAGGCCGTGATTGCATCGCTTATTTCGCGACGAAGCCGAAGCCGAACGTCAAGCCGCGTGCCGTTGACCGAAATCTTGAGGCCCGTTCTGATCGTCTCGCTCTGGGCGTATATAACATCAAAACGCACGACACGGGCGCTGGTTGGATCGAGCGGCAGATAAATCCGGCTGACTGGTCCTGGGCCGCTCCACCTAAGCCATCGGCCATTATGGCGAAAGCGAAAATGAAACCCGGTCATCATGACGTCGCTCGACGAGTCGACCCTTAGCGTGGCAAAAGGCGCAACTCCGCGATGTTCAGAAACAAAGGCCGATCGTAAGAACGGCTCAAGAGCACTGGCGTCGGCCGAATTAGAAAAGCCATACCGTTCTAATATTCCTTGTTGCTTTATTTCAAACAGCGAACGCGAATACTCATAGAGCTCGACATCGAAGGCATTGGCTTCCGCGACTGCGTCCTTCCAACCGGGCGGCACCGCGCTTCGTTTCTCAGTTTTGTTCAGCCGCAGGGTGAATGGACGCACGGGCAGGCGAAAGGCATCGGCGAAGATCGCCGACGACCAATCCATTTTCTCCACCAGTCCCACAACGCTCATGCGCTTCAATCGCTGCTTCGCAAGATCAAGATCAGTTTCAGAAATCCTTCTTGGTCGGCGGTCTAAATAATCAAGACCATCGGTGATGTTCCTGACCATGGAATTCGAAAAGTGACCCTGAAAGAATTCGCTTTTAAGCACATCGCAGGCGCCGGTGTTTTCGACGACCTTCCTCATTTGTTGCGCCCGTTCGAGCAGCTTTATGTGCGCGGGCATTTGGTTAAAATTCATGGTGGTGACGTACTCGAGCATCGATCGATAAAGATCCGTGGGCTCACGCAGGAATGTGACGACCGCAACGTTGGCGCACAATTCCGGCAATCCCCAACCTAAATGGCCAAGGTACATTCTCCAATTTCGTGCTGATAGCCGGGGATCCGAAGAGAGTCTGTCCGGATAATCTTCTTCAAAATATTCGTCGGCGCCGACGATTTCGCGCAGCCAAACCCGCACTGTCGTGCCTGCCGTCTTCGGAATGTGCAGGAAATAGATGGGGGCTAGATTGATATACATGCGCCTCCCTCACACCGATCAGCAAACATGACCGGGAACACTTACTGGATTTGGCATCGCTTTGCCAAAACCGCCGATGACCCGTGGAAGACTTTCGGCGTGAATGCGGTGGGAGCGCACGACTTGGGCACGCCGGCGCGCTCGTTGCGCGCCCCACAGGCATCGATAACGCCAGCCTCTTGCATTTCCGTGTGTAAACGCTCAATAACAACCGGCGGTAAAGGCGGTTGAGGTTAAGGGCGGGTATCAACTATACCGAGATTCCGCGGGGCCGGAATCCATCAATCCGCTAGTCTGACTTATATTAAATGTGTATTAAAACATCGACTTCCGGCGGCACGCCGCAGGCTGGCGCCGTGCGTGGCTAACAGGAACCGGAGGCCGCCTGTCGGGGCGCGCGGGCAGGCTCAGCCAGATACCGCTTGGTCGGTGCTGGATGCTCGACCGTCGACGTTGGGCAAAGGGAAGTGCTTTTGACTCAAGCTATCGATGGGAACACCGAACAAGGCTCGCGTTCGGACCACCGGGATCCTCAGACTGCAAACGTCGATCGGCAGGCTGTTGCGTCATTGCGTGCGCAAGGCCACGAACGCCTGAAGGCCAATGCTTTTGCCGAGGCGATTGAAGTTCTCGCCCGCGCGTTGACGCTTGAGCCGAACGACCCGCAGACGCGGCTCAATCTTGGCATCGCTCTGCAAGGCGCCCGCCGTCATGCCGAGGCCGTCAAGATGTTTTCCTCGGTGCAAACGCTGCTGCCTGATGGTCCGGCAGCGTTCCTGCATGCCGCCATATCGCTCCTCGAACTGGGCGACGCCGACGCCGCGGTGCGCGCCGCCAGCGATGCGTGCCACCGCGATCCGCGCCTGCCGCAAGCACATTATGCTTACGGGCAGGCTTGGCTCGCCTTGAGCGAGCACGCGAAGGCCGAGCGCGCCTTCGCCGACGCGCTTCGCCTTACTCCGGCCTGGGCCGACGCCTGGATCAATTACGGTATCGCCCGCTATCGGCAGGGCGCCGTCGAGGACGCCAAGACGGCGATGCGGCAGGTCCTGTCGTTTGCTCCCGGCCATCCCGTCGCGGCCTCGAATCTTGCCGCGTTCCTGCGCATCAGCGGCGGGTCGGAAGCGGCGGAGCAGCTCTTGCAACAGCAACTCGCCCGCAATCCGGGCGACGTTGGCGCGCGGCTTAATCGCGCCGCGGACCTGTTGCAGGACGAGCGCGCCGCCGAAGCGCTGGCGCTGCTCGACGCGGGCGGGTCGCCCAGCGACGATGTGCGCGCCGTTCGCCATTGGCATTTGCAGAAGTCGCTGGCCTTGTTGCAGTTGGGCCGGTTTGCGGAAGCGAAGGCGGTTCTCGATGCGTTTGCGGCGCTCGGCCCGATCCCGTCTGAAATCGAGCCGCTATGGCACTGGCGTCATGTCCTGCTGGCGCTCGGCGAGAACAATCCCATCCGCGCTTGCCAGTCCGCCGAACAAATGGAGGCTTCGCTCGATGTGATGGGAGCCGATGCGGTGATCGAGCATCGAATCATGGCGCACTACGATCTCGCCAAGTTCTGGTCCGGGCGCAAGGCGCACGCCCGCGCATTCTCCCACTGGAGCGCCGGACACAAGCTGTTGGCGCCGAGCCAGCCGTTTTCGCGCGACGCGCACCGCGCCTTCGTCGACGCCAACATTGCACTCCTTGATCGCGCGCGATTTGCCGCCGGGCCACGCGCCGGCAACAACGATCCGGCGCCGGTATTTATCGTCGGCATGCCGCGGTCGGGCACGACGCTGATCGAGCAGATTCTCGACGCCCATCGCGATGCCCATGGCGCCGGCGAGCGCACCGCATTGGGGCAAGCGTTCTTTGCGCTCGGCGGCGGTGACGACGCCCGCGCGGTTACGCGCATTGCCGCTCTCGACCGCGCCGCGCTCGATGCCGCCGCGGACAAATATCTCGCCGAACTGCACGCGCTCGCGCCGGACAAAAAGCGCATCGTCGACAAGATGCCGGGCAATTTTAATTATCTCGGCCTCGTCGGGCTGCTGCTGCCAGGAGCCAAGATCATCTATTGCGCTCGCGATCCGCGCGACATCGGGCTGTCGATTTTCACCTTCCGGTTTCACGGCGCGCACGGCTACGCGCACGATCTCGCCGACCTCGGTTGGTATATCGGCGAGCATGAGCGCCTGATGGCGCACTGGAAGGCGGCGCTGCCGAACTCGATCCTCACCGTGAAACTGTCGGACTGGGTCGAGGATTTCGACGGCACGCTGGCGCGCGTCCTGGCCCACATCGACCTGTCGCACGACCCGAACTGCACCCGCTTCTACGAAGGCGACAGCCGTGTGCGCACAGTGAGCCGTGCGCAGGTGCGCCAGCCGGTGAATGATCGCGGTCTTGGCCGCTGGAAGGCCTATGCGGCTGAACTCGCGCCGCTGATCAAAGAACTTGAACGCGCCGGTATCGCACTCCCGGAAGACACCGGGCCAACACACCCGCAAAATGAGGCTACTGGTCATACGGCAGACAACGAAGAAAAGCTGCGGATCTGGAGACCGGACGATCCGGCTGTCGCCTTGGGACTCGCGGTCGAGTTTCTGGTGAAACAACGGAATTTCGCCCAATTGCCGTTCGGCGGCTGGTCGCGCGTGCTGATGGGGCAGATCAATCGTGGCCACTTTTGTTTCGTCGTCGATGCGCAGCGGCGCGTCCACGGCTTCCTCGGCTGGGCGCTCACGGACGAACGCCTGGCCGAGCTATGGCTCGAAGGCCGCGCGACGCTTACCGACGCGGATTGCCGGGCAGGCAACTGCGTCATCGTCAACGCCTGGGCGGCGCCTTCCACCGAAGCGAACAATCTGCTGATCGACGAGTCGATCAGATTGTTCGGCCAAAAACTCCGAATTTATGGGAGGCGCTACGACACCCGCGGCGAGCCGCGGCCGCGGCGGATTTCTTCCCCCCTCGAATTCGTGGCCACGTTGCGGGCCATCGCCAACCGCCGGAATAAAAAAGCCCGAGGCGGCCAAGAGCCGTAGGGACAACAAACAGAGGACCAATCATGGCTAACACCTACACCGTCGGCACCGGTTTGACGCTCAGTCAGGCGATCAATGACGCCAACGCCAATCCCGGCTCGACCATCGAGTTCGATCTGTCGGGAACCGACACCTACACGCTGACCGGCGATCTGCCGGCGATCTCGGCTGCCGTCACCATCGATGGCACGAACACGGCGGATGGCCAGAACGTCACACTGGATGGCGGCGGCCAATATCAAGGATTCTACGTATCTTCCGGCACGGCCACTATTGAAAACCTCACCCTCTACAATACTGCCGCCATCGGCCAGAACGGAATCGCTGGCAAGGGTACGGGCGGAAGTGGCGGTGGGACGAAAGGAAGTGGTGGAGCAGCAAGTCTACTTGCAGGATTTGGAGGAGGTGGTGGAGGCGGCGGCGCGGGTCTTGGCGGTGGACTCTTGGTCGGAAGTCAAGCCTCGGTCACGCTAGGCAACGTCGCATTCGAGTCGGATTCGGCCACAGGCGGCAAGGGTGGCACTGCTGGTACCGTGGGAAAATCGGTTTCGGGGCAGCAGCGTACTGGCGGTTCAGGTGGCGGCTTTGAGGGCAGTCCCGGCGGGCAAGGCGGCGGCGGCTTTCCGTTCCCGACCTCGTCAAAGGGCGCCGGCGGCGCCATCGGCGGCAATGGCAGCGGTGGCGGCCTCGGTGCCGGAGGCGGTGGGGGCGGTGCCAGCCGCGGCGCCGGCGGTGCTGGTAACTTCGGCGGCGGCGGCGGTGGTGGTGGTCCTGATTTCTCAGACAGCGGCCCGTCCGTCGAGGGCGAAGGGGGCGCCGGGGGCTTCGGGGCAGGTTCGGGCTCCCTTGGTGTCGGTGTCCAAAGCAACGGTTTCACCAAGGGCGCAGGGGGAACCCTCTCCGTCGTCGGCGGCGACGGTGCAGGCGGCGGCGGCCTCGGCGCCGGCGGCGACATCTTCGTCGAACAGGGCGGCTCGCTGACCATCGAGGGCGGCTCGCTCACGGGCGGCAGCGTCGCAGGCGGCGCGGGCGGTGGTAGCGGAGCCGGCAGCGGCGACGCCTTGGGCAGCGGCATTTTCCTGCAAGGCGATGAGTTCGTCACCTTCACCGCCGCGGCTGGCCAGACCGCGCTCATCGCCGATGTGATTACCGATGAGACCGCGGAGAATCCTAACCTTGGCAGTTCCGGCAGCGGCGGCGTGAAAATCACAGCCGCTTCCGGCGGCGTGGTCGAGTTTGACGCACAGAACACCTATACCGGCAACACGCATCTCGACATGCCCCCAGGGGGCACGTTTGAGCTCGCCGCTCCCGGCGCAGCCGGCACTGGTCCGATCGTCTTCGACGCCTACGGGACGCTGGCGATCGACAACGCCGCGCTCGCCAGCGGCGGCACCGGCATCCTCACGTTCACCGGCAACACGATCTTCGACTTCTCCGGCGGCGATGTCATCGATCTCACCGGCGCCCGTTTCAGTTCCGCAGCCGCTCAGCCGACGCTCGACAACGGTCTGCTGCGGTTCACCGAGAACGGCACGACCTACGAAATCCAATTCAATAAGAGCGAGCCGATCAACGGGCGCGGACCTTTAGCTTTTTTCATCGCAAGCGATGGCGGCGCGGGTACCGACATCGAACTCGCCTCCGGCCCGGTCATCGGCGGCGCCGGAAACACTGTCCAATACTATCAGGGCGGCGCGGCAATCCTGCTCGACAGCGGCTTCACGGTGATTGATCCGACGGGCGCCGACATTACCAGCGCCACGGTGACGATCACCGCGGCTGTGAGCGGCGACACGCTCGCCTTCAACAACGGCACCGACACCGAGACGTTCAGCGACGGCTCGACCGTCACCGCGAGCCAGAGCGGCGACGTACTGACGCTGAGGACGGCCGGCGGCACCGCCACGGCGAGCGATTACCAGTCGGCCCTGGCCGGCGTCACCTATAGCTCCAGCGGCGATCCGACCGGCCAGGGCGCCGATCCGACCCGCACCATTACCTGGTCGGTGACCGACACCAACAATGAGACCAGTTCGACGGGCAGCGCGCTCGACGTCTACATGACGCCGGAGCTCAAGGGCACGCCGACGCCGACGCCGACCGTCACACCGAGCAGCGGCGCGATCACCGCCGACACCGATCTGATCGTGACTGATGACAACACCATCGGCACGACACCGGTCGCGAAGGTGACGATCAGCAGCGGCTCGCAGGCGGGCGATGAACTCTTGATTCCGGCCGGCGATCTGACCAGCGGCAAGATCACCGGAACCACCATCACTGTGACCGGCAATGACAGCGCGACGCTGACGCTGATCGGCACGTCCGGCACGACTGCCGCGCAGTTTCAGAGCGCGCTCGAAGATGTGGAGTTCGATGCCATCGCTCCGCACTCCGGCACGCGCACGCTGACCTGGTCGTTCAACGACGACGCCGGTGGGAATGCGAACGCCAGCAATTCCTTCACGACCAGTGTCGACGCGGTATTCGGACCGGTCATCGGCGGCGCCGGCAATACGGTACAATACTATCAGAGCCAGGAAGGCGGCACGGGGACGGTGCTCGACGGTGGCCCGAACGGCATCACGCTCACCGATTCCGCGGGCGCGGACATTGCCAGCGCGACGGTCACGATCGGCACGCCTCTTGCCGGCGACATGCTTGTCATCCCGGCCAGCGATCTGACCGGAAACACGATCAACGGCACGAGCATCGCGGTCAGCGGCAACGATAGCGCGACGCTTAGTCTGGGTGGGTCGGATACGGCGGCCGACTATCAGCAAGCATTGCGCGATGTGATCTACACATTCGGCAGCGGCGATCCGACCGACCAGGGCGCCGACCCGACCCGCACCATTACCTGGTCGGTGACCGACACCAACACTGAGACCAGCGCGGCCGGCAGCACCACCTCGCTTGATGTCTACATGACGCCGGCGCTGGCCGACGGAGCCGGCTTCACCACGCCTGTCGTCACCACGACCGTGGCAGCCTTCGCCGACCCCGATCTTGCGGTGACCGATTTCAACACGACCGGAATCGGCCCGGTCGCGACAGTAACAATCAACAACCCGCTGCTCGGCGACGAGCTTTTGATTCCGGCCGCCGATTTGAACGGCAGCATGGTCAATGGCACGACCATTACGGTCAGCGGCAACGGCGGCACGACGCTGACCCTGACCGGCAGCGCCGGAACCAGCCCGGCGGAGTTCCAGACAGCGTTGCAGGAGGTGCAGTTCGAGGCGGCCAGCAACAGCGATAACGGCACGCCGACGCTGACCTGGTCGTTCAACGACGATGCCGGCAACAACACGAACGACGGCAATTCGCTGACTACTGCTATCGATGTCGAACTTCCGCCGACCATCGCCAATACGGCCGGCGTTACGGCGCAGTTCTATCAATTCCCGAATAACAACGCGGGGATTACGCTTGACGGCGGTATCACCGTCACCGATCCCAACGTTTTCATCGGCCGCGCCACAGTCCAGATTACTTCGGGCGGCGTGTCCGGAGACCAGCTCGGAGCCGACTTCTTCCAAGGCACGCAAACGATTGGCGGCGCGATCATCAGCGCCCAATTCAGTGGCGACCAGTTGACGCTGACGACGACGAGCGGCAACGCCACCGACGCCGACTATACGCAGGCGCTGCAGGAGGTGCAGTACGGCTTCCTGCCGGCGGGCGGCGATCCGAGCGAAGGCGGCACCGACCCGACCCGCACAATTACCTGGTCGGTCACCGATGCCAACGGACAGTCGGCCGCAAGCACCACGACGCTCGATGTGTACATGATGCCGGCGCTGGCCGGCGCCGCGACGCCGACACCGACCGTCACCTTGACCAGCGGCGCGGTCACCGCCGATCCCGACTTGACGATCACCGACGGCAACATCATCGGCAGCATTCCGGCCGCGACGATGACGATCAGCGGCGGCGAGCAATCCGGCGATGAACTCCTAATTCCGGCCGCCGACTTGACGGGCAACCAGATCGCCGGAACGACCATCACTGTGTCGGGCAACGACAGCACGACGCTGACGCTGACGGGCACCTCCGGCACCACCGTCGCTCAGTTTCAGAGCGCGCTCGATGACGTCCAATTCGACGCCAACACGTCCGCCAGCGGTCCGCGCACGCTGACCTGGCTGTTGAACGACGACGCCGGCGGCAATACCAACGACAGCAATTCTTTCACCAGCAATGTCGACGTTGCGTTCAACCCCACTGTTGTGACTGTTCCAGGTCCTGAGACCGTTACGCTTTCCTCGAACTCCCCCGTCACGCTCACCGATACCGCGACTCTTGCTGGGGGAGCCAACCCGACAGGAGCGATCACCTTCACGCTGTTTTATAACGGTGGTCCCAACCCGGTGGACACCGAGACGGTTTCGGTCGCCAACGGCAATGGCGCCTACACCACGCCGACCGGCTACACGCTGCCTACGAGCGGCACGGTCGCCGGCACCTATCAGTGGGACGCCACTTACAGCGGCGACGGTAACAACAACATCGATAGCGAAAACAATGCGGCCACCGAGCAGGTGGTGGTCGCCCCGGCCAGTCCCACGCTGACGACGACCACCAGCGAGAACGTTACCCTTCCAAACACCATTATCACGCTCAGCGACAGTGCAGTTCTTGCCGGAGGATACTTCGCGGGCGGCACCATCACCTTCACGCTGGTCGGGCCCAATAACGCGACGCTGTATTCCGACACGGTAACGGTCAGCGGCGACGGCACCTACACCACCGCGAACGGCAACAACCCGGGCGGCTACACATTGCCGGCGAACAGCTCGGTAACCGGCACCTACCAGTGGGCGGCCAGTTACAGCGGAGACGGTAACAACAGCGCGGAGACCGCGTCTCTCGAGCAGACCTCGCCGACGCCCACAATAACGGCGGCATCGTCGAACGTGAACGCGACGGCGAGCGAGATGTTCGCGGCCTCGTCGCTGTTCAGCGCCAGCATCGACCTGCCCATTCTCACTTATGAGGTGGAAGATGAGAGCACCACAACAAACAACGGCTTCTGGGCGCTCAACGGGGCACTGCTGACCAACGGCCATATCACCACGCTGACGGCGGCGCAGCTTTCCGCGTTGACCTTTGTCGCGGGCTCGGCCAGCACGCCGGTGACGGACACACTCGAAGTGGCGGCTTCGAACGCCGCGGGCCTTGGCGCTTTCACCACCTTCACGGTGACGGCGTCGGCCCACGCGCCAACGCCGGCGCCGACGGTCACAGCCGCGAACGAACTGCAGGCGCCGAACCAGGTGTTGACGGCATCGAGCCTGTTTTCGGGGACTGCATTCGGCAGTAATACCATCGTCAGCTACGAGGTCGAGGACACCACGCCAGACAGCGGCCATTGGGTGTTCAACGGCACGGTCGAACCCACCAACCAGATCATCGACGTCACAGTCGGACAGCTCGCGCAACTGAGCTTCGATACCGGCTACGGCAGCGATACCCTGATGGTGCGGGCCAACGACGGCAGCCAATGGGGCAATGTCACCACCTTTACGGTGACGCCGCCACCGAATGCGGCGCCGCCCGCGGGCACCACCGCCACGCTGGTGATGCAGCGCAATTCCGATGGGGCCTACGAGTTCTACGACATCGGCCACAGCACCATCCTGCTCGACGGCCCGCTCGGCGCGATCAATCCGGCGCTGCAGGTGGCCGGTGTCGGCCGCTTCGACGGTGCCGACACCGCCGATCTGCTGATGCGAAATTCGACGACAGGGGTGTTCACGCTCTACGACGTGAGCAACGACAACATCACCGGCAATGTTGTGGTGGGGCAGGTCGGCCTGGAATGGACGGTCGCTGGCCTGGGCGATTTCTCCGGCAATGCCGGCGAGACCGACATGCTGATGCGCAACTCGAACAGCGGCGCATTCGAAGTCTATGACATCAGCAACAACGCCATCACGTTTGACGCCGGCATGGGCCAGGTCGGACTGGAATGGCAGGTTGCGGGCTTTGGTGATTTCTCGACCCGCGCCAACGAGACCGACATGCTGATGCGCAACTCGAACAGCGGCGTATTCGAGGTCTATGACATCAGCAACAACGCCATCACGTTCGATGCCGGCATGGGCCAGGTCGGCCTGGAATGGACAGTTGCGGGTTTCGGCGATTTCTCCGGCAACGCCAACGAAACCGACATGCTGATGCGCAACTTAAATACCGGCGTGTTCGAACTATTCGACATCAGCAACAATACCGTCGCTTTGGCTAATCCGAACGTGATGGGCCAAGTGGGCCTCGAATGGTCGATCGGCGGGGTATCAGCCACTCCGGCGGCGGCACCGCCAACGACCCAGCTCACCGGGACGACTGTCGATCCGGCAGGTGCGCCGAACAGCACGACGGCGCAGCTCAGCCAGACCATGGCCTCGTTTGCTCCCAGCGCCGGCGCGCCGGCGATGACCCCAGCGATCGAGCTGACGGCTACGGCGGCAATCGGGAGTAACCCGCTGACGAATCCGAACCACGCATAGTAATCTCGCGCGAGGCTCGGCCGCCGCTGTCGTGCGGCGGTCTCCTCGCGTTGGACAAAAATGCGTTCAGCGGGCGTCAGGTTCGACGCGCCTCCGCGGTGGCGTGTGTGCCGGCGATGAAGCCCTGACAGGTGGCGCGCGCCAGCCCGTGCAGGCTGAAGCCGCCGGCGGATTCGCCGCCGCAATAAAGCCCCGGAATGACTTCGCCGTTCATGTCGACGACCTGGCACTTGCCGTTGATGCGCAGGCCGGCGCGGGTGTCGTGCGGCACCGGCGTTGACCAGCCGGCATAGAACGGCGGCTTGGCGATCTTGTAGAGCGGCTTGGGCTTGCTGAAATCTTCATCCACGCCTGAATCAACGAAGCTGTTGTAGCGCGCGATGGTCGCGGCGAGCTTCTCGGGCGGCATCGGCACGCGCTGGTATTTCATCACGATCTTCTTCGCCAGTTCCTCGATCGTGTCGGCGGTGAAGAAGAAACCGGCCTCGAAATCAACGTTAGGCGGCTTCGGATCCCATTTCTCGCGCGCCACCGCGTCGGCGTCGAAGATCGCCCAGATCGGGCCGCCGCCATTGTGTCCGTCGCCGACGCCGGCAAGCGCCGCATCGAGAAAACCGTTGGGATTGAATTTCAGATTCCTGCCGTTCTTCCAGCTGCGCGGATTATAGGGCAGCATCGATTCGTAATCGCCCGAACTGAACTGGCGGGCGGTCTCGTCGTAGAAGCGGTTGCCGATCATGTTGACCAGCACGAGATCCTGCCAGTCTCCGACATGCAGGCCGGTCGCGCGCGCCTTGTTGAAAACCTCGCTGCCCGGGTACCAACGCAGATTCACGTAGACGTATTGCGCGCCGACGCTGCCCGCCTTGGTGAGGCCGTCGCCGAACTCGGCGCTGAAATTCGACAGCCCCCATAGCGATGCGCCGATCGCCATGCCGGCAAGCTCGCCGCTGGCGTCCTGGGTCGACCACGGCTGTCCGGCCGCGCCGCAATATTCCTCGGTCAGGCGAGGATCGAACATGCGGCGGAAGTTGATATTGCTGGTCGATCCACCGGTGCCGACGATCACCGCCTTGTGCGCGCGAATGTTGAGCGTCTTGCCGTCGTTGTCGACGGCTATGCCGAGCACCGGTCCGGAGTGCGGCGTCTCGCGATGGAGCGCCGTCATCCGGTGCCTGAGCAGAACCTCGACGCCGGCTTTTCGCGCCGCCGCGGCGAGCGGCTGCATCAGGCCGTTGCCGGTCGACATGGTCGCACGCTTATCCGGCGCGGCCGGCTTGCCGGTCTGGATCAGTGGCCAGTCCATCGCCGCGGCGTGCATCTCGCGCGGTATCGAGTTGCCGACCGAATTGCCGCCGAGCTTATCCGGAGCCTTGTCGACGAACACGACGCCATGGGCGAGCAGAAACTCGCAGGTCGCCGCGCAATTGTCGGCGAAGGCGCGGATCACCTCGCGATCGTTCAAGCGGTAATCGGCGGCGCCGTTCGGCTCGACGACCGACCAGTCGGTCAAGTCCTGGAACACCAGGTCGGGCGAATCCGTGACGCCCCACTTCTTTTGAACGCTGGTGCCGCCGCCGAGCGGCACATTGCCGCCGCTGCAAATGGCGTGGCCGCCGGTATGGTTTTCCGCTTCAACCAAGATCACCGATGAGCCGCCCTCGCGTGCCACGATGGCCGCGGTCGCCCCGGAGGCGCCCGAGCCGATCACGACGACGTCGGCTTCGCGGTCCCACTTGACGGTGGATTGCGCCTGCGCCTGCGCCGGCGCGGGGAGTCCGGCCGCCGCCATGCCCGCAGCGATGCCGGCGCCCCCGGTCAGCAAGTCGCGTCGCTTGATCGTCATGATGTTCCTCCCGCGTTATTCGCTCGCCGTGTTTTGGATATCGCCTATGTTACCCACGATGGCTGGTCGCGGTCGAGGCGTTTGACGCCGAATACCAGATAGCTGGGCTGCGTTGGTCGGGCGGCAGGCTGGAGAGATCGGCTAAATCGGGCGTCAGTCGGACTTGCGCTCGATCGCGCGCCAGCCGATGTCGTGGCGGTAGAAGCCTTCGGGCCAGCGGATGCGCGCGACGGCCTCGTAGGCGCGCGATTGCGCTTGGCGCACGTCGTTGCCGAGCGCGCAGACGTCGAGCACACGTCCGCCATTGGCGAGGATTTTGCCGCCTTCGGCCTTGGTTCCGGCATGAAAGATATCCACGCCTTCGACTTTGGCCGCGTCGTCCAGGCCCTCGATCACGGACCCATGTGCGTAAGCGCCCGGATAGCCCTTGGCGGCCATCACCACGGTGAGCGCGGATTGCGGATGCCAGCGCAGATCGAACGATTTGAGCTGTCCGTCGCGGCTCGCCAGCAGCGCCGGCACCAGATCGGACATCAGCCGAAGCATCAGCACCTGACATTCCGGATCGCCAAAGCGCGCATTGTATTCGATCAGCTTCGGCCCTTCGGCCGTGATCATCAAGCCCGCGTAGAGCACACCCTTATAGGGCGCGCCCATGGCCTTCATCGCCCGCAAGGTCGGCATGATAATCTCGGCCATGACGCGGGCGCTCATCGCGTCATCGATATTCGGCGCCGGCGAATAAGCGCCCATGCCGCCGGTATTCGGACCCTCGTCGCCGTCGAACGCGCGTTTGTGATCCTGCGCTGTCGAGAGCGCGATGGCGTTGTCGCCGTCGCACAACGCGAAGAACGAGGCTTCCTCGCCTTGCAGAAATTCCTCGATGACGACTTCGGCGCCAGCCTCGCCGATCGCGCCGCCGAACATCATGTCGATT
The DNA here is from genome assembly GCA_049300295.1 of Xanthobacteraceae bacterium. Classification (GTDB taxonomy): domain Bacteria; phylum Pseudomonadota; class Alphaproteobacteria; order Rhizobiales; family Xanthobacteraceae; genus BOG-931. The sequence continues at coordinate 17,605 of JBAQJL010000112.1, forward strand.
GCGGACTGCGCCTCGGCGGGCGTTTGCGCGACGATTACACCCTTGCCGGCGGCAAGCCCGTCAGCCTTGACCACGATCGGCGCGCCATGTGCGCGCATGTAGAGCTTGGCCGGATCGGCGGCGCGGAAGCGTTCATAGGCCGCCGTGGGGATATTGTTGGCGCGACACAGATCCTTGGTGAAGCCCTTCGAGCCTTCGAGCCGCGCCGCGGCGCGTGTCGGGCCGAATGCCTTGATGCCGGCGGTTTCCAGGTCATCGACGATGCCGACGCAGAGCGGGCCTTCCGGCCCGACCACGACAAGTTCGATCCTGTTGGCGCGGCAGTACGCCACGACGGCGCCATGGTCGGTGATATCGAGCGCGACGCATTCGGCGTCCTGCGCGATGCCGGCGTTGCCGGGTGCGCAAATGAGTCGCTCAGTGAGCGGGCTCGCCGCCATCTTCCAGGCCAGCGCATGCTCGCGTCCACCGGAGCCCAACAGCAGAATATTCATGCGCCGCAGCACCTTGGCGAATTGGTGGGATCGGATTTGACCGCGATTTCACCAGGGACTTGACGCGAACTCGCGATGAACAGCACTAATCGCCACGGAGCGAACCGGTCGTCAACATGGCTGGCGCCCCTGTGCAGAACGCGATGGCGATGAACGAACCGCGGCTCAACCTGCCGGAACTGACTGTCTCCGAATTGTCGGCGTCGCTCAAGCGCACCGTCGAAGACGCCTACGGCTATGTCCGCGTGCGCGGCGAGATTTCGGGCTATAAAGGCCCGCATTCTTCCGGCCATGCTTATTTCGCGCTCAAGGACGAGAGCGCCAAGATTGATGCGGTGATCTGGCGCGGCTCCTTTGGCCGCATGCGGATCAAGCCGGAAGAGGGGCTTGAGGTCATCGTCACCGGCAGGCTCACCACCTATCCGAACCGTTCGAGCTATCAGATCATTGTCGAGACGCTGGAGCCGTCGGGTCTCGGTGCGCTCATGGCGCTGCTGGAGGAGCGCAAGCAGCGGCTCGCGGCCGAAGGCCTGTTCGACGAGGCGCGCAAGCAGCTCCTGCCGACGCTGCCAACCATCATCGGCGTCGTCACCTCGCCGAACGGTGCCGTGATCCGCGACATCCTGCACCGGCTCGCCGACCGGTTTCCGCGCCGCGTGCTGCTCTGGCCTGTGAAGGTGCAGGGCGAGGGCTCTGCCGCCGAGGTCGCCGCCGCCATTGCGGGTCTCAACGCGCTGCCCGAGTTCGACGCGCCGCCGCTGCCGCGGCGACCCGATCTCATTATCGTCGCCCGCGGCGGCGGCTCGCTCGAAGATCTCTGGTCGTTCAACGAGGAGATCGTGGTGCGCGCCGCGGCGGAAAGTTTCATTCCGCTGATTTCCGCGGTCGGTCATGAGACCGACGTGACGCTGATCGATTTCGCCGCCGACCGCCGCGCGCCGACGCCGACCGCTGCCGCCGAGATGGCGGTGCCGGTGCGTGCCGAACTTTTGCTCGATGTCGATTCGCTGGCGCGCCGCGCGATTGCCTGCTGGCGGCGCAATCAGGAGGCGCGGCGAACCGAGCTTCGCGCCGCCGCGCGCGCGCTGCCCAATGCCGACCAGCTTCTGGCGCTGCCACGGCAGCGGCTTGATCACGTCGCGGCGAGGCTGCCGCGCGCGTTGCGCGCCAATGCCCACAGCCACCACGTCGCCTTTTCAAGGCTTGGCGTCAGACTGAACCCCAGCCTGATGCGCGGTTATCTCGAACGGCGCCGCGACCGCTACACGAGTTTTGCGCAGCGCCTGCAGGCGAGCCTCGCCGCCAATATCGCCGCTGCGCGCACGCGGATCGCGCGCCAGAACGAGCGTGTTGCGACGTTCGCCGGGCGCGCCGCGCGCGCGCTCGATGTCGTTCTTGACCGGCACGCCGCGCGTCTCGATCGTGCCGCCGGACTGCTCGCAGCCTATTCCTATCGCGGCGTGCTCGATCGCGGCTTCGCGCTAGTGCGCGATGGGAGCGGCCACCCACTGCGCGCCGCAGCCGCCGTCAGCACCGGAATGCGGATCGACATCGAATTTTCCGACGGCCGCGTCGGCGCTGTCGCCGGTGACGCGCGGATGACGCCGCCCGCCGAAACCGCTCCGCTGTCGATCAGGCGCCGCCGCCGCCGGTCCGACGGCGGCGAAGGGCAGGGCAGTTTGTTCTGAACCCGGCCTTGCTCCAGGGCTCGCGCTCGCAAATGCGCACGGTCGGCTTAGCCTCAAAGCGGACGACGCCGGATGAGCATGCGCATGTCCGCTTTGTGCCAATCGCTTCACTTCGCACTGCAAGAAAAATGGCGACCTTTCACGGCGTCAGGCCACCATGAAGTCGAGCCTAAGCTGTCAGCCGTCGTGGGTCGCATAATCGACAGGTTAGCACGCCCTCGTTGTTGATCTCGATCTGGAAGGTTTCGGACAAGCCCGCCTTTCCAGACGACGTTAGTTGGAGAGCACGGCTTTCCGACACGCATTTGAGCCATCCGAGCTCCAATAGACGGTCCAGAATCCGAGCTCCGACGAGTCCCTTGAGGTGATAGCGACGCTCGCTCCAGTCGAGACAAGGTTGGCAGAAAATTCGCCGAGTCCGCTGCCTCAGATCGGCGCCGAATGCGGAAAGGAAATGCCCACCCGAAGACGTGACCTCACCGCCTTCATCGGTGAGCACGATATGCCCCATGGCCACAAGTGCATCGGTAACAGCGACTCCTGCCTGGCCAGCCAGGTGATCGTAGCAACTTCGGGCAAAACGGAGTGCCTCGTCGCTTGCTGACCGCGGATGACGGCGGGGTGGCACCTCTATGGCGGCGACGACCTTCATGCTCTCCAGCATTGTCGCGACCAGCGGGGACGCGATCCGATAATAGCTGAAGCGGCGGTCGCGAATGACAGTCAAGAGCCGCGCGGCAACCAGCTTGCTCAGGTGGCCGCTCGCCGTCGAGCGAGAGACATGGGCGCAGTAAGCAAGCTCAGTGGCCGTCAGCGACTGGCCGCCCATGAGGGCGTTAAGCATCGTCGCTCGCGCAGTGTCACCCACGAGAGCGGCCACTTCCACCAGATTTGCCGCCGCGACCATGCCTAACCCTATCGCTGATACCGGAAGCATTTCAATCGAAGACAGTTTGGCATGGGCCAAACTGTTCGCGCGAGACAGTTTCGAAGCCCGCAGCAAGAATGCGCCCAACAACAGGAGCAGCGCATCATGGGAATGGCAGTGGTAATCTACGAGAAAGGCGCACCCGACAATTTCGTGTGGGAGGAGATCAGAGTCGGGTCTCCCGAGCGTGGCCAAGTCCGTCTTCGCAGCACGGCCGTCGGCGTGAATTTCGCTGATACGTACCATCGAGCAGGTGTCCCGCACCCGATGATCGTCGGCGATCCGCCAGTTGTCGTCGGTTTCGAAGGAGTTGGCGAGATCGAAGAGTTGGGTCCTGGTGTCACCGAGTTCTCCGTCGGCGAAAGAGTTTGCACCTGTCTTCCTCCACTCGGCGCCTATAGTCAGGAACGCCTTTACCCGGCTGACAAGTTGATCAAGGTTCCAAAGGACTTGCCATTGGGTGACGTTCAACTGGCAGGACTAATCCTCAAAGGAATGACCGCGCAATATCTCCTGCATCGAACGCATAAGGTGCAGCCGGGAGATCATGTTCTGATCCATGCGGCTGCTGGCGGCATGGGCCATATCCTTTGTCCGTGGGCGCGGCAACTCTGAGCCACTGTGATCGGTACCGTCAGTACCGACGCGAAGGCCGAGATCGCTCGAAACCTCGGTTGTCATCACGTGATCAATTACTCGACCGAAGACTTCGTAGCTGTCACCCGTGAGATTACGGACGGAAAAGGCGTAGACGTTGTCTACGAGTCGATCGGTAAGGACACGCTGCAAAAGTCACTCGACTGCCTGCGGCTGGTCGGTATGTGCGCAGCTTACGGCCAGGCGTCAGGCGTTCCCGATCCGATCGACCTCATCGAAGATTTGGGCGTTCGCGGGTCCCTCATGATCACCCGTCCCGTGCTTTCGCATTACATGTCGAACCGAAGTGAGATCGAAGCCGGATCAAAATCGCTGTTCGATGCTGTCGCACAGGGGGTAGTAGCGAGCAACGTTGTCAAAACCTTTCCGCTCCGGGAGGCTGCAGCCGCGCACAAGTTCATCGGCGGACGCAAGACAACGGGCTCGATCGTCATGCTTCCATTCGAGTAGACGGCCCCAAAAGGCCGGCAAAACGACTTCGGCCTTCGAGGCACTCAATCCACAGAAGGGGAACATCATGTCGATCATACGCCACGAAATCAGACAGATATCAGACGAGAATCGCGGTCAGCCGATCATCAGCCAGGCAGTCGTTCACGGCAACGTCGCTTATTTCGCCGGCATCACCCCCAACCCGATTGTCGGCGATATCAAAATCCAGACTGCTCAAGTGCTGCGACGCGTCGATGAGCTTCTCAACCTCGCAGGAACCGACAAATCACAGCTACTAAGCGCCCAGGTCTGGATCGCTGACATGCGTCTGTTCGAAGATCACAATTCTGTTTGGAACGAGTGGGTCGATCCGGCAAACCCTCCGGCGCGGGCTTGTCTCACGACCGACTTTTGGCGACCTGGGATGTTCGTTGAAGTTATGGTGGTTGCAGCCGTGCCATAAGCCTATTGCAGTCGGAGAAGCTGACCTGTCAGCGCATGTGACGCCTGGATTGGTGCCTGGATAGCTACGCTCGGCATCTGCCGCACTGCACCGAAGTCTCGTAGCAAAGCGACGATAAGGGTCATTTTCGACCGATTGAACATCGTGCTGCTCTGTCTGGTTATCGCCCCGACAGCGGACATCGAGATCGCTGGCATTTATGAGTCCGCGACGAGCTCACGCTGTCGCGGCGACCGGGCAGACCCGTTCGAGCAGTCCCTCAAGACGCTCGCCGGCGATCTTGGCGGAAGCAGCGTGGTAGCCCGGCCGGATCGGGTTGAAGAATGAATGGCCGGCATCGGCGTACAGAAAGATTTCGATATTGGACCGGCTTTGCGCTAGCCGCATAACCTCGTCGACTTCAGGCTGAGGAATGTGCGGATCCTTCAGACCGTAGTGCAAATGCACCGGACACTGCACGGCGGTGAACTCATCGGCATGCTTGGCGATGCCCATGCCATAGAACGACACCGCGGCGTCGACGCCGGCGCGCGCCGCCGCGACGAACGCCATGCGGCCGCCGGCGCAGAAACCAAGCGCGAACACCTTGCCGTTCGCCGACGGCTGGCCGCGCAGCCAATTGACGGCTGTAGCGATGTCGCGACCACCTGCATCGACATCGAATGCCGCAAGCCGTGCAAACGCGGCCGAGCGGTCCGGTTCGTCGTAGCCGAGTTCGCCGGGGTAGGGCGAGCGCCAGTAGAGGTTCGGCACCAGCGCGTGAAAGCCGCGCCGCGCATAGGCGTCTGCTATCTCGAAATTGTGCCGGGCCATGCCGAACATCTCGGTGAAGATGATAATGCTCGGGTGACTAACTGGTTCTGCGCCCGCGGACCGCGCCAGATAGGCGTCGAACTCGCGCTCGCCGTCGCGCTGCAGAACGATGTTGCCTGATGTGATCATGGTTGTGAGATCCTGCGTGACTTTGCCGGCATCTTATCGCAGGTTCTCCGCCGCGCGCGAGGTTCTCCAAACCGGAGAGAGTGATGCAGGGCAAAGTCGCGGTCGAAGAACATTTCCGTATCGAAGAGACCAAGGGCAGCGAGGCCCGTTATCTTGGGCCGTATTGGTCCGCGCTGTCCGGCAAGCTGCTCGATGTTTTCGGGGCACGGCTGACTGAAATGGACGCAAACGGCATCGAGATGGCGGTGCTGTCGCTCAACTCGAATGCCGTTCAAGGGATCTTCGACGTTGCCAATGCCGCCGAAATCGCCCGCAAGGCGAACGACGCGCTGGCGGAAATTGTCGCCAAGCGGCCGGATCGCTTCGCCGGTCTCGGTGCCTTGCCGATGCAGAACCCAAGTGCGGCAAGCGCGGAATTGAAACGTTGCGTGCGCGACCTCAAATTCAAGGGCGTTCTGGTCAATGGCTTTTCACAGGTCGGCACGGCTGACACCGCGGTCTACTACGACCTGCCGCAATACCGGCCATTCTGGGCAGAACTCGAACAGCTCGGCGTGCCATTTTACCTGCATCCGCGCGATCCGCTGCCGAGCCGCCGCCAGGCTTACGAAGGTCATTCTTATCTCGTCGGCTCGCCCTGGGGCTTTGCCGAGGAGACGGCTATCCACGCGCTCCGCCTGATGGGTTCCGGTCTGTTTGACGACCATCCGAAGCTGAAGATCGTGATAGGCCATCTCGGCGAGCGCATTCCTTACGATCTGTGGCGGCTCGATCATCGCCTCAACAAGGTGCCGAGCCGGCCATCGAAGCGGAAAATGAGCGACTATTTTCGCGAAAATTTTTACGTAACGACCAGCGGCAATTTTTGCACTCAGTCGCTCGTCCACGCGATCTCGACGCTCGGTGCCGATCGTTTGTTGTTCGCAGTCGATTATCCGTTCGAGGATCACACGCAGGGAGCAGCCTGGTTCGACAGCGCTGACATCGCTGAAATCGATCGCCGCAAGATTGGCCGCGATAACGCGATCACGCTCTTTGACCTCGGTTGAGTCTGCGGTCAAGACAATTCTAAATTTTTGTTAATCTGCGCTCACGCACTGAATCCTGACTATTTGTTCAGGTGAGTTGCGGCCCAAGCCGACTCTTTTTTCTTCGTGCCGCCGAACCGCCATCATGTTTGAGTCTACTAAATACAGCGGACGTTCGTTCGCTTCCAAGGAGGTTTAGATGAGAAAGACAGTGTTTGCAGGCTTGGTGGCCGCAGCGATGCTCGCGGCTGCGTCGGCAGCGCAGGCCGCTCCCGCGGCGTCGTTGCCTGCAGGCGTTGCCGCCGACCACGGCGCAGTGACGCAAATCCGGTGGGGACATGGTTGGGGTTATCGCGGCTGGGGCCACCGCGGTTGGGGCTATCGCGGCTGGGGTTATCGCCGTTGGGGTTATGGTCACCACTGGCGCTGCTGGTGGGTCAACGGCTATCGGCATTGCCGCTGGTGGTAAGTCCTCACCGGACGTAGAAATCTTCCAGCCGCTTCAACCTGCCGCTGGCGGGTGGCTTTTCCCGCCAAAACGCGTCAATCTGGCGCCGCGCCGAGCAACCTCGGCGCGGCGCTTTCGTTATGGGCGCCACATCGATCTGCACCACGTTTCGCCGGAGCTTTGCCAATGGACCTTCTCGCCGATCGCGGTCGCCGCGTGTCCGTCGAAGAACTCGATACCAGCCGTCTTTTGGCCCACGCTCGCCGCCAGGCGCATGAGCGCAATCTCGACGACCTTCTGATCGCCGACGTTGATTCGCACCATTACGAGAACGAGTGCTTCGACGAATTCCTGCCGTTCATCGAAAACGAGGTGCTGCGTCACCTTGTGCTGGCGGGCCGGGCCAAGGGCCGGCAGACGCTGACGCCGAGCCAGGTGAGCTTTCAGGATATGGGCGGCCGCATCACGCGCTACCCGCTGAGGTCTTCGGAGAAGACGCAATCCGGCAAGATGCGCGACGTCGAACTCGGCCGGCGCTGGATGGACGCGATGAGCGTCGACTATTCGTGCCTGTTTCCGACCATGCTGCTTGCGGTCGGACTGCATCCGTCGGCCGAAATGGAAATCGAGCTGTGCTGGGCCTATAACCGCTGGCTTGTCGAGAAGGCGCTGCCGGAGAGCGATGGGCGGCTCTATTCAATGCTGTCGCTGCCGATCACCGATCCCGACGAGGCGTTGCGTCAGGTCGAGACTTTCGGCGACTGCAAGGGCGTGACCGGTTTTCTGGTGACCTCGGCGCGCACCTTGCCGATCCATCACAACGCCAACATGAAGGTGTTCCGCGCCATCGAAGAGCGCGGGCTGGCGCTGGCGTTCCACTCCGCCGTCAATGTCGGCGAGCCGGTCTTCAAGGGGCTCAACCGTTTCGCCTCGGTGCATGCGCTGGGCTTTCCATTTTTCAATATTCTGCATGTGACCAACTGGGTAACCAACGGCCTTGGCGAGCGCTTCCCCAAGCTGCCGGTGATCTGGATCGAGGGCGGTCTCGCCTGGGTGCCGTTCCTGATGCAGCGGCTCGATCACGAATTCATGCTGCGCGCGTCCGAATATCCGCTCCTGAAAAAGAAGCCGAGCGATTACATGCGCGACATGTATTACGCGTCGCAGCCGATGGAGCGCGTCGACATGATCGCGCTCGAATGCACGTGCCGCATGATCAACGCGGAGACGCAGCTCATGTACGCCTCCGATTATCCGCACTGGGATTTTGATCTGCCATCGACGGTTTGGGACCTGCCATTCCTGTCCGAGAAGGCGAAGCACAATATCCTCGGCGGCACCGCCGCGCGGCTGTTTAAGTTGGCGCCGCGCAACGAGAAGCAAAAGCAAAATCTCGCTCGCTTCGGTAATCTCGCCGCCTGAGCGCCTGCGCCGTTATAGAGTAGGGGGATCCCGGATGGACCGGAGACAGGCCGTAAGCGGCTTGGCGGCCGCCTGCCTTGCCGCGCCGTTTGCCGGCGCCGCGCGTGCCCAAGGCGTCGTCGCCGATTTCTATCGCGGCAAGCAGATCACGCTTCTGGTCGGCTACGCCCCTGGCGGCGGCTATGACATCACGGCGCGGCTGGTGGCCCGCTACATTGGCAAATACATTCCCGGCCAACCCGACATCGTGGTGCAGAACATGCCCGGTGCGGGCTCGATGCGCGCCGCCAACTACACCTACGTCAATGCGCCAAAGGATGGCACCACATTCGCCCTCATCGCCCGCGACACGCCACTTCTCGGGCTGCTTGGCGTCGACCCCAACGTGCGTTTCGATGTGCACAAATTCGGCTGGGTCGGGTCGTCGTCTAGTTACGCCAACGATGCCTACGTCCTGGTGCTTGGACCCAAGGCGCCGGCGCATACCATCGCCGAGGCGCGCAAACCGGACACCCCGCCGCTGGTGCTTGGCGGCACCGGAGCGGGTGGTACCGACGCTGACGTGCCAAAGATTCTGCGCGACACGATTGGCATCCGCATCAAACAAGTGCTTGGTTATACCGCGACGCCCGCCATCGTCCTTGCCGTCGAGCGCGGCGAGGTGGATGGCCGCACCTTCGATTATTCCTACGTCAAGACATCACGGCCGCAATGGCTCAAGTCCGGCAGCGGCTTCGGCATCCTCGTGCAGTTCGCGCGGCGCACGCGCCATCCCGACCTGCTGAACGTGCCGACCGCGCGAGAGCTCGCATTCGACGCCAAGGCGCGCGAGTTGATTGTGTTCGCCGAGACACCGCTCCTCACCATGGCGCGACCGTACGCAGCCCCGCCGGATGTTCCGCCCGAACGGCTCGCGGCCCTGCGCACTGCGTTCGACGCAGCTCACCGCGACCCTGGTTTTATCGCTGAGAGCGAGAAGCTCGGTATCGATATCAGCCCGGTCACGGCGGACGCGATCGTCCACGCGCTCGACGACATGGCGCATGCTTCGCCTGCCGTGCTCGACTACATGAAGAAGCTGATGGCAGGCGCCAAAGGCGGATAAGGCGATAGTAGCTATTCGTCATGCCCGCGCTTGTCGCGGGCATCCACGTCTTAAACCAAAATCGGAACCAAAGACGCGGATGGCCGGAACAAGTCCGGCCATGACGCGGTGGTGAACCAAGAAAAGCCGCGCGCCTATCCAAACAGCCACGACGTCGGATTGGCGATCGGCCTGTTTTCGTTCAGCGCGAGCAAACCCTTGATCGTGCGCACGACCGTCCAGATAAACCAGAACAACAGGACGAGGATGCCGATCAGGATGAAGCACAACACCACGCCGATGGCGAAATACAAGAGGCCGATCCAGAACGTCCGTATTTGCCATTGGTAGTGTGAGCGCAGCATCGGGTCGGCCGTGCTGCCGATCTGAACATGGGCGATGATGACGCCGACCACGGCCGTGATCCCGACGACGTAGGACGCGAGATAGAGGATGTAAACGGCAAGCGCGAGTTGGGTATTTGACACCACCGGTTGCGGTGTCGGCGTCTGCGGTGGGAGCGACGGCGGGGTCATCGACATAGGCGAAAGCTCCGTGGCGAAGGTCGATCGTTTTACTGGTCGTGCTTGGACAATCAGCCTAGCAATGCGGCGCGTTGCCGGGAAGGCCACGCCGACGCTGCCAGCGGAACTCCCGCCCCCGCATCCTCCAGCACCATGTCCGCCCCCTTCTCGCCGATCATTACGGTGGCGGCGTTGGTGTTGCCGGAGACGACCGTGGGCATGATTGACGCGTCGATGACGCGCAGGCGCTCGAAGCCGCGTACGCGCAGCCGTTCGTCGACGACGGCGTTCGGGTCGGAGCCCATGCGGCACGTCGACGTCGGATGATAGACCGTGGTGCCAGTCGCCCGTGCATAGGCGAGGATATCGGCATCGCTGACGCAAGCCGGTCCCGGCATGCGCTCCTCGGCGATGTAGCGCCGCATCACAGGCTCGTTCATCACCGCGCGCAGTTTCTTGAAACCGGCAACGATGGTGTCGCAGTCGTTGCGGCTTGTCAGGTAGCGGAGCTGGATTGCCGGCGCCATGGCGGGATCGCTCGATTTGATGCGGACGAAGCCGCGGCTCTCCGGGCGCAACTGACAGACCGATGCCATAAAGCCGGAGAACGGGTGCACGTTCGCGCCTGCGGTCTCGGTCGAAAAAATGAGAAAATGAAACTGCACGTCGGGCGTTGCCAATTCCGGCCGCGTCTTCAGAAAGGCGCCCGCGTAGCCGGCGCCGATGCTCAACAGCCCCTTGCGCTGCAGGATGTAGCGCAGGCCGGCGCCACAGCGGTGGCGCCAGTCGTTGAGCACGTCGTTGGCGGTGATCGGCTCAGTGCAGCGCAATTGAACGCGGACCTGCAAATGGTCCTGCAGGTCGGCGCCGACACCCGGCATGTCGGCAACCACCGCGAGACCGAGTTCGCGCAAAATCTTCGCCGGGCCCAGGCCGGAGAGCTGCAGGAGCTGCGGTGAATTGAAAGCGCCACCAGCGAGGATGACCTCGCCGTCGGCGTAGGCGCTATAGGTCGACGCACCTCTGCGATATTCGACGCCGATCGCACGTCGCCCGTCGAACAGCACACTCGTCGCCAGCGCATCGGTCGTCAGCGCCAAATTAGGCCGCCGGCGCGCTTGCTTGAGATAACCGGCCGCGGTGGACCAGCGACGGCCGTTCTTCGCCGTGAGCTGAAAATAGCCCGCGCCTTCCTGCTCCGCCCCGTTGAAGTCGTCATTGCGCGGGATGCCGGCCTGTTCGGCCGCGGTGAGGAACGCTTCGCATAGCGGATGCGGCTCGCAAACGTTGGACACGGTGAGCGGACCGCCAACGCCGTGCAGTTCGTCTTCGCCGCGCTCCTGGTCCTCGGCGCGGCGGAAGTAAGGGAGCACGTCGCCGAATGCCCAGCCGGTGTTGCCGAGCTGACGCCAATGGTCGAAATCCTCCTTTTGGCCGCGGATGTAGAGCAGGCCGTTGATCGAGCTTGACCCACCCAGCACCTTGCCGCGCGGCTGGATCACCTGGCGGTTGTTGAGTTCCGGCTCGGGCTCGCTCTTGTAGAGCCAGTTGACCTTGGCGTTGTTGAACAGCTTGGCGAAGCCGAGCGGAATGTGGATCCACATGTGGCGGTCATGGCCGCCGGCTTCCAACAGCAGCACGCGGTGGCGGCCCGATGCGGTCAGCCGGTTGGCAAGGACGCAGCCCGCCGAGCCGGCGCCGATGACGATGTAATCGAAGCGTGCCGAATCTGGACTCGATGTCATGTGCGCGCCCTCCCTGACCCGGAGCATAGCCCGAAACGGCGCGTTGGGCAGGGCGGAAAATCGCCGTGCGGGGCAGATGTCGCGCGGTTCCTGCCGGGAACTTTTCGCCGAAAAAATCATGCGAGAATGCGTCTTTGACCCGTTGAAATTTGGCGTCATAAGGTCGCGATTGGATCGTTACGAAGATTGGCGCGCTTTGTTTTGAACCAAACCGTGCTACGTGCTGCGCGCACGAAAGCGCGCCTTGGTCACGAAAGTGCGCCTTGGAAAAGACGGGAAGGGAAATGATGCGGAGAATTCAGTTGCGGCGTCAAAAGCCGCTGGCGGGTGTTACGATGCTTGCAGCAGTGGCGCTGCTGTGCTGCGGCGCTCCGGCGTCTGCCGGTCCGAGCGACACGGCGCTGAAATACGGCAGTTGGGGCATCGACCTGTCGGCGATGGACAAGAGCGTCAAGCCCGGCGACGACTTTTACATGTACGTCAACGGGACCTGGTACAAAGACGCCGTCATTCCGCCGGACCGCGACAGCACCGGCGTGTTCGATACCATCGAAATCCGCACGGAAAACAATCTTAAGGGCATCGTCGCTGCGCTCGCCGCCAAACCCTATGACAGTCTGAGCACCGACGAAAAAAAGCTGCGCGATCTTTACGACGCTTTCGTCGATCAAAAAACCATTGAGGCGGCTGGCCTCGCGCCGGCGAAGCCGGGCCTCGATTTTATCGCCGGGCTGAAAACACCGGACGACGTGGCCGCCGCGATGGGGCGCCCTGACCTCGGACTAAGCAGTCCTCTGGCGCTTGACATAGACACCGATCCCAAGGACTCCAATCGCTACGCCGTGATGGCCGGCCAAGCGGGGCTGCCGATGAATCGCGACTATTACCTCAAGGACGACAAGGCGCTGGCGACCGTACGAGAGGCCTACAAGAAACATCTGGCGCAAATGTTCACGCTCGCCGGCTTCGGCGACGCCGACAAGCGCGCTGCCGCGGTTTACGACCTCGAATACAAGCTGGCGCAGGCGCAGTGGTCGGACGCTGAAAGCCGCGACGTCGATAAAGTTTACAATCCGATGTCGTTTACCCAGTTGAAGGCGCTGGCGCCGCAGTTTCCATGGGACTCGTACAGCAAGGCGCTCGGCATTTCGCAGACAGGCCCGCGCGGCGAGCGTCAAGTGATCGTGGCGCAGCTCAGCGCGTTCCCGAAGATCGCGAAGATTTTCGCCGAAACGCCGGTCGCCGTATGGCGCGATTACCTTGCGGTGCACTACCTCGACGCCGAGGCGGATTATCTACCGAAGGCGTTCGATGACGCGAGCTTCGCGTTCTTTGGAACGGTGCTCTCGGGAAGTACACAGCAACTCCCCCGCGCGACCCGAGGGGTCTACTTTCTCGGCGGCCGGATGGGATTTGCTCTCGGCAAGCTCTACGTCGACAAATATTTTCCTCCCGAAGCTCAGGCCAAGATCGTTGCGTTGGTCAACAACCTGATCAAGACCTATGATGCGGACATCCGGACTTTGACTTGGATGACGCCGGCTACGCGTGACAAGGCCCTCGACAAGCTGCATCACATGTCGGTGCAGATCGGCTATCCGGCTCATTGGCGCGATTATTCGAGTTACGAGGTCAAGCGCGGCGATTTGCTCGGCAATGTCGAACGCGGCTATGTCTTTGTCTGGCGTCGCAAGCTGGTGCGGCTCGACAAGCCGGTTGACAGGACCGAGTGGCCTTACGGCCCGCAGACGGTGAACGCGGCCAATAACATTCAAGCCAACGCACTGCTCTTTCCGGCGGCATTCCTGCAGCCGCCGTTCTTTGATCCGAACGCTGACGACGCCGTCAATTACGGCGCAATCGGCGCTGTGATTGGCCACGAGATCAGCCATAGTTTCGACGACCAGGGCTCGAAATTCGGTCCCGATGGGTCGCTCGACAATTGGTGGACGCCGGCCGACCGCCAAGCCTTCGATGCCAAGGCGAAGACGCTCGGCGCACAGTACGATGCCTTCGAACCGCTCCCCGGGTTGCACGTCAACGGCGCGCTGACCATGGGCGAGAACATCGCCGACAACGCCGGCGATGCGATCGCGCTCAAGGCATACCACTTGTCGCTCGGCGGCAAGCCGGCGCCGGTGCTCGACGGCTATACCGGCGATCAGCGGTTCTTTATGGCGTTGGCGCAGGGCGATCGCAGCAAGGAGCAGGACGGAGCGGTGCGTCAGCAGGTTCTTTCCGACGTTCACACGCCTGACAAATTCCGGGTGATCGGCATCACCCGAAATCAGGATGAGTGGTACGCCGCGTTCGGCGTCAAACCCGGCGACAAATATTACCTTCCGCCGGACCAGCGCGTTCACATGTGGTAGCGCGGGCTGCCAATCAGGCGCCTCAGCGCTCCAGCCATTGCGGTACGCGTTTAAGCGCGTCGGCGCGTGCCGCGGGGTTGGTGCCGCGATGCGCCCGGCCGCCGGGGTCGGCGGTGCGCGCCAGTCCCGTGCGCAGCCGCAGCGGCGTGTTGGCCCGGTCGAATTCGTGATGCGCGCCCGGATAGACCACGATCTCGGCGCGAGCGCTCCGCCCGTGGGCGCCGGCGACCATTTGCTGGCAGGTCGACGCCAGCGTCCAGTCGTCGGCACTGCCGATCAATATCAAGGTCGGAACGCGCGCGCTCCACGCCGTGTGGCGCAACCGCCGGCAGCCCGGGTAGAAGGCCACCGCCGAGCGAAAGTCAGCGCTACTGTCGCGCGGTTGTGCGTTCGGGCGCACGGCCCATAGCGCGGCGATGGCACCGCTCGACCAGCCGAGCAGCGAAATATGATTCGCCTGCACGAATGGCTGGCTCGCCAGCCAGCGCCGCGCCGCGTCGGCGTCGGCGACGCGTTCGCGCGATGCCCGCACCTTGGTCTGACGGACGCGGCATTGCGGGCCCAGTCCGCGTGAGGCGAAGGAATCCGGAAAAACGACGACGAAGCCCTTTCCCGACAGAAGCGTCGCCCATTCCCCGTAGAGCTGTGTGGCGCGGGCGGAGGGCCGATCGATGCCGCCGCAATCGTGCAGCGCCACCACGGCCGGAAATGGTCCCGGTCCGTGCGGCCGGTAAAGCTGCGCGCGCAGCGTCAGGTCGCCGTCAGGAATAGAGATATTTTCTGCGGCGGCGCAGGCCGTGGCACAGAGCATCGCGCCCGCTAACGCACTTAAATAAGCCCGCATGCCCATGATTGCCGCATCACTCGGGGCTGCCCCCGCAAACCATAGCACGCCATGCGGGCGCGGCGCAGCGCCGGGGCGATCAAAAGTAAGAGGGTTTCGTTGCGGCGCCCGGACTATTATGTTGGCACGGCGTTGCGCGCCGTGCGGGCAGGCCGCCAGAGGAGAATGCATTTGCTCAATCGCACCGATCGTCCGGCTTCTCTTCCCGGTGAGGCCGAAGTCAAGTATCTCGATGGCGATTTTCGCGTCATTCGACCGGGTGTGTTCGTCCGCTGTGCCGTGACCGGCGCTGAAATTCCGCTGGAGGAACTGCGCTACTGGAGCGTCGATCTGCAAGAGGCGTACATCTCCCCGGAAGCGGTTTTGCAGCGCCACGCCGCGACCTATCCGCACAAGAAATAGGGCGCCGTTAGCGGCCGCTGGTGTCGCGTTGCGCAGCCGTCAGCAGCATCTGCCTGAAGCCTTCATCCTCATCGATAACGAGCCGCACCGGCAAGGCGCTGGTGCGCTCGGCGAGCGCCTCGAGCTGCCGGTCGCCACGCAGCCGCACATGGTCCTTCTCGGTTGTGAGCAACAGCAGATTCTCTGCGTCTGCGCGCGCCAACAGATCGCGAGCCTCGGTGGCGGTATATCGATGATGATCCGGGAACTCCCGCCGGGCGGCGATGACGACGCCGGCCTCGTCAAGCGTTGCGAAAAATTTCTCCGGATCGGCGATGCCGGCGAATGCCAGAACTTTGCGTCCGATGAGCGCGGCGAGGGTCTGTTGATCGGGCTCGATGCGGCCGTGGAAGATCGGCAGGCGTCGCCGGCGGGCTGCCTGTTCCACAGCGGCGGCGCCATCGCTTGTTCCGACAGTCACGAGGGCCTGCGCGCGCGCAAGCTGTGCCTCGAGCGGCGCCCGCAAAGGACCGGCCGGAATGATCCGGCCATTGCCGATGCCGCGCCCATTGTCGACGAGCAAAATGGAAAGGTCTTTCTGTAGCGACGGATTTTGAAAGCCGTCATCCATCACAATGACGCTGGCGCCGCCGAAGCGGGCGGCCTCCGCGCCGGCGACCCGGTCGCGCGCCACAATGGTGGGAGCAAGCTGCGCCAGCAAGAGCGGCTCGTCGCCAACATCCGCGGCGCTATGATTTTTCGGGTTGACTGTCACCGGACCGGCGAGGCGCCCGCCGTAACCGCGGCTCAGAAAAAATGGCCGCCGATGAGCGGCGAGCAGGAATCGCGCGACCGTCAGCGCCGCCGGCGTCTTGCCCGCCCCGCCGACCGTCAGGTTGCCCAGACAGATGACCGGAATGCCGGCGCCGCGTCCGCGTCTTTGCAGCCGCAGCCATGCCGCTGCTCCGTAAAATCCGGCGAGCGGGCTCAACAAGGCGCCGCGGCCAGGCTTCCACCAGAATGACGGTGCGCGCATCAGCGCATGATCCCACCAAAATTCGTATGCGCCAAATCTATTTGGAATAGCGCGCCGCGCGACTATGACGCCCGCTGCTCGAGCCGAAGCTGCATCAAATATGGATCGAGGGCGGCGAGCGTGCGCTCAAGCGCGCCGCCGAGCTTTTCGACGGTCTGTGCCGCCGCATTGGCGGTCGCGGTGCGCGCTTTCGGGTTGGCGAGCCAGTCACCGAGGCGCGCAGTCAGCGCGGCTTCGTCGGCTACCGTTTCGGCGCCGTGCGCCTCGTCGAGCGTTGCGTAAATTTCTGCGAAATTCCAGACGTGTGGACCGTGCAGTACGGCGGCGCCGAGCCGGACCGCCTCGATCGGATTCTGGCCGCCGTGGCTGACCAGCGAGCCGCCCATGAAAACGATCGGCGCGGCGCTATAGACGAGGCCGAGTTCACCCATCGTATCGGCGATGTAGACATCGATGTCGCGTTTCGGCAGATCGCCGCGCGAGCGTAAGCCGACCGAATGTCCAGCGGCGCTCGCGATTTCCGCAATGCTCTGCCCGCGGCCCGGATGGCGTGGCGCGATGACGGTCAGCAGGTTTGGATTCTTGGCACGCAGTTGCCTGTGCGCCGCGATCATCATGGCTTCCTCACCCTGATGGGTCGATGCGGCGGCAACGACATCGCGTAGTCCGATCAGCGCATTGAAGCGATGCAATGTTGGCCGATCGACAGGTGGCGGCGGCACGTCGAGCTTGAGATTGCCGGTCGAGGAAATACGCGGCGCGCCAAGCCGCGAAAATCGCTCCGCGTTGGCCGCGGATTGGGCGAGACAGAGATCGAAGCGATTGAGGATCGCCGCAATCGCGCCCGGGATGAGCCGCCATCGGCCGAACGAGCGCTCCGACAGGCGGCCATTCACCAGTACGAGCGGGATTTTGCGTTCGGCGCAGGCCAGGATGAGGTTCGGCCAGAGATCGGATTCCACGAACAGCGCCAGATCGGGGCGCCAATGATCGAGGAACCGCGCCACGAATTGCGGTGCATCGAGCGGCACGAACTGATGCATGGCGCCTTTGGGCAGGCGTTGCTCGGCAAGCGCAGCCGACGTGACGGTGCCGGACGTGACGAGGACGGCAAAATCCTGGGCGCGGATACGTTCGACCAGCGGCACCACCGCGAGCATTTCACCGACGCTGGCGCAGTGCATCCAGATTAGCGGCCCGGGCGGTCGTGGCAGGCTCGCGTGTCCGCGTCGTTCGCCGAGCCGCGTCGCGTGCTCTTTGCCGCGCTCAAGCCGACGCGCCAACAGCCGCGGCGCCAAAGGCGTCGCGCTGCGCGTTGCGGCTTGATAGAGCCGCAGCACGATCGGCAGACGATCCGGCAAACTCAGTTCTCCCCAACACAACTCATCGGCGCTCCAACCCCACCGCGCCCACGGGGCGCCAACGGCGCAATCCCATGCACAGTCTGCCACGGCCGAGGCGGTCCGTCTGCCAAATTCCGGACGCGATCCGAATTAGGAAGCGGCTCAGGGCTGCGGCGGCCCGCTTGTGGGATCGAGCAGGCGATGCAAATGCACGATGAAATAGCGCATCTGTGCGTTGTCGACGCTGCCCTGCGCTTTGGCCTTCCAGGCCGCATAAGCGGTCGCATAATTCGGGTAAATTCCGACGACGTCGATCTTGGCCAAATCCTTGAATTCGTGGCCGGACACGCTTGCCAACTCGCCGCCGAACACGAGGTGGAGCAACTGCTGCGTCGGCTTTGCTTCCGGGGTCGTATTCGCCATGAGCTTCGAAATTCCGATCGCGCCGATGCGACGATTTAGGACGTTGCAACACGCGGGTCGTTTAACAGATTGAGCAGCGCCGCCTGCCGGTCCTGCCCGGCGGCGACCAGCATCCCGTGCCGCGGCACAGCGCGATTATAAGTCAACGGTCCGCCGCCCAACGGCGTCAGCGCACCGCCGGCTTCGTGCACCAAAAGATCGGCCGCGGCAAGGTCCCAGTCGTGACTGTTGCCTCCCGCGATAGCGGCGTCGATCGAGCCGTCGGCGACGCGCGCCAGCCGCAGTGCCAGCGAGTGCACCCGCGGTATCACAGTAAAGGCTGGAGCGATCTTGGACACGCGCTCGAGAAAATTTTTCGGCCCCGCGACTCGGATGTCGGCAAGCTCCGCGCCGGCGGTCGCGCGGATCGCGTTACCATTGCGGGTGGCGCCTTGCCCGGCCAACGCCATGAAGAACTCGTCGGTCACCGGGGCAAACAGGCAGGCCGCAATCGGCCGTCCGTTCTCCACGAGCGCCACCGATACGGTCCAGTCGGGCATGCCCGCGATATAGCCGCGCGTGCCGTCGATCGGATCGACGATCCAAACCGAGCGTGCCGTGAGCCGTGCAGGATCGTCGGCGCTCTCTTCCGACAACCAGGCAATCGCAGGGTCGACCGCGGTCAGCCGCTCGTGCAGCAAACGGTCGACCGCGATGTCGGCTTCGCTGACCGGCGATGAGGCGCCCTTGGTCCATTGCTTGAGCGGCGTGCCAAACATCGACAGCGCCAGCGCGCCGGCCTCATGCACGCCTGCGGCCAAACCTTCGGCTCGGCGAGCAGTCTCCATCGCCTCATTGGCCGGCAACAGTAAGACCCTCCACACGCACGGTCGGCGCATTGGTGCCATAGCGGAACACGAGGTCATCGGCCGGCGTGAGGCTTTTGAAAATTTCCGACAGATGTCCGGCGATCGTCACCTCGCTCACCGGATAGGTCAGCTCGCCGTTCTCGATCCAGAAGCCGGAGGCGCCGCGGCTATAATCGCCGGTCACCAGACTGACGCCCATGCCGATCAGGTCGGTGACGAAAAAGCCGTCGGCGATGTCGCCGATGAGCTGCTGCGGCGTCTGTCTGCCAGCCCGCAAGTGGAGATTAGTTGGCCCCGGCGAGGGCGTCGACGATACGCCGCGGTGCGCATGGCCGGTGGTTTGCAGACCGAGCTCGCGGGCGGTAGCGCAGTCGAGCAGCCAAGTCTTCAGCACGCCGTCATCGACGATCTTGAGGACGCCGCCGGCGACACCCTCGGCGTCGAACGGCCGTGAACGCAAGCCGCGCCGGCGCAGCGGATCGTCAATGATATCGATTCCGGGTGAGAATATTTGAGCGCCGCGCTTTTCGCGCAAAAAACTGCTCTTGCGGGCGATCGCGCCACCGTTGGCGGCGCTGGTGAGATGACTCACCAGCGATCCGGCGATGCGCCGATCGAACACCACCGGGACGCGACGCGTCGTCACCTTACGTGGATTGAGGCGCTTGACCGCGCGCTCCCCGGCGCTGCGCCCGATCTTCTGGGCGCTGTCCAAATCGGACGCGTGCAGCGCCGACGAGTAATCGTAGTCTGTTTCCATGCCGGTGCCGTCACCGGCGATCGCCGACATCGCCACCGAGTGGCTTGAAGAGATCGTCGCGCCGCGAAAGCCGTGGCTCGTGACCAGAACCATGCCGCCGATACCGCTTGAAGCAGACGCGCCGCTGGATTTGGTTACGCCGGGCACCGCAAGTGCCGCCGCCTCGGCCTCCCGTGCACGCTTCTCCAGGATATCGACCGTGGCCATGTCAGGATCGAGCAGGTCGAGCGTCGGAAAGTCGTGTGCCAGAAGCGACGCGTCGGCGAGTCCGGCGAAACGATCTTCGGGTGCGGCGCGCGCCATCGCCACCGCCCGTTCAGCCAAGCCGTTGAGGCCATCGAGCCGGGTGTCGTTGGTCGAAACCACGGCTTGCCTGTGGCCGACCAGCACCCGCAAGCCGACGTCGTCGCCTTCGGAGCGCTGCGATTCCTCGACCGCGCCTTCGCGCACCTCGACGGACAGGGAGACGCCGCGAACCGCGATGGCGTCTGCTGCGTCGGCGCCGGCGCGCTTGGCGGCGGCGACGAGGCGTTCGGCAAGATCAGACAGCGCGGATTGGTCGAGCAGTGAGGACATATGAAACGGACTTCGATGGATGGCGGGATAGCCAGAGAGGCACAAACATGAGCCTCCGTGGTGCCGGGTTCAACGGTCCCCGACGGCGGCAGGCGGCATTTCGGCGATTTTCCCGGCCTTTGGCAACCGCTTGTCAATCATGCGATCTTTTGCGTGCCGGAATACGAGCTCTTAACCAGCATTTTTAAGCCGATTGCGACGGCGCTCGGGCATTGTTGCGGCAACCGGGCGGCAACAGCCCGGGGGGAGTTACGAGTTTCGAGGCGTCAAATGGAAGCCGGCAGGTTCGCTGCCGGGTCGGGTCGCGCTGAGCTGCCCCATCGCGGAAACGCGATGGGGTCCTCGCGGCGACTTGACCCCTTCTCCTTGCCCGTGCGTTTTACCGCCACCGATGAAGCGGCTGACGAGCGTTTGCGCGTCGTCGATCTGCATCGCGAGCGGGTGGTGCTGCGCCGTTCGGTGCGCGGCGTGCGCATGGCGCTCAATCTTCCGGTCGCGGCCTTCCGAGGTGTCGCGATACGGATGGCCTTTGCCGAAGCCGGGGCCGCGCCAAGCAGCATTGCGGTCGTGCTCGAACATGGCGATCCCGCCCTGTCGTTGCCGCTGTTCTCGGCAACCGAGTGCGACGACATTGTCGCCGAGTGGCAGTCATGGGGCCGTGTGCTCGGATTGCCGCTCTTGGTCGCGGAAACCGACGGTTCGCTGCGCGAGCCGTTCGCGCGGGTCGGCGCCCATCTGCGGGTGCAGGCCCCAACATGGCGTCGGCGTCGCCGCAATGCCATAGCGCGGCGGCGGCCGAGCCGGATGTTGCGGCGGCGGCCGGGTGCGCTCGGACAGGCGCCTGTCATGCATCGCGACGAGCGCGAAATTATCGCCAGACACTGAGCGCCATTTACGGCTCTGAGGGATCGGCCGGGTCGGCACCTGGCGTTCGCTCGGCCGTAGGCGGGTTCGTGCGCTGTTCCGGAGCAGGCGCCGGCGCGGGCGACCATGGGCGGTCTTCCAGGATCGATCGGTCGGTAGCGATGGTGTACTGCGCGCCGTCCCAGGTGAGGCCGACGGCGCCGGTCTGCGCGAGTTTTTGTTCGTCGAACACTCGGGCGGGACAACGCGCTGGTGCGGGCAGGGCGCTGACCAGGATGGTCGCGCGCAAGCAGTCTTCTTCGTAGGCTGGCGGGGCCGTGACCACGCTGAGAAGACGGCTCTCCGGTAAAGCCGCGATACAGCCATCGCGGTCACAGCGCGGATGCGGGTCACGGGCCGACGCCGGATCGCGATCGTCACCGTCGGCGGCGAGCCATTGTTCTGCGGCGAAGGCGTTGAAATGCTTGCCGATGATGCTCAGACGCCCGTCTGCACCGCGCACGGCAACGAGGTCGCCCGACGGCGCAACGATAACATCATAGCGCGCGCCGTTAAGGGCCGCGACGATGCCGAGCGCGGCGAGCGGCAGGGCGCTGGCGCGAAACAGCCAGCTTCGCCACACCACGACGCTGATGACCGCAAGGCTCAAGAACGGCAACGCGGCGGGGGCGAAAGCGCGTACATGCAGCGTCGAGCCCGGCGCGGCGGCGATGAAGCGCGCCACCCAAATGACGAATTTGATGCCGAGGCCGACATAGAGCCAGACCGGCGCGTCGAGCCCAAGTGGATAGAGCGCGGTGCCCAAGAGTGCACCGGGCACGGCGAAACATTCGATGATGGCCAGCGTCAGGGGGTTGCCGATCAGAACATAGGGGCTGAGGTCGTGAAAGTGATAGGCCATGAATGAAGCAGTGGCGCTGGTCGCGCACAGCGTGGCCAGCAGGAGATGGAGCGGCTTGTCGACGACATGGACCAAAAGAGCGCTGCGGCGGGGCGGGCGGCCGAGTGCAGGCAGGAATGGGTCGGGATGACGGTCGCGCTGGGCAAGCCGCATCTCCATGACGGCAATAAGGGCTGCCACGGCGGCGAAGGAAAGCTGAAAGCTGACGCCCATGATCGCGTCGGGCTCGAGCGCAACGATCGCCAGCACCGCGAGCGCAAGGTTCCGCATGGAGAGCGCGCGGCGATCGAGGATGACGGCGCCGAGCACGATCAGCGTCATGATCAGTGCTCGCTCGGTGCCGACGCGCGAGCCGGTGGCGATGTCGTAAAGCAACGAGCCCGCCATGGCGACGACTGCCGCCCATTTTTTGATCGGGTAGTTGAGCGCAAGTGTGGGCGAGAGCGCGAACAGCCGCCGCGCCACCAGGAAGAAGATGCCGGCGACGAGCGTCATCTGCAGGCCGGAAATGGTGATGATGTGGAAAATGCCGGCCTGGCGAATGAGGTCCTTGGCGTCGTTCGACAAAAAATCGCGCTTGCCGGTGACCATGGCGGCGGCGATGGAGCCCTCGTCGCCGCCGATGATGGTGTCGACGCGCACGGCGAGCCGGTTGCGCGCCCGGTCGATCGCGGCGAAGAAGCGTAGACGCCACGGCGCGTCGCGCGGCGGCGGCAGAATACTGACAGTGCCGAACGTGGTGCCAACTGCGCCGATGCCGGCGAAATACGCGTCGCGGGCGAAATCGTAACCGCCAGGCGCAACGGCCCGCGGCGGCGGCCAGACCCGGGCCGTGAATGCCACGTAATCGCCGGCCGCGAACTCGGGCATCTTGCGAGTCGTGACGCGCACGCGTTGTGGCGCAAGACGCGCCGGCAGTCTGCCGGCGTCGACGACGTTGACGATGAAGCGGGCGCCGGTCCGCCTGATGTCGACTTCCTCGACGAAGCCTTGCAATCGGACGGTGTGGACATGATCGAGCACCGGCGTGCCGAGGCGGGCGGTGCGCAAGCCCATCGACAAAAAGCCGGCGCACAAGGCCGCAAGGCCGACCCAGATGCCGAGCGTGAGCGGACGCGCCCGGGAAGCCCAGGCCAGCGCCGCGCACAGCGCCGCGAGCAATGCCGGCAGCCACAAGACCGGTTCGCGATCGGCCGTCAGATTGAGCGCCACACCCCCCATGGCGGCAACCGGGATCCACATGAAAAACCGGCGCCCGTCGATTTCCCGCGCCAGCGCAGCCGAAAACAGCGCACGCCATTCGGGCGCCCATGCCGCGGCGCGCGCGACGCCGACACGGTTCGTGCCGCCAAGCACGCGGGTACGCGCGGGGGTTGCCATGAGTTGCAATCGGCCACGTTACACTTGGAAACCCCAATCAATCGGGGTACAATCCATGAGTAATACCGCCAAGCGCCGCCCGTCGCCAGCCGATTGCACCC
This sequence comes from Xanthobacteraceae bacterium, assembly GCA_049300295.1. Lineage (GTDB taxonomy): Bacteria > Pseudomonadota > Alphaproteobacteria > Rhizobiales > Xanthobacteraceae > BOG-931. Next base: position 41,289 of record JBAQJL010000112.1, read on the forward strand.
ATTCTCACGGGCTTTGGAGCCTATGGGACATGCTGGACAAATACGCGCTCCGGTTTGCTAAAGCGCTGATCGCCCTGGACAACGCTAAAGTGGTGTGCCTGCCAATTCGAATCCCAGAGGGCGAACGAGAGCCAACCAATCGGGAAATTGCCATCGCTGTGGCACTCGCACTCGATTCGACGCGAGAGGCCTGTGTCGCATGCGGGATGGCCAAGGTCATTCCCGAGTTGGATCGCATTGCCATCCTAATAGGCAAAGACACTTTCGCGCCCAGACTTGGAATTTCTCAGGCTATTGTCCATCTGCAATCCAGACTTAAGGACGACCTATCTGAACAGCATTTCTTCCACGTCCGTAACGAACATGTTGCACTTTATGGGCAGGCCGAATTGTTCGGACCAGCCGTGAGGAGAAAATTCAAAGACGCGGCCCATGATATCCAAAAGAGCTATCGCCGAATCTTGGTGACGGACGGGGTCAGGCGGCAGCGGTTTGAGCGTGCAATCTGACGATCTCGATTCCGTCCTTGAACTTTACACCCATGATGATCTTGGACAACTGGTTGTA
>JBAQJL010000113.1:0-2165 GCA_049300295.1 Xanthobacteraceae bacterium
GGTGAAGTCGACATGACCGGGGGTGTCGATGATGTTGAGACGCTTGCCGTTCCAGAACGCGGTGGTCGCAGCCGAGGTGATGGTGATGCCGCGCTCCTGCTCCTGCTCCATCCAGTCCATCGTCGCGGCACCTTCGTGCACTTCGCCGATCTTGTGGCTCTTGCCCGTGTAATAAAGGATGCGCTCGGTGGTCGTGGTTTTGCCGGCGTCGATATGCGCCATGATACCGAAGTTGCGGTAGTCCTCTATGGCATGAACGCGGGGCATGGGCTGTTCCTTAAATTCCGTTCGTTTCGCCGTTACCAGCGATAGTGCGAGAAGGCACGGTTGGCTTCCGCCATCCGATGCACGTCTTCACGCTTCTTGACGGCGTTCCCCCTGCCATTCGACGCGTCGAGCAGCTCGGCCGAGAGCCGCTCCGTCATCGTCTTTTCGTTGCGCTCGCGCGCTGCCGTGATGATCCAGCGAATGCCGAGCGCCTGACGGCGCACGTTGCGGACTTCGACCGGCACCTGGTAGGTGGCGCCGCCGACGCGACGCGACCGCACTTCGATGGTCGGCATCACGTTTTCCAGGGCCTGCTCGAACACCGGCAGTGGGCCCTGCTTGGTCTTGGTCTCGATGAGTTCGAGCGCACCATAGACAATGGTTTCGGCGGCGGACTTCTTGCCGTCGTACATGATCGAGTTCATGAACTTGGTGATGATGATGTTCCCGAACTTCGGGTCCGGGTTCACTTCACGCTTTTCAGCAGAATGGCGACGAGACATTGATGCTGTTCCCGCTTATTTCGGACGCTTCGCGCCGTACTTCGAACGGCGCTGCTTACGGTTCTTGACGCCCTGGGTATCGAGGACGCCGCGGAGGATGTGGTAACGCACGCCGGGCAAGTCCTTGACGCGGCCGCCGCGGATCATCACCACCGAGTGTTCCTGAAGGTTGTGGCCCTCGCCCGGAATGTAACCGATGACCTCGAAGCCGTTGGTCAGGCGCACCTTGGCGACCTTGCGGAGCGCCGAGTTCGGCTTCTTCGGCGTCGTGGTGTAGACGCGCGTGCAAACACCGCGCTTCTGCGGCGACTGCTGCAACGCCGGCACCTTCTTGCGCGACTTCTGGACCGTCCGCGGACTTGCGATCAGCTGGTTGATCGTCGGCATGTCAGCCTTCACCCTTTTATTCACGCGGAAGACCGAACATCGGCTCCGCAAATTCCTGCCGTTCGACGCGAAACATTCACGCAAAACGAAATCGCGCCAACCACTCATCGCTGAGCGGAAAGCGCTTCGACGCCACAGAGGACCGCGATTAGACCGACCGGCTGACGCCGTTCAGTCGACCACCGAGGTCATGCATCCGAAATCAATCTCAAGAGTACTTGCTCGAGAGAACCAAGATCGTCCTGGCATTGCCTAGCTATAATCGACAGCGTTTGAGCGGCATTCGTCGAGGTTGGTGCCCGTCCCAGATCGATGAAGAACTGAAAGGGTGATCCGTTCCGACTCTGGCGTCGCTCACCGCCTGTCGTTAAGTGCGCGGGTTGTATCGACGCTATATGGTCAAGTCAAGACGAAACGGCAAGGCTGGAAGCGCCTCTGGCGCATGTGGAATCGGCGCTTTACGCGCAACGGCCGAGAGCATCGGAGGCCGCCCAAAGCCATCCCCTTGCCGACGATGCCAAAGCCGTTCCTTAATTTTACCCGGATATTATATACGATATCGCCTTTAATTCAAGGCCATCCTTGAAGCTAAAGGTTTATTTGCGTTTCCGGGCGCAATCATGGGTTCGTGTCAGCGGAAATGACGCCCATGAAATACACCGACATCGCGATCATCGGGGGTGGCCTCGCCGGCTCAACCGCGGCCGCGATGCTCGGCCGCGCCGGCATTCCGGCCATTCTGATCGACCCGCACCCGGTCTATCCGCCGGATTTTCGTGTCGAAAAACTCAATGGTGGCGAACAGGTCGAGCGTTTTACCAGAACCGGCATCGCCGAATCAGTGCTGCGATCGGCGACCTATGACAGCATCAACTGGATCGCCCGGTCCGGCTATCTGCTCGACAAGCGCCCGACCCGGCAGTTCGGCATCATGTACGATTCGCTGGTCAACGCGATCCGCGCCGAGATTCCGGCCGCCGTCGAACAGATCCATGCCAAGGCTATCGC
>JBAQJL010000114.1:0-9259 GCA_049300295.1 Xanthobacteraceae bacterium
GATACAACCAGTTGTCCAAGATCATCATGGGTGTAAAGTTCAAGGACGGAATCGAGATCGTCAGATTGCACGCTCAAACCGCTGCCGCCTGACCCCGTCCGTCACCAAGATTCGGCGATAGCTCCACCAACCATCATGCGCTTCAACAGCAGATAGGAGTGACGGTAGCTCTACGGGCCAACGTGCCAGAACCATCGCTTGGCGGCAAAATCCCGACTGCTGATTTTGCTGGCCATGGTCAATGATCGGCGAGGGCCGCCACATCGGCGGATGGCCTTTAAGGCAGACCGGGCAGCTTGCATCCCGTCGAAAGGTCAAGCCTCCCGTCGCATCCACACTGCAGGGGCGTGTGGAAAAGGCGGTTCCGAACCTGATCGTATAGCTTGCCTACCGGGGTGTCGCAGTTCTGAGCGGCCTCGCTGACGCTGACCGTCAATACCGCGCTCCAGCCTAGCGCAAACAGCATGAGCACCAGCAATCGAACGCGCTCCCTCATTATTACCAAGCTAGGACCTCGCCAGCCCGCAACCCATCTCGGCCGGCGCGGGCCAGAAAACGATAGAGGAAAATAAACCATCAATGCACCATCCGAATCAGCGGAATAGTGCGCCAAGATGGTGACTGACAGATGGCAAAAGGTGCTTGACCTGAACAAAGTCAACGGGACCTTCACGCCGCCATCGCCTGATCGTTGTGGTCTTGCACCGACATAATTATTGCAGCCTTCGCGCGACATATCGAGCGTTGCCGAGTCAGAAAAATCTGGCGCTCCGTTTCGATTCACGGATCGGTAGAGAATTCGACTAAACGGCCAAAAGAATAACCGTCAGTGGCCCCGCGCAATGGACAACCGATGCGCGAAGGATACCGGTTGCCGAAATTTGCGGCCGACACGAGCAGGATCAATAGCGTCGATCATGCGCGAAGCGGAATTAATCCGTCCTGGTGTGACCACGCAAACCCGCTGGATGATTCAACCTGCCGCAGCGGGTACCTGCACCAACGGCACAGAGACGCGCCGCCAGTCAAGGTCCTCAAACAAAGCTTCAAATTGTGCGCGCGACAATCGCATCACGCCATCGCGAATCTGCGGCCAGGTGAATTGACCGCTCTCCAATCGCTTGTAGGTCAGCACCAAACTAGTGTCGTCCCACACCAGGATCTTCACCCGGTCGCCACGCTTGGAGCGGAATACTACCGTCACCCCAGAATGCGGGTTAAGCCCGAGTTCGTTCTGAACCGTTGCCGCCAGGCCATCGTGACCCCGTCGAAAATCCACCGGGCGTGTCGCAAGCCCGGGAACGATCACCGGCGCGCTTCCAGCGCAAATACGATCTCGGCGATCCGGGCGCGCCGCGGTCTGCGCCGGCAGCTTCAACACCATGCCGTTCAATCACGATCAGGCCGATTCCCGCCGATCCATGTCTATGGGCAGTCACAAACAACCCCTCACCGATCTTCTCGTCACACCCAACCGAAACCGGCAAGCGACCCTGCCGCGCTGCTCTCCGCCACTGTGCGGCGAAATCCGATGCCGACGCGCCACCTCGCTGAGACGGTAACAGCAGGCTCGAGGCTCTCGCGTACAATCCGTGCCTTGACCTCGTCCGGCCAAGTGCGGCGCCCGCTCGGCCCCTCCATCACTTCAACCCGCCCGGCAAAACCGTTCACCTGATCTTCGACCACGCGATTGTCAGTACTCATTCCATCCTCCGGCGTGACTCAGCCGCAGAATGAAACGCCGTCGCAGGCGTCGTAGTCCAATAAATGGGGGCCAAGCTAGGCCAAGCTCCGCTTACGTTAGAGCGCCTCTGTTGCCAGTTTTTCTTCGGTCAAGACGACTTCCGCATTGAAAGCCAACAAATCTCCGGGCTGGCAGCCGAGCTGCCGGCATATCGCGTCGAGGGTGGAGAACCGGATCGCCTTGGCTTTGCCGGTCTTGAGGATCGACAGGTTGGCAAGCGTGATGCCTACGCGATCGGCCAGTTCCGTCAATGTCATGCGGCGCGCGTGGAGCAGCTCATCGAGGTTGACAATGATCGCCATGCTAGATCGTCCCGGCGAGTTCGGCGCGCATCTCGCTGCCGCGCCTGAAGATCTGTGCCAGCACGAAGATCAGCAGCACAGTGAAAAGTCCGATCATCGAGATATGGACCATATCTCGCATCTTCGCCCGCACGGCCTCGGGTGCGAAAAGGTAAATCATCGGCTTGATCAGCGTGTCGATCACTTCGACGCCGAGGAGGAGCCAGGCGACGCGAACGAGTTCTGCAGCATTCGCTTCGATGAAGGGATCGCCGACACGGGCGCTCGTGATCACGCGCCGCAAGGCACGGAAGATGAGCTGGACGAGTACCAGCGCCGCAATGGCGCTTAGGTGCGCCATGAGCGCGATGCGAGCGATTTCATCCGCTGTCATCCTGACGCCCGTCACGCGCGCAATCCACTCGAGCGGCAGGTGCGAAGTGGCGAGCGCAAAGATCGTGGCGGTGACGCCTAGCGTAAACAGGCCGATCAGCACGGTGGTCACGACGATACCGGCGCGCAGCACCCATTGGGCGACCGCAAAGAGTTTTCTTTCATTGGGCATCTATTCCTCCTTGAAATATCGATAATCGATATACATTTTATCGAAACTCGCCAACAATATTATTGATGCTCGATAATGGCGCGAGCGATTTACTAATGAGCAAGACGGCACCAATCGCAAATCCCAGCGCACTTTTGCGCACACAAACCTCCCTCACCGTACGCGGCCCGTTTGCTCCGGCCGTTCGAATCGTGTTGTCGCCGTACTCGGTCGTCCCGGTAAGTACCGGATCAGCCTGCCGGCGTAGCGTCGTAAGTGCTCGTATCGAACGACGTTGGTGATAGTGATACGATGGCAGGCCACGCTGGCTCGGGCAGGTCCATCTTTCATGCCACAAATGGCTGTCAGATCTCCCGACTAGAGCAGCCCTTTCCCGGGATGGTTCTTGAAGATTTCAGCGTCGCCTACGTATCCGCGCAACGTGTCCATGCATGTATGGCCGATCGAGGAGCGCAAGCGCCGGCTCGCTGCCCTGGTACGCGGCGCTCTTTCGACAATCGTGCTCTATGAGCAATACGAGGATGACGGCACGTGCTTGGATTAAACCAATCGTTAGCGCTCAGGCCGAATCCGCGGGAGCTTCTTGGGCGTATCGAATCCCTTATAATATAGCCTTGCGTGGTGATTCCCATGAAACGATTGCCGATCTCTGGCGGACGATTGGCTAGTCTAGAACTCGGAGAAGAGGAGCTCAGACGCGTATTGGGCGAACTCGGCGCGGCCGCCGTGTTCGATGACAATGGAATACATGAGTTCTACATCAAGCTTGCGGAGATCCACGGCACATGGTGGGCGGAGCGGGCCGCCAAGGAAGTTGCCCCCGTCGTAAGCACGCTGGGAAAACTGGGCACCAAACTGACGGAGATTACGGCACTTCTCAGCGGTCATGAGACCGGGCTGCATACTGCCGCAATCATTGAAACGATGTCCCAGGTCGTGCGTGCATTGGAGCGGGACCCATCCGTCGGTTCGCTCAACGCGGCACGCGCCTTGATCGACACCTTCAAAAGCGGCGCCGCCAAGATCCGAGAGGCGTCTTTCGCCGCTTTCGCGGATCTGACGGCTCCATCATTAAATGACGGTCGTGATGCGCTGCGGTGGTACGATGACTTTACCGCGATCTTGCTGGAGATCGCCGCCAAACTCGGCATCGAGCCGGCCTTAGGAAAGGACCGAATTACCGGACAGCGAAACGGATGGCTCTTTGACGCTGCTCGCGCGCTTGAGCGGTTTTTCCCATCGTACATGCGTTCCCAGAGTCCTGAGGCATGCGGCAAGCGCCTCGAGCGCAGTCGTAAACGCTTGCTTAACACGCATCGACAAAACCTGGCTTCGCGCTGACTACGTTTTGTCGATGTGACGCATTGCCTGGCTCCCTCATGTTGGCCGTCGACGGTCCGACGCTGTGGACCGCAACTGCGGGAAAGCCAAAATGACCTCGATGCCATCACTAAGCAATCATCCCTCTGAGCGGGCATCGCCCCCAATTCTGACGGCGCTGCTGACGGCTCGCGCAGCGGCGCAACTACTCAGTGTGAGTGAATCCTGGTTGGCCAAGGCCCGCATGCGGGGTGATGGGCCGCCCTACGTCAAGGTTGGCCGGGCGGCGCATTGCCTCACTAAGAATGTTACCGGACAAACTGACCGCCAGGACTGGGGCTGGTGCACCGAATCGGATCGGTGTCGCCGATGGCGGGACAGATCAGCATGGGTGCGCGACGCGAGGTGGTGTTGGCGGTAGCGGAACGCTACCGGTTGGCGGGGCGGACGGAGAAAGGGCGGATACTCGACGAGCTGTGCAAAGTGATCGGCTGGCACCGCAAGCACGCGGTGCGCGCGCTCGGGGGCCAATCGACGATCATCCTTGATCGGCCACGCCAACGCAAGCCGACCTACGGCTCGATCATCAAGGATGCAGTGGTGGCGTTATGGGAGGCGTCTGATCGGGTCTGCGGCAAGCGGCTCAAGGTGATGATCCCGGCGCTGCTGCCGGCGCTTGAGCGGCACGGCCGGTTGGAACTGAGCAAAGCTGATCGCGCGCTGGTGCCGGAAGTCAGTGCAACGACGATCGACCGCCAACTGGTCGACACCAAGATCGCGGCCGCGGGCGGCAAGCGCCGGCGTGTCGGCTTCTACTCCGCGATCCGTCGGGAGGTTCCGATCCGGACATTCAACGACTGGAACGATCCTGCGCCCGGGTTCTGCGAAGTCGACATGGTGGCGCACGGCGGCACGTCGGTGGCTGGGGCCTTCATCCAAACGCTGACCATGGTCGACGTTGCGACAGGCTGGACCGAGTGCATGCCGCTGGTGACGCGCGAGAGCGGGCTTGTCGTCCAGGCGATGGAACGTGCACAGAGCCTGTTCCCCTGGCTCGTGCTGGGAGCCGACTTCGACAACGACAGCGCGTTCATGAATGATGTGGTCGTTCCCTGGTGCCGCAAGCAGAAGATCGAGGTCACGCGCTCGCGCGCCTATAAGAAGAACGATCAGGCCTTTGTCGAGCAGAAGAATGGCGCGGTCGTGCGGCGTCTTGTCGGTTACGGCCGCTTCGAAGGGATCGATACGGCCCGCTTGTTGGCTCGTCTGTATGCGGCTTCTCGGCTGCATACGAATTTCTTCCAGCCGTCGTTCAAGTTGAAGGAAAAGCGGCGGGAAGGCGCAAAGGTGATCAAACGCTATCATGCTCCGGCCACGCCCTATGCTCGGGCGTTGGCGCATCCGAAACTGAGCGAGGCGGTCAGGCAGCGTCTGCGCGAACTCTATCGCACACTCGATCCGGTCGTGCTGCTGGCCGAGATGAGGGATGCCCAGATGGAACTGGGCACGCGCGTCGATTGCAGAGCCGGCAAGATTGCTGCGCCACCGTGCGCACCACCACCAGCGCCGGATGCGGCAACATTTGCAAAGGGGCTCGGCAAGGCGGTGCTGGCGGGCGAGCAGCGTGCCATCCATCGGCGCCTGCACAAGCCCTACAAGACGCGGGTGCGGATGCCATCGATGCTCGATCCTCACGTCGAGGACATCGAGCGCTGGCTGGCGGCCGAGCCGCGCCTGACCGCACTCGTCATTCTCGGCCGCCTCGCCGCGCGCTGCCCCGGACAGTTCGGGCCGCCGCAACACACCGTCGTGCAGCGCCTGCTCAAGGCCCTGCGGAGGAAGACAGCCGGCCAGTTGATTGCCGGAGTGGGAGCAGTCGCCGCGGCGACCGCGCCGCCCTCACAAACCGCCATATCCAGCCGATCGGAAGCGCCACCACTATTGCCTTTGGCTCCCCAGACGGCGGCACGATCGGCCACGGCCCTCGGTAACATTGTCAGCTGAGGCAATACGGGGGTCAAAGTTGGGCGCTTATTCACATCCTAAATGCGCCGGATGGCACAGGAAAATGAAATTACACCCGCGATGATTGAGGCCGGCGCCGCCGTCATTCGGCTTGATCGGTACGATCTGGGGGCTGAGGCTCTAGCGCAGGCGATTCTGATTGCGGCTTTTCGTGTCGCGCCCGCTCCAGTTTGTACGAGTTCGTCGCACCGTCCAGTACGCGGAAAAGCAGGCGCAAATCAGTCGTGAGTGCCTTAAAATCTGAGCCCTTAAGGGTTTTTTCTCTATTGGTACCTCACACGGATGAGAAAGTCCTTTTTCCGATATCGAACGACGTGAGACTCTTCATCGACGTTCCACTGAATTTGAGTGATGGCGTAGTGGATTAGTGTATTTCGGCGGTCATTTATGGCTTGCACCTTGCCGAGAACCGACAAAATTTCATCTCGTGTCGTTTTTCCTGCTTTGTCGGCCGCTAGTTGGCGCGCGAGTTCGATTTTGTCGATGATATTGCGGATTCTGAACGTTACAGCTTGTCCAGCCGCGCGACCGGAATTGAGAAATTCGGAAATAAGGCGATTGAGTGAGTCTTCTAGGAGGCTGAACGCTACTGTGCTTTTGCCGACTTCTTCCGCTACATTCGACGGAAGAAAAGAGACGATATCGGGTGCCAAATCATCGAGATTTTCGGTCATGACAGACAAGCCTCACGTTGACGAAAAGACGCTCCGCACGATGCAGGAATTGCTGCGCCAGCCGCCGAAGCCGCACGACCAGATGAAGTTAGGAAAGTCACGCGGCAAAAAATCCGCGACGGCTACGCGCAAACGAAAAGCAGCCCGCTAGGCTTGAACTCTTCTCATGCTCTTGCTCTTGCGCCCGCGCCACACGCGAATCGGCTGAGGCAATACGCCGCCCCGATTGAGCATTGATTCGATTTCGTCGATTCTGACTGTCAGCCAAATACGAAGGCCGAGATTTGGCGTGGTGTCGCGCAACCTTCGCAGTTCACCAAGTCCTGCTTGTGTTTGTTCGCTCAATGAGGGCACGAAACGGCTCCATTTTTTGAAGCCGCTTGACCAAATCCGCGTCCGCAATTATTTAACGGGGCTTCAAAGCAGATCGTCCCGCAGCGGCTTCCCGGCTTTGCGGGATCGCGCCAGCTGGGTTTGCCTCCGGCTGGCGCGAATCGTTTGTGCAGTCTAAGTTGTTGAAATCACGAGTCAATGAGTCCTGTGTGCCTCGCGCCGCAGGCGTTGCCATTCCCACAGGCGCCGGCGAATCCACCAGCGCATGAAGCGTCGTGCTTCGGCCTTGGCGTTAAACCGCTTTCCCGTTAGTCGGCCGGTACGTGAGGCGCTTGCCTTCGATACCCTTCATGGCAAGGACCGCACGTTCCCCATCGTTCACGCCTAATCGGACGCGATTTGAATAGCGGAAATCGAATTCGGCAAGGTAGCGGTGCAGGTGCTTTTCGCTGCAATGCTGATACACGCCTTTCATGCCGCGCTTGAAAATCGAGTAATAGCCTTCGACCGTGTTGCTGTGGATTAGGGGGCCGCCGTCCTGAGGATAGCGGACGTATTCATAGGCGCTGCGCTGGACAGAGTCGTGGTCCGCAAACTCCTTGCCGACAGCGACATAACGCCGGGCCTCGTCCGTCATTAAATGCGTTTCCTTGGCGATGTTCTGGCGCACCTTGGGAACGATCTCGGCAACGCCGGTCGTGTCGATATGGAAGCTGCGGGCTGATCCGCCGCGCTCCACCAGCGTCAAGACAACGTGCTTATGGGCTGGCCCGTGCTTCTGCTTGGGCACGTCCGCGCGCCGTCCGATGTAGGTTTCATCGCTTTCCACAATCTTGCCGTTGCCGCCCATTGGAGCAGGCGCGAGGCCACCAGTTCATGACCATGCGGCTTTGTACGTGACCTTGAGCGTGCGATGCAGCTGGTGCGCGCTAAAGCCTTTCTTGCTGGAATTGAGCAGGTCAACAGCCATCCACCACTTGGTGAGCGATATCTTCGATCCCTCAAAAACCGTGCCCACTCTAGCGCCTCGCCGGCTGCGTCATCATCCACAAAGATTGTGTTCTGCAATTGGGCGGGCTTGGTCATGGCTATTTCCTCGATAGCCGCACGATATCGAAAGCCTCATTCTTTTGTCACGTATATAATCGCCGAGTTGTTCGATGAACAGGCCGGCAACCGCCAGCGGTCTGGGGTTGATGCGGCGGACCGACAAGTCGTTCACCGCTTGGCCGCTTCTCGGATAGCGGCGGATGATGGCGACGCTGGTGGTTGCGCGATTCAGCGTTAGATTTGTGCGCGGCGTCGCGTTCCACGGATGTCATTTGCAGCTTCAATCGTCCGTCACGAGCATTGCGGAATTATCGGATGGGTTCGCTAAAAGGCGGTACACTTAGATGCTTCGTCATTCGGAATCAGTCTCATCGCGGGGGCGGGAGCAAGCTTAAAGTCGCATTTTTGGGCCCGCGAATAGCTCGAATAGCCAACAAAGTGATCGCCGCTCAGCTCATTTACCGTGAAGCATTCTGTGAACCCCAGCACCGCTGTCCCACAGATTGAATTTGGCGTCCCGTCATCCGCACGATGAACCAATATAGTCCCCGCACCGAACACCCTGTACCTGTCACCCGCGATTGCCCCAATAACCATACCCAGTAACTGATGTCCCCTCGCGATCCGAACTATTACACAACCGTTTTCCCTAACTAGGCCTTCACCATTCACGCCGAAGGGACAGCTAAACTGCCACCATTTCCCCGTAACAAAATTGATGGCCTCATGGGGCGTTAATTCGCGTGCCAGACCCGGCGAGGAAAAAATAATCAGAAGCACCACGATCATTCTTTTCTTCCACATGCGACTTAGCCCTTCTAATGTGGCCACCCCGGCCTAATCCACCATCCTCATAGAGAGACGTCGTCTCGGTCGAGTTAGTAACATCAGTTAATGCCTGGAAAAACGTTATAGGTTTTCAATATAAGTTTGATTCCAGCCCCGAGAGCCACTCCGACACCACTGACAACAGCCGGTATCAGGTAGGCGGCAATAAACTTTCGAAGGGTCACAGAATCGAACGGCCACACTGGTAGGTCATCGATCACGTCGCCGATCTTGCGTAAGCGGTCGATTAATTGTTCGTCCTCGGCGGTAACCACACCGGCTCGGAAGCGCGACCGCAGCTCATCTAGCTCCGCCCGGAGCTATCGCCGAATCTTGGTGACGGACGGGGTCAGGCGGCAGCGGTTTGAGCGTGCAATCTGACGATCTCGATTCCGTCCTTGAACTTTACACCCATGATGATCTTGGACAACTGGTTGTA
>JBAQJL010000115.1:0-104559 GCA_049300295.1 Xanthobacteraceae bacterium
GACCGACCGTGACCTGCCGATCTACACAATCATCTGCGCGCTCTATCGTGAGGAGAAAGTCGTCGACAAATTGGTGGCCGCGATCCGTGCGCTCGATTATCCCGGTATTATGGCGCAAGCGCCACAAGCCTTCCGTTACGATAGAACATATCTTCTCGCCGTCCCCGCGCGACCGCGATAAACGTGGCGACGGCCCATAAGCCGACGAATACGAAAGCGGTCCAATCCATACCCTGACAGCTAGTAGCGCGGGCTGGACACGCTGATATGGCCGATAGTCGCACCGCCGAAACGCTCCGCAACAAGCGCGACGAAATCGCCCGCTCGATTGACGACTACGAGGCGAGGCTCGCGCAGGCCAAGGCGGACCTGGCGCACATGGATGCGGCCATTGCGATATTCGCGACAGGCGACGACGGCAAGCCCGCGCGGCCCTACGTGGACATTCACCGGCTATTCAAGCGAGGTGAGCTGGCGGCGATCAGCCGGGAGGCGCTAAAGGACGGCCCGCGCGATACCCGCCAACTGGCGCAAGCCGTGATGGCGGCCAAGGGCCTCGATACCGGCGACCGCGTACTGGCCAAGGCCGTCTCGTACCGGCTCATTCATGTGCTCCGGATACAGGCCCGGAACGGGAAGATTGTCGGGATAGGGAAGCACAAGGCGGCGCGAATTTGGCGGCTGCCGGAACGGCTTGTGTGAGTTCGCTTTCCCGGTGCAGAACCTCCGCCCTACACCTGATATCCGGTGGGGATTTCCTACGAATCTCCGATACTTGGCAGGCGGCAGCGATTTAGCCCCGATCTCCCCATATTTAGCGGTTGATTCAGGTTTTCATACAAAGGCTTGACGTGCGCGGCCGGCAGCCCCTAGCTTGGCGATGCTTCCTGATTCTTGAAGCAAAACGCCCCGCTGTCAGGGCGGGGCGTTCGCTAAAGGGCTCGTAGCTCAGCGGATAGAGCAGGGGTCCACTAAATCCAAGGTCGCCGGTTCGAATCCGGCCGAGCCCACCACTGTCCGCCACGAACCTCGCCCCTTCCTCACGGGAGGGGCGTTTTTTATTGCAGCCCATTCCGAGCCACGAATCAACGTCCAATGGTCTCATAGAAGGACTCGCCATTCAAGCGGCTTGATGGCAGTCTGTGGGCCGCTTGCAAGCAGTAGCTCGGCCTGCGTAATGGCAAAATCTCCTAACCCGGACTCGCGTCAAATATACGTCACGTTGCCGACCGCAATGCGAGCGTTGTTCAATCAACTTGTGGCCCGCGATCTGTACGGCAACGAAAATAGCGCTGTCGCAAGACATCTGATTACGGTTGGGTTGGAAGATTTGGTTAGGCAGGGACGGCTTGTGGATGTTCCGACTAGCGTCGAGGAGCCGTCCACCCGTTAGACGGACTGTATATGCCTCTGCCAATACCCGCTGAAATCCACACTCGGCTTGCTCTGCATCGCCAGTGACGCGACGCGGCTCACCTGATCGCCATTCGCCACGCGGCGGTTATCCTCCCGCCATGACGCTTCCTGCGCATACCGGAGCAAATATGCGCCAGCGATATGGTGATGGTGGCCGATTTCGGCGCGGCGCATACGGCTGAAAAATTCTTCGGCCCAATTGGTGCAAGCGCCGTCTGCGCTGTATGCCTCTTGGTGGTTGATCGTGCGGACTTCGAAGCGATCGGACAAGCCCGTCCATGAACCGGCTTCGTCAACGTTGATTGTGGTCCCCTTGGCGACGCGGTGCTTGATGAAATCCAGGGCTTGGCCTTCGCTGCGGAACACGGCCGGGAGCGAATTGCCGTCCCGCTCGCGGACTATGACGACGACTTGCCGCTTACCATTCTGATTTTTAGATAAGCGACGGTCACGGCGATTTTCGCGGAAATTGGCAGGCTTCACGTAACCGCCGAAATAGCCGCCGTCTGCCTCAGCAACCTTGCCCTCCCCGCCGATCACGCGGCCCTTCAACTCGGCTGCCATCGCCTCGCGCAGCTTATGCAGCAGCACGAAAGCGCATTTATAGGAAACGCTCAAATCGCGGGACAGGGCCAACGCCGACTTGCCCTTGACCTCATTGCAGAAGATCGCGATGGCCGCGAGATAGCAGCGCAGAGGCAGCTTGTGGCTGGCGAACAGCGTCCCGCTGGTAATCGAAAAGTCCTTCACGCAAGCCCGGCAGCGGAAACGGGGAGCGCCCTTCAACCGGCGGCAATCGTAAGCGTCAACGCCGCCACAGTGCGGGCAAACCGGCTGGCCGTCCGTTTCGTGCCAGCGAATACGGCGGAAGGTCATTTCCGCCACTTCGTCCTTCATTGTGAAAACGTGCGCCAGGGAGAGGGTTTTGGCGGCTTTGGAAAGGAGGAAATGCTGTGCCATCGGGATAACCTGTCGTTTTGCGTACCTGTCACTTGTGACAGCTTAGAGGCTTGCTGTCAAGCGCAATCTGTCGTATATGACAGCCGCCGGATATGACAGGACTGCACCATGGGCATGGCTTCTGAGGAAGAATGGGCGGAGCGCGCCGCAGCTTTTCTAAAGCACAAGCTACGGGAGCAAGAGGTGACTTATGCCGAGTTGGCGAAGCGCCTTAAAAAGCATGGGCTTAAGACCGAAACCGAAAATTCGATCACGGCTAAACTGAAACGCGGCACATTCGCGGCTACGTTTTTTCTCGCCTGTCTTGCAGCGCTGGAATTGGACGGTGTGGGGCTCGATGAGATTTAGATTACGTGACAAACACCGGGCGGAAGACTGAACATTTTTTCGACGCCGCGCTCAAACCGAATAAAATCATCTTTGGTTCCTAGTGGGCGTTGATTCATAAGCCATTGTGGCATCCACGGCCTGTCTAGGATAAACGTCACCAGCACGTATTGCCCGACTCGCCTAAATTCAAAGGTGAATTTTGAGATCGGGGCACCAGTAATTCGCCAAAACAAATCCTTACCCTCTGCGGTATTGGCGTTGTAATCGACCTTTATTCCATCACGGATAGGGGAAACATTGATTTCGATGCCCAATGTATCACCAAGTCCGGCGGCTTGATTTTTATAAATCTGAAATTGCTGCGCATACTCTTGTACAGTTGGTGTTGGTGGAAGGGGAATATCGCAACGCATGACCCCCTTACCTTCGGTTGAGATCATTACGCCATTCGGCGGAAAAGTTTCTGATTGGACATTAGGAACGGCGGACTGGGGCACTTCGGGGAATGACCCCAGCGGAGCGGCGGCCACAAGCTTTGTGATAAAATCCGGAGAAATTCGTTGCGAGTAGACGAATCCAATTATCAAAAGAGCTAGTAGGCCAAGGGCTATTCCTGCACGCAGCCGCCCGTTCCTTACCTGTCCTTCTTCCGTCCATGTTGCCGGGCCTATCTGCGCCCTAACCTCTGGCGATATGTGACCAAAAATCATATGGGCGATCGCGCCCACGGCGAAAAACGCGGCGACAGCCACACAACACCACCATTGGGCCGACCATGGCTGCAATGTAAGAGTGAATAGCCCCACCAAGGCAGCCATCGCTAAGCTAAGAACATCAACCGCTCGCATGCCCGACTCCTACCATGTCCGGCATGTTGGCGATGAATCTGATGGTTGTGAAAAATCCAAGTCACGACCTCACTCCCGACCAATTAGGTAAGGAGTATTGACTGAACCGCTTGTGGCGTTTGCGCCATAATACCGGATTATCCGATCGAGAAGCTCGACGTGAAATTCGTCCTGGAGGGGGATGACCGCACAACCCGGCGCGCACTGGATCGGCTCGACCTCGGACCGCCTTTCGAGATCGTCATCGCCCCGCCCGAAGGGCCACGCACTAAGCCGAAGGCGCTGAATGTGGCGCTGCCGCTGGCGCGCGGCCCCTACACGGCCGTGTTCGACGCTGAAGACACGCCGGAACGCGATCAGCTCCGGCGCGCCGTCGCGGCATTTCGAGCCGCGGATGAAGGACTCGCCTGTCTGCAGGCCTCCCTGAGCATCGACAATAGCGGCGATAGTTGGCTGGTGCGAATGTTCACCGCCAATTACGCCGGCCAATTCGATGTGTTGCTGCCCGGCCTTGCCGCGCTGCAACTGCCGTTCCCGCTGGGCGGTTCATCAAACCATTTCCGCACTGCGGCGCTCCGGCAGGCAGGCGGGTGGGACCCTTATAACGTCACAGAAGATGCCGATCTCGGGATCCGTCTGCATCGGCTCGGCTACCGCGCCGCGGTTCTGCCGTCGACGACATACGAAGAAGCACCCGCGCAATTCGTCCCGTGGCTCAAGCAGCGCACGCGCTGGTACAAGGGCTGGATGCAGACTTGGCTGGTGCATATGCGCCGGCCGGCGCGGCTGCTGCGAGAACTCTCGCCGGCGGGAGCCGTGGCCTTTCAGTTGTTCCTTGCCTGCAACGTTTTCGCGGCGCTGATCCATCCCCTCTTCATGGCGGCGCTTTGCTACTATCTCATCGCGCGGCCCCCGTTCGAGGCCATTGCCGCCATGGGGCACGAAGCCCCCGTGTTTTTCGTAACCTTGCTGGCCGGATATACCTCAACGGTCGCGCTGGATCTCGTCGGCCTGCAACGCCGTGGACTTCTGGCACACGGGTGGGTCCTGCTGTTCACGCCGCTATACTGGTTTCTGCTTTCACTCGCGGCATGGCGCGCGCTCTTTCAGCTGTTGTTTGCCCCGCAACTCTGGGAAAAGACCGAACATGGATTGGCGAAGAGCTCGCGGCTCGCCAAGGAAGTCGCCAAGACCAAGGCCAAGACTCGTGAACAGGCTCGCGAAACGCCGCGAAGCGTTCGGCTAGCAGCCGGACCGGCGGCAATCATGTTGCGGGCGCCTCAGCATCTCTGAAGCCGCAGACGCATCCCCAGCAGGCGCATCACTATCAGTGAGCAAGCGGGAACAGCCCGGGATCGGAAGCCTTAAAAAGGTTCCGTCCCGAGCCGCCCAGCCAGGGTGTCGCCCCCGCTGGCCGGGTCATAGACTACGCGATTTCTGAGTTTTTGTTTTGATGCGAATAAAAGGCGGCAGGCGGCCGCGTCTTAAAGATATTGCCGTAATTCCGCGGCTTCAGCTTCGGCCGTGCGTTGCATGCTGAAAGGCGCGACAAAATGTCCGTCCTTGTCCATGAGATAGACAATGGCGGTGTGGTCCATCGAGTAATCGCCGCCTTTAACCGGCACCTTTTGTGCGTAGACGCGATAGTCCTTGAGCGCCTGCTCGATCGCCTTCGGGTCTCCGGTTAGGCCGCGCAAATGCGGATCGAAGCTCGCCAGATAGGCCTTCATCACCGCTTGGGTGTCGCGATCAGGGTCAACGGTGATGAACAGCGCCCCTGCCCGGCCGGCATCCGGTCCGAGTTTGCGGAAAAGCTGCGACATTTCGAACAGAGTGGTCGGACAAATATCCGGGCAGTGCGTGTAGCCGAAAAAGACGAGGTAGGGCTTTCCCTTCATGTCCTGATCGGAAAACGGCTTGCCATTCTGGTCAACCAGATGAAACGGGCCGCCAACGCCTGCGACACCCGCGCCCGGTGAGGGTGAAAGGCCGGTGACGAGGAAAATGGCGCCGAGAAACAGCACCAGGCCGCTCAGAAACGCGCCCAGCAACAGGGCAATACGGGAGGTCTTTGGGTTCACGGGCATACTTCCGTCAGCCGAAACACGCCATAAAGCCGGCGCGGATTGTCTCAAAAAATACTGTCGCTCCGTAATGCGCCCAAAGCGCCACCGTGGCGCCGAGAAGGACGACAGCTATGGCGGCCGCAACCAGTAGCGGCCTTGGCAGCGGGCGCGATACGACCGTCTCGGACATGACGTGTAGATAGGCCGGAACCACGCCGCCGACAACTCGCACGAGCCCGCGCCGACTGGCCACCCCAGCGGAGCCGATGCCCAGACTAACGGCAAGTTTGATAGAGCGACGTCAACGCACGTCCGCGCATCTGGATCATATGCGGCGTCAACCCGCCATGGCGTTCAATCCAGTGCCGGACTTCTGCTGGATACATCCGCATCACCAGACGACTGCCGGCCCGCGTGGGCACCAGTTCCCGCGAGGCGTCGTCATAATAAGACGCGGCGTGAAAGCCGAGCACCGCGCGACTGGTGACGCAAACGCGGTTCCTGGGAATGATCCCCGTCAGCAAGGTACACGCCGAAAGGCATGGCCCGTCGATGACGACGCGTTGTCCCGAATCGCGGATCTCCTCGTACTTGTGCAGGTAGGCGGCAACCTCGCCGCCGGGATCGCCCGCGATGCGCACTTCGGCGAAAACCCGCGACGACGTGAGCACGCCAAGGATCACCGATGCCAGCGCACCGGCGACGAATATCCTCCAGATCATGGATGAAACCCTCTCCCTCAATCACACGCGACGGTGGTGATCCATTGTGGCAAGAGTTCGGGGGATTGCGGTTCCGCTGCATTAAATCGCTGCGCGCCGCGTTGCCAATGGAACTTTGCCTGCACTAGCATCCGCATCGACGTGCGACATCAGCCGCACCGCACGAACTTTCATGCGTTAAGCTTTACGGGGGAGTTGTGTCTGACATCGAAAGTAAAAATATCCGCTGTGCCGGAGGCATGCCGGCATTTCTCGCGCTTCCCGTCAGCGCCGGCAAACAAAAAGGTCCGGCAATCGTGTTGATGCACGAGCGCTACGGACTCGCGAAGCACACCTGCGATTTGGCTGAGCGCTTTGCGCGTGATGGCTTTGTCTGTCTGGCGCCGGATTTTTTCTACAAGCACCCGGACCAAGACGCGCTGCACCGTGGCGACGTCGGCTACGCGCTCAAGGACAACGAGGCGATAGCGTATCTCGATAGCGCGGTTGCGGAACTGGCCGCACTGGCTCAGGTCGACGCCGGAAGAATCGCCGTCAAAGGCGTCTGCCAGACCGGCCGCCATCCGCTGGTGTTCGCCGCCGAACGCAAAACCATTGCGGCGGCGTTGGTCTGGTACGGCGCCGCGAATGCCCGCGAGTGGGAGCCGAGCGATCGTTACATCAAGCCGCTCGACGACATGCTTGCAGTTATCGAATGCCCCATCCTCGGCATTTTTGGTGAGGCCGACCACCTCATCTCGCTCGACGATGTGCGCCGATTGCGCAACAGCCTCGACCGCCACGACAAAAGCTACACCATCAAGGTTTATGCCGGCGCCCCGCACGGTTGGCTCAACGACACAATGCCGGGCCGCTACCGCCGTGATGCCGCCGAGGCTGCTTGGGCGCTGCAGCTGGCGTTTCTCCGCAGGATCTTCGATCCCAACGTCGACCCGACACGGCGGGTTCAGACCTACGAATGCGAGCATGCCGCAGATTATGATTTCTCAAAGAATGTGCGGATGGAGTAGCAAACAAGCCGCTGCGCACGAGCACAAGCAATCCAATCCCTGGAGAATTCCGTGAGTGAATACGATCGTTGGCAGACACGCTACGCCACGCCCGAATATGCCTTCGGCAAGAGCCCGAATTATTTTCTGGAATCCTGTAAGCGATTACTGCCGCGCAGCGGCCGCGCATTGGCCGTTGCCGACGGCGAAGGCCGCAATGGTGTTTGGCTGGCTGAACAAGGACTCGAAGTTGTTTCGATCGATTTTTCACCGGCTGCCCAGCGAAAAGCGAAGGCTTTGGCGACGGAACGCGATGTCAAAGTCACCTTTGAATTGGTCGACGTGCATAACTGGAATTACCCAAGCGCCGCGTTCGATGTTGTGGCCGAAATCTTCACACAGTTCAGCAATCCGGCCGACAGAGCACGCAAGTGGGCTGGAATGTCGAAGGCCCTCAAACCCGGCGGTCTGCTGATCATTCAAGGTTACACGCCAAAACAACTGGAATACGGCACTGGCGGTCCTAAGGAAATTGAAAATCTCTATACCCGCGCAATGCTTGAACAGGAGTTTGGCGGCCTTCGCGAACTGTCCCTCGTTGAGGAGGAGCGCGATATCCACGAGGGGACATCGCACGGGGGCATGTCTGCCGTTATCAATCTAACGGCGAGGAAGCCCTGAGCGGCACCGCGCTCAAATGCGAACAGGCACGCCCCGAATAGCCATGCCCCGAACAGGCTATGCCCCGAACAGGCTATGCCCAATGGCCCGCTTTGGCATTGACGCCCTGCGATAAGGCCGCTTCGCGGCGCCACGCACAACGGTTATAAAGGCCAAAGAGCGAACGGGAGCCCCCATGGCGCGCGACTTCGAAGACCATTGCTGGAAAGACATGATCGATGCCGAGACGCTTGAGATTTATCAGGCCTATCGGCGCAAAACCTATGTGGGCGACAATCCGGCGGTGCTCGCCATCGACCTTTACAACAAGGCCTATCAGGGCGGCAGCCTGCCGGTGCGCGAGGTCGACCGCGAGTTTTCCGGCTCCTGCGGCGAGAACGCTTGGAAGGCGCTGCCGCTTACACAAAAGCTGCTCGCGGCGGCGCGGCGCGCCAGCGTCCCGGTGATCTACACGACCCGCCATGTCGACACCGCCGGCGTGCACTCGACCAACCGCAACATGAAAAAAGAACACGACGACATCTACGACATCAAGGTCGAGCTGGCGCCGCACCCAGGCGAATTGGTCATCTACAAGGAACGCGCGTCCGGATTCTTCGGCACGCCGCTGATTGCGCACCTGCAGAAGCTGCGCGTCAATTCGCTCATCATCTGCGGCGAGAGCACGTCAGGCTGCGTGCGCGCCTCGACGGTCGACGCCTATTCGTACGGCTTCCACAACACCCTGGTGGAGGAATGCACCTACGATCGCTCGATGATAAGTCACAAAGTGAATCTGTTCGACCTGCATCACAAATACGCCGACGTGATGCATATCGAGGAAGTCCTCGCGCATCTCGACAGTTTGGCCGTGCAGCGCAAGGTCGCCTAATTGTCATTGCCAGAGAGCGAAGCAATCAAACTACGGCGTCGTTATGGATTGTTTCGTCGTTTCGTTCGTCGCAACAAGGCAATTCGATTGATCCCCTCCTAGCAACTGAAGCGAGTAACCCCGTCATGTCCACATCCGTCGCCCGCAAGAGCAACGCCCCTGAGTTCGCGACCGCTTATTATTTCCTGGAAGGCCTGACCGAGCTTGGAGTCGAATATCTGTTCTGCAATTTCGGTACCGATCACGCCCCGATCATCGAGGAAATGGCGCATCGCAAGAAGCGAGGCGAGCCGATGCCCGGGATATTGCACTGTCCGCATGAGAACACGGCCGCCCATATGGCCGAGGGCTATGCCTTTGTCACCGGACGCGGCCAGGGCGTGCTGGTGCATGTCGACGTCGGCACCGCCAATACGGCAAACGCTATGCACAATGCCTACCGGAGCCGGCTGCCGGTGCTGCTGATGGCCGGCAAGGCGCCCTACACCGCCAACGACGAACTGGTCGGCTCGCGCGACACCTATGTGCATTTCGTGCAGGAGCCGTTCGACCAGGCGAGCCTGGTGCGTCCTTACCTGAAATGGGAATGGACGCTGCCCTCCGGGGTTGTCGTCAAGGAAGCACTGCGGCGCGCCTATTCAGTCATGCAAAGCGAGCCGCGCGGCCCGGTCTATCTGATGATGCAGCGCGAAACGCTGACCCAGCCCTGGAGCACGGACGAAATTCGCCGCTACTCAGCCGATCAGTTCGCCGCAACCTCCGCCGGCGGCGCCGATCCGAAGCTCGTCGCGGCGCTGGCCGACCGTTTGCTCACTGCCGATAACCCGGTTCTTGTCACGGGCTACGCCGGACGCAACGAGCATGCGTCCAAGGCGATCGACGCACTGTCGCAATTTGCCGGCATCGCCGTCTATGAAGCCAACATGACCAACAACATCTCGCACGCGGCGCCCTGTTTCATCGGCTTCGCCGCCGACAAAGCCGTGCCTGATGCCGATGTCGGCATTCTGGTCGACGTGGACGTGCCCTGGTTTCCGAGCGACGTACAGACGCATGAAAAGGCGTTCTGGGCGCATATCGACATCGACACGCTCAAGCCCGGCTCGCCGATGTGGACGTTTCCCGGAAACCTGCGCATGCAGGGCGATTCCGGGCGCATTCTCGAACAGGTGCTTGAAGACCTCAAAGCCAAGGCGACGCCCCGCTTCAAAGCGGCTGCTGCGGCACGGATGGAGCGCATCAAAGCGCTGCGCGAGGAGCGCATCGCCCGCGCCGCTAAGCTTGCCGCCAATAAAGGCAAGCCCGGCGCGATCAATCCGCATTATATGATGTCGGAGCTCGGCAAGGTGCTCGACGATGACGCCATCATCTTCAACGAGGGCGTTACCAACGCAGGCGCAGTGCTGCTGCAGATTCCGCGCAATAAGCCGAACACCACGATGCGCTCGGGTGGCGGCGGACTGGGCTGGTCCGGCAGCTTCGCGCTCGGCGCCAAGCTTGCTGCACCGGACCGGTTGATGGTGCAAATCTCCGGCGACGGTGGATTCTATTTCGGCAATCCCAGCTCCGTTTTCGCCGTCTCACAGCAGTACAAGCTGCCGTTCCTCTCGATCGTGTTGGATAACACCGGATGGAACGCGGTGAAGCAGTCGACCTTGCGGGTCTATCCAGAGGGCGAAGCCAAGGGGACAAGCGAGTTCGAGGCCAACCTTGCGCCCAAGGTGGCGTTTACCAAGGTTGCCGAGGCGTTCGGCGCCTATGGCGAAGAACTCAGCGATCCGGCCGACGTGCCGGCCGCTATCGCCCGCTGCCTCAAGGAAGTCCGCGGCGGCCGGGCGGCATTACTGCACGTGCGCGTGACGAAGATGTAGCAGCACCAATCCAAGCTTTTGATCCGTCTCAACAGGATGGCCGGGCTTGTCCCGGCTATTTACATTTTTAGATCAATCCAGCAATCCGTTTTGGCGCGCGAGGTCTTTGAGCGAAGTTTCCGGCCGCGCGCCGAGATGCTGGATCACCTCGGCGGCCGCCATGGCGCCGAGCCGGCCGCAGGTACGGTCATCAGCGCCGCGGGCCAGGCCTAATAAGAAACCCGCAGCAAACAGATCGCCGGCGCCGGTCGTATCGACCACGCGCTTGACCGGGAAAGCCTGTACCACCTCGATGCCTTCGGGATTAATCACGATGCAGCCCTTCTCGCTGCGCGTCACCACCGCCACGTCGATATCGGCACGCAGCGCCTTCACGGCGGCATCGAAATCCGAAGTCTGATAGAGACTCTGCAGCTCCGCCTCGTTGGCGAAGATGAGATCGACCGTGTGCGAGCGCATCAGCTGCAGGAACTCGTCGCGCCAGCGATCGACACAGAACGCGTCCGACAAAGTCAGCGCCACTTTCCGGTCTGCGTCATGCGCGATCTTCGCCGCTTTGAGGAACGCGTCTTTGGCGTGTTTCGGGTCCCACAAATAGCCTTCCAGATAGATGACGGCGCTTGCTGCGATCGCCGTTTCGTCGATATCGCCCGGATGCAGGTCCTGCGCGGCCCCCAGATACGTATTCATGGTGCGCTCGCCATCGGGTGTGACCAGGACGTAACATCGACCGGTCGAAGGTCCCCCGGCGGCAGGCTTGGCGTCGAAAACGACATGGGCGGCACGGATATCGTGGGCAAAGGCACGCCCAAGATTATCGTCCTTGACCTTACCGATGAATGCCGAGCGCGCGCCGAGCGAGGCGAGCCCGACGATGGTATTGGCCGCCGAACCGCCGGACATTTCCACCGCCGGACCCATCGCATCGTAAATGGCCTGGGCGCGCGGCTCGTCGATCAGCGCCATCATGCCCTTGCGCATACCCTGCTTGAGCAAAAAATCCTCCTCGGCGCGGGCGATCACGTCGACGATCGCATTGCCGATGCCGAGAACGTCGAAGCGGGCTGAGGGCATGAGAAATCAGGTCCTGTTTTGCGGAAGGCGCGCACTATAGCGGGCGGCCCTTGCGGGGCAAGCCGCCGCCGTGGCATTGGACCGGCGCGCTTGCCGCGCGGAGTATTCGGATATGGCCTTTAAGGAATTGGTGTTTTCCGGCGTGCAGCCGACCGGCAATCTGCACCTTGGCAATTATCTTGGCGCCATCAAGCGGTTCGTCGAACTACAGGATCGCTTCGACTGCATCTATTGCGTGGTCGATCTGCACGCTATCACGACGTGGCAGGACCCCGCCGAATTGCCGCGCACGACCCGCGAAGTCACCGCCGCGTTCATCGCCTGTGGGATCAATCCCGCGAAGCACATCGTGTTCAATCAAAGCCAGGTGGCTGAGCACGCCGAACTGGCCTGGGTTTTCAATTGCGTAGCGCGGCTGGGGTGGCTCAACCGCATGACGCAATTCAAGGAGAAGGCCGGCAAGGATCGCGAAAATGCTTCGGTCGGCCTTTATGCCTATCCAAATTTGATGGCAGCCGATATTTTGGTCTATCGCGCCACACACGTCCCGGTGGGCGAGGACCAAAAGCAGCATCTCGAACTGTCGCGCGACATCGCCCAGAAGTTCAACAACGACTACGCTGACTCGATTCACGCCCACGGTTTTGGTGAAACCTTCTTTCCACTCACCGAGCCGGTGATCACGGGCGAGGCGACGCGGGTGATGTCGCTGCGCGATGGTTCGAAGAAAATGTCGAAGTCGGACCCATCCGATCAATCGCGCATCAATCTCACCGACGATGCCGACGCCATCGCGCTGAAGATCCGCCGCGCCAAGACCGATCCGCACCCGCTGCCCAGCGAGGAAAAAGGCCTCGAAAGCCGTCCCGAAGCCGACAATCTGGTCGGCATCTATGCGGCGCTTGCCGGCACCACCCGCGCCGGCGTGCTGGCGGAGTATGGCAATGCGCAATTCTCGACATTCAAGACGGCGCTGGTCGATCTTGCAGTGGCGAAGCTTGGTCCGATCGGCGCGGAGATGAAGCGGCTCGTTGCCGATCCGCTGTCGATCGATGCGATCCTTGCCGACGGCGCCGCGCGCGCACAAAAAATTGCCGGCGAGACCATGAAGGCCGTGAAGGATATCGTCGGCTTAGTGCGGCGTTGACGGCGCCACTGCGCAGAGAGGTTTCCCTGCATGTGTGAAGCCGCGCCGCAAAAAAACTACGGATGGAGGGGATGGAGCGATCTGCCCGCGCCCTGCATCGGCTCGGCGGCCGGCCCCTGGATCGACCTCTCACACTGCATCACCGAGAATCTGTCGCGCATCCCCTTCTTTCCCCAGCCCGTGATCCGCCAGATCACAACAGCGCCGATCCGCCTGACACAAATCCAGTGGGTCGTGCACCATGGCACGCACGTCGACGCGCCGTGCCATTTCATCAGCGATGGGCCGGCAATGGACGGAGTGCCGCTCGATCGCTTCTATGGCGCAGGGGTCATCTGGCGCTTCGACACGCAGGATCGCGCCGCCATCGATATCGCCGATCTTGAGCGCGCCACCCCGCGGATGCGGCCGGGCGACATCGTGCTGATCGACACCGGCTGGTGGCACCACATCAACACCGAGCGATACGAGGAGCACCCCTTCCTGACCGGCGAGGCCGCCGAGTGGCTGGTCGCCCAGGGCGCCAAGCTCGTCGGCATCGATGCCAGCTCACCCGACCAAGCGGCCCACTACCGGCCCAAGGAGTTCGCCTTTCCGGTCCACAACACTTTGCTAAGCAACGGCGTCTTGATCGCCGAGCACCTGACCAATCTCAGCCCGCTGGCGGGCCGCCGCGTCGAGATCATGTTTCTCGGCATCAATATTGCGGATTCGGACGGCGCGCCGGCACGACCCATCGCAAGGCCCATCGATTAGGCCTGTCTATTAGGCCGTCTTGCACCTTCGCTTCAAAAGCGCCATTTATCGCTCTGGATGTTCCCACAGCCTCTTTGGGGAGCGAGCAATGTTCATTCAGACCGAAGCGACACCGAACCCGGCGACGTTAAAGTTCCTACCGGGACGCCCGGTATTGGAAAATGGCACGCTCGACCTGCGCGAGCCGGCCGAAGCTGCGAAGTCGCCGCTCGCCGAACGGCTGTTCGGCGTCTCGGGAGTCAGTGGGGTATTTTTCGGCTCCGATTTCATCACCGTGACCAAGAGTGGCGGCGAATGGCAGCAGCTCAAGCCGATGATCCTCGGCGCCATCATGGAGCATTTCATGTCGGGCGAGCCGCTGATCAACAGCGGCGCCGCCGATGAGGGCAACGGCGAAGAGTTTTTTGACGCGGCCGATGCAGAGACTGTGGCGACCATCAAGGACCTGATCGAAACGCGCGTGCGGCCCGCCGTCGCCAATGACGGCGGCGATATCACGTTCAAGGGTTTCAAGGACGGCATCGTCTTTCTGAACATGAAAGGCGCGTGCTCGGGCTGCCCATCATCGACGGCGACGCTACAGCACGGCATTCAGAATTTGCTCCGGCATTTCGTGCCCGAGGTCACAGAGGTGCGGCCGATCTGACCGCTCCGTCAGGCGAACTTTTCTCCAGCCCTTCATGTCGTTCCGGTCCCGGCTTGCGGGGCGTATCGAATGACGTATGACTGCCTGCCATGCGTGTGCTCGCCATTGATACGGCGCTCGGGGCTTGTTCTGCGGCCGTCCTCGACACCGTGTTCGGCGGAGTCATCGCCAGCGAGAGCCTGCCGATGGTCCGCGGCCACGCCGAAGCGCTCATTCCGCTGATCGCGCGGGTCATGGCGCGGGCCGAGCTTAGCATGTTCGACATCGACCGCGTCGCGGTGACGACCGGACCTGGCAGCTTCACCGGCTTGCGCGTCGGCATCTCCGCCGCGCGCGGCATCGCGCTCGCCGCCGACAAGCCGGCGTTCGGCGTCTCGACGCTGTCCGCCTACGCGGCGCCTCATCTCGCCGAAGACAAGACGGTTCCGGTCATCGCCGCGGTCGATGCACGGCACAGCCACGTCTACCTGCAGGTGTTCGGTCCAAGCGGGCGCACCGTTTTGGCGCCCCGACTGGCGCCGTTTAGCGAGGCCGTCCGCGCAGCGTCTGAGGCACCCTGCCGACTCGTCGGTTCGGCAGCGCAATCCATCGCTGAGCGGATGCCGGCCGGCGCAACTGCGGCTTTGCGTGTCGACGCGCGCGAGGCCCCCGATATCGACTGGGTGGCGCGCATGGGCGCCGTCCTGCCGGAAGGTCAAGCGCCGCCCAACCCGCTGTACCTGCGCGCAGCCGACGCGCAGCCGCAAAATGCCGCCCAGTTGCCGCGCCGATGATGATGAGCATTGTTTCCCGGCTGTTGCCCGCCGCGCCACCGCAATTCACCGCAACCGAGCCACGCGATGCTGTCGCCATCGCGGCATTGCACGCGGCATCGTTCCGCCGCGGCTGGGACGAGGACGAGGTTTACCGCCTCCTGGTCGACGGCGCTGTCCTCACTCACCGCGCCATGATTCGGCGCACGCTTGTGGGTTTCGTCATGTCGCGCCTTGCCGCCGACGAGGCCGAAATTCTGTCGGTGGCGATCGCCCCCGCTCGCCGCGGCCGCGGCCTGTCGTGGCCGCTGCTCGACTTTCACCTGCGCAGCTTGGCGGGCCGCGCCGTCCGCACCGTGTTTCTCGAAGTCGACGAGCACAACGCCGCGGCTAGCCGGCTCTATGCGCGAGCCGGCTTTCGCGAGGTGGGACGCCGTGCGGGCTACTACGGCAGCGGCACCGCCGCTCTGGTGCTACGCCGCGACCTCGGTTGACCCTTCAAGTATCCAAATTGTCGTCGAATCCCCATATCAAAGCATTGGCGCCGCATAGCATTCCTTTTTGGCGGGAAACCCGCTATGGAGAGAGCGCTCGTGCTAAGCGACGCCCGCGAGCAAATTTGTAAGCGAGCATAAAAGCTTAAGTCTCGGCCCGACCGGCATGAACAAACCCCGCAAGCTGTTTGTCAAATCGTTCGGCTGCCAGATGAACGTCTACGACTCGCGTCGCATGGCCGATACGCTCGCGCCGCAGGGTTACGTCGAAACGCCCGTCGCCGACGATGCCGACCTGGTCATCCTCAACACCTGCCATATTCGCGAAAAGGCGGCCGAGAAGGTCTTTTCCGAACTCGGCCGCGTGCGCCGTCTGAAAGAGGCTGCCGCAGCCGACGGCAGGCGCGTCGTCATCGCAGTTGCCGGGTGCGTCGCGCAGGCCGAAGGCCAAGAGATCATCCGCCGCGCGCCCGCGGTCGATCTCGTCTTCGGACCGCAGAGCTATCACCGGCTGCCGCAGCTCCTGGCCCGCACCGAGCACGGCGAGAAGCCGGTCGACACCGAATTCCCCCTCGACGACAAGTTCGCGTACTTGGCTGCGCCGAGCGCCGCGGCGGTCCGCGCCCGCGGGGTCAGCGCATTCGTCACCGTGCAGGAAGGCTGCGACAAGTTCTGCACATTCTGCGTCGTGCCTTATACGCGCGGCGTGGAAGTCTCCCGGCCGGTCGACAAAATCCTGGCCGAGGTCGAGCAACTTGCCGGCGCCGGAGTACGCGAAATCACGCTCATCGGACAGAACGTCAACGCCTATCACGGCGATGGACCGAGCGGACCGCCATCGTCTCTGGCGCAGTTGCTCGAACGCGTTTCGGCAATCGATGGCGTCGAACGGCTGCGATACACCACCAGCCATCCGCGCGACATGGATGGCGACCTGATCGCCGCGCACGGTGCTTTGCCAAAACTGATGCCGCAACTGCATCTGCCGGTGCAGTCGGGATCCGACCGTATTCTCGATGCAATGAATCGACGCCACAGCCGCGCCGACTATCTCGCCATCGTTTCCCAGTTGCGCGCGGCGCGACCTGATGTAGCGCTGACGTCGGATTTTATCGTCGGCTTCCCGGGCGAGACCGAAGCAGACTTTGCCGAAACTCTCAGTCTCATCGGTGAGATCGGCTTTTCGGGCGCGTACTCATTCAAATACTCACCACGCCCCGGCACTCCGGGCGCAGATATGACGGATCAGGTGGAGGAGGAGACGAAGTCCGAGCGGCTGCATCGGCTGCAAGCTGCAATCGATCACTCGCATGCGGAATTCAATCGAAGCTGTCTCGGCCGCACATGCGATGTTTTGTTCGAAAAGCCCGGCCGCTATGCCGGCCAGCTTGTCGGTCGCTCGCCGTATCTGCAGCCCGTCCAGGTAGCGGCGCCGGCGTCGATGATCGGCGAGATCGCGGCTGTGACGATCACCGAAGTGGCAAGCAACTCACTATTCGGCAGGATGGCGCGCGCGAACGCGCGCGAACCAGCCCTGGTCGGCGAAGGAGCTTGAATTGGCAGCACGCGGTCCCGCCGGAACGGATGAATCGGTGTTCGTCGCCCCAGACAATGCGACGCAGATCGCCCTGACCTTCGACGACAATCGTCTCGCCTTAGTGCTGTTCGGACAATACGGACAGAATCTTGCGCTGATTGAGCGGCGGCTCGGCGTCGTCGCCAATTCACGCGGTAATAACGTGACGCTGGAAGGTGCGCGCGAGGCCTGCGAGCAGGCGCGCCGCGTGTTGGAGAACCTCTACGAGCGGCTCAAGAATGGCGACGAACTGGTTCAGGGCGACGTAGAGGGCAATATTCGTCTCGCCATGGCGCAAGGGTCGCTGTTCGACTTCGATACCGCCACGGCGCGCGACAGTTTCGAGGAGATCAATCTGCGCAAGCGCCGCGTCCGCGCGCGCACATCGGCGCAGGACGCCTATATCCGTGCGCTCAAGCGCCATCTATTGGTGTTTGCCACCGGGCCGGCAGGCACCGGCAAGACTTGGCTTGCGGTTGCCCATGCGGTGCAGCTGTACGAGCGCAAGGAGGTCGATCGTATCGTGTTGTCGCGTCCCGCCGTGGAGGCCGGCGAACGGCTCGGCTTTCTGCCGGGCGACATGCGCGAGAAGGTCGATCCGTATCTGCGCCCGATCTACGATGCGCTATACGATCTGATGGACGCACGCATCGTCGAACGCGCGCTGCAGACCACCGAAATCGAAATTGCACCGCTCGCCTTCATGCGCGGTCGCACGTTATCAAACGCCGCCATCATTCTCGACGAAGCGCAAAACACGACTGCGATGCAGATGAAAATGCTGCTCACGCGGCTCGGCGAAAACAGCCGCATGATGGTCACCGGCGATCCGAGCCAGGTCGATCTGCCATCAGGCCAAACCTCCGGGCTTGCCGACGCGGTGCGGCTACTCGAAAACATCGAGGGCATCGGCCACGTTGCTTTCACGGCGGCCGATGTGGTCCGCCATGAGCTGGTGGGCCGCATCGTCGCGGCCTATGACAAGGCCGCGGCGCGTAAGCGCTCCTAGCGCTGTGAGCGGCCCGGCGCGCAATGCGGTCAAACTCGACGTGCTGGTCGAGTCCGGGCTGTGGAAAGAGCCCGGCAAGATCAAAACGCTTCTGCGCCGCGCGATCGGGCAGGCCGCAGCGGCCATGTCAACAAGAGAGGTAGAGATTGCTATCGTCCTCACCGATGATTCGGCTATCCGCCTTCTCAACCAGCAATGGCGCGGCATCGATGCGGCCACGAATGTTCTGTCGTTCCCGACGGCAAATCAAGGGGAGCGAAGGCCATTCGTCGGCGACATCGTCCTCGCCCAGCAAACGATCGCGAGAGAGGCCAGCGCCGAGCACAAGCCGTTTGCCCATCATCTCGCCCATCTTGCGGTGCATGGGTTTCTTCACCTTCTTGGCTACGACCACCAGAACGACAAGGACGCCACGGTGATGGAACGGCTCGAGTGTGAAATTCTGCGGCGGCTCGCGATTCCCGATCCATACCGGCCGACCCCGGCGGCAAGCCACGCTTCGCGCACTAAATTGCGCCGAAACCTGATGCATTAGAGCGCAGACGCCGATGGCAGAGCACCCGACGAGAAGCGAGCCGGTTGACAACGAGCGTCGTGGGCTGCCGGCACTCGTGCCGAATGCCGAGCAACCGCAGTCCGAAGGGTGGTTCGCACGCGTCACACGCATCTTGTTTGGCTGGAAATCAGCGGCGACACGCGCCGATCTCGAACTCGTGCTGACCGCCGACCAGACCTCATCCGGCTTCTCACCCGAAGAAGCCGCGATGCTCAAGAACATCCTCGCGCTGCGCGAATACCGCATAGAGCGCGTCATGGTCCCGCGTGCAGACATAGTCGCCGTGCAGCAGGACATTGCGCTCGAAGCGCTCGTCGACATCTTTGCCGGCGGCGGTCATTCGCGGCTCGTCGTCTTTAACGACACGCTCGACGACCCCGCCGGGATGGTTCATATCCGCGACTTGGTGGCGTTCATGGCGGCGCGCGCGGCGGCAATTCCGGCAAATGCCGGTCCGCCCGAACAAGCGGCACACCCCAATCTTAATTTTGCAGCCATTGATCTGTCGATGCCGCTCCGCCAGGCGAAAATCGTTCGGGAAATCCTCTACGCCCCGCCCTCAATGCCGGTGCTCGATCTGTTGGCCAAGATGCAGGCGACGCGCATCCACCTGGCGCTCGTTATCGACGAATACGGCGGGACCGACGGCCTCGTCTCCATGGAAGATCTGGTCGAGCTTATCGTCGGCGACATTGCTGACGAGCACGACGTCGCCGAAACGCCAACCATCACGCGCCAAGGCGACGGCTCGTTCCTGGCCGACGGACGCGCCAGTCTTGACGATGTCCGCGCGGTTGTCGGCGACGAGTTCGATGTCGGCGAAGCCGGCAGCGAGGTTGATACGCTCGGCGGTTATCTGGTCATGCGGGCGGGGCATGTGCCGGTTCGCGGCGAGTTGGTGCCGGGTCCGGATTCCTTCGAGGCCGAAGTGCTCGATGCCGATCCGCGCCGCATCAAACGGGCCAAAATTTACCGGCGAAAAGACCGCCGCCCCGCAGTGAGTAGGGACGTGCCCACGCTCATCAAAACACCGGCATCCCGCCCGGGCGCGACGGCCGACGAGTCCAATCGGTCAAACCAAAACTCGTCACGCCTGCCGTGAATTTGAAGGCGCCGATCAACAGCATCGTCCTCGCCTGGGGCTGGCAGCGGCGGTTGATCGCATTGGCTGCGGGGGCGCTGTCGGCGCTGGCAATGGCGCCCTTCAACGCTTGGCCCATATTGTTTCTAACATTTCCCACGCTGGTTTGGCTGATCGATGGCGCCACCGCCGGCCGCTGGAACGGCGTACTCGCCGCCGCGGCGACCGGATGGTGGTTCGGCTTCGGCTATTTTGTCGCCGGTCTGTATTGGATGGGTTTCGCATTTCTGGTCGACGCGCGAACGTTCGCCTGGATGTTACCGTTCGCGGTCGTCGGCTTGCCGGCGGTGCTTGCCATTTACACCGCCTGCGCCACCGGCCTCGCCCGCATCCTATGGACGCGTGGCGCGACCCGCATCCTGGCTCTGGGCGTGACATTTACGATCACCGAGTGGCTGCGTGGCCACCTATTCACTGGATTTCCCTGGAACGCATTGGGCTACGCACTCACCTCGCCTCTGGCGCTGGCGCAAAGCGCCTCCATCATCGGCATTTGGGGCCTGACGTTCGTTGCCGTCGTTGTGTTCTCAAGCCCCGCCACGCTGACGGACGATCGCACCGAAACTCGTCACTCCTGGCTGCCGCTTGCGCTGAGTCTTGCCGTACTGGCCGGTCTTGGTGGATGGGGCGCGCTGCGCCTCTATCGCACCCCGACGCGCTACGTGGACAAAGTGAAAGTGCGCATCATGCAACCAAATCTGCAGCAGGATGTGCGCTTTAACTACGCGGCACGCCAACAGGTCATGGACCGCTACGTCACGCTGTCGGATCGCGTCACGGGGCCTCAGTCGCACGGGGTGCACGATGCCACGCATCTGATCTGGCCGGAATCGCCGTTTCCATTCATCCTCACCCGCAATCCCGACGCGCTGGCGCAGATCTCAAAGCTGCTGTCCCCAAGCACCGTGCTCATCACCGGTGCGACCCGGCTCCCCGAAAATTTCAATCCGGCCGATCCGCACGCCTACAATTCGATTTACGTGATTGACCACGATGGCTCGATTCTCGCGCTGTACGACAAGATTCATCTTGTTCCATTCGGCGAGTATTTGCCGTTCGAACGGCTGCTTGAAAGTCTCGGCCTTCAAGAGCTGACAAAACAACAGGGTGGATTTCTTTCAGGCGACCTTCGGCGACTGCTTCACATCCCGGGCGCTCCACCGGCTCTTCCGCTTATCTGTTACGAGATCGTCTTTCCAGGAGATGTAGCGCCGCCCGGCGACCGAGCGGGCTGGATCGTTAACGTCACCAATGACGGCTGGTTTGGCATCAGCACCGGACCCTATCAACATTTTCAGCAAGCACGCGTACGCGCCATCGAAGAGGGTCTGCCGTTGGCGCGTGCCGCCAACACCGGCATATCCGCGATGGTAGACTCTTTGGGGAGAGTGATTGGTTCGCTACCACTAGGGAGTGAAGGGGTTCTTGATGCACGCTTGCCGCGCGCAATTTCCGCGCCGACCTATGCGAGACTCGGTGACAGTCCTGTCGCAATTCTTGTTGCGCTAATTTTGCTGGTCGTTATGCACCGGCGGTATATCTGAACATCATTAACACGCCCTGCGGCGGATGTTTACCAGAGGTTGATTGTATTATCGCTTTCAGCATTTAGCAGAACTTTCGGCGAATTACCGCACATTATTTCCCAACCGTAGCGTGTATCAGATTTAGTCGGACGGAGCGTCAGCTCCCATCAATGCCTGTCACGCGCGGCGGGGCACAGGTTGAATGTACAGGTTATTCAACTGATTTGCATTCCTCACGGTTGCACTAATGGATCATTACTGCAAATATAGGACCCATAGGAGTTCATTATATGACGATGATAGCAAAGAAAGCCCCGAACCCGGTTGATAAGCATGTCGGAGCGCGTGTGCGCATGCGCCGCATGATGCTTTCCATGAGTCAGGAAAAACTCGGCGACGCGCTAGGGCTGACATTCCAACAAGTGCAAAAGTACGAGAAGGGCACCAACCGCATTGGCGCCAGCCGGCTGCAGCAGATATCGAACATCCTGCAGGTGCCGGTCTCGTTCTTTTTCGACGGCGCGCCGCATGTGCCTGGGACAGGGCGACTTGAGGGCATGGGCGAGGCGCCATCGCCGGCTTACGTTTCCGACTTTCTCGCCACGTCCGACGGGTTGGCGCTCACCAAGGCGTTCATGCGCATCCACGATTCAAAGCTGAGACGGCGCATTGTCGATCTCGTCGAGCAAATTGCCGCGGGCGAGAAACGCTAGATTCGGCAGTTCTGCCGTATGGCGCGCCGCGATACGCGCGCCCACCTTTCGCCCACATCTTGACCGCGGCTGCACGACGCGGCAACAACCTTGCGAAGAACAACGCTTGGCGTTGCCGGCGCCGGCCGCGGTCGCGGCTTCCGCCAAGGCTGCCGTGGCGCTCAGTCGAGGAGGGAGTGTTTCGTGGGACGCACAAATTACCTTTTCACCAGCGAATCCGTGTCCGAAGGGCACCCGGACAAGGTTTGCGATCAGATTTCAGACGCAATCCTCGACGCTTTCATTGAGCAAGACGTCAAGCTCGGCATCGCCGACGACAGCTTGGTCAACACCCGGCTAGGCTGTGAAACGCTGTGCACCACCAACAAGATTGTGGTCGCGGGTGAGGGTCGCGGCCAGCTGTTCCACAGAATCAACGGATCGGCGGTGGTCGACCGTGAGCTGATCACGGAGATCGCCCGCGGGGTAGTCAAAGACATCGGCTACGATCAGAGCGGCTTTTCGTATCATGGCGCCGATGTCGAAGTGCTGCTGCACGGCCAGTCGCCCGACATTGCCATGGGGGTCGATGCCAAAAAGAAGAAGGGCGAGGAGAATGAGGGCGCCGGCGACCAGGGCATGATGTTCGGCTATGCCTGCACCGAAAGCGAAGTCTACGAGAAAAACTCATTCATGCCGGCGCCAATTTATTTTGCGCACAAAATTCTCAAAGTGCTGTCGGACAAGCGCCGCGGCAAACAGTTGTTCGATCTGCAACCGGACGCCAAGAGCCAGGTGACCGTGCAGTACATCGACGGCAAGCCCGTTGGCTGCACCAAGGTCGTCGTTTCGACGCAGCACAATGCGCAGAACCGCAACGGCAAGAAGTACACGCCAGGTATGGTCAAGGACTTGATCGGTGATGCCGTCACGTCGGCGCTGCCCAAGGGCTGGATGCCGAAAAAGGACTCCGACTTTTTGGTCAATCCCACCGGAAATTTTGTCGTCGGGGGCCCGGACGGCGACTGCGGCCTGACGGGACGCAAGATCATTGTCGACACTTACGGCGGCTATGCACCGCACGGTGGCGGCGCCTTTTCGGGCAAGGACCCGACCAAGGTCGATCGCTCCGCCGCCTACGCGGCGCGCTACCTCGCCAAAAACGTGGTCGCGGCAGGTCTCGCCGATCAATGCACCATTCAGGTGGCGTACGCGATCGGCGTTGCCGATCCGATGTCGCTCTACGTCGACACCCACGGCACCGGCAAAGCGGACGAGAAAAAACTTGCAAAAGCGCTGCAGGAAATTTTCCCGTTGCGACCGACCGCCATCCGCCGTGGCTTGAAACTCAACCGGCCGATCTACAAACGTACTGCGGCTTATGGTCATTTCGGCCGCGCGCCCGACAAGGACGGCGGATTTTCCTGGGAACGCACCGACCTCGCCGATGCGCTCAAGCGCGCGATCCGTTGAGTTCGTCCCCAACGTTCGCTATTCGCGTCGGCGGATGGTCCAGTAAGGACCGGCTCGCAACACCGCCGCAGCCGGTGTCTACTGGCGCGCCGTGTTCGCGGAGCATGACGGTGCGTGAAATTTCGCAAAGCCGCGCGTTTTTCGGACGCCGCAAGGGCCACAAATTGCGCCCGCGACAAGCGCATCTGATCGAAACACTGCTGCCGCGACTTGCAATCGACCTTTCGCATGCGGCCCCGGTCGATCTTCGCGCCCTGTTTCCTGTACCGGTCGCCGGCGTCGCGCTCGAAATTGGCTTCGGCGGCGGCGAGTCGATGATTGCGCAGGCGACGGCACGGCCAGACATCGGCATCATTGGCGTCGAGCCCTTCGTCAACGGCATGGCCAAGGCCCTCGCCGCAGTCGAGAACGGCGGCGTCAAGAACATTCGCCTGCATTTCGACGATGCGGCGGCCCTGATCGAATGGCTCCCGGGCGCGTCGGTGACCCGTATTGACCTTATTCACCCCGACCCCTGGCCAAAACGCCGGCACTGGAAACGGCGCTTCGTGCAGGACGATATGGTGGCGCGGCTCGCCCGCATCCTGCGTCCAGCCGGACAGTTTCGCTTCGTGACCGATGTCGCCGACTACGCCGCATGGACATTGCAGCGGTTGTTGCGATCGGCGCAATTTGAATGGACAGCCCAATGCGCGGATGACTGGCGCCATGCTTGGCCCGAATTCACGCCGACGCGTTATCACGCCAAAGCAGCGCGTGAAGATCGCGCCTCGTGCTTTCTGATCTTTCGCCGGCGATTAGCGTGATGCTGAAAAGTGGATTCCGCAAGCCGGCAATCAACTGGCCCGCTTGAGCTGCCAGAATCGAATGACGCGCCGCGCGGTCGCAGACGACAGCCTAGCATAGTTGGAGAGAACCACTTCGAGGCCCTGCCCGGGCGCGGTCTTCCCGACCGGATGTAGGACGAAGATAGACTGCACGGTTGGCCACGCGAGACCTGCCGCCTTGCATAGGATCAGAACCGGATCGCGCCGGTCACCGGCCATCAGTCGATCGACGACATTGATCGGGACTTTGGCAAGGGCGGCGAGCGCAACAACGGACTCTTCGTATTTGCCGTCGCCACAGAATGTCGCCAAAGCGGCCTCGTCCATGCGGCCGGCCCGGTTGAGGCCGAGTACAACACGCTGTGCCGCGCGATAATCACACGGCCCGACGCGCGCACCGACTTCCTTAGCAACCTTGTTCAGCACATTCTCTATCTTGGCTTTCAGTTCTGGCGTTGCGGCGGCGAGCAAGCGACCGTGCACGACCGCGGTCGCCCGCGTCAGCAGCTCACGAAACATTGGCGCGGGAATATCGGGCCGCAGGCCAACCGTTTCCGCAAGCACACCGTCGTCCGCGGCGCGTTTGACCAGGCGCGAAAACCCGACTGCGGAAATCCGGGCGTCGCGGTTTTCGGCAACTAGCCGCGCCACGACGTGATCGCCGCGCCCTACCAGCACGTCAGTTACCGCTTCACCGAGCGCTCGGCGGGCCGAGATGGCATGCAGATGAGCCTGGCTTTGGTTCTTCGCCACCTCGACCAGATCGGCTTCGGCCAGCCGCGGCGCCAATTTCAGGATCGGCCCCGCGACCGCAATATCGTCATCATAGGCGAGAGCGCGCAGCACCTTCACTGGTGCGTTCGGGACCGGCGCCAGATGGATCGAAAGCTCGGCCCGCGCCTTGGTTTCGATTTCCGCGATGAGAAGCCCAAAAACGCGATCGAACAAGTCGACGTGTTCGTCCTTGTAGGTACTGGCACCGTCAAGAAAGAGCGAGGTAATGCGTTGCAGCGCTTCGACGCGCTTGTCACGCGACCCTCGCTGTACAATCTGCTCGAGTTCCGGGATCAGCGGGAAGGCAACGCTCATTTTGGCGGGCAGTCGGCGATCTGACGGTTTGATCCAAATCTGAGTACTGTCGAGTGATTACCGATCCCTGAAAGCCATGGTTACCACCTGACATCCTCCGATTCGCGCAGGCCTTGACTCGCGCAGGCCTTGCGTTCGGCCTGCAGAACGCTATATTTCCCCCATCCGTCATGGATACCTCATAACGGTCGGTTAATCCGAACGGTTTTGAGAGTGGGTTCCCCCGGGGGCCCGCTCTTTTTTATTACCCGAGGCCGACCTGACCCTGGCGGACGAATTTGCAGGATCATTGGCGTCAAGAATGGACGATAGGCCCGCGAGCTTCGCTGACGAGAAAAGGCTTATCACCGAGCCGGGCCGTGCGGCGCGCGTAGCGGCGCTGGCCGAGCCGGTGCTTGCGAGTCTCGGCTATCGGCTGGTGCGGGTGCGCGTTTCGGGTTTCGCCGGCTGTACCGTGCAGATTATGGCCGAACGTCCGGATGGCACCATGAGCATCGAGGGCTGCGAAGCTACCTCGCGGGCGCTCTCGCCGGTGCTTGACGCCGCCGATCCGATCGAAGGCGCCTACCGGCTTGAGATTTCCTCCCCGGGCATCGACCGGCCG
This sequence comes from Xanthobacteraceae bacterium, assembly GCA_049300295.1. GTDB lineage: Bacteria > Pseudomonadota > Alphaproteobacteria > Rhizobiales > Xanthobacteraceae > BOG-931. Next base: position 26,117 of record JBAQJL010000115.1, read on the forward strand.
CTGGTGCGGCGATCGGATTTCGACCGCTATGCCGGGCACGTCGCCCAGATCGAAATGACGGCTCCGGTTGACGGGCGCCGCCGGTTTCGCGGCGAACTGCGCGGCACGGACGGCGAATGCGTCCGGCTGCGCCGCAACGATTCGACGGACCCTGCCGAAATTTTGCTGCGGATCGATGACATGATGGAAGCAAGGCTTGTGCTCAGCGACGCGCTGGTCGCCGAAGCGCTGCGGCGGAGCAAGCACGGCGAGCGAACGAAAAACGCGCATGGCACCCGCGAACGGGTATCGCCGCGCCGATACAAACATGAAAACGCTGCGCTGGAGCAAAACCGGCGCGCAACCCAACCCGATGGAGAGTAACGATGGCGACGGTAAGCGCCAATAAACTCGAACTGTTGCAGATCGCCGACGCGGTCGCGAGAGAGAAGTCGATCGACCGCAAAATCGTGCTCGCCGCCATGGAGGATGCGATCGCCAAGGCTGCGCGCTCGCGCTACGGCAGCGAAACCGAAGTCCGCGCCGAGATCGACGCGAAGAGTGGCGAGCTTCATCTATCCCGCCACATGCTTGTGATCGAAACCATAGAGAATCCGGCTACTCAGATCAGTGTGGAGGACGCGCGCCGGCGCCACCCAGCCGCGCAGGTCGGAGACACCATCGCCGATCCGTTGCCGCCGCTGCCGTTCGGCCGCATTGCCGCGCAATCGGCCAAGCAGGTGATCGTGCAGAAAGTGCGCGAGGCCGAGCGCGACCGGCAATACGACGAGTTCAAGGACCGCATCGGCGATATCGTCAACGGCATCGTCAAGCGGGTCGAATACGGCAACGTGGTGGTCGATCTCGGCCGCGGCGAAGCCATCGTGCGGCGTGACGAAATGCTGCCGCGCGAGGTGTTTCGCAATGGCGATCGCGTACGCGCCTACATCTACGACGTCCGCCGCGAGCAACGCGGACCGCAGATCTTCCTGTCGCGTACGCACCCCGAGTTCATGGCCAAGCTGTTTGCGCAGGAAGTACCTGAAATATATGACGAAATCGTCGAAGTGAAGGCAGTCGCCCGCGACCCCGGCTCGCGCGCCAAGATCGCGGTCGTGTCGCGCGATTCATCGGTCGATCCGGTCGGCGCGTGCGTCGGCATGCGCGGCTCGCGCGTTCAGGCGGTCGTCAACGAGCTGCAGGGCGAGAAGATCGACATCATCCCGTGGTCGCAGGAAATCGCCACCTTCGTGGTCAACGCGCTGGCGCCCGCCGAAGTCAGTAAAGTGGTGATCGACGAGGAACGCGACCGCATCGAAGTGGTGGTGCCCGATCAGCAGCTTTCGCTTGCCATCGGCCGGCGCGGCCAAAATGTGCGGCTGGCATCGCAGCTCACCGGCAAGGACATCGATATCCTCACCGAGCAGGAGGAATCGGAACGCCGCCAGGCCGAATTCGAAAACCGCACCCGCGTTTTCATCGATGCTCTCAACGTCGACGAAGTAATCGGGCAACTGCTGGCCTCGGAAGGCTTCAGCTCGGTCGAAGATCTGGCGCTTGTTGATTTGAAGGATATTGCCAGCATCGAGGGCTTCGACGACGACACCGCGCTTGAACTGCAAACGCGGGCGCGCGACCATCTGGCCAAGATCGAAGCCGAGCTCGATGCAAAACGCCAGGAGCTCGGTGTCGAAGACGCGCTCAAGGAGGTTCCGGGCGTCACCACCGCCATGCTGGTCAAGCTTGGCGAGAATGACGTCAAGACCGTCGAGGACCTTGCCGGCTGCGCCACCGACGATCTGTCAGGCTGGACCGAACGCAAGGACGGCGAGGCGGTGCGTCAAGCGGGCTTTTTCGATGGCTTCGACATCACGCGCGAGGAGGCCGAAGCAATCATCATGCAGGCGCGGCTTAAAGCCGGCTGGGTCACCGAGGCCGATTTGGCGCCGCCACCCGTTGAAGAAGAGCCAGCTGTTGAGGCACCTTGAGGAACGCATAACTGTAGGAACGCATGACCGCTCAAGTCCAACATCGCGACGATGACAGCGCACTCGATGGCGGCCCGCACAGCCGCGTCCGCGAGCGCCTGTGTGTCGCTACGCGGACGGTGCGGCCGGTCGACGATCTGATCCGCTTTGTCGTGGGACCTGAGGGCGAGGCGGTCCCGGATATCAAATGCCGGCTACCGGGCCGGGGCGTGTGGGTGACGGCGACCCAAGAGGTATTGGCCGACGCCATCGCACGTAAAGCCTTTGCCCGCGGGTTCAAGCGCGACGTTCGGCTGCCAGCGGATCTCGCTGCGCGGACCGAACGGCTGCTGGCTCAAGCGGTCCTCGACGCTTTGGCGATCATCGGCAAGTCGGGCCTGGTCGCAGCCGGCTTTGCCAAGGTCGCGGCCGCGCTGGAGCATGAGCATGTCATTGCGCTGGTGCATGCGGTAGAGGGCTCGGACGACGGCATACGCAAGCTTGGTGCCATCGCCCGTCGCCAGGGGGCCGAAATGCCCCCTGTGATTGAATTCCTGACCTCGGCGCAATTGGATTTGGCATTGGGCCGGTCAAATGTGATACACGCTGCCTTGCTCGCCGGGCCCGCGAGCGACACCTTTTTATCGCGTTCGCGGCGCCTCCAGCGGTATAGGACGGGCGGCGCGGACGATCGTGGCAATCAGGCCGGCAAAGGTGCAATGCACTGAGCCAGCCATCTCTGTTGGATGTGTATGACCGAAACGACGAAAAATACCGGTGAAAAGCTGAGCGTAACCTCGACGAAGACGCTGACGCTCAAGCGTGGCGGCGTCGAGCAGGGCGTCGTGCGCCAAAGTTTCAGCCACGGCCGCAGCAAGGCGGTCGTCGTCGAGAAGGTCAAACGGCGCATCGCCGCCCCGGGCGAAACCAAGCCGGACGCGGCCCTGGTGCAAGAGCGTGCGGCCGCGCTGAAGCGGCCCACCCCCACGGCGAGAGCCCCGGCGGTGGCGCCAGAGCCGGCACCGTCGGTGGTTGCCTCACAGTCCAAGCCTGGCGTCGTACTGCGCCCTCTCAGTCAAGCGGAAATCAGCGCCCGCGCCAGCGCACTTGGCAAAGCCGAACTGGTCGAGGTTGAGGAGCGCAAGCGCGCCGAGGTGGAAGCCGACGTTCTCCGCATCAAAAAAGTGGGAGAAGAAAAGGAACGTCGCGAAGCAGAAGCGCGCAAAACACATGAAGCGGAGCGGCGCGCTCACGAGGACAAAACCAAGCAGAAGGCGACCGAGGTCGCCAACAAGCGCTTTGGCGCTGAAGCGACATTGGCAAAGCCAGGTGCCGCACGCGTCAATCAAGAAGAAGAAGAGGAGGCGCCCAGGCCGCGCCGTGGGCCCGGCGGCGCCATCGTGCGGCCTGCCCCCGCACCGAAACCGCAGCGAATCGTCGGCGAAAAGCGCCGCGGCCGGTTGACAGTCGTCACGGCTTTTTCCGCCGACGAAGTGCGTGAACGCTCAGACGCCGCGTTCCGCCGCCGCGAACGGCGACGCAGCGGGTTGCGTGACGCCGAGCCCAAGGAAAAGATCGTCCGCGAGGTAATCATTCCGGAAACGATCACCATCCAGGATTTGGCCAATCGCATGTCCGAGCGCTCGGTCGATGTGGTGCGCATGCTTATGAAGCAGGGCCACATGGCCACGAGCACGGACACGATCGACGCCGATACCGCGCAGCTCATCGCCGAAGAGCTCGGTCACACCGTGCGGCGGGTCTCCGAGGCTGACGTCGAAGAAGGCATGTTCGACGTCGCGGACGATCCGGAGAAGCTGCTGCCCCGCGCGCCGGTCGTGACCATCATGGGCCACGTCGATCACGGCAAGACGTCGTTGCTTGACGCCATTCGTTCCACGGAGGTCGCGGCGGGCGAAGCCGGCGGCATCACTCAGCACATCGGCGCGTATCAGGTCACGTCGCCTTCGGGCGGCCGTATCACCTTCATCGACACACCGGGCCACGCGGCGTTCACCGCCATGCGCGCGCGTGGCGCCAAGATTACCGATATCGTCGTGCTGGTGGTTGCAGCCGACGACGGCGTCATGCCGCAGACCGTGGAAGCAGTTCAGCACGCCAAGGCGGCGAGTGTGCCGATCATCGTTGCCATCAATAAGATCGACAGGCCTGACGCCAAGCCGGAGCGCGTCCGCACCGAACTGCTGCAACACGAGATTCAGGTCGAATCCCTCGGTGGCGATGTGCTCGAAGTCGATGTGTCAGCGAAGGAAAAGACCAACCTCGACAAACTGCTCGATATCATTGCGCTGCAGGCGGAAGTCCTCCAGCTCAAGGCCAATCCTAATCGTGCGGCCGAGGGCACGGTGATTGAGGCGCGGCTCGACCGCGGCCGCGGCCCGGTGGCGACTGTTCTGGTTCAACGCGGCACGCTTAAGCCCGGCGACATCGTTGTCGCCGGCGCCGAATGGGGCCGGGTGCGCGCCCTGATGTCCGGTACCGGCCATTCCGTGGTTGCCGCCGGACCTTCGATGCCGGTGGAAGTGCTCGGCTTCAACGGCACGCCCGAAGCCGGCGATCGTCTTGCGGTCGTCGACAGCGAGGCGCGCGCGAGAGAGATCACCGCGTATCGCGAGCGGCAAAAGCGCGAGAAGATGGCAGCGCGGCAGACCGGCATGCGCGGTTCGCTTGAGCAGATGATGAGTCAGCTCAAGACCGCCGGGCGCAAGGAATTCCCGCTCGTGATCAAGGGAGACGTGCAGGGGTCGGTCGAGGCAATCCTCGGCGCACTGGAAAAACTCTCCACGGAAGAGGTCGCGGCGCGCGTATTGTTCTCTGGCGCCGGCGCAATCACCGAATCCGACGTGACGCTGGCGGAAGCATCCAGTGCAGTCATCATCGGCTTCAACGTTCGCGCCCACAAGGAAGCGCGCGAAGCCGCCGAGGCGGGCGGTATCGAAATCCGCTATTACGACATCATCTACAGCCTCGTCGATGACGTTAAAAAAGCGATGTCGGGCATGCTGCCGCCGACGCTTCGCGAAACCATGCTGGGCAACGCGACGATTCTGGAAATCTTCAAGGTTTCCAAGGTCGGCACCGTCGCCGGCTGCCGCGTCACCGATGGCACCGTCGAACGCGGCGCGAATGTGCGGCTCATTCGCGATAGCGTCGTTGTGCATCAAGGTAAGCTGTCGCAACTCAAACGTTTCAAGGACGATGCACGCGAAGTCCTCGCGGGGCAGGAATGCGGCATGGCATTCGAGAATTATCAGGATATGAGAGCCGGCGACATTATCGAGTGCTATCGCGTGGAGAGCGTGCAGCGGACGCTCTGAGTTCGAAACTCACGCCCGCGGCTTTCCGAATTATCTCATGCCTCGCGACGGCGGGGCCGCCAGTAGTCACCGACCGACAAGGATCACTGGATCGTCCGCCTTTGCGGACGATGACAAAATAGAGCTGGAATGAACGAGTGATGCCACGTCACCAACATCATCGCGATCAGGACGCGGGCGGTTCGCAGCGCCAGCTCCGCGTCGGCGAACTGATCCGCCATGAGCTTGCCGGCATGCTGTCGCGCGGCGACATTCACGATCCAGTCGTCGAGAAGCACATGATCACGGTGCCGGAGGTGCGCATGAGCCCCGATCTGCGGCTTGCCACCATCTACATCATGCCGCTCGGCGGTCGCGACGAACAGGAAGTGCTCGATGCCCTCGAGCGCAACAAAAAATACGTGCGCGGCGAAATCAGCCGTCGCGTTAACCTAAAATTTGCTCCCGAGGTTCGATTCCGCCTCGACGAGCGATTCAGCGAAGCGGAACGCATCGAGAAGCTTTTGCGAACCCCTGTGGTCCAACGCGACCTCACGCCTGGCGAACAGGCCCGTAAGGACGACGATGAATAACGTGACGCCTCTTGCGGACGCCGACGCAGCTCAGGCCAATTCTCAGTCGCGCGACGACGGGGCGGCCGGCCGGCCGATCGCCGCCAAGCGGAAGAAGCGCGACGTTCACGGCTGGATCGTTCTCGACAAACCGATCGGCATGACGTCGACCTACGCCGTATCGGTCATCAAGCGGCTGTTCGAGGCCAAGCGCGTAGGGCATGCCGGAACGCTCGATCCGCTGGCGTCAGGCTCGCTGCCCATCGCGCTCGGCGAAGGCACCAAGACCGTTCCCTTCGTCGTCGATGGCCGCAAAAACTACCAATTTACCATTCGCTGGGGCGAGGAACGCGACACCGATGACGCCGAGGGCCGTGTCGCGGCGACCAGCGCGTTGCGCCCCGATGCGGAGGCGATTCGCGCCCTGCTGCCGGGCTTTACGGGCACCATCGAGCAGATCCCGCCCCGTTTCTCCGCCATCAAGATTGACGGCGAGCGGGCTTACGATCTCGCCCGGGAGGGCGAAATCGTCGAGCTTAAGCCTCGCTCGGTCGAGATTCACCAGCTTGAACTCGTCGAAATGCCCGATCCCGACCATGCGGTGCTAACGGCCGAATGCGGCAAGGGCACCTACGTGCGCTCACTGGCACGGGACCTAGGCCGGGCGCTCGGCGCGCTTGGCCACGTTTCGGCGCTGCGTCGCAGCCGGGTCGGGCCGTTCGGCGAGGCTGACATGATTTCGCTGGAACAACTTGAGGCTTTGTGCGATAGAGCCGCCGGCGGCGAGTTGAACCAAAATCTCGCCGACGTGCTCCTGCCGATTGAGACCGCGCTGGACGACATCCCGGCGCTGGCCGTTAGCCCGGCAGATGCGGCAAGGCTCCAAAGGGGCCAAGCCGCTTTATTGCGCGGACGGGACGCTTCCATCTTCCGCGGCATGGTTCAGGTAGCGTGCGGTGGCGAAATCGTAGCCATCGCCGAAGTTGACCGTGGCGAGATCGTCCCCAGACGCGTGTTCAATTTGACCGGCATCGTTGGTCGAGCCGGCAGAAAGGTAAAATGACGATGTCGATTACGACCGCGCGTAAGGCGGAGGTTATCAAGTCGTACGCCAAGAAGTCCGGCGACACCGGCTCGCCCGAGGTTCAGGTGGCGCTCCTTTCGGAGCGGATCAGCAACCTCACTGAGCACTTCAAAAGCCACGTCAAAGACAACCACTCGCGGCGTGGGCTCCTTAAGCTCGTGTCGCAGCGTCGCCAGATTCTTGACTATCTGAATCGCACCAATGAGGGGCGATACAAGGAACTGATCGAACGGCTGGGCATCCGCCGTTGACAGGATTGCGCGCGGGAGATCCCGCGCGTTTTTGCGGCGGAGCGCAAGCTGCATCCGCTGTTTGTACGGCAGCGAAGGCTGCCTGTTAGAGCGTCGGGCAGGCGCCCGTACGCATCACCGGAAGGCCCGAGGGCCATGGCAGGATCGCTGGACGCTGTTTGGATTCGCAGGTTTCTTGCGAACGGCAGCGTCTCGCCGTCTTGCTCATGGCTTTCGCGCCGGCCCGAAAACCATGAGAGAAAATCGATATGTTTGCTATACACAAAGTTCAGCTTGACTGGGGTGGCCGACCGCTCACGCTAGAGACAGGTAAAATTGCGCGTCAGGCCGATGGCGCGGTCGTTGCTACCTACGGCGAGACCACTGTGCTCGCCGCCGTCGTGGCCGCCAAGCAGCCGAAGGAAGGCATCGACTTCCTTCCGCTCACCGTCAACTACACCGAAAAATATTATGCCGCTGGCCGCATTCCCGGCGGCTACTTCAAGCGCGAGCGCGGCCCGACCGAAAAGGACACCCTGACCTCGCGCCTGATCGACCGCCCGATCCGCCCATTGTTCGCCGACGGCTGGCGCTGCGACACCCAGGTCACCGTGACCGTGCTGTCGCACGATCAGGAGAACGATCCGGACATCGTCGCCATGATCGCGTCATCCGCGGCGCTGACGCTGTCCGGCGCGCCGTTCATGGGCCCGATCGGCGGCGCCCGCGTCGGTTTTAGCAACGGCGAATACGTTCTCAATCCGACGATCGACGAGATGAAGGAAAGTAATCTCGATCTTGTCATCGCCGGCACGCAAGACGCCGTGATGATGGTGGAATCGGAGGCCAAGGAGCTGTCCGAAGAAGTCATGCTCGGCGCCGTGATGTTCGGTCACCGGCATTTCCAGCCAGTGATCCAGGCGATCATCCAGCTCGCCGAGAAGGCCGCCAAGGATCCGCGCGAGCTCGTCGTCTCCGACAACAAGGCACTCGAGCAAGAAATCCTCGGACTGGCCGAGCAGGACCTGCGCGCGGCCTATGCAATCATCAAGAAGCATGATCGCCAGGATGCAGTCACCGCGGTAAAGCAGAAGGTGATGACGCACTTCTTCCCGGAAGGCGTCGAGCCAAAATACGGCAAGCTTCAGGTCGCTGCCGTGTTTAAAGAGCTTGAAGCCAAGATCGTACGCTGGAATATCCTCGACACCGGCAAACGCATCGACGGCCGCGACGTCAAGACCGTCCGACAGATCGTTTGCGAAGTCGGTGTGCTGCCGCGCACGCATGGCTCGGCCCTGTTCACCCGCGGCGAGACCCAGGCGCTGGTCGTGGCCACGCTAGGCACCGGCGAGGACGAGCAGTTCATCGACGCGCTGCAAGGGACGTATAAAGAGACGTTCCTGCTGCACTACAACTTCCCGCACTATTCGGTGGGCGAAACCGGCCGCACGGGCGCGCCGGGCCGCCGCGAGATTGGCCACGGCAAGCTCGCTTGGCGCGCCATTCATCCGGTGCTGCCGTCGAAAGACGAGTTCCCCTACACCATCCGCGTCGTCTCCGAGATCACCGAATCGAACGGCTCGTCGTCGATGGCGACGGTGTGCGGCTCTTCGCTGGCGCTGATGGATGCTGGCGTGCCGCTCAAGCGGCCGACTGCCGGCATCGCCATGGGCCTGATCCTTGAAGACAAACGCTACGCCGTGTTGTCCGACATTCTCGGCGACGAGGATCATCTCGGCGACATGGACTTCAAGGTAGCCGGCACGGAAAGCGGCGTTACCTCGCTGCAAATGGACATCAAGATCGCCGGTATCACCGAAGAGATCATGAAGGTCGCCTTGGCCCAGGCCAAGGACGGCCGCATGCACATCCTCGGCGAGATGGCGAAATCCCTGAACACGGCGCGCGCCGAACTCGGCGAGTATGCGCCGCGGATCGAGTCGTTCAAGATTCCCATTGACAAGATTCGCGAGGTGATCGGCTCCGGCGGCAAGGTGATCCGCGAGATCGTCGAGAAGACGGGCGCCAAAATCAATATCGAGGACGACGGCTCGGTGAAAGTCGCCTCGGCAAGCGGCGACTCGATCAAGGCGGCGATTAACTGGATCAAGTCGATCGCTTCGGAACCCGAACTCGGTCACATCTACGAAGGCACTGTTGTCAAGGTGATGGACTTCGGCGCTTTCGTAAACTTCTTTGGCGCCAAGGATGGACTGGTGCACATCAGTCAGCTCGCTGCACGCCGCGTGCAGAAGACATCCGACGTCGTCAAGGAAGGCGACAAGGTGAAGGTCAAGCTTCTTGGCTTCGACGACCGCGGCAAGGTGCGGCTGTCAATGAAGGTCGTCGATCAGGAGACTGGCGAAGATCTCGAGGCCAAACAAAAGGCCGAAGGTGAGCAGCCACGCGAAGCGGCGGCAGGCGACGCCGCCGAGTAGCGAATCGTCACCCGCGCAAGTTTCAGTCGCGGCTTTCGAAACCACGCGAGCGGCGCACCGTGCCGCTCGCGTTTTTATTCGGCAATAGCAACCTGCGGTCCGGCTTTGCCACGCGATGTCTTGGTGAACACAACGAGCAGCGGTATCACCGCCATCGTCGCAATCATCAGCATCTTGTAATCGTCGATGTAAGCGATGATTTGCGCCTGCTGGGTGATGATGGCGTCAAGCGCGGCGCGGCCAGCTTGGGTCATCGGGTCCCAAAAATGCGCGACGCTCGGCTGTTCGAGTGCACGATTCACGGCCGTCACGTTTTGCGCAATGTTGGCGTGATTGACTTGGGTGTTGCGGATCAACAGCGCGTTGACAATTGAAATTCCGATGCTGGAGCCGATGTTTCGAAACAAACTGTAAAGACCGGCACCTTCGGTTCGTTCGGCCAGCGGCAGCGTGGATAACGTCGCGGCGCTCAGTGGAACGAACAGAAAGCCCAATCCAAAACCCTGCACCATGGTGACGCCGATAATCGACCCTTGCGATATATCCGGCGTCCAGCCGGTCATCTTGTAGAACGACCAGGCGGTCAACCCCAGACCAATGGCCAGCAGGATGCGCATATCGGTGCGCCCGACCAGGCGGCCGACAACAAGCATCGACACCATGGTACCGACTCCACGCGGACCCATGATGATGCCCGATGTCACTACAGGGTAATTCATCAGCTCCTGCAAATAAGGCGGCTGCAGCGCCATCGAGGCGTAGTAGGTAAGGCCGATCATGACGATGAACAGCATGCCCGCCGAAAAGTTGCGATCACGGAACATCGACGGACGCACGAAGGGCTTATCCGCCGTAAATGTGTGGACCAGAAACAGATACAACGCGGAAGCGGCGACGATCGCCTCGACGATGATTTCGCCCGAACTGAACCAGTCTTGCTGCTCGCCTCGGTCGAGCATGATTTGCAGCGCGCCTAGTGTGATACTCAAGGTGCCGAACCCGAACCAGTCGAGCTTGTTCACCGAATTGCGCGGACTCTCGGGCAAGAAAAACATGATGCCCAAGAGATCGATGATGCCGATCGGCAAGTTGATATAGAACACCGCGCGCCAACTGTAATTGGCGGTGAGCCAGCCGCCGAGCACCGGTCCGAGCACCGGGCCGATCATCACGCCAATTCCGAATAGCGCCATCGCAAAACCCTGGCGTTCTCGCGGATAGGCGCCGAACAGCACAGATTGGGACAACGGCACCAGCGCGGCGCCGAATGCGCCCTGCATGACGCGGAAAAGCACGATTTGCACCAGCGACTGCGCCATCCCGCACAGCATGGACGCACCCGTGAAGCCGGCGATGGAAATGATGAATAGCCGCTTGATGCCGAATTTTCCGGCCAGGAAACCAGTCGGCGGCGTCATGATCGCCGCTGCCACGATGTAGGACGTGAGCACCCAGGCGATCTGTTCCTGGCTCGCCGACATGGAGCCCTGCATGTAGGGCAGCGCCACGTTGGCGATCGTCGTGTCGAGCGCCTGCATCAGCGTCGCGAGAATGACGCACAGTGTGATCGCTCCGCGATGACCGACGATCTCCGATGTGTTCTCTGAAGCCATGAGACGAACGCTGTGACAGCGATTACCAGAAGTGCGGGAAGCCGCGCGGGTGGTCGGTGTCGACGTTGATCTCGACACTCATTCCAGCCGCTAACGGCGGCAGCGATTTATCGCTGGTGTCGACGCGCACACGCATCGGCACGCGCTGCACGACCTTGACCCAGTTGCCGCTGGTATTCTGGGCTGGCAGCAGCGAGAATTCCTGCGCGGCCGCCGGGCTTACGCTCTCGATTGTGCCGCGCCATTCGCGGTCCGGATAGGTGTCGACTGTGACCGTCACCGGCTGGCCAGGATGCACGTAGGTCAACTCGGTTTCTTTCGGCTGCGCTTCAATCCAGACGTGGTCGGTATCGACGAGAAAGAAGGCCGTGGTTGACGCCGCAAGATACTTTCCGGGCGCGATTGAGGGAACGTTGGTTACGATCCCTGCAAACGGAGCTTTGACGACCGTATCATTAAGCTGGCGCTGGGCTTCGTCGACCTTTGCCTTGGCTTCCCGGTATTGCGGATGCTCGGTGACCTTAACGTCGGCGCTACCACTTAGTTTCGCGAGTTGCACCTGTGCCTGATGGCGCAGCGATTCAAGCTTGTTCTCATCGTTGCCGAGCATGGCTTGCACCTGGAGGAAAGCAGCCTGCGAAATGGTGTGGCTGCGCAACAGCATTGTGTCGCTGTCGAAAGTCGTGTGATCGAATTTGACGACAGCTTCCTGGGCGGCGATATCGCTCAGCATGCGCTGGTAGTCCTGCTTCATCGAATCGATCATCAGCGCGGTTTGCGCCAGATTGGCGTTGGCATTGTCGAGCGCGATCTGGAACTGCTGCGGATCCAGGCGATAAAGAACCTGTCCGGCCCTCACGTGTTCGTTCTCGCTGACCTCAACGTCTTTGACGATGCCGGCAACGTCGGTCGAGACCCCGACCTTCTCGGCTTCGACATAAGCGTCGTCAGTCGACATGATCCGTCCGCCGGTGACGTACCAGTAACCAACAATCAGAAGGGCGACCGGCAACAAGGCAAACAGGCCCCACCGGATCAATTTGCCCCGCTTAAACTGATGCACCTTTTCGCCGGCCTCAGTTTCTTGGCGCGATCTATTATCGGCCGGCGGCGCTAGCGGGATAGGCCGAGGCGCCTCAGGCGCCTCCGCTGTTTCGTGCGGGACGGATTTGCGCAGCGCTTCAGCCATAGTGCTGCTCTTCCGCCGGGTGGGCCGCTGTTCGGTGCAGGATCGCCTCGCGCAGATTTTCTTTCACGATGCTGAACTGCTCGACCATGTGTTCGACACTCTCGGGCGCAACGCCGCGCAGCGCTGTCGCCATGAGGTCTTCGCCCAGGTCCCCCAGCTTCTCCAGCATCGGGTGGGCCGCGGGGGTGAGGAAAAGCCGCTTGGCGCGGCGGTCGACCGGATCGGCCCGGCGCTCAATCAGTCCGCCCTCCGCAAGCTTATCGAGCAGACGGGTCAGCGAAATCGGCTGCAGGTCCAAGATCTCAGCGAGCTCCGATTGCTTGAGACCCTCGGAACGGTCGAGCCGCACCAGTACGGCCCACTGGGCGCGTGTAATGCCGAGCTGCGCCGCCTTATGATCCGCGTAGGTGCGCAGCATTCTAGCTACGTCATTGAGAGTAAAAGCGAATTCTCGGTTGGTCGTACGAGGCAGCACGGCTCTCTCCCGCAGTATGCCTGCTCAAATCATCGTACCATAATATAAGGAAGCTTATGGATTTGTCCATGCGATTGTTGCAATGCGGAATGCGATCCTGCGCATTGCGAGCAATTGTTGCGTCAAACCAAGCCGAGGTTGGCGAAGGCGCTCAAATGATGATCCGCGGCGCTTTGTGCAAAGCAGCAAAACACCACACGTGCGATGCCGCGCGGCGATGCTGCGAGCTCTGACGCCACTGTCCCCACGGCGACGCGCGCCGCATGGTTCGGCGGGAAGCGGTACACGCCGGTCGAAATGGCCGGAAACGCCAGGGAGCCGAGGCGGTGCGCGGCGGCAAGGTCGAGCGCCGCGCGGTAACAGGACGCCAGTGATTCTTCTTCACGCTGTCCACCGCCATTCCAGACCGGACCGACGGCGTGAATGACGTACTTTGCCGGCAACCGGTAGCCACGCGTGATCTTGGCCGACCCGGTCGCGCAGCCGCCTAAGGTCTCGCATTCGGCCAAAAGCTCCGGACCCGCGGCGCGATGTATGGCGCCGTCGACGCCACCGCCGCCGAGCAAGCTGCGATTGGCGGCATTGACGATGGCGTCAAGCTTCAGCGTCGTGATGTCGGCAACGCAGATTTCAAGCCGGGTTGCGGCGACTTCAGCCACAAGGAGCGGCGTCGGGTCACTCATCGTCGCAAGCGTATCACGCCCACTCGGCCTGCGCTTCGGCCCGCAGATCGACGGTACTCTTCACGCCGATATCGTCGAAATGTTCGTCGAGGAAGCGTCGTGCCGCGCGTTTGCCGCTGAGGTGCAGCATTTCGAAGAAGTCATAGTCGGTCGACAGCTTGCCGAAGGAATCGAAATGCGTGCCGAAGCGGTCGAGTACGATGCGGTGGATGTTGATGCGGCGGTATTCCCCGGGCCCGATGCCGCGCGGCAGCTTGCCCTGATCGATCAAGCGCGCAACGAAATCGATGGCTCGGTATTCGTCGATCAGCGAGGAATTGAATGTGATCTCATTGATGCGGTTCATGATCTCGCTCGACGACATCGGAGTGGCCTGCCGCACCAGCGGATTGATCTGAACCACCAGCACGTCCTCGGTACTGGTTGTGCGAAAGAACGGAAAAATAACCGGATTACCCAAATAGCCGCCATCCCAATACGGCACGCCATCGATCTCGACAGCGCGGAATAACAACGGCAGGCAGGCCGACGCCATTACAGCATCGGCGGTGATCTTTTCACGCGAAAAAATGCGCACCCGGCCGGTCTGCACGTTGGTCGCCGAAACAAAAATCTGCAGATCGGGACTGGCTCGCAGCGCCGCAAAATCGACGAACCGTTCGAACAAATCCTTCAGCGGATTGATGTTCAGAGGATTGACGTCGTAGGGCGAAAAATAGCGCGAGAGCGCGTCGAACCAGGCCTGTACCGGCGTGCCCTCGATCGGCGTGAACGACAGGAACCGCTCTATGACGTCACGCTGCAGACTTGGCAGATTGCCGGCGCTCGACACGGCACGCCAAAAATCGGCGAGACGCTTTTGCGCCTCCTCGCGCCCGCCGCGAGTGAGGCCGTCGGCCAGCATGACGGCGTTGACCGCGCCCGCAGAGGTGCCGGAAATGCCCTCAACAGCGATACGTTCGTCGCTCAGAAGATGATCGAGCACACCCCAGGTGAACGCACCATGCGCACCGCCGCCTTGCAAAGCAAGGTTGATGCGTTTGACCGGCGCTTTTTGCTCGGTCGCCCGGCCGCTCAGCAGGGAAGTGAAGGGATTTTTCATGGGAACCGGGCGGCGCGCCAATCACGCTGCAGTCCAGCCGCCATCAATCGAAAGGTTGGCGCCCGTGATCGCTCTCGCCGCATCGGAACAGAGGTAGACGGCGAGGCTCGCAACTTCGTCGACGGTGACAAACTCCTTGGTCGGCTGTGCGGCGAGCAGGACATCGCGCTTGACCTGATCCTCGGTCAGGCCACGCGTTTTCATGGTGTCGGGAATCTGCTTCTCGACGAGCGGCGTCCACACATAACCGGGGCTGATGCAGTTGCAGGTGATGCCGAAGGTGGCAACTTCAAGCGCAACCGTTTTGGTGAGGCCAGCCAGCCCGTGCTTCGCCGACACGTACGCGACCTTAAACGGCGAAGCGACCAGCGAATGCGCTGACGCCGTGCTGATGATGCGGCCCCATTTGCGCGCTTTCATTCCTGGTACAGCGGCACGCACCGCGAGAAATGCCGCCGACAGATTGATGGCGATGATCTGATTCCATTTCTCCACGGGAAAATCTTCGATCGGCGACACGAATTGAATGCCGGCGTTATTGACGAGCACGTCGAGCGTGCCGAAGGTCTTTTCGGCGGTGTGCACCATATCGGCGATTTCGTCCGGCTTGGTCATATCGGCTGGCGAGTACGCCGCCTTGACGCCAAACTCCTTCTCGATGGTGCCGCGCTCTTTCTCAATCGCCGCCTTGTCGCCGAACCCGTTGATCGTGACGTTGGCGCCTTGCGCAGCGAGCGCGCGGGCGATGGCTAAGCCGATCCCCGACGTCGAGCCGGTGACCAACGCAGACTTTCCTTTCAGCATGGCGAACCCCAATTGGTAGCTGAGTTTTCGCGAAAAGAGAGCCGTCCGATGCGGCTGGTTCGTAACACTTGCAAAACTTGAATAGGCGCGCGGACTGTGCGGCGGCTTTTGCTGCAATGCAACATAAAACGCAGTGACTGCGTCACGTTTTCGCGATTCGGCGCGAACCGCTACTATGCCAAGCAGCGACACTGCCTGACGGCCAGAACGAGATCCGAAGGAAATGTAATGCCGCGCGCAATCTTTCCCGCGCCCGATCACGATCACGAGCGATGCGCAAGCGATGCGCTCTCCTATGCTGAGGCTCAGTGCGCGGCACGATCGCAGCGGCTGACGCCAATCCGCCGACAGGTGCTGGAGGTGTTGCTGGCGAGCCATAACCCGCTCGGCGCCTATGAGATCATCGAACAGATGGCCGGAAAAAACGGGCGGCCAGCGCCGATCACCGTTTATCGGGCACTCGATTTTCTGCGCGAAAACGGGCTGGTGCATCGCATCGAGAGCCGCAACGCATTTGTGGCCTGCGGCCACAATCACTCGGGTGGTGATCTCGTGGTATTTCTGATCTGTGAACGCTGCGGCGCTGTCGGCGAGGGTCCAGGCGGCGCGGTCGCCGAAGCACTCAAAACCGCATCTCGCGCCGCCGGTTTTGCGCCCAAGAATCCGCTGATCGAAATCGTCGGCATCTGCTCGCACTGCCGCGGGCGTCGATAGCGGCTCGCTGGACGTGGCGCGAAAGAAAACAACTGGAAATGCCCTCCCCTTCGTCTCGTCCACTTGATGCACTAGCGATCACCGTCACGATCGGGCTTTGCATCAGCTGGGGTTTCAATAACGTCGCCATCAAGGTGGCGATCCACGATATTCCACCTTTGATTCAATCATCGACGCGCTCGTTGCTGGCGGCGATTCTGGTCGGCGCCTGGTGTCGCTTCCGCGGCATTGCGTTGTTCGAACGCGATGGCACGCTTGTGGCCGGTATTTCCGCCGGCGTGCTGTTCGCGTTCGAGTTCTTATTGATCTATCGCGGCCTTGTTTGGACTACCGTGACACGTGGCACATTGTTCCTTTATTTAGCGCCGTTTTTCGTCGTCGTAGGATCGCGCTGGCTTATTCCGGGCGATCGCTTCCATCTGTGGCAGTGGATCGGTTTATTGCTGTCATTCGCCGGGATCGTCATCGCCTTCGGCGTTCCGGGGCCGATCAGTAATCCGCATCAGATGCTCGGCGACCTGATGCTGGTTGGTGCCGCGCTCGCCTGGGCGGCGACGACGCTGCTCGTCAAGGCAAGCGCGCTCGCCCGCGTCAGTCCGGAAAAGAACCTGCTTTACCAGCTCGTTGTTTCGGTACCGCTGCTTGGCTTCGGCGCGCTGCTTTTCGGCGAACACATGGATGCCATGCCCTCAGCGTTGGCGCTTGCCGCATTCACCTACGGAACGGTTTGGGTCGTCAGCGTCACCTTTGTGGCGTGGTTTGCACTGATCGTGCGCTATTCGGCGGCGCGTCTGTCGGTATTTACTTTTTTGGCGCCGCTGTGCGGCGTGACCGCCGGACACTTCGTCTTGAACGAGCCGCTGACCGCGCCGTTTGTCCTGGCCGTGATTCTGGTGGTGGCGGGCCTGGTCCTGGTCAACAGGCCGGGATGACGTGCGACCCGGATGATTTGCCGACCAGAAGCGTGCTAGCGTTCGATACGCCCAGTGACCCGCTGAGACAGCAATGCCGAATGGACCGGGACCTCCCGTGACGAATGCCGACATCGGCACCGCCCTGCAGCAAGCCGCGTTCGCCTTGAACGGCCAGCGCCCCGGCGAGGCAGAACGTATTTCCGCCGATGTACTGAGGGTCGACCCGCGCGATGCTCACGCACTGCACATTTTCGGCTGCGCTGTTCTGATGCAAGGCCGCGCCGCAGACGCCATCGCGCCGCTCGAAGCCGCGGCGCGCATCCGTCATGACCCAGAGATCGATATGCAGCTCGCGGCCGCGCTACGCCAAGCCGGGCGGATCGACGAGGCGTTGTCGCGGCTCAGGCGCGCCATCAAACGGCAGCCGCCTTACCCAAAGGCCTTCTACGAACTCGGCTGCGCGTTGGCGTCCACAAAACATTATGACGAGGCGGCCGAAGTGTTCGAACGTGGCCGCGACATCGCCCCAGTGGTCGCTGAGTTCTCCATCCAGCTTGGCCGCGTCTTCCTGGAACGCCGGGACTTCGCCAAGGCCAAGCATGCGTTTGCGCGGGTCCTCGAAATTTCTCCTGCTTCGCACGAAGCTCTGTCGGGGATGGCGCTGGCGCATCAAGGCGCGGGCGAGCACGACAAGGCGGCGGATCATTTTCGGCGTTGTCTTGCATCGAAGCCGGACCCCGGCACTTGGCTCAATCTTGGCCGCTGCCTGCTTCGCCTCGGACAACTTGACGAAGGCTACGACTGTTTCCGTTATGCGGTGCGCAGCGATCCCAAACGCTATGGCAGTGCACTCGGCATGCTGACGAAATCCGCGCGTGGCCGGTTTTGGCTCAAGCCCAGCGCGGCGGCACGCTTTCTCCAGACCAAATAATTTTAGCGCTTCGACGCCCGAAACTGCCGCCGATAGACGTCGGCGCCTTCCAAAATCTCTTTTCGTGACTCGACCTGCCGTGTCGAGTCTTCGCCGGAAAAAACATCGTAGCGTCCCGCCCAACTTTCGCGCTTCACCGGAAAGCACTGGGCAATCGGCGTGCCCTTTTTGAGTACGCCACTAAAGCCAGGGTCATGCCATCGCGCCGGAAAATTGACAGGGTGGTGGAACGAGTCGCAATCGACCATGCCGGTCAGTGTCCTGAAAGGCAGATCGGCGCGATTGGCCGGATGGGTAAACAGCAGCGAATAGCCCGCGGGCGCTTCGATCACCCAAAAGTTGTTGAACTTGATAATGAAGCGATCGTCATCGAAAAACGGCGTGCCGAAAATCTGACTGGAATCGTGAAAGTCGATCGGCGACGAGTATGAATATGCGCTGACAACAGCCTCCGCCGCTTCGAAGTTCCAGCTGAATTCGCCGTTGCGAACTTCGAGGTCGGTGGCAAGCGGAATCAGAAACCCGTAAGTCATCGCGTCAACGAAGGGCGGACATTTTTTGACAGTGTGGGTCTGACCGCCCACCGTTGGATTGAAAGCCCTCTGCGGCAGCGCTTTGAACCAGTCCGGCAGGCCTTGGACCGCCGGTATCGGCCTGGGCAGGACGCCCTCCAGCCCACGCGGACAGCGAAACGTAAGCGTCATCTCGCTCGTTTCGCCCACCGCCATTTCGCCCCCCAACGGGACGGACGCCCCGAGTGGCGCCACCCCCGTAAATTATACGTAAATCGTAGGGCGCATCGCGTGTCTTGTACATAAATTAATGCGCGTAGGGGCGGAAAAGGTCAGCGTAAAGCTGTGCCGGGGCTTAGGCATCCTGCGCGATATGTGTCTGCGAAGACCGGCGCTGCGCCTCGTCAAACCGTCACCGCGGGGCTATATCGTTGCCGTAGCCACTTGCCGTGTTCTGGCCGGGAAGCGATGCCCGGTTAAGGGATTGAAGACATGATGGAATTTTCCGGCCCCGCGCCGAGACACCAGACCGTCGGCGTTCGCGTCGGCAAGGTGACCGTCGGCGGTGGAGCGCCGATCGTCGTGCAGTCGATGACCAATACCGATACCGCCGACATCGAAGGGACCACCAGGCAGGTCGCGGCGCTTGCGCGGGCGGGTTCCGAGATCGTCCGCATTACCGTCGACCGCGACGAGGCCGCCGCTGCGGTACCGCACATCAAGGAGCGGCTCCTGAAGATGAGCGTCGACGTCCCGATCGTCGGCGACTTCCACTACATCGGCCACAAGCTCCTGGCCGATCATCCTGCCTGCGCCGAAGCGCTCGACAAGTATCGGATTAATCCGGGCAACGTCGGCTTCAAGGAAAAGAAGGATCGGCAGTTCGGCGCCATTGTCGAGGCCGCCATCAAATACAGCAAGCCAGTGCGCATCGGCGCCAATTGGGGCTCGCTCGATCAGGAACTGCTCACGCACCTGATGGACCAGAACGCCAAGTCAAATCATCCGGTCGACGCCCGCGACGTTACGCGCGAAGCCATGGTGCAGTCTGCGCTGCTGTCGGCGCAACGCGCCGAGGAGATCGGGCTGGCAAAGAACCGCATCATTCTGTCGGCCAAGGTTTCCGCCGTTCAGGACTTGATCGGCGTCTATGGGGAGCTGGCGCGGCGCTCGGACTTTGCGCTGCATCTCGGCCTCACGGAGGCTGGCATGGGCACCAAAGGCGTCGTGGCTTCTTCCGCCGCGATGGGCGTGCTGCTGCAGCAAGGCATCGGTGACACCATCCGCATTTCGCTCACGCCGGAGCCCAACGGCGACCGGACCGTCGAAGTCAAAGTCGCTCAGGAACTGCTGCAGACCATTGGATTGCGGACCTTCGTGCCGCTGGTCGCCGCTTGCCCAGGCTGCGGTCGCACCACGTCGACGACGTTCCAGGAACTGGCGGCCGGCATCCAGGGGTTCATTCGCGACTCGATGCCGGAATGGAAGAAGCGCTACCCGGGCGTCGAAGGCCTCAACGTCGCGGTGATGGGCTGCATCGTCAACGGCCCGGGTGAGAGCAAGCACGCCGACATCGGCATTTCGCTTCCCGGCACCGGCGAGCACCCGACCGCGCCAGTCTTTATCGACGGCAAGAAGGCAGCCACTCTGCGCGGGCCGACGGTCTCCGCCGATTTCCAGAAAATGGTGATCGATTACATCGAGCGCCGCTACGGTCACGGCGCGCGCACGGCAGCGGAGTAGCTCACTGCAGCCCGGATAACAGGCGCGCAATCCGCCACACGCTGATACTGCGCAGCGTCAAGTTGGTCACTGCATTTGTCCAAGCGTGTCGACCATTCCACCGGAATTCGACAAGAAATGCAGGCCGTAGAACGTCAGCCATAATCCGACCGCGCAAAGCAACGCGATCATCCCGAACTCGGGGTTCGTTAGGGTCGCCAGACTGCAAGACCACGCATCGCCGACGGCATATCGGCGGTTGCTCAGGTCGGCCGCCGAAATCTGCAATTCACCCCGCATAGGCATCAAACGCCTCCGGTAGCCCGACATCCATCTGGATGACGCAAGCGGAGCGATCTAAGCAGAGTGTTTTTGGCCTCGCCTCCTCCAAAAGGAGGAGGACATTCAATTGGCTCGTATGCGCTGCGCGCGTTTATGGAAGCCGCGAAGCGCATTGACCAATTCGCCAGTCGGACTAGTTTTGATGCGGCGAAAGTGGTGGGGAGGCTGGGTTATGGAGGCGTCAGCGGCTAGCGGAACCGGCGTGCGCGAGCTTCACGGCCGGGGCATCATCGCCGCCATCAAGGCAAGCGGCATCGAATACGTGCTGGCGGTGCCCGATATCGTCACCAGCTCGGGGCTGCTGTCACCGATTGCGCGCGACAAGGATTTGCGCCTCATTCGCGTCTGCAAGGAGGACGAATGCATCGGCATCGCTTCCGGCCTGTCATATGCCGACAAGCGCGCACTGATCCTGATCCAATACACAGGCTTCCTCGACTCGCTCAACGCAATCCGCGGCATCGCGGTCGAGTACAAGCAGCCGATCTGCATGATGGTCGGCCTGCTCGGCCACGAGCCGGACTTGGCGCCTCGCGAATCGCCACGCTATGGCGTCCGCATTATCGAGCCGATCTGCGATGACATGGGCATCGCTCATCACCTCATCAGCCTCGATTCCGATATCGGCAAAATCCAGCCAGCGATCGAACAGGCGTATCGCACATCGGAACCGGTAACGCTCTTGATCGGACGGAGGCCGCTGGCGTCATGATGAAACGGGACGAGTGCTTTCGCATTCTGGCGCGGCACATCGGCAAAGAAGCAGTGGTGGCGACCTACAGCTCGGCGGTCGATTGGGTCGAAATTGCTCCGCGCTCGCTTAATTATCTGTCGATCGGCGCGATGGGGCTCGACTCCTCCCACGGGCTCGGGCTGGCGCTCGCCCGGCCGGACAAGCGCGTCGTCGTGCTCCAAGGCGACGGCAGCCTTTTGATGAATCTCGGCAGCCTCGTCACAATCGCCGCGGTCGCGCCGAAGAATCTGATCCACCTCGTAGCGCAGAACGATACGTACGAGGCTAATGGCAGCCAGCCGATTCCGAATCCAAAGGTGGACTTCGCCGGCATCGCACGCAGCTCCGGTTATGCGGCGTGCTACGATTTTTCAGATTTGAAAAATTTCGAGCAACAAATCGGCCATGTGCTCGAACAACAAGGACCGGTCTTCGCGACGTTGCACGTAGAGCCGTCGAAGAAGCTCGAATACGACTATCCGAGCATGTACGATCCGGAGAAGCGCAAAGCATTTAAAGCGCAGTGGCGAAGCTGAGCCGAGAAGGCATCGTCATGGCCGGACTTGTTGCGGCCATCCACGACTTCTGGCCAATGAACAAAGACGTTGATACTCGCGACAAGCGCGGGCATGACGGTTTTACCGCCTTCCTTCCAACCGCCGCACGACCTCGTCGAGCTGATCGAGGCTGCGATAACGGATGCTGATCGCGCCACCGCGCTCACGATGATCGATGCTGACCGCGAGACCAAGCACATCAGCAAGGCGCTTTTCCAGTGCGCGCGTGTCGGTGTTTTTTGCTGCGCGGGCGCGCGCTTTGCCGTCGTTTGTTTGATCCTTGCCGCTTCGCTTACCGGTTTCGCGCGCGATCTCCTCAACCTGGCGCACATTGAGACCGCGCGAAACGATTTCGTCCGCCAGCCGCTCCGCGTCGTGATGGCCGATCAAGGCGCGCGCGGCGCCGGCGCTCAGCCGGCCGGCGTGAATGTGCTCCCGCACCCGATCGGGCAGCGTCTGAAGCCGCAGCATATTGGCAACATGGCTGCGGCTTTTGCCGACCATGCGGGCGACGTCGTCCTGGCTGTGGCTGAAATCGCGGATCAGTGCGCGATACCCTTCCGCCTCTTCGAGCGGATTTAGATCGGTGCGCTGGACGTTCTCGACGATCGCAAGCTGCAACGCTTCGCCGTCAGTGGCCTCGATGATGACTACCGGAACCTCGTGTAGCCCGGCACGCTGGGCCGCCCGCCACCGCCGTTCGCCGGCGATGATCTCATACATGTCGGGAACGCCGCGGAGCGCGCGCGTGACGATCGGTTGAATGATGCCGCGTTCGCGCAGCGAGCTTGCCAGTTCATCAAGCTCAGTATCGGAAAACATCCGCCGCGGGTTGCGCGCGTTCGGTTGCAACGCCGAAATCGGCAAATGCCGTTGACCGCGCCGGCGGTCGTTTGAACTCTCGGCGCCGACATCGCCAATCAGCGCGGCGAGCCCGCGTCCCAATCGCGATCGTCCTGCCTCTTCCGCCACCGCAGGTTCTCCAGAACTTTCACTCACGCGCACTTACTCGTCATCCGGCGCATAATTCCTTTTCGCGCTGGATGATCTCAGTCGCGAGCCGCAAGTAGGCTTCGCTGCCGCTGCATTTGAGATCGTAGACCAGCACCGGCTTGCCGTAGGACGGCGCTTCCGAGACGCGCACGTTGCGTGGAATGATGGTGTCGTAGACCTTGTCTTTCATGAATTCACGAACGTCGGCTACGACCTGGGCGGAAAGGTTGTTGCGCGAGTCGTACATCGTCAGCACGATGCCGTGGATCGTCAGGCCAGGATTGAGCGTTTCGCGCACTTGGTCGACGGTCTTGAGCAATTGCGACAGACCTTCGAGTGCAAAGAACTCGCATTGCAGCGGCACCAGAATGGCGTGTGCCGCCGCCATGGCGTTGACCGTCAACAAATTCAGCGACGGTGGACAATCGACCAGCACGTAGCTGAAATTGGTCGCGCCTGGCACGGGCACGTTGAGTGGCGCCAGCGCGTTGCGCAAACGGTAGGCCCGATCGCGCTGCTGCCCGATCTCAAGTTCAAGTCCCGACAAGTCAAGCGTCGACGGGGCAAGGTGGAGCCGCGGCACGGCTGTCGCCACGATGGAATCGCGCAGCGTCGCTTCGCCGATCAGAACATCGTAGGTGGAGTGCAGCCGGCTGCGCCGGTCAATGCCGAGACCGGTCGAGGCGTTGCCCTGCGGATCGAGATCGAGGATGAGAACCTCATCGCCGATCGCCGCAAGTGCAGTGCCAAGATTGATGGCGGTGGTGGTCTTGCCGACGCCGCCCTTCTGATTGGCGACG
The DNA here is from genome assembly GCA_049300295.1 of Xanthobacteraceae bacterium. Classification (GTDB taxonomy): domain Bacteria; phylum Pseudomonadota; class Alphaproteobacteria; order Rhizobiales; family Xanthobacteraceae; genus BOG-931. The sequence goes on from JBAQJL010000115.1 coordinate 49,788, forward strand.
GCAAGTACACGCGGCGGCCGCACCGGTCCGGTCGACAGTTTCTGCTCCGGCGCGGAATCCGGCATCACGCCGGGTGATTGCTCCACCAGAGGTGCATCGCTCATCGCAGTTGGCCTATCGTTGCACGTTCATCGCTTTTTCGATTCTCGTCGCACGGCCGGCCCGCATATCGGCTCAGCACCGCGCACGACCACAACGCGCGCATTGGAATCGGTACGACTCGGAACCAAAGTGGTCTCAAGCCTCCAATATTTAGTGGCTTCGGTCAATTCGGCATCTACCCCTTGTCCCTTCGGGAAAAGGCCAACGGCGCCCCTTTTCAACAACGGATACGCCTCCGCCAGGAGCTTGGAAAGCGGGGCGACCGCGCGGGCGGTCACGACCGCCACATTTCCCGGCGGCGCTATGGCAAAATCCGCGATTCGCATTGCGTGGACGGCGGCCGGCGCTCCGGTGGCCTGGACGGCCTCGCGCAAGAACGCGGACTTCTTAGTACTGCTCTCGACAAGGTGCACGCACGCCCCGTCAGTCTCGGCGAGCGCGCAGGCAACCGGCAGCCCTGGCAGGCCCGCGCCGGAGCCCAAATCGGCCCAGACGCCCGCGCCGGGCGCAAGCGCCAGAAGCTGCAGCGAGTCGGCAATGTGGCGCGTCCATAGCGCCGGCTCAGTCGAGGGCGCGATCAGATTCACACGACGCTGCCAGTCGAGCAAAAGTTCGACATAATGGTCGAGGCGATCCAATGTTTCACGTGAAACAGGAGTGAGTGCCAACGCGCGGTCGCGGTCTTGCGTGAGTTCTTCTGTGGCGACAGTGGGCGATCGCGAGACGGCCGGACGCAGACCCGAATGCTCCCGCCCCGCCTGCCCGCTCATGCCGCCCCGCGGGCCGGCCTGCGGTTCCTGTCTCGCCGCAAGTACGCGACCAGCAAAGCCAACGCGGCTGGCGTGATGCCATCGATCCGCCCTGCTTGCCCAACCGTGCGCGGCCGATGGGTCTGCAGCTTGTGGCGGACCTCGTTGGAAAGTCCAGGAAGCACCGCATAATCGATATCGTCCGGCAGGACGAGATTTTCATCGCGCCGATAGGACTCGACGTCGGCTGCCTGACGGCTGAGATAGACCGCGTATTTGGCATCGGTCTCGATCTGCGCTGCGATCTTGCTGTCCAGCGCCGCCAGTGACGGCCAAATCCGCCCAACATCGGCAAACCCGATGTCCGGATAGGACAAGAGATCGAAGGCCGAACGGCGCTGGCCATCTTTGCGTAGTGCCAATCCATGTCGGCCCGCTTCACTCGGCGTAAGGCTCAGCTCGCACACCATCGTTCTCGCCGAATTCAGCGCCGTCATCTTCGCGCGATGCTGTCGCGCCCGTTCGGGGCCGACACAGCCGAGCGCGATGCCTTTGTCGGTCAGCCGCTGATCGGCGTTATCGGCCCGGAGCGTCAGACGATATTCGGCCCGCGAGGTGAACATGCGGTACGGTTCGCTCACACCGCGCGTCACCAGATCGTCGATCATCACGCCGAGGTAGCCTTCGGCGCGATCGAACACGATCTCGCTGCCGCCCCCTGCCCGCGCGGCGGCATTCAGTCCGGCGACGAGACCCTGCGCGGCTGCCTCCTCGTAGCCCGTGGTACCGTTGATCTGGCCGGCAAGATACAACCCAGCGAGCCGCTTAGTCTCCAGCGACGCCTTGAGTTCACGTGGATCGACATAGTCGTATTCGATGGCATAACCGGGTCGGATCACGCGCGCATGCGTGAGGCCCGGGATCGATGCCACCAGCGCACTCTGCACCTCTTCGGGCAGCGAAGTCGAAATCCCGTTGGGATAAACCGTGCTGTCGTCGAGACCCTCGGGCTCGAGGAAAATCTGGTGCCCATCCCGCTCGCCAAAGCGCACGATCTTGTCCTCGATCGATGGGCAGTAGCGCGGTCCGCGGCTTTTGATCTGGCCGGAATACATCGGCGAGCGATGCACATTGGCGCGGATGATGTCGTGAGTTGCCGCCGTAGTCCGTGTGATGCCGCACTGAATCTGCGGATTGGATATCCGCTCGGTCAGCACCGAAAACGGCTCCGGCGGATCATCGCCAGGCTGTAGCTCAAGTGCGTTCCAGTCGATGCTGGTGCCGTCGAGCCGCGGCGGAGTTCCAGTCTTCAGGCGGCCAAGCGCGAACCCGTGACGCTCCAAGGTCTGGGAAAGGCCCATCGCCGGCGCTTCGCCGACCCGTCCGGCCGGAATTTGCCGCTCGCCAATATGGATGAGCCCACGAAGGAACGTCCCCGTGGTGAGAACAACCGCCGCGCTGCTAAACTCGCGGCCATCGGTCAGCCGGATCCCGGTGATGTGGCCGTCGATCACCAGGTCGTCCGCCTCGCCTTCGATGAGCGACAAATTCGCCATCGCGCCGATCGCTTGCTGCATCGCTGCGGCATAGAGCTTGCGATCGGCCTGCGCGCGCGGACCGCGCACTGCCGGTCCCTTGCGTCGATTGAGCACGCGAAACTGGATGCCGCCGGCATCCGCCACGCGGCCCATCAGGCCATCAAGAGCATCGACTTCACGGACGAGATGCCCCTTGCCGAGGCCGCCGATCGACGGATTGCACGACATGGCGCCAACGGTCGCGAAGCGATGCGTCACGAGCGCCGTTCGCGCACCCATGCGCGCAGCGGCGGCAGCGGCTTCACAGCCGGCATGGCCGCCGCCAACCACAATCACATCGAAGCGCGTTTCCATTGCAGCCATATAGACCCGATCGCATCGCATCTCCATCGCGCGATGCGCCGAGTGTTTCACGTGAAACAGAGTGTCGATGCCAACGTTCGTTCTTCTTTAACCATGATTTTTAACCACTCACTTCCCGATGCAGAAATCGCGAAAGATAACGTCCAGAATGTCCTCCACATCGACCCTGCCCGTCAGGCGGCCGAGCGTCGCCGCCGCGGAACGCAATTCCTCTGCGATCAGCTCTTCCCCGCCGCTGGCGCGATGGCTGAGCGCACGATCCAGCGCTGCGATCGTTTCCTCGAACGCTTGCCGGTGACGACCCCGTGTGACGATCGCTGACTCGGTCGCACCGAAATAGCTGCCGGCGAAACCGGAGAGCGCCCCAACAAATGAATCCATCCCAAACCCGGACTGCGCCGACATAGCGAATGAACGGTTAATCCCGTCCTTCATCGTCGGTGATTCAGTTCTTGGATCGCCTACGCCAACTAGGTCGATCTTATTTCTGAGCAGCCACACTTCGGCACTCGCCGGCAATTGGCCCACCTCCTCGACCGCTGAGCCAACGACCGATGCGTCAGTGACCCATAACGTCAGATCGGCCGCGGCAGCGCGCGCACGAGCGCGGCGCACTCCCTCCTGCTCCACTGGATCGCTGCTTTCGCGAATGCCCGCGGTGTCGAGCAGCGTTAGCGGATAGCCGTCGAGATCAAGATGCACCTCAACAACGTCGCGTGTCGTGCCTGGATGCGGTGAGACAATAGCCGCTTCCCGCCTCGCCACACGGTTGAGTAATGTCGACTTACCCGCATTCGGCGGCCCCGCGATTGCGACCACGAGGCCCTCTCGCAATCGCTCGCCATGTCCACTATCGGCTAGACATGCTGCAATTTTGCTGCGCAGCAATTGCGCAGCAAAAAGCGCCGGCTCGACCAGATTTTCGGGCACATCGGCTTCGTCGGAGAAATCGATCCGCGCCTCTATCAACGCGAGCGCCTTGATCAATTCCCGCCGCCATTCTTCCGCGCGGTCGCCGATCAATCCTTTGAGCTGACGAAAGGCCTGGCGCCGCTGTGCTAGCGTTTCCGCGGCAATCAGATCGGCCAGCCCCTCGACCCTCGTCAGGTCGAGCTTGCCGTTCTCAAACGCCCGGCGGGTGAACTCGCCCGGCTCCGCCAGCCGGCATCCCTCGATCTTGCCAAGCGCATCGAGCACGCCGGCGATGACCGCCTGCCCGCCATGAAGCTGCAATTCGACGACATCTTCGCCGGTCTCGCTCGCCGGCGCCGGAAACCATAACGCAAGCGCCTCGTCGATGACCTCGCCGCTCTGCGGATCGCGGACTCGAGCGAGTGCCGCGTTGCGCGGCTCGGGCATGCGACCGATTAGAGCCTTCAACGCCGCGCCGGCGCCCGGGCCAGAAATGCGCACCACCGCAATCGCGGCCGGCGGCCGGCCGGAAGATAAGGCGAATATGGTGGAGCGATCTGTCATGACCATCGTTGAAGCTTGGAGCCGGCCCTTCGCTCGACGCGGGCTACTTGCTACGGTGCAAGCATGTCAACGCCCCCGCAAGCTTCGCCCGCTTCCGAAAACCGCCTCGCGCACGAGACGAGTCCGTATCTGCTGCAGCACAAACACAACCCTGTTGCCTGGTGGGCCTGGGGACCAGAGGCATTGGCCGAGGCCAAGCAGGCCAACAAGCCGATCCTACTGTCAGTCGGCTATGCGGCCTGTCACTGGTGCCATGTCATGGCGCACGAAAGTTTCGAGGACGGCGACACCGCGGCCGTGATGAACGATCTTTTCGTCAACATCAAAGTCGACAGAGAAGAGCGGCCCGATATCGATCAGATCTACATGGCAGCGTTGCATCATCTTGGCGAGCAGGGCGGCTGGCCGCTCACGATGTTTTTGACACCCACTGGCGAGCCGATCTGGGGCGGTACCTATTTTCCCAAAACCTCGCGTTACGGCAAACCGGCTTTCGTCGATGTGCTGCGCGAAATATCGCGTATCTTTCGCGAAGAGCCGGAAAAAATCGAGCGCAACCGCACGGCATTAATGCAGCGGCTGGAAACCGCGGCGCGGCCCGCCGGCAGCGTCACACTCGGCCGAGCCGAACTCGATAACGCCGCCCGCCAGCTCGCCGGGCTGATTGATCCGGTCAATGGGGGCACGCGCGGCGCGCCAAAATTTCCGCAAGCCGCCCTGTTCGAACTTTTGTGGCGCGCAGGCACGCGCAGCCCCCACCCTAACCCTCCACCGCAAGCAGGGGAGGGAAGGGAGGCGGCACGTTACTTCGCCGCCGTCGAAATCACGCTCGACCACATCTGCGAGGGCGGCATCTACGATCATCTTGGCGGCGGCTTCTCGCGTTATTCGGTCGACGAGCGCTGGCTGGTGCCACATTTCGAAAAGATGCTCTACGACAACGCGCAGCTTCTCGAACTTTTGGCAGTTGTTCACAAACGCAACAGCAAGGCGGTCTATCGGCAAAGCGCGTATGAAACGGTCGCCTGGCTCAAGCGCGAGATGACGACCGCGGAAGGCGCGTTTTCCGCGTCGCTTGATGCCGACTCCGAAGGCGAGGAGGGCAAGTTTTACGTCTGGTCTTTTGCCGAAGTGATGCAAATACTCGGCACAGAGGACGGCGAATTTTTTGCTCGGCATTATGATGTTACGCAGGCCGGCAACTTCGAAGGCCACAACATTCTCAATCGGCTCAAGCACCCGCTCCCTAACCATGCCCCGCTTGCGGAGGAAGGAAAGGTAGGGGACGCGAACGACGAAGCAAGATTGACGGCGCTGCGCGCCAAGCTGCTTGCCGTGCGCGATAAGCGTGTGCGCCCCGGCCTCGACGACAAAGTGTTGGCCGACTGGAACGGACTGATGATCGCGGCGCTCGCCAACGCGGGCTTGATGTTTGAAGAATCGGCATGGATCGAGACGGCCGCGCGCGCATTCAGCTTCATCGCGCACACCATGGTTCGCGGCGATCGCCTCGGCCATTCCTGGCGGCAAGGTCAGCTCAAGTTTCCCGGTCTTGCGTCGGACTTCGCCGCGATGACCCGCGCCGCACTCGCGCTCTACGAAGCGACAGGCCGGCACGATTACCTCGATCAGGCGCTCGCCTGGCAGCGCGCGCTCGACCGCGACTATGCCAACATCGAAACTGGCAGCTATTACCTCACAGCCGCCGACGCCGAAGGACTAGTCGTGCGGCCGGCCGCAACCAGCGACGATGCCACGCCCAACCATAACGCCGTCGCGGCGCAGAATCTAATTCGGCTGGCGGCGCTCGCCGGCGACGATTCATGGCGCGACAAGGCGGATCGGATTATCGCCGCGATCGCGCCGCAAGCGATCGAAAATCTTTACATGCACATGACGCTGCTCAATGCCGTCGACCTGCGGCTGCGCGCCGCAGAGATCGTGGTAACCGGGCAGGGACCCCGCGCCGAGGCACTGCTCGCCGCCGCGCGGCAAATACCACCGCTCAACCGTATCGTGCTGCATGCCGCCTCAGCCTCAGCTTTGCCGCCCGCCCATCCGGCGCGCGACAAGGCCAGTGCGGCGAGTGAACCGCAGGTCTTTATCTGCGCTGGAGAGACCTGTTCGCTGCCCGTGACCGATCCCGCCGGCCTCATTAGCGCCATGGATGCCATGCGACATACTTGACGAAGCCCTTCATTTGGCGCCGATTCGAAGCTATTGAAGCGCCGCTGAGCGGAGCAAGGGAGACCAACATGCGAAGCGGAATCATTCTTGTGGCCGCGCTGATCGCCATGCCGTTCGCGACCACCTCATTCGCCGCCATGTCGGCAACCAGCGCACAGGCCGAGGAATATTGCGGCTTCCTCCCGCGCCTGGGCGCCGTGGTCCAGTGCGGCTATACGAGCCTGCAAGGCTGTGAAAACGCGGTCGGCAAAGGCGCGATGTGCTTCATCAACCCGTACTTGGTGCTCAATACCAGGCGGCCGACGCCCACAATGCGCGCGCAGCCTACTGCCCAAGGCTGACACCAAATCGCAACAAACACGGGATGCCCGCGCTCGTCGCGGACATCGACGTTCTAAGACCGATGGGATTAGAGGCGTGGACGGCCGGAACAAGTCCGGCCGCGACGAGGCTTATGTATTCATCGAGTCGAAGAACTCGCCGTTGTTTTTGGTGTTGCGCAGCTTGTCGAGCAGGAAGTCGATGGCGTCCATCGTCCCCATCGGATTGAGGATGCGGCGCAGCACGTACATCTTCTTGAGCTGGTCGGGCGGCACCAGGAGTTCCTCTTTGCGGGTGCCCGAGCGCGCGATGTCCATCGCCGGAAAGGTGCGCTTGTCGGCCACCTTGCGGTCGAGGATCAGCTCCGAATTGCCGGTGCCCTTGAACTCTTCGAAGATCACCTCGTCCATGCGACTGCCGGTATCGATCAGCGCGGTGGCGATGATGGTGAGCGAGCCGCCTTCCTCGAAGTTGCGTGCCGCGCCGACGCTGTGCCCCCAATAGCGTCAAAAGTTGTGCAGTGCACTGAATGACGCAAGGTGCGAGGAGCGGCATTTCGTCCGTACTCGCGAACCGTCGTAGATTCGCTAAAATAGCGACGATATGACCAGCCAGCTACCAGGGTTTTTCGAAGGCACAGGAATGCCCGACCCCGGTTGGTGGGAAGCCCTGTGGCCTGATCCCGCCAAAGTGCTGAGGGACGTGGGTGTGACGCCTGGCATGGATGTGGTTGACCTATGTTCCGGCGATGGCTGGTTTACGTTCCCGCTCTCCAGGATCGCCCGCAGCGTTATCGCCATCGACATTGACGCGGCGCTGCTAGAAGCGGCAAAGGTGCGGATTACCGAACGCGGCGGTGCGCCCAACTGCACGTTTGTCGAGGCCGACGCGTACGACATCGCAAAGGTTGTGCGGCACGCGGTTGACCATGTGTTCCTCGCTAATGCCTTTCACGGCGTTCCAGACAACACGCGCCTTGCGCAGGCCGTCCATGACATTCTTAAGCCCGGCGGTTTGTTCGCTATCGTGAGTTGGTACGCCCGGCCGCGCGAGCAAACGACCGTCCTAGGAGAACCGCGAGGGCCAGCGACGCAACTGCGGATGACGCCAGAACAGACCATCGTTAGTGTCGAGCCGGGCGGCCTCAAATTCCGCAACCGAGTTGAGGCCTCGCCCTACCACTATGGCGCTGTGTTTGAGCGGCCCCGTTGAACATGCCCCCCCTGTTGGACAACAAGCATCCATCCTCGCCGTCTGTGTTTCGCCCGGCCGCACTGCTGCGCGAAGCACGGCGGCAAAAGGGTATTCCGACCGTCAATGTGCCCGCTGTATGCATCCTTGATCCGGATGGCGACATTGTACGGCGGCTGCGAAAGGAAGGCAGATCGAAACCTTTCGAAGGCTGGCCCTGCTATCACACACAACTCGATGCCTTCGAACTCGCCGGACAAACGGTTGGCATCGTCGGATGCGCGGTCGGCGCGCCCTTTGCGGTCCTGATCGCAGAAGAATTGCTTGAAAGCGGTTGCCGCCTATTACTGAGCGTGACTTCTGCTGGCCAAATCGTTCCAACGGGACCGACGCCCTACTTTGTTATCATCGACCGCGCCTTGCGCGACGAGGGAACCAGCTACCACTACGCCGAGCCTTGCGAATATGCCGAAGCCAATGCTGAGTTAGTGGCTATGGCCGTCGACGCCCTCAAGGGCGCCGGACAGCGCGTTATCGTCGGCCCGACTTGGACGACTGACGCCCCATTCCGCGAAACCGCACAGGCGATCGAAGCTGCGAAGCGGCGGGGCATACTAGCAGTCGAGATGGAAGCTGCGGCGCTCTATACGCTCGCTAAGGCGCGCCCAGCCAATGTCCTATGTATCGCTCATGTGACCAACACTATGGGACAAATCGCCCAAGATTTTGAGAAAGGTGAGGCTGACGGAACGGCTGATGCAATGCAAATTCTGGAAGCCATCGTGCAAACGAGAGAGCCGCAGCTGTGATCGAACAATCCACTATCACCTGTCCCAAGTGCGGCCATGAAACGGTGGAACACATGCCGATAGACGCTTGCCAATTCTTTTATGACTGCGAGGGATGCGGAGAGCGACTTAAACCCCTTCCAGGCGATTGCTGCGTTTTCTGCTCCTTCGGGACAGTTCCATGCCCACCGATGCAAGGCGGCCAAGCTTGTTGCACAAACTAAAAATGTCCGCTTCGGATCAACCGCGTCGGTTTTACCCAAATTGTCGATGTCCGTTATAAGCCGGATCGCGTCAGGATTGATGGGTGCACGTAGCGACGTTCGGGTAGGCTTTTATCAAGGCTCACGCCGCTTACGTATTCATCGAGTCGAAGAACTCGCCGTTGTTCTTGGTGTTGCGCAGCTTGTCGAGCAGGAAGTCAATGGCGTCCATCGTCCCCATCGGATTGAGGATGCGGCGCAGCACGTACATCTTCTTGAGCTGATCCGGCGGCACCAGGAGTTCTTCCTTGCGGGTGCCCGAGCGGGTGATGTCCATCGACGGGAAGGTACGCTTGTCGGCCACCTTGCGGTCGAGGATCAATTCCGAATTGCCGGTGCCCTTGAACTCTTCGAAGATCACCTCGTCCATGCGGCTGCCGGTATCGATCAGCGCGGTGGCGATGATGGTGAGCGAGCCGCCCTCTTCGATATTGCGCGCAGCGCCGAAGAACCGCTTCGGCCGTTGCAGCGCGTTGGCGTCGACGCCGCCGGTGAGGACCTTGCCGGATGACGGCACCACCGTGTTGTAAGCACGGCCAAGGCGCGTAATCGAATCGAGCAAAATGACCACGTCGCGGCCGTGCTCGACCAGGCGTTTCGCCTTCTCGATCACCATTTCGGCGACCTGAACGTGACGCACCGCCGGCTCGTCGAAGGTCGAGGACACGACCTCGCCCTTTACGGAACGCTGCATGTCGGTGACTTCTTCCGGCCGCTCATCGATCAGCAGCACGATCAAATAGCATTCCGGATGATTGTGCGTGATCGAGTGCGCGATATTCTGCAACAGCACCGTTTTGCCGGTGCGCGGCGGCGACACGATCAGTGCGCGCTGGCCTTTGCCGACCGGCGCCACGATGTCGATGACGCGCGCCGAAAGATCCTTCTTGGTCGGATCCTCGTATTCCATCTTCAGCCACTCGTCAGGATAGAGCGGCGTCAGATTGTCGAAATTGACCTTGTGCCGCGCCTTCTCAGGATCCTCGAAATTGAGCGAGTTGACCTTAAGCAACGCGAAGTAGCGTTCGCCCTCTTTCGGGCTTCGAATATGGCCGTCGATGGTATCGCCGGTACGCAGACCGAAGCGGCGGATCTGCGAGGGCGAGACGTAGATATCGTCAGGGCCCGGCAGATAGTTCGCTTCCGGCGATCGCAAAAAGCCGAAGCCGTCGGGCAGCACCTCGACCACGCCTTCGCCGACGATGTCGGTTTCCCGCGCCGAGAGCTGTTTGAGGATGCCAAACATCAGCTCCTGCTTGCGCATGGTCGAGGCGTTCTCGACTTCGAGCTCCTCGGCAAACGAGACAAGCTGGGCTGGAGACTTAGCCTTTAGTTCTTGGAGTTTCATTTCCCGCATAAAGAGACCTATGGAAATTGCGCCAGCGGCGGTGTTGGCTCGCGGCGTCGCTGACGGGAAGGGTCGCAGGTCGTGAGGTTGCCGGAGGCTTAGCCCCGTAACCCGATGCATCAATCGGCTCCAGTACACAGGAGCCAGGACTTAAACTGCATCCGCCTACGTTCGGAGGGATATTGCCAAGATAGGAAAAGACTGCCCTACAGGCAAGAGCCGATACGCATTTTGCACTGGCAACGCGCGGCGCTCAGAACGGTTTCACCACGACGAGGATCACGATAATGATCATCATGATAGTCGGTACTTCATTGATAATCCTATAGAATCTCTGAGAATGCTGGTTCGAATCGGCCGCGAAAGCCTTAACCCAACGGCCAAATAATCCATGCATCGCCGACATCATCAGGACGATGACGATCTTGATCCACAGCCACCATGCCGTCGTCAGGTAGAACCACTCGTACCGAGAATCAGGGCCCATCCAGACGAGCCATAAGCCAAGAATCCAGCTCGCAATCATTGCCGGATTGACGATTGCGCGCAGCAGCCTGCGCTCCATGACCTTGAAGGTCTCCGACTGCACCGAGCCCTTTTGCGCCGCACAATGATAAACGAACAATCGGGGCAGGTAGAGCATACCGGCCATCCAGGCGATGACGGCGATCACATGGAAGGCCTTGAGCCAAGGATAAATCGCAGCCATCGGCAACTAAACCTCCAGCGGGCTAAGCTTCTGCCGCGGCTTTACGCCCGCCGAACGCGCGCAACGAGCTGCTCGACATGCGCGACCGGCGTGTCCGGCAACACGCCGTGGCCGAGGTTGAAGATGAACGGCCCCTCGGCAAAGGCGTCCAAGATTGCATCCACGGCCCGGTCCAGGGTGTCACCTCCGGCAAGCAGCGCCAGCGGATCGAGATTGCCCTGAATTGGACGCTGCTTCTGCACGTGTTCGCGCACAAAAGACAGGTCGACCATCCAATCAAGTCCGATCGCATCGACCGGGACGGCCGCGAGATATCGTTCGAGCCTCGTTCCAGCGCCACGGGGAAAGCCAATGATCCTCGCTTCCGGAATTTGGCTGCGTACCGTTGCTACAATTCGCGCCACTGGTTCGGTACACCATTTCCTGAACTCCTCATCGGGCAAGATTCCAGCCCAGGTATCGAAAATCTGAACCGCATCGGCACCAGCTTCGAACTGGCCCACGAGATAAGTCGACGACGCATCGACGAGACGCTCGATGAGCTCCGCAAAGGCTCGCGGATGCTGATAGGCAAACAGCCTGGCCGGAAGCTGATCCGCCGTTCCACGGCCGGCAATCATGTAGGTTGCGACAGTCCACGGCGCACCGCAAAAGCCAACTAATGCTACTGCCGGCGGCAATTGCGATTTTACTTGCGCGATTGTTTCGTAAACCGGTGCGAGCGCGGCATGATCAATCGCCGGTCGCAGCCGCTGCAGCGCATCGGGCTCGGATAACGCATCAAGCCGTGGCCCTTCACCGACCTCGAACCGCACGCGCTGACCAAGCGCGTGCGGCACCACCAGGATATCGGAAAACACAATCGCCGCATCGAAGGCAAAGCGCCGGATCGGCTGCAACGTCACCTCCGCAGCCAACCGCGGATTAAAACACAGACTGAGGAAACTTTCGGCTTCCTCGCGAATTCTTCGATACTCAGGCAGGTACCGGCCTGCCTGCCGCATCAGCCAGATTGGCGGAACGGAGACACGTTCACCTGCCAAAACACGCAGTAGTGGTTTGTCCGTATGAGCGTTCTGCACACCGCTATCCTAATCCAAATAATATCTAAATAGAGTCTGTTGTAGTGTTTTGACGGTTGATTAGACTCATACTTTTGTCTCCACACTCCATTCACGCCTTCTCCACATATTCCCACAAATCACAGGTCACCGATTTGCGACATGTGGAGCGATTTAAGCGCTAGTTATCGATGTTTTTTACGGTGCTGCCGCAGTTCATTCACACTTCACAACGTTTCAGGAGGACCATCCCTTTACCAGTCCCGCGCGGCGGCTGTGTGGATGATCTTTCGACTTGGCGGCTGAGGTCCTGCTTAGCCGTGAAAGCCGTGGCGTTCTCCCTACTTATCGACAGCTTATCAAACTAGCGCTAGAAATTGGCCCATGGCGCAAACCGCGGGTTACTTTCATCTGCACCTGATCTCTGATGCGACTGGTGAGACGTTGATCACGGTCGCGCGGGCGGCCGCTGCCCAGTACGCCAGGGTCATGCCAGTCGAACACATGCACCCGCTGGTACGCACGCAGAAACAGCTCGACCGGGTGTTGGGCGAGATCGAGGAATCGCCGGGGATCGTGCTCTACACGCTGCTTGAGGAGGGCCTGGTCGAACGGCTGGAAGGCAAGTGCCGGGAACTCGGTTTGCCGTGTCTGTCAATTCTCGGTCCGGTGCTGCACCTATTCCAGGCGTATCTCGGGGCAGAATCCACCCATAAGGTTGGTGCGCAGCACACTCTGAACGCAGAGTACTTTCGCCGGATCGACGCACTCAATTACACGATGCTGCACGACGACGGTCAGCAAACCGATGATCTGGAGGAAGCTGACGTGATCCTGGTGGGTGTGTCGCGGACTTCAAAAACCCCGACTTCGATCTATTTGGCCAATCGCGGCGTTAAGGCCGCAAATGTACCTTTGGTGCCCGGCGTGCCGTTGCCCGCTGAAGTGGAGCGTCTCCAGAATCCGCTGGTTGTCGGTCTCTTCGCCACGCCCGAGCGCATCGTGCAGATCCGGCAGAATCGGCTGCTTGGGCTCAAGGCGCACCGCGATGACGATCAGTATATCGACCGGGTGGCGGTCGCCGAAGAAATTGCGGCGTCGCGGCGGCTGTGCGCCAAGCACAACTGGCCGCTGATCGACGTAACCCGGCGCTCCATCGAAGAAACAGCCGCAGCGGTGCTGGCACATCTGGTCGAGCGTCGCCGGCGCAAGGCGTCGTGATCGATGGAACTTTGGCGCGCGGCCGAACCTCTTGTGCTCGCTTCGAAGAGTACTATCAGGCGCACGTTGCTCACTGCTGCGGGCGTTGCGGTGGAGATTGTGCCGTCGGTTGTCGATGAGCGCGCGGTGGAAAGCGCCGCACAGTCAGTTTCAGCCGTGGCTGTGGCGGCGCTGCTGGCACGCGCCAAAGCATCGGCAGTGGCTCGGCTGCGGCCCGGACGCCTCGTGCTCGGCGCTGATCAGGTTTTGTCGCTTGACGGCAGGCGCTTCAGCAAAGCGGCCGATCGCGCAGCCGCCCGCGCCCAGCTGCGCGCACTTGCCGGGCGCAGCCACGAGCTGCATTCAGCTATTGCGTTCGTTCAAGATGCAATGGTGCTGTTCGAACACGTCAGTACGGCGCGGTTGAGGGTGCGAGCCGTCTCGGATGAGTTTCTGGAGTCCTATCTTGATGCGGCCGGTGCCGCCGCCACCGAGAGCGTGGGCGCGTACCAGCTCGAAGGGCTTGGCGTGCACCTGATTGAGTCTGTGGACGGCGATTATTTCACCGTTTTGGGCCTGCCGCTGCTTGCGGCCATGGATTTTTTGCGCCGTCGTGGATGCTTGCTGTCATGAGCGAGGAAAGGGACGGCATGTTGCCATTCGTGCTCTGCCTCACCGGTTCGCTCGGCATGGGTAAGACGACAGCTGCGCGATATTTTGCCGAGGCTGGCGTGCCGGTGCACGATTCCGATGCGGTTGTGCATGCACTGTATGAGGGGAAAGCTGTGTCAGCCATCGAGCAGGCCTTTCCCGGTTCGACGTCGGGAGGCAAGGTGGATCGCGCCAAGCTTGCCGCCATGGTGCTCAACGACCGTGCCGCGCTCGCCCGTCTCGAGGCGATTGTGCATCCGCTGGTGAGCGAATCGACCGACGAGTTCCTTGCCGACGCGAAAGCCAAGGGTGTGTCGGTCGTTGTTCTCGACGTGCCGCTGCTATTCGAGACCGACACCCATCGACGCTGTGACGCCACCGTCGTGGTTTCGGCGCCGGCCCAGATACAGCGTCAGCGCGTGTTGGAACGGCCGGGCATGACCGAAGAAAAGTTCTCGGCGATACTTTCCAAGCAATTGCCTGACGCGGAAAAGCGCCGGCGAGCGGATTTCATCGTGGATAGTTCCAAGGATTACGATCACGCCCGTGCGCAGGTGCGCGACATTTTGCGTGCGGTCGCTAAAATAACGAAACGCTGATTCGCAAAGTTCCTTCGTCCTCGGCGCCGGCGAGATTATGGAGCATAAGTGCGCGAGATTGTGCTCGACACGGAAACCACGGGTCTTGATCCCCTTCAGGGCGATCGCCTGGTAGAGATTGGCTGTATCGAGCTGGTCAACCGCATCCCGTCCGGTCAGACGTTTCACGCCTATCTTAATCCCGAGCGCGGCATGCCGGCCGAGGCGTTCGCGGTCCACGGCCTGAGCGAGGAATTCCTCAAGGACAAGCCGCTCTTTGCGACGGTGGCCGACGCCTTTCTGGGGTTCCTCGGCGAGGCGCCGCTGGTCATTCACAACGCCGGTTTCGATATCGGCTTCCTGAACGCCGAGCTTGAGCGCGCCGGCCGGCCGTCGATCGGTCGCGAGCGGCTGATCGATACGCTTCTTCTTGCGCGCCGCAAGCACGCCGGTGCGTCGAACCGGTTGGATGATCTGTGCATCCGGTACGCGATCGATCATTCTCGACGGACCAAGCACGGTGCGCTGCTCGACGCCGAATTGCTGGCGGAGGTTTACGTCGAGTTGATCGGCGCGCGGCAGGCGCAACTCGTCCTGTCGCAAACTGCGGCGCCAATCCTCGTGCCGGGGGCGACAATCACCGTCCGCCAGCGGCCGACGCCGCTTGCGCCGCGCGTATCGGTAGCGGAGCAGGAAGCGCACCGCCAATTCATCGCGACGCTTGGGGAGGCCGCGATTTGGCGCGACTACATCAGTTTGGATTGATCGGCTCGGATGGCGTTGAGGCCTCGGAAGCCGCGACGCGCTGCCGGTAAAGCCCTACGAAGTCGATCGGGTTGAGCAGCAACTGGAACCCGCCGTTACGCACCGTGCTGGCGATGATTTCGCGCGCAAACGGAAACAGCAGGCGCGGACATTCGATCATCACGAACGGTTGCAAGGTGTCCGCAGGTACGTTCGTGACGCGGAACACGCCGGAAAATACCAGCTCGAAA
This sequence comes from Xanthobacteraceae bacterium, assembly GCA_049300295.1. Lineage (GTDB taxonomy): Bacteria > Pseudomonadota > Alphaproteobacteria > Rhizobiales > Xanthobacteraceae > BOG-931. The sequence continues at coordinate 65,308 of JBAQJL010000115.1, forward strand.
CCGTAGAGCAGCAAGCCCTGCGACTCCGATTTTCCCTCCAGCTTCAACGTGACCTCAAAGTCGGTTTCGCTCATCGGCGCTGCATCGACGTTGACTTGGATGTTGACGGTAGGCTGCTGGGTGCTCGGCGCAAGCGACCGTGGGGCATTCGGATTTTCGAAAGAAAAATCCTTCACGTATTGGGCGAGCACAAAAACCTGCGGCATCGCCGCCTGGGGCTGGGGCCCGCCGTTCGTCATAGACATGCGCGTCTCCGGCCCGCGACCTGCGGGTATCGCGGCTTCGCTAACACAGCGGAAAGCGGCGAACAATGGAGCCAATGGAGGCCGGCCCTCGGACGCTCAGGGTTGGGTCCGACGTTCGGGAGGCGCGACGATGCCCAAAGTAACGCAATTACTCGTCATGTTTGGCAAAAGCCGCGCGGATCGCGCGAATTCGACCATAATCGGTAAGGATGCTGTCTGCGGAATATTGGACTGACGCGCCCAATCGTTTAGACTCCGCCTTGACGGCCATGATTACAGCAGCGGCCACTGGAGGGTTTCCCGGGCGTACTTACATTGCTCAGGGAATGGCTTCCTGTTCCGGCTCTGCTTGCCCGGACCGCCTTTGGGAAGCCGTGCGGCTTTTCGTGCAACGCCGAAAGACCATGAGACGTGTTCGAGGATAACATCTACACCATCATCTTTCTGGCGCTCGCGGTGTTCATATTCCTGCGGCTGCGCAGCGTTCTGGGCCGGCGCACCGGGCGGGAGCGGCCGCCCTACGATCCTTATTCGGCTCGCGATGCGGTCCGCAGCCCGGCCAGCGACAAGGTGGTCACGCTGCCGGCGCGAACCGCTGAGCCTGCGCCGCGGCCCCCGGAGATCCCGCCGATTCCCGGAGAGCGCTGGAAAGACATCGCCGAGAGCGGCTCCGCCGTAGCGGCAGGTCTCGATGCCATCGTGGCGGCCGATTCCGGGTTTGATGCCCACCACTTTATCACCGGCGCCCGCGCCGCTTACGAAATGGTGGTCACTGCCTTCGCGGCCGGCGACCGCCGGCAGCTGCGCGGCCTGTTGTCGCGTGAAGTCTATGACGGCTTCGATACTCACATTGGCGAGCGCGAGTCCCGTGGCGAGACACTCGAAACCAAATTCATTTCGATCGATTCCTCGACAATCACTGCCGCTGAGTTCCGCAATCGGACAGCCCAGATTACGGTGCGATTTATCTCAAAGCTTGTCTCGACGACGCGCGACCGGTCCGGCGCCGTCATCGACGGCAATGCCGAGAAAGTTACCGATGTGACCGACGTATGGACCTTTGCGCGCGATGTGTCGTCGCGCGATCCCAACTGGAAAGTGGTCGCGACCGAAACCGGGCAATGACGCCGATGACGCCGCGTTGTTGGATCGTCGGCGCTTTGATGCTGGGGTTTGTCGCAAGCGGCGGCGTTGCACTCGGCCAGACCGCCGCACCGCTGGTCTTTCCGGGCGCGCAATACGAACCCGTGGAATGGTCCGACCTTGACGGCTGGACGGCCGATGATCACGCGGCAGCGTTTGCCACTTTTCTCGACAGTTGCACGGCACTCACCGGCAAGCACCAATCGCCAAGCGGGATGACGGAAATCGCCGTCGCATTGCGCGGCGTATGCGAACGCGCGCAGGCGGCCATTCCGCTTGACGATGGGAGCGCGCGAAAGTTTTTCGAAGAAAATTTCCGGCCGTTGCAGATCTCAAAGCTCAGCGAAACCAGCGGATTTCTCACCGGCTATTACGAGCCCATCATCGACGGCTCGCGGGTGCCTACCGGCGAATTCCATGCACCGCTTTTCCGCCGACCGGCGAACCTCGTGGCGTCCGGCTGGCGCAAGCTCGGCGATGCATTTCCCTCGAAGGGTGTGAAGGTCGGTCGCCGCGTCGGTCGCCGCAAAATCGTGCCCTATTATACGCGCGGACAGATTGAAGATGGCGCGCTCGACGGCTGGCATCTGGAGATTTGTTATTTGCGCAACGAACTCGACGTTCAGTATGCGCAGATTCAAGGATCGGCCCGTGTGCGGCTAGAGGACGGCACGATTTTGCGCGTGAACTACGATTCTTATAACGGCTGGCCTTATACGCCGATCGGCCGTGTGCTCATCGAGCGCGGCTATCTGACCAAGGATCAGGTATCCATGCAAAGCATCCGTCGTTGGATGGAAGCCCATCCGGACGAAGCCAAGGATGTCCGGCGTCAGAATAAGTCCTATGTCTTCTTCCGCATCACCGGGCTTTCGGACGAGGATGAAGCCGTCGGCGCCGAAGGTGTGCCGCTCGTGCCCGGCCGGTCTATCGCCGTCGATCGGGCACTCCATACTTACGGCACGCCGTTCTTTATTGACGCGGATTTGCCGATCACCAATGACAAGGCGACGACGAAGTTTCACCGCCTGGTGTTCGCCCAGGACACCGGATCGGCAATCGTTGGTCCGGCGCGCGCCGACATCTATTTCGGTGCCGGGGACGAGGCCGCGCGCATGGCGGGCCGCATCAAGAATAAAGGCCGCTTCTATATGCTGCTGCCGCGGGCGCTCGATCCGGTTGAGGCTGGCCGCGACACGCCGCTGCCGCTTGAGCCGACGAAGACCAGCGGGTTCGAAGATCCGCCGCCCGACGACGCTGCCGTGGAACCAGCGACCGCGCCTCTTGCCACGCCAACAAAGCGGCCCGGTCCATAGAGGCTTCCGATGAGCCGCCGCCGGCAATTGAGCGACGAGGAACAGGCATTGTGGAGCGGGTTCACTCGCTCAATCGCGCCGCTGCGCCAGGAGAAGAAATCCGGCAAAGCAACGATGAGCGACGATCGGCCGGCGTCCGAGCCTGCCAAGCCTAGCTCTCGCGAACCTAAGTCTGATGCGTTCAAGTCTGGTGAGCCCGGGTCTGCCAAAGCACCCGAAGTCAGGCTTCAGCCGCCGGCGGCGAAAACCCCGCCACTCGCGCCGTTGGGCCGGCGGCTCAAGCAGCGCGTCGCGCGCGGTCGTGAGCGGATTGATGCGCGGATCGATTTGCATGGCCTGACGCAGGCAAGAGCACACGCGGCTCTGCTCGGCTTCCTGCAGCGTTCTCAAGACGACGGGGCAAGAATGGTTTTGGTTGTCACCGGCAAAGGCTCGGGCGGAAGCGCGCGCGATTCCACGGCCGTACGCGGCGTCCTCAAACGTCAAGTGCCGATCTGGCTTTCTTTACCGGAATTCCGCGTGTTTATCATCGGATTTGAAGATGCGCATATCGGTCATGGCGGGGAGGGCGCGCTTTACGTGCGCTTGCGGCGACCCCACTAGCCTGGAGGGTTAAGGTTAACGTTCGGAAATTCATACGATTTGCAAGTATTCGCCCGCGTCATCTGCGAAAAAGTCGTGCCGCAGGGGAGGGAAGGCGATCATGTCGGATACGATCACCGTGCCGCAGCTAGCGGAACCGCGACGGAGCGGTCCCGCCGATCAAGATGTTTTCATGCAGGTTGAGAAGTGGCTCGCCGTCATTCGCGAGCTCGCGCGCGACCACGCAAAGAGAGTTAGTTGATCTTTAGTCCGGCCGACTTGATGATGGCGCTCCACTTCGCCGTGTCGGCGGCCAAGAACGTCTTCAGTTCCTGCGGGGTGCTGGCCTCCGACGAGTAGGCGCCCAGTGCCAGCTTTTTGATAAGCGACGGCTCGGCGAGTGCCTTGACCACGCCGGCATGCATTTTCTCAATGATGGCAGGCGCCGTCTTGGCCGGTGCGAAGATCGCCTGCCAGGATTCGACTTCGTAACCGGGAACGCCGGCTTCAGCGATGGTCGGCACGTCCGGCGCCGAGGGTGATCGCTTCGTTCCCGTCGATCCGAGGACGCGAACCTGGCCCGAGCGCGAATAGGTAAGCAATTCGCCGCTACCGAAATAGCAGTCGATGCGTCCCGGGATAAGGTCGATGAAGGCCGGCGCTGCGCCGCGGTACGGCGCGTGTGTCATCTGAATGTGCGCCATGTTCATGAACAGCACTTCGGAGAGATGCGGTCCGCTGCCAGTCCCAGGAGATCCCATGATGAGCTTGCCGGGTTTCGATTTGGCGTAGTCGACAAACTCCTTGACGGTCTTCGCGGGTGAGGAATTGGGCACGAACATGAAAAACGGGAATTTGGAAACCATCGAGACCGGCGCCAAATCCTTCGTCGGACTGTAGCTCAGCGCGCGATAAAGCGCGCCGTTCGACGACAACGACGAGGTTCCGTAGAGGATCGTGTAGCCGTCAGGATCGGCGTGGGCGACGAACTCGTTGCCGATATTGGTGCCGGCGCCGCCTTTGTTGTCGATGACAACCTGTTGACCCCAGAACTTCGTCAACTGCTGGGCGACGATGCGCGCATTGCTGTCGGTCGGGCCGCCCGCGGCGATCGGCACGATCATGTGCACCGCGCGGTCCGGCCACTTGCTTCCCGCCTGGGCGAAAGCGGAACGTGACAGAACAGCGGGCGCGAACACGGATGTGGCGGAGAGTGCAAGTAAGCGGCGGCGCGTGAGCATGGCCAACCCCCGGACTGGATGTGCAAAGCTTAGCCGCAAAACGCTGCCGCTGCCACGCGCCGGGGTGCGTCATGCTGACCGGGCCTGGCCGCCGATGCAGCGCAAAGTGCTAGAGGATAAACCGGCTCAGATCGGCGTTCTTGGCGAGATCGCCGATGTGTTTGTGCACGTAGGCGGCATCGATCATCACTGTCTCGCCGTGGCGGTCCGGGGCGGTGAATGACACCTCGTCGAGCACGCGTTCCATCACTGTCTGCAGCCGCCGGGCGCCGATGTTTTCCACGCTCGAATTGACCGCCACCGCGACGTCGGCGACCGCATCGATGGCGTCCTCCGAGAACTCGAGCGTCATGCCTTCTGTTGCCATGAGCGCGATGTATTGCTTGATCAGCGAGGCTTCCGGCTCAGTCAGGATGCGGCGCAAATCGTCGCGGGTCAGCGGTTTGAGCTCGACGCGGATCGGCAGGCGGCCCTGCAGCTCCGGCAGCAGGTCCGACGGCTTGGAAATATGAAACGCGCCCGAAGCGATGAACAGGATATGGTCGGTCTTCACCGAGCCGTGCTTGGTAGCGACAGTGGTGCCCTCGATCAGCGGCAGTAAATCGCGCTGCACGCCTTCGCGCGAAACGTCGGCGCCGATGCGTCCGTCTCGCGCGCAAATCTTGTCGATCTCGTCCAGGAAGACGATGCCGTTCTGCTCTACGATCTTGATGGCTTCCTGCGTCAGTTGGTCGGTGTCCAAAAGTTTGTCGGATTCTTCATTGACCAGGATGTCGTAGGACTCGTGCACGCTGACTCGCCGGGTCTTGGTGCGGCCGCCGCCCATCTTGCCGAAAATGTCGCCAATCGAAATTGCGCCCATCTGCGCGCCAGGCATGCCTGGAATATCGAACAGCGGCATGCCGCCGCCTGACTGCACTTCGATTTCGATTTCCTTGTCGTTGAGTTCGCCGTCGCGCAACTTCTTGCGGAACGCCTCCTTGGTCGCTGGACTGGCGCCCGGCCCGACCAGGGCATCGAGCACGCGGCCTTCAGCAGCCTGCTCGGCCTTGGCCTGAACGTCCTTCCGTTTGCGCTCGCGTGTCTGCGTGATCGCGATCTCGACGAGATCGCGCACGATCTGCTCGACGTCGCGGCCCACATAGCCGACCTCGGTGAATTTTGTCGCTTCGATCTTGAGGAACGGCGCGCCCGCGAGCTTGGCGAGGCGGCGAGAAATCTCGGTCTTGCCGACGCCGGTCGGACCGATCATCAGAATATTCTTCGGCAATACCTCGTCGCGCAGCCGCTCGTCGAGCTGCAGCCGTCGCCAGCGATTGCGCAGCGCAATCGCTACCGCACGCTTGGCGTCGCCTTGACCGACAATGAAACGGTCAAGCTCGGAGACAATTTCACGGGGAGAGAAGTCGCTCATGCGTCACGCACCATCAGGAGTGCCGGCCCGTCGCACGTATCGACCAGATGCTGCTTTTGGAAGCCGGCTTTTTCATACGCCCGAATGGCGCGGGCATTGTCGGGATCGGGGTCCGTCACAGCGCGCGGCGCCCCGTTGTTCAAAAGTCGATCGACGAACGCTCGGATAAATGCGGAGCCATGTCCCCGCTCAACCATGGCCGGGTCGCCAATGAACTGATCAATGCCGCGCGTGCCGGCCGGTTGGGTGCCAAGGCCGCCCTCCGGCCACGCCGCAGGGTCGTAGCATTGCAGGTAGGCGAACGAGAGGTCGTCGACCGTGACGATGAACTGGTCCATCGCCGGATGGCCGAGGTCGTCGTTGATCAATCCGTATTGCTCGCCGGGATCGCCCCACCATGCAGCGACATGGGGCTGGGCCAGCCAATCGCGGATCAGGGACAGGTCGTCTGCGGTCATCGCCCTGAAAGCATAGACATGCGACGCCATCCTCAGGCGTCCCGCAATGTTTCGATCGTGATATTGCGATTGGTGTAGATGCAGATGTCGGCCGCGATATCGAGCGAACGGCGCACGATCGCTTCGGCATCGAGCGGACCATCGAGCAGCGCCCGCGCCGCGGCCAACGCGTAATTGCCTCCCGAACCGATGCCGGCGATGCCGGCTTCCGGCTCCAAGACGTCGCCCGTGCCGGTGAGCACGAGCGAGACGTCCTTGTCGGCGACAATCATCATGGCTTCGAGTCGGCGCAGGTAGCGATCGGTGCGCCAGTCCTTGGCGAGTTCCACGGCGGCGCGCGTGAGCTGGCCGGGATACTGCTCAAGCTTCGCTTCAAGCCGCTCGAACAGCGTGAATGCGTCCGCGGTAGCGCCAGCAAAGCCGCCGATCACGTCGCCTTTGCCGAGTTGGCGAACCTTCTTGGCATTAGCCTTGACGATCGTCTGGCCGATTGAAACCTGACCGTCGCCGCCCACCGCCACGATGCCGGCTTTGCGGACGGTCAGAATGGTGGTGCCATGCCAGAGCGAGCTTGCTGGGTTCGAATCGGCAGATTGCATGCGCCAGGGGTCCCTGATCAAAGGCATCATTTAGGATTGGGGCAATCGCAATGCAAATGCGCGAAGCGTTAAGCGCTGCCGCGGGCCGCAATGGCGCGAGGCGCAAACCCCTGATAAAAGGCGCGCAGCTTTGAGCTCTGGAGCACGATATGCGCAAGGCCTCCGTCAAGCGCGCCACCAAGGAAACGGATGTCGAGGTTGCGGTCGATCTCGACGGCACCGGTGCTTCGTCGATTGCCACCGGCATCGGATTTCTCGACCATATGCTTGACCTTCTGGCGCGGCATTCGCGGATTGATCTCACCGTCAAGGCCAAGGGTGACCTGCACGTCGATCACCACCACACCACCGAGGACGTGGGCATCGCGCTCGGCCAGGCGCTCAAGCAGGCGCTCGGCGACATGAAGGGAATAACGCGGTATGCGGACGTCCACCTGCCCATGGACGAGACGCTGACGCGCGTGGCGATCGATATTTCGGGCCGGCCGTTTCTGGTTTTCAAGGTCGAGTTCGTGCGCGCCAAGATCGGCACGTTCGATACCGCGCTGGTGCAGGAGTGGTTCCAGGCATTTGCGGTAAATGCCGCGGTAACGCTGCATGTCGCGACGCTGTATGGCAGCAACGACCATCATATCGCCGAATCCTGCTTCAAGGGACTGGCCCGGGCGCTGCGAACCGCGATCGCCATCGATCCGCGGGCCGCGAACGAGGTGCCATCGACCAAGGGCACGTTGGGAGGCTAGTCCGCCATTGTGGCCGCACCAAGCGAGCGGCGCACGGCCGATTTTATGCTTTTGTAGAAAGCCGAAGGATGGCTGAATGCCGTCTCATAGGCCTAACGTTTAGTGGGCAGCCCCTCGAATAGCTGAAAGACCGAAATGGCCGTTTACACCGTCCACCAGCCCCCGGCCCGTTACGCCGATCCGCTGCCGGCCGCCGAGCGGATTGTGTTCGTGCGGGACGGCTTTTCATTCTGGGCCTTCTTGATCGCGCCGCTGTGGATGCTGTGGCACCGGATGTGGCTGGTCTTGCTGGGCTATGTCGTGGTGTTGGCTGCGGTTGACACGGCACTTTCGGCGATCGGCGCGTCGCGCACCGCGATGTCCGTGATCGGGTTGTTGATCTCGCTCCTGGTCGGCCTCGAGGCGAGCACGTTTCGCCGCCTCAGTTTGCGGCGCCGGGGCTTTCGCAACATCGGCATCGTCAGCGGCGCCGATCGCGAGGATGCGGAGCGGCGCTTCTTCGGTAGCTGGCTGGACGATGCTCGGCCCCCAGTTCCGCCGGCCAGTCTGTCGGCAAGTCCGCCGGCGCACGTTTCTCGCACTGCAGACGTAACTGGACTGTTTCCTCAGCCCGGAGCACACCGGTGAGTGTCGCTATCGTCGATTATGGCTCCGGCAATCTGCATTCGGCGGCGAAGGCATTTGAACGCGCGGTCCAAGACTCGGTCCAAGGCTCGGCGCAGGACTTGGATCGCGCGCAAGAGATCGTTGTGACCCGCGATCCGGCCGTCGTTGCGAACGCGGATCGCGTCGTGCTGCCGGGTGTCGGTGCCTTTGCGGATTGCCGCCGTGGGTTGGACGCCGTCGACGGGATGGTGGCGGCGCTCGAGGAGGCGGTGCGGCACAAGGGCCGGCCATTTTTCGGTATCTGTGTGGGCATGCAACTCCTCGCCGAGCGCGGCCGCGAATATGAGGTCACGGACGGCCTCGGCTGGATCGCCGGCGAAGTCGATCGCATTGCGCCGAAAGACGCTTCGCTGAAAATCCCGCATATGGGCTGGAACACGCTCAATGTGGTGCGGTCGCATCCGCTGCTCGAAGGTCTGCCGTTAGGTCCAGACGGCCGACACGCCTATTTCGTGCACTCTTATCAGCTCAATCCCTCGAGCCGCTCCGACCTGGTGGCGGAAGCCGAATACGGCGGTCCGATAACGGCGGTCGTGGCGCGTGATAATATTTTCGGTACGCAATTCCATCCCGAGAAGAGCCAGCGGTTCGGTCTTGCGTTGATCGCGAACTTTTTGAAATGGCGCCCTTAGAGCATTCTCCGGAAAAGTGGCCACCGGTTTTCCGAAGAAAATGCGACGAAATCTATAAAACCAGAGCGTCGGCGCCGTCGCGATCGCCGGCGCTTGTCGAGTGGCCCCGCCCAAATTGCTAAAAATTTCAGACGCTCGAAATGCGCGTCACTGCAAATAATGCTAGCAAGCGGCAGTTCTTATGTCACTTGGATCGTACGAGGTAATAGGTGATCCTGTTTCCCGCCATCGACCTGAAGAACGGTGAGGCTGTGCGCCTGCAGCAGGGCGATATGGCGCGCGCCACCGTGTTCAACAGCAACCCGGCCGCGCAGGCAAAGGCTTTCGAGCAGCAGGGTTTTGAATACCTGCATCTCGTCGATCTCGACGGGGCATTTGCCGGCAGGCCCATCAACGCCGCAGCGGTCGAGCGCATTGTCGCGGCAGTGAAGATTCCGGTGCAGCTTGGCGGCGGTATTCGTGATCGCGCGACGATCGAAAATTGGCTCGGCAAGGGCGTAGCGCGGGTGATCATCGGCACCGCCGCTGTGCGCAACCCGCCGCTGGTCAAGGAGGCGGCACGCGCCTATCCGGGCCGTGTTGCGGTAGGGCTCGATGCCCGCGACGGTAAGGTTGCCGTCGAGGGCTGGGCCGAAACCTCCGAACTTGCGGTGCTGGATATCGCCAAACGCTTCGAAGACGCCGGTGTCGCGGCGATTATTTATACGGATGTGGCGCGCGACGGGATGCTCAAGGGCTTGAACCTGGATGCGACGGTAGAGCTGGCCGATGGCACTTCCATTCCAGTCGTCGCTTCGGGAGGGCTTGCTTCAATCGAGGATGTCCGCGCGCTCCTGGCGCCACGCGCACGGAAGCTCGCGGGCGCTATCGCTGGCCGTGCCCTGTACGATGGCAGGCTTGATGCAGCGGCGGCGCTGCGGCTGATCGCTACAGCACGAGCGGCTTGAGCCATGTTCAAGGTCCGCGTCATCCCCTGTCTCGACGTCAAGGATGGCCGCGTCGTCAAAGGCATCAATTTCGTCAACCTGCGCGATGCCGGCGATCCGGTCGAGGCGGCGATTGCTTATGACCAGGCCGGCGCCGACGAGCTGACGTTCTTGGATATTACGGCAAGTCATGAAAATCGCGGCATCATGCTCGATGTGGTCCGGCGCACCGCGGAGGCCTGCTTCATGCCGCTCACGGTCGGCGGTGGTGTGCGCACTATCGAGGACATTCGCGCGCTGCTCACTTCGGGTGCCGATAAGGTGTCGATCAACACCGCGGCGGTGGCGCGGCGCGGCTTCGTCAAGGAAGCGGCGGAGAAATTCGGCGATCAGTGCATCGTGGTGGCGATCGACGCCAAAAAAGTGTCGCAGACCGGCGAGGCCGACCGCTGGGAGATATTCACCCATGGCGGCCGCAACCCGACCGGCATTGACGCGCTCGTCTATGCGCGCGAAGTGGTCGCGCTCGGCGCCGGCGAAATCCTGCTGACCTCGATGGATCGCGACGGCACGCGGCGGGGCTTCGATATCGCGCTGACCCGCGCCGTTTCCGACGGCGTGACCGTGCCGGTCGTCGCGTCCGGCGGGGTCGGCAATCTCGATCATCTGGTCGATGGCATCCGCGACGGTCACGCCAGCGCCGTGTTGGCCGCCTCGATTTTCCATTTCGGCGAATATTCGGTACGCCAAGCCAAGGACTACATGGCTCGCGCCAGGCTACCGATGCGGCTTGATCCCTGATCCCGCCTCTCGCCCAAAATGGAGATGTGATAAGGAATGGCCATGACGACGTTCACCCTCCATGACCTTGAGAAACGTGTGAGCGACCGCGCCCAGGAGAGCGCCGACGTGTCTTATACGCGCAAGCTGATCGACCGGGGCGTGGCCCATTGCGCCAAGAAGCTCGGCGAGGAAGCGGTCGAAGCGGTGATCGCGGCCATCGCCGAAGATCGCCAGCGCACCATCGCCGAGGCAGCCGACGTGCTCTATCACCTTCTTGTCGTGCTCCACGTACGCGGGATCACACTCGACGATGTCGAGGCCGAACTTGGGGCGCGCACGCGTCAGTCTGGCCTCGACGAGAAGGCCTCGCGCAAGGGCGGCTGAGGGTCACCGGATGGAGCAACGCACCGAACCCGAGGTGTCGCCCTATCGCGTGTTCGCGCGCGCCGAGTGGGCCGGCCGGCGTGCCGATACGCCGATGACGCTGCGGCCGGAGGAAATCACGCGGCTGCGCTCGATGCATGACCGGCTCGATATCTCGGAGGTGGAAGAAATCTACCTGCCGCTGTCGCGGCTGTTGTCGCTCTACGTGGCGGCGACCCAAGGCCTGTTTCGTGCCCAGGAAGGATTTCTCGGCACCGAAGATACCAAGATGCCGTACATCATCGGTGTCGGCGGCTCGGTTGCGGCGGGCAAGTCGACTACGGCGCGCGTACTGCAAGCCCTGCTGGCGCGCTGGCCCAACGTGCCAAAGGTGGATCTTCTGACCACCGACGGCTTTCTGTTTCCCAATGCGGTGCTCGAGCGCGAAGGCCTGATGGAGAAGAAGGGCTTTCCTGAGAGCTACGATCTGACCGGGCTGTTGCACTTTCTGTCAGATATCAAAGCCGGCCGCCGTCCGGTTCGGGCGCCCGTATACTCGCATCTGGTCTACGACGTCATCCCCAACCAATGGGTCGAAATCGACCGGCCGGACATTCTCATCGTCGAGGGACTCAATGTGCTGCAGGCGGGCCGTCTGCCGAGAGATGGCAAGGCGATTCCGTTCGTCTCGGATTTCTTCGATTTTTCGGTCTATCTCGATGCCGACGAGGATGTGCTGCTGTCGTGGTACGTCAATCGTTTTCTGACGCTGCGCGGCACGGCGTTCGCCGATCCCAAATCCTACTTCCACCGCTATGCCAAATTATCGGATGCCGAAGCAGTCGCTACCGCGACGTCGATTTGGAACCGCATCAACCTCGTCAATCTGCACGAAAATATCCTGCCGACGCGGCCTCGTGCCGACCTCATTTTGAAAAAAGGCGAGACCCACCAGGTCGAGGCAGTGGCGTTGCGCCGGCTATAACACTTCACGCCGCAAGCGCCGCCTTGTTCGAGGCCGCCACCGCGGCGGCGAGCCGTTCGCGATCGAGCGGTTTGATGACAAAGCCATCCATGCCGGCGGCAAGACAGGCATCGCGATCTTCGGCGGAGGCATTGGCCGTCAGCGCGATGATCGGTGTGCGCATGCCGCCGTGCTCGGCTTCAAAAGCGCGGATGCGGCGTGTCGCTTCGAGGCCGTCCATGCCCGGCATGTGCAGGTCCATCAACACACGGTCATAAGGCGTTCCGGCTGTGCGTGCGGCAATCAAGCTTTCGATCGCTTCTGCTCCATCCGTCGCCATGGTCGGGCGGTGGCCGAGTTTGACGAGCAGTGCGCGGGCGAGCAACGCGTTGATTTCGTTGTCCTCGGCAACCAGGATCGATAATCCGTTGCCAGGGGCTATGGTCGGCGCCGCGCTGGACAGCTCTATGGTTGCGCCTGCATCGAAGGTGTCATGCTGGGCAAAGCGTGCCGCCAGCGAGCCAGCGCGCACCGGCTTGATCAGATAGCCGGAGAAGCCCGCCTCCTTGAGCGCAGCGAGTTCGAAACGTGTGGCTGGTGTGACCAGCACGACGCGCCGCCGCACCGTTGCCGCCAGTTTGGCAACAGCCATGGTCGCGGAGTTGCCAAGCGCGTGATCGACCAACACAGTGCTCCACGGCTGTTCGGGCAACAACGCCGCGGCCATCTGCTCGTCGGAGACGATCCGGGTGCGCGCGCCCCAGCGCTGCAGGCGCCGTGCGATCAGTGAAGCTTCGATCGCCGCTGCGGCGACGATGAGAATATCCTCGCCGCGCAGGTCGGGTATGGCGAGCGACGGTTCGTCGGTGTCGTGCGCGCGCGGTAGCGGAATGGCGACATCAAAAGTCGAGCCTATGCCGGGAGCACTATGGACGGCGATCGATCCGCCCATGCCTTCGGCGATCCGCTTGGAAATGGTCAAACCGAGGCCGGTGCCGCCGAACTTCCGCGCCGCTCCGCCGTCGGCCTGTTCGAACTCGTGGAAGATGCGCGACAGGTCTGCAGCCGAGATGCCGATGCCGGTGTCGCGCACCGCGATTGCGATCACGTCAGGTTGAGCGGCCGGCTCGACCACGATCGAAACACCGCCACGCTCGGTAAACTTGATTGCGTTACCCGCGAGATTGAACAGCACTTGGCGCAGCCGGGCCGTGTCGCCGGTCACGCGCGCCGACAGCCGTTCGTCGACGTAGCCGCAGATTTCCAGTCCCTTTGCCTGAGCGCGCGGCCCCAACAGCTCGACCGTCTCCTCGACCAGCGTCGCAAGCGCAAACGGCTGCGCGGCAAAAGCGAGTCGTCCGGCTTCGATCTTGGAAAAATCAAGAATTTCATCGATCAGCGTCAGCAGCGTTTCGCCTGAAGTCTTCACCGCCTTGAGATAGGCTGTCTGTTCCGCCGACAGCGGTGTATCGGTCAGGAGATCGGTCATCCCGAGAATGCCGTTAAGCGGCGTCCGGATCTCGTGTGACACGACGGCGAGAAAGCGGGATTTTGCGCGGTTTGCCGCTTCCGCTTGATCGCGCGCTTCGCCGAGCGCGCGCTCGGCCGTGACCCGGTCGGTGATGTCGCGGCCGACGCTCTGCGTCTGGCTTGCGCCTTCGGCGTGGACCGTCACCTCGCGCCAGGCAACCCAGCGGCCCCCGTCGGGAGAGGAGATTTGCTGATCGAAGGCGCGCGTACCGTCGGTGAGCAGTGTCGTCTCGCCATGCTCCAGCACCGGCAGGGCAAACGCGCTTGCAAGCAGGGTGGACCGCTCGCGGCCCGCCAACTTGCAGAAGGCGTCGTTGGCGTAGCTGATGGCGCCACTACCGTCGCGCCGCACGATGAGGTCGTCCTGCGCCTCGAAAAAGCTCTTGGCGCGCTCCTCGGCTTCCCTGATTTCCCAATTCCGATCGGCTGCTTCATCAAGTCGCGCCTCCAGGTCGCGCAACTCTCGCTTCATCTGCCGGACTCGGGAAAGCAGGATGCCGATGGCGCCGCACGCGGCACCAAACAGCGCGGAAACGCCGATGGCGAAGCTGTTGGGGTCGTAGTGGGCCCCATGGCCCGTGGCGCCGGATAGAAAGCCGAATGCAATGCCGAACGACATCGAGGTGATGGCGACGACACGCACGATAAGCGACAGCAAACGGCGACTGAAGATGGCGGGCTTCCGCATGGTGGCGCGCGAGCGCATAATCCGGTTCCTGCTTGGCCCTTTATCCATCGAGGCGATTGCAGGCCATATCCGCACTGGATTTCATCGACGAATAGCGCACATTGACCCATGAACCTTGCGCATCCCTTGCATCTGCTGGGCGCGATTGGAGGGACGGTTGCCGATTTGTTAACGTTGCATCCGAGGAACCGAAGGGATATTTGCCCAAAGAACTTGTGCCCGCGGTATTTGCGGCGGCCGGAGAAATCGAATGGACAAGATGGTGAATAATAAGCGCTCGCGGGGGCGCACGGCCTCGGAGTCGGTTCCGGCAAGGCCGTCGCGTGAGGAGGCCGAGGCCGCCGTGCGCACGTTGATCCAGTGGACTGGCGACGATCCGGACCGTGAGGGCCTTCTGGCGACGCCGTCACGCGTCGTGCGGGCCTATGAGGAGTGGTTCGCGGGCTATAACGACGATCCGCGCGAATACCTCAAGCGCACGTTCGAGGAGACCGGCGGTTACGACGAAGTCGTGGTGCTGCGCGACATCCGCTTCGAGTCGCATTGCGAGCATCACATGGCGCCGATCATCGGCCGGGTGCATATCGGGTATCTGCCGCGCAACCGCGTGGTCGGCATTTCCAAACTGGCGCGGTTGGTCGAAGTTTACGCCCGCCGGCTGCAAATTCAGGAGAAGATGACCGCCGAGATCGCCTCCTGCCTCGACGCGGTACTCAAACCGCACGGCGTTGCGGTGGTCACCGAAGCTACCCATCAGTGCATGACCACGCGCGGCGTGCATAAGACCGGTGTGTCGATGGTGACCAGCCGTATGCTCGGCGTCTTCCGCGACCATGCGGAAACGCGGCAGGAGTTTTTATCCGCGATCGGAATTCACAGCACTCACAGTGTCGCCAACGGCGCGTGATGACGCCTAATCTGGTTTTATAGATTTGGTCCATTTTCCGCGGAAAACCGGCGGCCACTTTTCCGCAAAATGCCCTCTCGCTAGGCGGCGGCTGGAGTCACGATTGTGATGCTTTCCAGGCACTTGTCGTCTTTATGAATGGCGATGAAATTCATTCCGCTGGGGTGCGCTGAATAGCCGTAATTTTCGAGCCAGCCGCGCAGCGCGTTCGCGTCGGTTTTCAACATCTCGACGAACACGATCGGCCGTCTTTCCGTGATGCAGCGCGCGGCGCCGGCAAGCACTTCGAGCTCCATACCCTCAACGTCGATCTTCAGCAGGTCGAGGCGCGGGAAATTGAATGAATCGAGGTGGAGCATTCTCACCTCGGTCATTTTTTCTTCCGAATAGTCGATCGCCTGCCCGACAAACTCGCCGTGTTCGCGCTTGGTCAGTTCGATGCTGCCGAAGCTCGCGTTCTTCAGGTAGTTCGGCTGCGGTATTTTCATCGTGCCCGACTGCCGCGACACTGCGGCGTTGATGGCGCGGGCGTTGAAGCAGTTGTTGAGTGCAAGATTGCCGGCCAGCGCATAGTAGATGCGTTCCTGCGCTTCGAATGCCAGCACCACGCCCCAGTCGGTCATGTGCTTGGCCCACTCGACGGTATGAACGCCGAGATTGGCACCGCAATCGACCGCGACCACGCCGTTGCCGTAGTGCTTGCGGCGCAGATCGAGCAGCTTCAGCAACAAGTCAACTTCCTGGGGATCGTAAGAGGCTCTGCTCAAGAGCTGATAGCCTACCCCATACGCGTGATCGCCGGAGCCGTGCTGATCGAAACGATTCAAGATCATGGCCCCGTGATCGGTCGAAGCGAGAATAAACGCGAGAGGACGGGCGGGATCTGGCATGGCGGCCCTGCGATCGGTGCGGCGTGGACGCTGACTTTAGCGCGATTCGGGGTGGGTTGTGTGCAGGTTTGGCCGCGAACCGAGACTGCTGCCGTCAGGCGGCGCGACGGATCTCGTCGGCCAGCGCCCGGTACGACAAGGCTTCGGCCAGATGGATCCGGCCAACCTTGTCGGCGCCATCGAGATCGGCGAGCGTGCGCGCCACCCGCAGCACCCGATGGTAGCCGCGCGCCGACAGCCGCATGACGTCGGCGGCTTCACGCAGCAATGCCAGCCCGCTGCCGTCGGGCTTTGCCACGTCTTCCAGCACCGTGCCGGAAACTGCCGCATTGCTGCGGATATGCGGCAGTCCGATCGCCGCATAACGCGCCACCTGGCGCTCGCGGGCGAGCGCCACGCGTTCGGCGACCTCGCGGCTGCCCTCGGTCGGCGGCGGCAGGATCAGATCGGCGGCGGTCACCGCCGGCACCTCGATATGCAGGTCGACGCGGTCGAGCAGCGGCCCGGAAATGCGCGCCTGATAGTCGGCGCTGCAGCGGGCATTCGGCTTCCGGCTGCACGTAAAACCGGGTTCATTCGCCCGCCCGCAGCGGCACGGATTCATTGCCGCCACCAGCATGAAACGCGCCGGATAGGTGACGCGATGGTTGGCGCGGGCAATCGAAACTTCGCCGGTTTCTAGCGGTTGACGCAGCGAATCCAGTGCTTGCGGCTGAAATTCCGGCAATTCGTCAAGAAACAAAACCCCATGATGGGCGAGCGAGATTTCACCCGGACGCGCGTGAATGCCGCCGCCCACCAAGGCCGGCATGCTCGCCGAATGATGCGGGGCGCGGAACGGGCGGCGATTGGTGAGCGCGCCGCCTTTGATCGCGCCGGCAACCGACGCGACCATCGACACTTCGAGCAATTCGGCCGGCGCCAACGGCGGCAGGATCGACGGGAGCCGCGCCGCCAACATGGATTTACCGGCGCCAGGCGGCCCCACCATGAGCAGGTTGTGTCCACCGGCGGCGGCGACTTCGAGCGCCCGCTTTGCGCTCTCCTGCCCCTTGATGTCGGCGAGATCGAGCAGGCCGCCCTCTACCTCGAGGATTTTCGGCTGCGGCCGTGACAGCACCTGGGTGCCCTTGAAATGGTTGGCGAGCTGGATGAGCGAGGACGCGGCGATGATCTCGATGTCTGGGCTGGCCCAGGCGGCCTCTGGCCCGCACTGGGCCGGACACATTAGCCCTTCGCCGCGGGCATTGGCGCCGATCGCGGCCGGCAGTACGCCGGCGACCGGAGAGATCGACCCGTCGAGGCCGAGTTCGCCCAGAACGGTGAATCCCGCCAGCGCATCGTGCGGAATGGCTCCAATCGCCGCCATCAAGCCGAGCGCGATCGGCAGGTCGTAGTGGCTACCTTCCTTCGGCAAGTCGGCCGGCGCCAGGTTGATGGTGATGCGGCGCGCCGGAAGCGCCAATCCTGAGGCGATCAACGCCGAGCGGACGCGCTCGCGGGCCTCTGAGACTGCCTTGTCGGGAAGGCCTACGATGGCGAAGGCCGGCATCCCGGGCGCCACCTGCACCTGTACGTCGACGGGCCTGACCTCGATGCCCTCAAATGCGACCGTCGATACGCGCTGGACCATGTGCCCGTCCCTGCCGTGCCATTCACACTACCGGAGGCCCGCAAAGGTTGCAAGAACAATCCATGAACGCGGTTGTGACGTCAGCGCAGCAGCATGGCCTGAGCCAAGCCGGCCGTTATCCCGACGAGGCAAGCGATATCGGGCCCACCTATCTGCAACACCCGCCTAGGCGTTTCTGGGCCCGGGGAAAAGCGAAGGGAGGCGAGCACCCCAAGTCCAATCCAGCCGGACACGGCGGCGCATGCGCCGAACGTGGCGACCTGTCCGCGGGGCACGAAGGCGACGAGTACTGCGACCGCCAGGGCGCCATAGAGCGCATAGACCGCGATCATCACTTTCCGCCTTTGCGCGAACCGGCGGTTGACGCGCGGATCGGTGCACATCTGCGCGGCGGCGGAAACGATCACGGTCGCGGCGATCAACACGACGGCGATATTCACGGTAGCGGACCCCTTGCCCTATGACACACCCGGCTTTGCCACATCGGCAAGCAGCCCGTCGACGATGCCGTGGAATTTCTCCCACGGCGCCTCGCGGTCGCTTTGGTTACGTACGATGATCGAATTTCCGGCATAGAATTTCTCGTACAGCATGTGGCGGCCCGCGAATTCCGAGCCGATCAAATCCCAGACCAGCTTGTAGAGCTTGTAGCGCGCATCCGCTCGCATACTCGCTGTTCCCCACCAGCGCTCGAACCGATCCTTCAGCTCGGCGTCGGCGAACAAGTCGAGGCTCGCCGGCATCTGCAGCGGCGCGGCGCCGGCGAGCGTGCGCAAAGTGTCGATGATCTCGGTGTGGTGTTCTTGGCACCAGTTCAGTGTGGCGTAGACTATGCGCCGGTTGGGCGTGACGTAGCCTTCCGGCCAGTCCTCGCAAGCCTCAATCTGACCGTGGACGAGACCCGCGACGGTTGCTTCCAGGGCGGCGAGCCGGCCGAGCGTTTCGCGCACCGCCGGTACCTTGTCGACGCCGTTGGCTTGGCACATCCGGCTCGCCAGCCCGACGATAAGTCCCATCTTGGCCCAAAAGCGGATGTTGGACTGCTGGTTCTGATAAACATTGGCCGGCGTCTCGACATAGATGCGGCGCGACCACGCGCCGTTGTTGTGCAGGAAAACGCGCTCCCACGGAACCTTCACCCGGTCGCACACCAGCACGGAATCATTTTCGTCGAACCGGTAGCTCAGCGGGTAATCCGCCGCCTCGCGCACATGGCGCTCATATGGCTCACGTGCCCAGAACGACACGCCAGGCGCGTTGTTGGGAATCGCCGCGGTGATGCTCTCGCCCTTGCGGCTGTCGTCGATGGCGGTCAGATTGCCGATATAGACCTCGTCGCCAAAGATCGCGCCCGTCGCCAGCATTTTCATGCCGGAGACGATGACGCCTGAATCGTCTTCGCCAACCACCTGCAGGGTCGGATCGTCGCGCACCGTGCCGGTGTAGATTTCACGGTCGCGGATGCCGGACGGCGGTGTCACTGCAAACGACAGATAGAGATCGTTGTTGCGGGCGCGATCGTAGAAGCGGATCAGATTGTCGCCGAAGCCGGAGTGTAGCTCGTTGAGCAGTTGCGGCCGCATGGCGAGGCCGGTGATCAGCCCGGCGACATGGTCGGGTGAGCGACCGATCAGCCCGTAGGTGGCATCCGCAATCGCCTTCATGGCGCGCATGCGGCGCGCCAGATCGTCCCGCGTGCGGCAGCGCAGCCATTGCAAGCCGATGTGCTCGCCGTTCTCCTCGAACGTCAATAGTTCGCGCTTGGCCGGATCGGCCTTGAAATCGTAAAGGGCCGCGATGGTTCCTGCGGCGTTGCGGAAGGCGGGATGGCTGGTGACGTCATCGACCCGCTCGGCGCCGATGTAGATGACGCGCCCGTCGCGCATGCGCTCAAGCCGCTCTCTGCCGGTCGCGAGCATGGCGCTCCCTCCGCGTTGCCCCGCCAAACGCAAAGGCGGCGTATCCAGTAATCACGGAGGGGAATTGATGCGCAACTGCCGTCGAACAGGGCTTTCAATGCCCCATGGACACCAGCAACTCGCGGCGCGCGGCGTCGAGAATTTCGTCGGATAGCGGCGTGCCTTCGGCCGCACGGGCTAGCATCAACGCGCCCACCAAGGCGGCCATTGCGGCGACGGCCTTGCGGCGCCGAGCTGCCTTCGTTCGTCCCGGAATGGCCTCGGCCAGGATGCCGATGAGTTCCGCTATCCCTTCGGCGAAGGTATCGCGGACGACCTTACCGCTGCGTGCCGTATCTGCCGAAAGCGCGGCGAATACGCAGCCATTGGCAGGATCGTCGCGGTGCCGTGGCGAGAGGTAGTGCTTGAGCAGCGCCGCAAAAGGCTCGCCGGGTGCGCCGGCAACCACGTCTTGCCAATTCGCGGCGGCGCGCGCCATGGCGCGTTTGCTGGCTTGCGCCGCCAGATCGTCTTTGGAGACGAAATGCCCGTAGAACCCGCCGTGGGTGAGGTTGGCCGCCTTCATGATATCGGCAACGCCGATGCCGCCAAACCCCTTGGCGCGAAACAGCGCGCCGGCCGCATCGATAATGCGATCGCGATTGGCGGCGGCTTGTTCGCGGCTTACCCGCATTGCGCACCTCAGCTATGCACTCGCCCGCGCAACTTGACAGGTTATATGATGATCGTCATCAATACGCAAGATTAAAATGATGATCATCATCTTATCGCGGTTTTGAAATGAACGATGCAATGGCGACTTCCGGCTTGGCTGCCGCACTGGCGCGCCGCAACATTCATTACGGTTGGGTCATTGTCGGCGTCACCCTGCTCACCACAGTGGTGACGGCCGCGGCGATGAGTACTCCGGGCGTGCTGATCGTGCCGCTTGAACAGGAGTTCGGCTGGAACGATGCGCAAATCTCCTCGGCACTGGCGCTCCGGCTCATGCTGTTCGGGTTGTTTGGTCCATTCGCCGCCGCGTTCATGAATCGTTACGGCGTGCGCGCCGTCATGGTCAGCGCGGTGATCATCATTTCAGCGGGCTTAATCGCCTCATTGGCGATGACTCAGATTTGGCAGCTAGTTCTGCTCTGGGGCATCGTGGTCGGGGTCGGCACTGGGCTGACCGCAATGGTACTCGCCGTGACGGTGGCGACGCGCTGGTTCAACGCTCGCCGCGGCCTGGTCATGGGCATCTTTGCTGCCAGCAATGCGACCGGACAGCTGCTGTTCCTGCCGCTGATCGCCAAACTGGAAACCGCGTACGGCTGGCGCATGTCATTGGTCTTTGTCTGCTGCATGCTGGCCGTTGCCGGGTTTGTGGCGCTGCTGTTTATGCGCGATCGGCCGAGCGACGTCGGCCTGCCGCTCTATGGCGAAACCAAAGTTGCGCCGCCACCCAAGGCCGGCGTGGGGCTCGTGTCGCTGCTGCTGTCGCCGCTCGTCGTGCTTAAGGATGCCGCGCGCGTGCCGATCTTTTGGGTCCTGTTCGGCACGTTCTTCGTCTGCGGCTGCAGCACCAACGGCTTGATCCAGACTCACTTTGTCACGTTGTGCCACGACTTCGGTTTGCCCGCCGTCACGGCCGCCAGCGTGCTCGCCATGATGGGTTTTTTCGATTTCTTCGGCACTATCGGTTCCGGCTGGCTGTCCGACCGGTTCGATCCGCGCTGGCTGCTGTTCTGGTATTACGGCCTGCGCGGATTATCGCTGCTCTATCTGCCGTTCACCGATTTCACCTTTTACGGCCTGTCGCTGTTCGCTGTCTTTTATGGCCTCGATTGGATCGCAACCGTGCCGCCGACGGTGAAGCTTGCCGCCGATCGTTTCGGCCGTGAGAAGGCCGGCATCGTGTTCGGCTGGGTCTTTGCCGGCCATCAGATCGGCGCGGCCAGCGCGGCGTTGGGCGCGGGGCTGGTGCGTACCGAGTTTTCCACCTATCTGCCGGCGTTCTTTGTCGCCGGCGCGCTCTGTATCATCGCGGCGCTGGCGGTAATCTCGGTTCGAAAGTCGTCGGGCGCGGGCATCGCCATGCCGACGGCGGCTGCTGCACCGGCGCGCGGGTGAAGCTGAAATCTATTTCCGCTTTTCTTCGATCTTGTCCCAGATCATCGCCGCGATATCGGCGCCGCCGAAATTCTTGATCGAGCGAATGCCGGTCGGCGAGGTCACGTTGATCTCGGTGAGGAAATCGCCGATCACATCGATACCGACGAATAGCAAACCGCGTTGGCGCAGCGCGGGCCCGAGCCGCGTGCAGATTTCGCGCTCGCGGTCGGTCAGATCGGTTGCCGCCGCCGCGCCGCCGCGCACCATGTTGGAGCGCAGATCGTCGGCCGCGGGTATGCGATTGATTGCTCCGGCGAATTCGCCGTCCACCAGGATGATGCGTTTGTCGCCCGCTTTCACTTCGGGCAGAAATTTCTGCACCACCCATTGCTCGCGGAACGTGACCGCGAACATGTCGAACAGCGAGCCGAAATTAAGGTCGTCATGCGTGATACGGAAGACCGCGCCGCCGCCGTGACCGTAGAGCGGCTTCATCACGATGTCGTTGTGCTCGGCGCGGAACGCCTTGATGGCATCGAGGTCCCGCGAGATCAGCGTCGGCGGCATCAAATCGGGAAATTCGGTAACGAAGATTTTTTCCGGCGCGTTGCGCACATGCGCCGGGTCGTTCACCACGAGCGTCTTGGGGTGGATGCGATCGAGCAGGTGCGTCGAAGTGATGTAGGCGAGATCAAACGGCGGGTCCTGCCGCAGCAACACCACATCAAATGATGACAGATCGACGTGGTGGGGCTCGGCGAGTGTGAAATGATCGCCGGGAATGTCGCGCACCACGATCGAGCGTATTGTGGCGGAGACTTTGCCGTCGCGCTGCGCCAGGCGATCGGGCGTGTAATAGGACAGGGGATAGGCGCGCTTCTGCGCCTCGAGCAGCAACGCAAAGGTCGAATCGCCTTTGACGTTGATCCGCTCGATCGGATCCATTTGGACGGCGACGTTGAGGCGCATGGCGGTGTTGGCGTGCTGGGCTGAACTCGTCGAACGCGATTAGCGGTCAAGGTCTACGCAATTTTCCTGCCGCCTGCTACCCGCTTCGAAGGGTGCCACGTTTCAGCGCGTCGCATCGAACGCGTTGACGATGTGGCGCGGAATTTTGCCCGGCACCATCAGGATCACATCGAAGCGGATCGCGCGTTGAGCATCTTGGGGGTGGTGGGCGAGCCAGAGTTCGGCAGCGGCGACGATGCGCTGTTTGTTGCGTGCGGTGACGGCTTCGGCCGCGTCCTCAAGCGTGTCGCGTGCTTTGACCTCAAAGAACACCAGGTCGTTACGGCGGCGTGCGACGATGTCGATTTCGCCGAACGGCGTTTTCCAGCGCCGCGCCAAAATCCGATAGGCCTTGGCAATAAGAAAAAGCGCGGCGCGGCTTTCCGCCGAAATGCCGAGCCGAAACGCCGCCACCCGCTCCTGCCGCGGCGGCGGTTTGGGCTGTGAGGGTCTAGCGGGGCGCCTCACGGTTCGGTCCTTGACCTGTCTGGTTAGGCTGTTTCGTCAGCTCCAGCGCCTGCTGGTAAAGTTGCCGGCGCGGCAGGCCGGTCGCTTCGGCGATTTCAGCGACCGCATCCTTGAGCGAGCTTCGGGCGAGCGCCTCGCGCAGCAGCGCCTCGGCGTCGGCAGCGCTCGGTTGCTCCGATGCCGCGGGCGGTCCGATGACGAGGACGATTTCGCCGCGGCTCTCGCCTGCTTCTGCGCTCTCCGCCAGCATGCCGAGATCGCCGCGACGGATTTCCTCGTGCAGCTTGGTGAGCTCACGGCACACCGCCGCGTCTCTTCGGCCAAGGCCCGCCGCGAGGTCGGCCAGTGTTGCGGCAAGCCGGGGACCGGTCTCGAACAGCACGATGGTTGCCGGGATCGCTGCGAGTTCGGCGATGCGTGATCGCCGCGCGGCTTGTTTCGGCGGCAGGAAGCCGGCGAACAGGAACTGATCCGTCGGCAGGCCCGCAACCGCCAGCGCCGCCAACAGTGCCGAAGGTCCGGGCAATGCTGTCACCGGGTGGCCCGCGTCCTGTGCGGTGCATACAAGCTTGTATCCGGGATCGGAGACCAGGGGCGTGCCGGCGTCGGAGACCAGCGCAACGGCGGCGCCTTCCGCCAACCGGCGCAGCAGCGCGGGCCGTGCCTTCGCGGCATTGTGGTCGTGGTAGGCCGCCAGAGGTACGGTAATACCATACCGCTCGAATAGCTTACGCGACACCCGCGTGTCCTCGCAGGCGATCAGGTCGGCCCCCGCCAGTGTGGCCAATGCCCGCAGCGTAACATCGCCAAGGTTGCCGATCGGCGTAGCAACAACGTAAAGGCCTCCCGGCAGACGAGGCACGTCAACCACGGCGCCACCGATAGAGTAGCGACGCTGGCTGCGGTCTTGCGGTGTAGTCGCGCTGGGCGAGCTGGCGGGCGCTGGGGTCATGGCGGCGAATTTAACGCCATTTTCGGCGGACGTTCAGCACGAACCCAATTAATTATCCTTTTAATTCGGTTAACTATTCGCCCCCAAGATGACGAATTGTTATAAACCTATGCCCGTTGCGCAGGCAGAGGTGAGGGGAACCGCAATGTCCGCGGAATTGCAGGTTCGGGGGTCCGCACCGGCGATGCCGACGCGGCGTCGGACGGTTACCGCCTTGCTGGCGTCCAGCGCTGCCCTCCTCTCCGGATGCTCGAGCAGCTCCAGCCTGTTCAGCAATTCGCACTTTTTCTCTTCGACGCCGGCGGCCCAAACACCGCCGCCGACGGCGCCGGCTGCAACCATTGGAACCGGCCAGGTTAAGGTCGGCCTGCTCCTGCCGGTATCGGCCGGAGGCAACGCCGGGCTCGCCGCCGAGGCGATGCGCAATGCCGCCGAGATGGCGCTGGCCGAATTCAATTCACCGAACATCCAGCTCCTGGTGCAGGACGATGCCGGCAATACCGACACGGCCCGAATCGTCGCCCAGCAGGCGCTCGACCAGGGCGCACAGATCATCCTTGGTCCGCTGTTTGCGCAATCGGTCAATGTTGTCGGTCAGCTCACGCGACAGCGTAACATCCCGGTCATTGCGTTCTCGACCGACGCCAATGTGGCCTCGCCCGGCGTCTATCTGCTGAGCTTTTTGCCGGAGTCCGATGTCGAACGCATCGTTCAATATGCGAGTTCGACCGGTAAACGTTCGTTCGCCGCGCTGGTGCCGAGCAATCCGTATGGCACCGTGGTCGAAGCGGCATTCAGGCAAGACGTCGCGCGCCACAATGGCCAGATCGTCGCGCTTGAACACTATCCGCACGACAATGCCGGCATGGCGGCGCCGGTGCGGGCGGTGGCGCAGGCCGCGGCGCGCGCCGACGCGCTGTTCATCCCCGATGGCGGCGATGCGGTCCCCGGCGTGGTCCAGATGCTCACGGCCGATGGCATGAATAACAAGCGCATCCAGCTTCTCGGTACAGGACTGTGGGACGATCCGCGCATCTACGCGATGCCCGCGCTCGACGGCGGGGTCTATGCGGCCCCGGATGCCGCCGGATATCGGAGCTTCTCCACCCGTTATCGGCAGCGCTTCAACAAGGATCCGGTGCGCACCGCGACGCTTGCCTATGACGCGGTCGCGCTCGTCGCCGCGCTGGTGAAAACCCAGCCCGACCCGCAGGTGCGGTTCTCGCCGCAGATCCTCACCAATGCGTCGGGCTTTACCGGCATTGACGGCCTGTTCCGTTTTCTACCGAACGGCACCAACCAGCGCGGACTTGCGGTGCTGCGCGTCACCCGCTCGGGGCCGCAGACGATATCGCCGCCGCCCCGCAGTTTTGGCAATTCGGGAATTTAGCGCGCATTTTGCGCGTCATTGCGAGGCCGCCGGGCGCGCGCGATACAACTTTGGAAAATGCTGGCGGCAGTTGAGATCCCAGGCCGCGATGTCGATGCGGATAACGCGCTCGACCTCTGCCGGATAGTCCGGGTCGCTCGTGCACCGGAATAATGCCGGATCGTCATCCATGATGCGCGCACGGCCCCAGATCTTCAGACGTCGTCCGCGCTCGTAGTCGATGATGAACAGCATCACGCGATCGTTCTCCGAAAGATTTCCGGTGGTGATGTACTGCTTGTTGCCGGCGAAGTCGGCGAACGCCAGCGTGCGGTCGTCGAGCACCTTGAGAAAGCCGGGCGGTCCGCCGCGGTGCTGCATGTGTGGCCAGCCATCACGGCTCGCGGTACCGATGAAGAAACTGTCGGCGGCGCCGATATAAGCGGCAAGATCGGTGTTGAGGCGGTCGCGCGCCGGCTCTCTGTTCTCCGTCAGCTCCCCCAGCTCGCGGCTGCCGTAGCGCGTCTGCGCCGCTTTGACGGCGGGCGAGAACGCTATTTTGGTGAATGCGCGGGGCATTCGCTGCTCCTGTCCGACAAATTGCTTCTACAGGTCCGCACATAGGCCGAATTTGCAGCCGTGATAATATGCGCAAATTATGATATATTCTTCCGATTACCGGGAGAATCGCCTTGGATCGGATTGAGGATTATCAAGCCTTGGTCGCCACAGTCGAAAAGGGCAGCCTCACGGCGGCGGCGAACCAGCTTGGACGATCGCTGCAATCGGTCAGCCGGTCGCTGGCGGCGCTGGAGCATGAGGTCGGCGTCGAGCTGATCCGGCGCACGACGCGCCGTTCCAATCCGACCGATGCCGGCCTTGCGCTGTTCCGCCGGCTGAGTGCCGCGCTCGCCGACATCGACGCGGCCAAGCTTGAGGCCGCGAACCGCCGCGCGGAAGCAAGCGGAGTTCTGCGCCTCACGGCGTCGTCCGCGTTTGCTCCGCTTTATATCGTGCCGCATCTGCCTGCGTTTCTGGCGGCACATCCGCGCGTCGAAGTCGATCTCGATCTGACCGATGCCTATGTGGATTTGATCGGCGAAGGCTTCGATCTCGCCGTCCGTATCGGCGACCTTCCGGATTCAAGTCTCAAGTCACGGCTGCTTGCGACGTCGCGGCGCGTCGTGTTTGCCGCGCCGAGCTACCTCGCCGCGTACGGCCGGCCGCGCCGCCCGGATGATCTCAAAAATCATCAGTGCATCGTGCGCACCGCCGCACGCGACGCCAACGCCTGGCCGTTCAAGACCGATGAGCGGATCAAGACCGTCAAAGTCGGTGGACGCTTCGCCACCAGCGGCGCCATGGCGGCGAACGCGGCGGCCGTGGAGGGGCTCGGCATCGCCAGCGCGCCGCTCTGGCAGGTCCGTGCGCTGGCCGACGCCGCCAAGATCGAGTTGCTGCTGACGCGCTTTGAGCCGCCGCCCGTTGTCATTCACGCGGTCTGGCCGGCAACACGCGTGCTGCCGGCGCGTACGCAACTGTTCATCGATTTTCTGGCGACGCGGCTCAAGAACGAGCGGCTGTAACCGTTTACGCCGCCAGATCGGCGACCACGGCGTCCAGCACCGGAAAGCCCGGCAGGGTGACGCGTAGACGCCCGGCGGGCGTTGTCTCTATGAGACCATGCTGGTGCAGTGCGGCGATACGCTCCGGATCGAGCGGGCGACCCGCGAGCTCGGCGTAGCGATCAAGCGCAATGCCCTCGGCGAGGCGAAGCCCCATCAACAAGAACTCGTCGCACATTTCCTCGCGGGTCAGCACCTCGTCGGTGACGATGCCGTCGCCATGCGACTCGACGCGTGCAAGCCACAGCTCGGGCCGTTTTTCGGTGACGATGGCGTGCCGATCGCCGTCGATATCGAGCCGGCCGTGCGCGCCCGGTCCGATGCCCGCATATTCGTGGCCGCGCCAATAGACGAGATTGTGCCGGCACTCGGCGCCCGGCCGCGCATGATTGGAGATCTCGTAGGCCGGCAAATCACGCGCAGCGCAAACCTCCTGCGTCGTATCGTAGAGCGCACGCGCGGTCTCTTCGTCGGGCGTTTTAAGCTTGCCGGCGGTGTGCAGCGCGTAGAACGGCGTGTCCGGCTCGATGGTGAGCTGATAAAGCGACAGGTGCTCGCCGGCTTCGGCCAAAGCGCGCTTCAGCTCGCTCGCCCATGCGGTCGGAGTCTGGCCGGGCCGCGCATAAATCAGATCGAACGAGAACCGCTCGAACACTGAACGCGCCACCGCAACGGCGTCCAGCGCCTCGCGCGCGGTGTGCAACCGCCCAAGTTCGGCGAGCGCGCGGTCGTCGAGCGCCTGCACGCCAAGCGAGACCCGGTTGACGCCGGCCGCGCGATAGCCGCGAAAGCGCTCCGCTTCGACGCTGGTCGGGTTGGCTTCAAGCGTTATCTCGGCATCGTCGGCGACGCGCCATTGCCGCGCGATCGAATTGAGCACGCCCGCAATCGTTGCCGGCTGCATCAGCGACGGCGTGCCGCCGCCGAAAAAGATCGTGGATACGGTTCGGCCGCGGCTCCGCGCGCCGACCGCCGTGATTTCCTTGTGAAACGCCCGCAGAAAGCGCGGCTCATCGATCGGCTCGCGCCGCACATGGCTGTTGAAGTCGCAATACGGACACTTCGACAGGCAGAACGGCCAGTGAATGTAGACGCCGAATTTCTTGTCGTCCGCTTCACTGGTGTTCAAGGCAAGCCTCCGCGAGTTTCACGAAGGCGCGGGCGCGATGTGACAACCCTTTGCCGCGCGGCGGCAGGCCATGTTTCTCTTCGCTCGGCATTTCGCCGAACGTCCGTGTGTGGCCGTCGGGCAAGAACATCGGATCGTAACCAAAGCCTTGGTCGCCGCGCGGCGGCCAGACCAGCGTGCCATCGACGTGCGCTTCGAACTCCTCGGCGTGTCCGTCCGGCCAGGCGACGCAGAGCGCGGAGACGAATTGTGCTTTCCTCCGCTCGGGCGTTGTAGCGCCGCGCGCGCCCAGTTTCTGCTCGATCGTCTCCATGGCGCGCGGAAAATTCTTATCGGCGCCGGCCCATCGCGCTGAATAGATACCCGGCGTGCCATCGAGTGCGTCAACCGCAAGTCCGGAATCATCCGAGAATGCCGGCAATCCGGACGCCGTGGCGGCGGCCTCTGCCTTGATGCGCGCATTCTCGCGAAAGCTCATTCCGGTTTCGTCCGGTTCGGGAAGCTTGAGTTCACCCGCAGAGATGGCGTCGATGCCGTAGGGCGCAAGCAGTTCGCGCATTTCGGCGAGCTTGCCGGGATTATGCGTCGCGATAACGAGCTTTCCGGTAAGTTTTCGATGCCCGGTAGGGTGCGACACACGCTTACCCGCACGCCATCTTCTGCAGGTCGACGAGCTTCGTCACGCCTTTGCGAGCGAGCCCTAAGAGTGCGGTCAACTGTTCTTCGGAAAACGGAACTTTTTCGGCGGTGGCCTGCACCTCGACAATGTTGCCGGAGCCGGTGAGGACAAAATTGGCGTCGGTTTCGGCTTGCGAATCCTCGGCGTAATCGAGATCGAGCACCGCCACGCCGCCGCAGATGCCGCAAGAGATCGCCGCGATGTGGTCGCGCAAAACTTCAGTCTCGATCATCTGCCGCGTCTTCATCCAGGCGAGGCAGTCGTAGAGCGCAATCCACGCGCCGGTGATCGAAGCCGTGCGGGTGCCGCCATCGGCCTGAATGACGTCGCAGTCGACGGTGATCTGGCGTTCGCCGAGTGCCTTGAGATCGACCACCGCGCGCAGCGAACGGCCGATCAGCCGCTGAATTTCCACAGTGCGTCCGCTCTGCTTGCCAGCCGACGCCTCGCGCCGCGTGCGCTCCAGCGTAGCGCGCGGCAGCATGCCGTATTCGGCCGTAATCCAGCCGCGTCCTTGGCCTTTGAGCCAGGGCGGCAGGCGATCCTCCAGCGTGGCGGTGACCAGCACGTGGGTCTCGCCAAATTTCACGAAGCAGGAGCCCTCGGCGAATTTCACCACGCTGCGCTCCAGCGATACCGGGCGCAACTCATCGGGCTGTCGGCGGCTTGGCCGCATGCGCAACTCCTCACTATCCCGCGGACCGGCGCCGTCCAGGCGGCCGGCAAGGGCGGAGCGCACGCTTTTAGGCGTTCTGATATGGTCGCCACAAGGGCATAGGCCGCGGGGAGACCGGTATGGCAACCGAAGTGACACAAGTGCTGGCGAAATTCGCCGCCACGCTGCGCTATGACGATCTTCCCGATCGCGCCCGCCAGCATTGCAAGAACCTGCTGCTCGACGCGCTGGCCTGCGCGGTCGCCGGCCGTCTGGGTGAAGAGACCGGCCAAGTCGCGGCGTTTGCGGCCGCGCTGGCGCAGGGCCGTGAGGCAAGCGTGCTGGGTGGGGGATCGCTGTCGCTTGCCGGCGCAACACTGTTCAACGCCTACCTCGTCACCGCAGTCACCATGTGCGACGTTTATCGGCCGACGCTGACCCACATCACGCCCGAAGTCGTGCCGCCGGCCCTGGCCATTGCGGAGCGCGATGG
The DNA here is from genome assembly GCA_049300295.1 of Xanthobacteraceae bacterium. Lineage (GTDB taxonomy): Bacteria > Pseudomonadota > Alphaproteobacteria > Rhizobiales > Xanthobacteraceae > BOG-931. The sequence goes on from JBAQJL010000115.1 coordinate 95,419, forward strand.
CCGTTCCGGCCGCGATCTGCTCACGGCGCTCGCCGCCGGCTGCGAGGTGACGACACGGATCGGTCTTGGTCTCGATTATCCGAAATTTCGTGCCCGCGGCTGGCACGGACCCGGCATCCTCGGTCCGTTCGGTGCAGCGGCGGCTGTCGGCCGGCTGCTGTCCTTTGATGCCGACACGATGGCGCGGGCATTCGGGCTCGCCGGCAGCCAGGCGGCCGGCACGTTCGCCGCCTGGGGCACGCCCACGGTGAAATTCCACCAGTGCCGCGGCGCCTTGTCGGGCCTGATGGGCGCGCTCCTGGCGCAGCAGCAATTCGTCGCCACGCGCGAGTTTCTCACCGCCAAGGACGGCGGCCTCTACAATGCCTATGTGGATGGCGGCCTGCCGGACGCTGCGACGGCAGGACTTGGTCAGCACTGGGAGCTGGAGCAGATCGCGATGCGGCTGTGGCCGTCGGCGTCGCTCATCCAGGGTATGGCGACGGCGTTGTTCGACATCCTGGAGCTTCACCAGGTCGAGTTCGCCAAGGTGCGCAAGGTCCGCGTCGGGCTCAGTCCAGGCGCCTACAAGATGCATGGCGGCTTCGGCACCTACAAAGGCAAATTCGAAGCGCTGCTGTCGGCGCATTACACGGCCGCGGTGATCCTGCGAGATCGCGCGCTCACCTTGGCGCAGTTCGAGCCCGGCCGTTACGACGATCCCGAACTGCGGCGCTTCGCGGCCGAACGGGTCGAGGCCTACGGAGATGACTCGGTCGAGGGTTCGCAAGCCAAAATCGATATCGAGATGGCAGCTGGCGAGACGGTGTCATTGCGTTGCGAGCATCCGCTCGGTTCATTCGAGAACCCGCTGTCGCGCACTCAGATCGCGCAGAAATTCCGCACCTATGCGCGCGGCGTGCTGCCGGATGCCAATATCGCGGCCGTGATCGATGCGGTTGAGCACCTGGAGGATTTCGGCCCCGTGGGCAACTTGATGGGGCTGATACGCGCGGCGCCGCGCGCCATGGCGGCCGCGGAGTGATATTATATGCAGGCTCGCATCAGCGAGGGCAGCCGTGACCAGCCATGACATTCCGCTCGCCGCGAACCAGCTGGGTCTCGCCCAGCTCAACGAGCGTTCGCGCGAAATCTTTCGCCAGGTCGTCGAGAGCTATTTGGCGACCGGAGAGCCCGTGGGCTCACGCAATTTGTCGCGCATTCTGCCGATGACGCTGTCGCCGGCGTCGGTGCGCAATGTCATGTCCGATCTGGAGCAGCTCGGCCTCGTCTATGCGCCGCACACCTCCGCGGGCCGGCTGCCGACCGAATTGGGGCTGCGCTTCTTCGTCGATGCGCTGATGCAGATCGGCGATCTCACCGAACAAGACCGCAAAGCCATCGAGGCGCAGGTCGCAGCATCTGGCCAGCCGAAATCCGTCGAAGCGGTGCTGACCGAGGCGTCGGGCCTGCTCTCGGGCTTGAGCCGCGCTGCCGGCGTTGTGCTGACCGCGAAAGCGAACCCGCGATTAAAGCACGTCGAATTTGTCCAGCTCGAACCGGCGCGCGCGCTCGTCATCCTGGTCGGTGAGGATGGGCAGGTCGAAAATCGGGTCCTCAATCTCCCGGCCGGCCTGCCGGCGTCGGCGCTGATCGAGGCCGGCAATTTCGTCAATGCGCGCATCCGCGGTCGCACGCTCGACGAGCTCAAGTCTGAAATCGAGACTAAGCTCAAGGAAGGCAAAGCAGAGCTCGATGCGCTCACCCAGAAAATCGTCGCCGCGGGTCTGGCGAGCTGGTCAGGCGGCGAAAGCGACGAACGCAAGTTGATCGTGCGCGGCCAAGCGCATTTGCTCGACGACCTGCGGGCGCTGGCCGACCTGGAACGTGTCCGGCTGCTGTTCGACGACCTGGAAACACGCCGCGAGGTGATCGACCTCCTCGGCCGGGCAGAGCAAGCCGAGGGTGTGCGTGTCTTCATCGGCTCGGAGAACAAGCTATTCTCGCTGTCCGGCTCGTCGACCATCGTGGCGCCATATCACGACGCATCCGGCCAGATCGTCGGCGTTCTGGGGGTGATCGGGCCAACCCGGCTCAACTACGCCCGAATCGTTCCGATGGTGGATTACACCGCCAAGGTGGTGAGCAGGCTGCTAACCGGTCGCTAAGGGCCTCTATGAACGCCGAAAATCGGCCCATCGCTTGATTTTTCCCCTCCCAACCCTGATATCCGGGGCATCAAGAAGGGGAAAACAAGGCTATGACGAAACAGTCCGCTCGCGAGGACGAGGCGGCCCAGACCGGCGACGGCGCCGCTGCGGCCGATCCGGCGCCGGCTGCGGCTGGGCCGGCCCCGGAAGGCGATCAGGCGGCGCTTGCCGCGGAGCTGAAAGACAGGCTCCTGCGCACGCTTGCCGACATGGACAATTTGCGCAAGCGCACCGCCCGCGAGGTTGCCGACGCGCAGTCGCGCGGCATCACTTCGTTTGCTCATGACCTGCTCGGTGTCGCCGACAACATGCGACGCGCGCTCGATGCGGTGTCGCCGGAAGCACGCCAGAGCGCGCAAGCTGCGGTGACGGCGCTGATCGACGGCGTGGAGTTGACCGAGCGCGAGCTATTGAAGGCGCTGGAAAAGAACGGCGTGCGCCACTTCGCGCCGCAGGGCGAGAAATTCGACCCCAATCTGCATCAGGCGATTTACGAAGTCCCCGACGCGTCGGTGCCGGCCGGCCATGTCGTCCAGGTGGTGCAGCCCGGCTACATGATCGGCGACCGCGTTCTGCGCCCGGCTCTGGTTGGGGTGTCCAAGGGCGGCCCGAAGTCGGCGCCAACGTCTGCCACCAACGACAACGCCAGAATATAGCTGCTGGCGATCTTATTTAAACGCGATGCCATCGCGGATCGCGCGCAGCCGAGGCAATTCCTTGTCCCAAATCTCGGCGCGCGACACGCCGATCATTTGCAAAAATGCGCCGCCGCCGAAACGCAGCCACTGCACCACCATCAGATTGGCGCCGGTGGAAACATCCTTGGCGGATGCAACGGTTTCAAATGCTTCCTGACCATTGATGCGCACAGGCTCGGCCATCGTGACTTGTTTGTCTTTGATGCCATCGATGCTGTTGAATGCGTCGTGCGCCAGATTGGCGCGCTGGTTCGGGTCACTTGGGCCGCCCGGCGCCGCCGTCACGATGAAGCGGGCGTTGAATTCATATTCGGGCAGTCCATTGGTTGCGATCATGTGCGGGTAATCCGGCGCGTCGATCAACATCAGCGCCCGTCCCGGAATGACATTGCCGATGTGAAAGCCGGCTGTATCTCCGACCTTGAAGGGCAGTACCTGGAGATAGTCGGTGTCGGGCACCTTCGCTCGCAGCGTCAGGCTGGCTAGCGCGGTACGAACCGCCGCGTCCGAGTAGACGCTGTCGTCTGCCGGGGCCTGAACGCTGACCGCAGCGGTCAGATCGTTGGTCGACACCAGCAGCAGCCACTTGCGGAACGGCTTCTTGTCGGGCGAAAGCTCGTTACCTACGACAAGATCGGCCTTGCCGATGGCAAGCTGCATCGTGTCGCGGTTCACTACCGTGAGACCTTGCTTTTTCAGCGTATCGTCTGTGAGCGACTCTTTCATCGCCGGATAGGCATTGGGGGGCATCACGCGAATGACGATGCCGGCGTTCTTTTCCGGATCCATGAAACCCGGAAACGTCTTGCTCGCCACCATGCCGGGTGGCGGAACGAGGCCGACCCGCGATCCAACCGGGAAAACCACAGCGGCGGGCGCGGCAGGCTCGGCGCACAGCGCGGGTGGGGTGAGCATCAAGAGCGCGAGCGCGGCGGCAAATGCGCCGCGGGCGATGAATCCGATATTGCGAATCGTCATGCCGGAGAGTCTCCGCTATCGCCCGCCCGAAATGAAACCTCGGTGCCGGGGCGCGTGACCCGGCGCAGCGTCAAATTGATCCTGCCGCCCTGCGCAAGCACAGTTGACGTACCCGGATAGATGCGGTCGACGCCGTGGAACGCAAGCCGATCGTTGCCGGCAAGCACCAGCGCGTCGCCGGAGCTCAATCGCAACGAACGGGTGGGATCGCTGCGTTTAGGTCCGCCGATTCGAAACAAACAGGAATCGCCGAGCGACAGCGAGACGACCGGCGCATCGAAATCCTCTTCGTCGCGATCCTGATGCAGCCCCATCTTTGCCGCCTCGCCGTAAAAATTGATCAGACACGCTTGCGGGGGAAAGCGGTAACCGCCGAGCTCATTCCACGCCGCAATCAGCACATCGGGCATCGGCGGCCAAGCCTGTTTGGTGACGGGATGGTTGGGTTCATAGCGGTAGCCCGCCTCATCGGTGATCCAGCCGAGCGGACCGCAATTGGACATCCGCACCGACATCGGCCAGCCCGACTTCGGCATGCGGGGCGTAAACAGCGGCGCCGCTGCAAAAATCTGCTCCAATGCGGCGACCAACGCCATCTGCGCGCCGCGGTCAAGATAGCCCGGGTAAAGCCGCAGACCGCCCGACCCCGGAGCCGCGGCGGGCTGTATATCCAACGCCGTTTTACCGGCCGGCATCATCGTATTTTACCACTCTGCGGGGTATCGCGCGCCACTATCTTTATCTTTGCTTTGCCGCAGGCCCGCATTGTGGCGCAACCCGGTCTCTCGGGCAAAACTCCGATCGAGGCATCGTGCCGCGCGAGCGGCCCGGCATTGCGGTACGGCGCTGTGGCTACTGCGCAGGCGATGGCGACGCGCGGGACAGAATCGCCATCAAGGGTCGTAACCCGCCGCGACAACACGCTTTTTAGGTTGCGCGGAATCCAAAGTCTTGTGGATAGCGCGCGAACACGCCTTGCTCGCCGTGCACAGCTCAGGCGCAATGATGGTGCAAGAGTTGTGGCGTGGGGTGGCGTTTCATGGTTGCGGGAAATTCCGGTGCGTCGCGCACCAGGGTTCGTGAGTGCGTCTGTTGCGGAGCCGCTACAGCGACGCGCAGCATCCCGGCATGCTGGGATGATTGGAATTTGCTCCCAGAGGACTTGCGCTCGTCAATCGTCAAAAACTACGGCCGGCGTCAGATAAAAGAGTACACCGATGATCTGTTGGTCGCGGTGACGTTCTGGCGCCAGATCGGCGCGTGGCGCAGCAAACTCCGCGAGACGGTTCGTTCTGCGCTCCCGCCCGAAGCTCTCGCTGTCCCGATCGCGAGCGAGGAGCGCAACGTCATTGCATTCGCCGAACGGCGCCGGCCCCACGCAGCGCATCCCGACCCGCACTCGGATGACGAATCGGAATACGAGCTGCTCCGGCCAATGACAGCAGTTCGTTAGGGCTCCAGCTCCCGCCGCAATCGAGCGCTCCGGAGAAAAACCGCAGCAGCTATGCGGCTCGATCTGCGTCGGCTTTTTCGGGAACGCGCCGGACGCTGTCGAGCGCATCCTGGACGCCGGACTCGCCCGCCTCGTGATATTCGGCGTCTTCGTTGACGTTCCAGATGTCGTAGAACCGCGCACCGGCGATGATGTTGCGTGCGGTCAGCATCGCCGTCATCATCGCGTGGTCCTGATTGTTATAGCGGTGCATGCCGTTGCGGCCGACCACGTGCAGCGTCGGATAACTGCCTTCGAGGTCCCGCCGGATGACGGCGATGTTGTCAGCGTAGTCTTCGTCGTAGACCGGATAGGCCTTGGCCTGGCGCACGACGCAGGCGTCAACCACGTCGTCGGCACCAATAAGACCGATCTGTGCGATTTCCTTCTTGGCCAGCGCGATGAGCTCGCTGTCCGGTGCGTTCCACAGACCGTCGCCCTCGAAGCAGAAATATTCGAGGCCAAGGCAGCTCATGCCCGCGGGCACCATTTCGGGCGACCAGGAGCGGAAGTTCTGGACGCGGCCGACCTTCACACTCGGGTCGTGGATGTAAATCCAGTTGTCGGGGAATGTTTCGCCTTTGCGCACCATCAGCGCGACGGTAAGGAAATCGCGGTAGCGCAGCGCGCGGGCGTGCAACAGCGAGATCGGCGTCGGCTTGATACGCTCGACCAGTTCGCGCAGCGGCGCCGAGCTGACAACATCGCGTGCCGAGTAGCTTTCGCGGCTGCCGTCTTCGAGCGCGACCTCGATGTGCCAGCGCTGCTTGTCAGTATCGTAGTCGAGCGCCACCAGCTCGCGGCCCATCAGGATGCGGCCGCCGAGCCCTCGGATTTTGCGAGCCGCTGCCTGCCACATCATGCCGGGGCCCTTGCGCGGATATTGGAAGCTCTCGATCAGCGTCTTGACGGTATCGCCGCCGGGGCCCGCTTTGCGGCGTAGCCGCAACGAGCGCGTCAGCGCATTGACGATGGCAGTGGCGAGGTCGAGGCCCTTGATGCGCTGCGCCGCCCAATCAGCGGAAATCTCATCGCACGACATGCCCCAGACCTTCTCGGTGTAGGTCTTGAAGAAGATCTGGAACAGCCGTTCGCCGAACTGATTGCGCACCCACTGATGGAACGTGCGCGGCTGCGCCATGGGGCTGAACTTCGCACGAGCGTAGGAGGCGAGGCATGCCACGCTGGTGAAGACGCCGAGCTTGAGCAGCGCTTCGAACGCCTTGAGCGGGTAGGAGAAGAATTTGCCGTTGTAATAGATGCGCGACAGCCGCGGCCGGGTAATGAAATCGTCGGGAAGGAGTTCCTGCCAGAGCGCCACGACCTCCTTCGATTTGGAGAAGAAGCGGTGGCCGCCGATATCGAACAAAAAGCCCTTGTATTCAACCGTGCGGCTGATGCCGCCGACATAGACCGGATCGCGCTCAATCGTGATAACCGAGCGGCCCTCCTTGGCGAGGCAGTAGGCCGCCGTCAGGCCGGCTGGCCCCGCCCCGATCACGAATACATCGGTGTCGGTGCTGGTGTCGGTTTTCATGGCGCGGCGATCAGTCGGGCTCGACCGGCCGGTGCGGCCGGAAGGCGAACAGGATTTGACCCGAGTAGGAGACGGCGGCCCCGGTGGCCGCGCCGCACAGCACTGCGAGCTGCGGGATGGCGCGGAATACGGTGACGACGAGCGCGGCAAAGACCGCGTAGCTCACCGCTTGCGCCGCCGCGGCGACGGCCGTGTAGCGCATGGCTTCATCGGTCGGCCGGCGGCCGCTACGGTCGAAGGTCAGTGCCCGGTTGAGCCTCCAGGTGATCAGCGTCGCCACGGCCAGCGAGACAAGCCGCGCCGTGAGCGGAGGCACGCCGTATCCGATGATGGCGGTGAACACCGCGAGGTCGGTAATGAGGCCAAGCCCGCCGACGCCAAGAAAGCGGATCGGACGCGGCAATACTTCCAGCAGGCGGCGAACCGGATCCTCGACGGCCGCCGCCTGTGCGGGCGCTTCGATCTTCGCGGCGCCGAATTTTTCGACTTTGCCGACGCGCATTACGTCTCCCCGAGCAAGGGCGGGCGTTCTGGCGCCGTGTCCGGCCGCTCACAGGCTGCCGCCCTTCGTCCGGGGCATCACTGCCAGCCTTTCCTTAATGGCCAGCTAGCGCGGCAGTGTTGTTGGGCGCTCGTGCCGGACACTGTTAAGAGACCCTCACCGCGATGCCGGACCCGGCGCTCCGATGTGCGCCGATGGCCCAGCCCCGATCGTCGAGTAAAGGGCCATGCATCGGCATTGCTGCCTTGCGGGCCGATCACGCCCTCCTATATGAGCCAAGGGTAATCGCCCGGACTTGCTGGGCGATGTGAGGCTAAATGGGGGTCGGATTGAGGGTGCCTTTGGGCCTGCCCGACCTGCCGAGAAAGAAGAGGATTAACAGCCATGGCTAAGGTCATTGGTATTGATTTGGGGACCACGAATTCATGTGTCGCCGTCATGGAAGGCAACACGCCGAAGGTTCTGGAGAATGCCGAGGGAATGCGGACGACGCCGTCGATCGTCGCTTTTACCGACGAGGGTGAGCGTCTGGTCGGCCAGCCGGCCAAGCGCCAGGCGGTGACCAATCCGGAGCGCACGATTTTCGCGGTCAAGCGCCTGATCGGTCGGCGCTACGACGACCCGATGGTGGAGAAGGACAAGAAGCTCGTCCCCTACAAGATTTCGCGCGCCTCTAACGGTGACGCCTGGGTCGAGGTCGAAGGCAAGACCTATTCGCCCTCGCAGATTTCAGCCTTCATCCTGCAGAAGATGAAGGAGAGCGCTGAAGCCTATCTGGGCTCCAAGGTCGAGCAGGCGGTGATCACCGTTCCCGCGTATTTCAACGACGCACAGCGCCAAGCCACCAAGGATGCCGGCAAGATCGCCGGCCTGGAAGTCCTGCGCATCATCAACGAGCCGACCGCAGCCGCGCTTGCTTACGGTCTCGACAAGCAGAAGACCGGGACCATCGCGGTCTATGACCTCGGTGGCGGCACGTTCGACGTTTCGATTCTGGAAATCGGCGACGGCGTGTTCGAGGTGAAGTCGACGAACGGCGATACATTCCTCGGCGGCGAAGACTTCGACATGCGCCTGGTCAACTATCTGGCCGACGAATTCCAGAAGGAGCAGGGCATCGATCTGCGCCGCGACAAGCTGGCGCTGCAACGGCTCAAGGAATCCGCCGAAAAGGCTAAGATCGAGCTGTCCTCGACGACGCAGACCGAGATCAATCTGCCGTTCATCACGGCGGACGCCTCGGGGCCGAAGCATCTGACCATGAAGCTCACCCGCGCCAAGTTCGAGGCGCTGGTCGACGACCTCATTCAGAAGACGATCGATCCGTGCCGGCAGGCGCTCAAGGACGCCGGCGTGTCCGCGGCCGAGATCAACGAGGTTGTTCTGGTCGGCGGCATGACGCGCATGCCGAAGGTGCAGGAAGTCGTGAAGCAGTTCTTCGGCAAGGAGCCGCACAAGGGCGTAAACCCCGACGAGGTGGTTGCGATTGGTGCGGCGATCCAGGCCGGCGTGCTGCAAGGCGACGTCAAGGACGTGCTGTTGCTCGACGTCACGCCGCTGTCGCTCGGCATCGAGACGCTGGGCGGCGTGTTCACCCGGCTGATCGACCGCAACACCACGATCCCGACCAAGAAGAGCCAGGTGTTCTCCACGGCCGAAGACGGCCAGACCGCGGTGACGATCCGCGTGTTCCAGGGCGAGCGCGAGATGGCGGCCGACAACAAGATCCTCGGCCAGTTCGATCT